>CALGYR010000101.1 GCA_937935355.1 uncultured bacterium | reverse complement strand
TGGTCGGCGGCGGCATCCCCGCCGCACTGGGCGCGAGCATCGCCGAGCGGCGACGCGCGGCCAAGCGCGACGGGCAGTCCACCAGGTCCGGCCGGTCGACGCGCTCGACTCGCTCGACCCGGTCCGTGCGTCCGGTGGCGGCCGCCGGGGAATCCGAGCCCGAGACCGGCGACACTGCGCCGCTGCCCAGGGCCCCGCGCTCGACCCGCTGGCCGCTCCTGGCCGCGGCGGGGGCCATGACCATCTCGTTCGGACTCGGCGTCCTGCTCTGGGCCGTCAACGCCGACAAGAAGAGCAAGGCCGGGACCTCCGGCACCGGCGCCGGCAGCGGGACCGCCGCGGTCTCCGATCCGGCCGAGCTCGAGCGCCGGAGGCTCGCCCGCCTGGCCGAGGACCTCGCCTTCGTCAAGGCCCTGGAGGAGCAGAAGCCCAAAGCCTACGCCACGCTGATCGAGAAGTACTCCGCGCTGGCCGAGAAGGCGGCGGGTACGGAGTACGAGACCGGGGCCCGGGACGGCCTGGCCGCGGTTCGCGCCCGGCAGGAGGCCGACCAGTCGTCCGAGAGGCTCAGGGCTTTGGAGGAAGGCTTCGGAAAGCTCAAGGCCTTCGAGACCGCGAGTCCGGACAAGCACGAAGAGCTACTCGAGCGCTATGGCCGATTCGCCGAGGGCGCGCGGGGCACGCCTTTCGAGGAGAAGGCCAGGCAGGCCGCCGCGGAGGTCCGCCGTCGTCGCGATGCGCGCACGGCCGCGCTCCTGGCCGAACTGACCAGGCAGGTGGAGCTCCATCGTGCCGCCGGGCGCTTTGGCAAGGCCCTGGAGGCCATCGCCGCCTTTCCGGGCGACCTCGGAGACGATGCCGGGAAGCGCCTGGCCGGGCTCAAGGCCGAGACCGAGGCCGCCGGCGTCCGGCGCGCCCAGGAGCTTTTCGCCAAGGGACGCGCCCTGGCCGGCGCCGGCAAATTCAGAGAGGCCTCCGAAACCGTTGCCTCCGTCCGGACGCTGGGCCTGTCCGGCCAGGAGGGCGCCGTGACCGCGGCCCTGGCCGAGGTGGAGAAGCTCAAGGTCGAGGCGGCTGACCAGGCGGCCCGGGAGATCCGCCGGAAGTACGAAGCCTTCTCGGCGGACTTCGAGAAGCAGCTCAAGGCCGGGAACCTGGCCGCGGCCCGCAAGTTGGGCGAGGCGGCCGCCGGTGAGCTCGGCGGCGAATACGCCGCCCGGGCCAGGTCTGCGGCGGCGCTGGCCGCGGGGGCCGAGGCCTTCCTGGCGGACCTGCGCGCCGTCCTGGCCGCGCAGAAGCCGGGGGCGCTGTGGATCAAGACTCCGCTGGGCATGTCCGGCTCCATCCAGGGCTTCGACGCCGGGACCGACAGCCTGGACGTCAAGCTGCCCATGGGCGGCACGACCATGAAGCTGGCCGACCTGGGCCCCGAGGGAATGGTCGAGACGCTCGCCAAGGCCTTGGGCGGAACGCTCTCGGCGGAGGGATCACGGCGCGCCGCCTGCCACCTGCTGGCCTCCGGCAGGGCCGCCGGAGCGAAGGAGCTTCTGGCCGCGGCCAGGAGGGGCGGGCTCGACGTGGCCGACCTCGAGACCCGCCTGGCCGTGCTCGAGCGCGGCGCGGCGGAGGTGGAGGCCGAGCGGCTGCTGGCCGACTTCGACAAGGCCTTCAAGGGCGGAAACTGGGCCGGCGCGGCCTCGGCGGGGGCGCGGCTGCTCAAGGAGTTCGCCGGGACGGCGGCGGTCAAGGCCCGGGCCGACCTGGCCGGGCAGGTCGACCAGGCCGTCAACAAGGGGCTGCCGCTGGTCGAGTGCCAGATCACTCTCCAGCAGGGCCGGCGGGTGCCGGAGGCCGGAGTGGACGCGTATAGCGGCAACTCCTGCGCGGTCATATATGCGCATGAAGACGCAGGCGGAGCTCCGTTCCAGATGCGCGATGGACAGATGATGATCGGCCAGGCCCTGTATCCCATGGTGCGCTTCGCGATCACCAGGCGCGAGGGCGGGCCGCTGCCCGACGACGTCGAGGTCCTGGATGCCCGGTTGGCGCTCTGCAAGGTAAGGTCATACGCTCCCTACCTCGAACTGCGCAGGATCACCTCCGACTGGAACGCAAAGGAGGTCACGGCCAGATTGGCGGCCGCAGGCCGCAAGTGGGGGGCTTTCGGCGGCGACGTAGAGGACAATGCAGCGGCCTCCTGCAGCGTCGGGGAGTCGGCCGTGTCTGCCGGGAAGACAATGCTGGATGCATGGAACTCCACCTCGTGGTGGTGTGAGTTCGACGTCACCGCCAGTCTCAAGGCGGCTCTGAAGGAGGGCAGGAACTTCGGCTGGCGCGTGGACACCTTCCTGAGCAAGGCACACGACGCGCATATCAATGTCAGCGCCCTGGCTGTCGCGGATAACGCCGATGCGCAACTGCGGCCCAAGCTGATCCTCAAGGTGCGCTGCAGAGGGCTCAAGGCCGCGGCGCCCGCAACGACGCCGGGGGGCGGCGCATTCAGGGCGTCCTGGAAGGAGCTCAAGTTCGCCGCCGGCGAGGCCCCTTCGCCCCGGTTGGTAGGCGCCTCGGCCCTGGCCTACGACTCCAAGCGTAAGAGGACGGTTCTGTGCGGGGGAGGCTATCCCAAGCATAACGACCTGTGGGCCCTGGACCTGGCCGCGGGCCGATGGAACTGCCTGCAGAATACCGATCTGGAGGACCCTGGCGTCGGCGCCTCCCGTCCGGGCGCGCTGCATCCGACCGACTGGCAGTACCTGGCCTACGACGAGGCTGCGGACCTCTACCGGTTCTGCTACTGGTCATGGGCCTATGACCCCAACACCGGCGCCTGGCGGAAAGGGCCGGAGAAGATCCCCAACTGCGATGGCGCGGGACCCAGGGCCGGGTGGGCCTACGACCCGGACAACCGCCGCTTCATGCTGATCTCAAACCAGCGCTCCGGATACGTGTCTCTGGGACCGGACCGCTACGAAAAGCTCCCTGGAGTGCCCGAACCGCAGTCCTTCTACGACGGCGGGCTGGTTTACGACCGGGTGGGCCGCGTCTTCGTGCTCTTCGGCAGCATGGATCAGCATTCGCAACTCGCCGCGCCGAAGACCTGGGTGTTCAATCCGGCCGACAAGAGGTGGTCCAGAATGCACCCCGAGGCCAGCCCGCCGGAGCGCACCTACCACAAGCTGCTCTGGCACGACAAGCTCGGGGCCGTGGTCATGTTCGGACAGATGCAGGGCTCCACGAAGCACCTCGAGGACCTCTGGGTCTACGAGACGGCTGCCGACCGCTGGACCGAGGTCAAGTGCGAGGGCGGCCCGTCCATCGGCGGGGGAACCGCCTATGACGTCTCCCAGGACCTTGTCGTGCTCTACAACAAGTCCGGCCAGACCTGGGTGCTCCGCATCGGGCGCTAAGCCCGGCCATGGTTTGAGGCGATGCTTACCGCCGAGTCGCGGAGACGCAGAGACAAGGTCCTGTCCGCGACCGGGGTTCTTCCCTGAAGAAACTGTCCGCCGCGTTCCTGAGCGCTGCTCCGCGCCTCCGCGTCTCCGCGGTGAAACCGAGCCTTCCAGAAACAGCCCCGGCCTCCCGCCCTTGCGCCCCGGCGTCCCCCAGCTACCATAGTCCGCGGTCACCTGGGAGCGAGGGAGAGAGCATGGATTCGTTCAACTACCGTGACGGAAAGCTCTTCTGCGAGGACGTGCCGGCGGCGAAGCTCGCGGCGGAGTTCGGCACTCCGCTGTACGTCTACAGCCGCGCCACGCTGCTCGACCATTTCGGCAAGATCAAGGCGGCCTTCGCGGAGGCCGATCCGGTGATCTGCTACTCGGTGAAGGCCAACGGCAATCTGTCGGTGCTCAGGACCCTGGCCGGGGCCGGTTCGGGATTCGACGTGGTTTCCGGCGGCGAGCTCTTCCGCGTGATGAAGGCCGGCGGCGACCCCTCCAAGGTGGTCTACGCGGGGGTGGGCAAGACCGCCCGGGAGCTCGACGAGGCCATGGCCGCCGGCATCCTGCTCTTCAACTGCGAGAGCGAACCGGAGCTCGACGCGCTCCAGGCCGCCGCCGCTCGCGCCGGACGGAAGGCCCGGGTGGCGCTGCGCATCAACCCCGACGTCAAGGCCGGCGGCCACGCCAAGATTTCCACCGGGCACAAGGAGACCAAATTCGGCCTGTCCCCCGACCGCGCCGCGGCCATGCTCAAGAAGGCCGCGAACTGGCCGGACCTGGTCTTCGACGGGGTCCACGTGCACATCGGTAGCCAGATCCTCAAGCCCGAGCCCTACGTGGCCGCGCTCGACCGGACCGTCGAGTTCATCAAGGCGAACCGCACGAAGTCCGCGCCGCTCTCGTGGCTCGACTCCGGAGGGGGCTTCGGGGTCTTCTACAGGGCCGAGGACGAGGCGGCCGGCGCCGGCGCATTCGCCGACGTCATCATCCCGCGCGCGGCGGCCGCCGGCTGCCGGCTGATCCTCGAGCCCGGCCGCTTCATCGTGGGCAATGCCGGCATTCTACTGGCCAGGGTGCTCTACGTGAAGGACTCGGCCAGCAAACGCTACTACGTGGTCGACGCGGGCATGAACGACCTCATCCGCCCGTCGCTCTACGACGCTTTCCACGAGATCTGGCCGGCCGAGGGCGAGCTGCCTCCGCCCTCGCGCGGAGGCAGCGCCGAGGGCGCCACGCTCCGCGCCGCCGACGTGGTCGGCCCGATCTGCGAGTCGGGCGACTACCTGGCGCTCGGCCGGGCGCTTCCCGAGATCGCCGCTGGCGAGCTGATCGCCGTCTTCACCGCAGGGGCCTATGGCTTCGCCATGAGCAGCAACTACAACTCCCGGCCGCGCCCCGCCGAGGTTATGGTCGACGGCGGGAAAGCCAGCCTGATTCGTAAACGGGAGAGCTACGAGTCGCTGATAGCCGGCGAGGTCTGACCTCCGGCGGCTCCGGTCAGCGGCGCTCGGCGGAGCGCTCCGGGGCAGCATTCGCCGAGCGGGGGAGTTCGCCGCCGGCCTCGACCTCCTCGACGCGATACTCGTAACGCGTACCGGCACCTGCGGCGGCGCCGGCCCCGGCCGTCGACTCGTCCAGCCAGCGGTACTCGTTCCCGGTCGGCTCGCCGCCGAAGGCTGCCGCCGGCACCTCGGCCAGGCGCCGCCAGGCGCCGGGTTTGGCGTCTTCGCCGGCCGGAGCCTCCCGCCGCAGCACCCGGTAGCCGAGCGTCCCGCGCTCCACGGGAGCGGTCCAGGCGACCAGCGTGCCCTTCTCGGCCGGCTCCGCCGAGGCCGAGAGCCCGTCGGCCGCGGTCGGCGCCCAGAGCACGTTGCCCAGTTCCCCGCCGCCGTCGGCCTCGTCCACGTCGCTGTCGTCTCCGGAGAGCCAGCCCGCGCCCGAGGCGTAGCTCGTCACCGTCACGCTGTCGCCCGTCTGCGTGTCGATCAGGATGGTCTGGCGCCCGCCGCCCACGTCCTCGAAGGCCATGCCCGTGAAGTTGTGGCTGTTCCACGCCGAGTCCAGCACCTTGATGTACGGCCCGACCGCCGCCTCGCCGTCGTTGAACTCCACGTTGTCGAAGGTGGTCGTCCCCGCGCCGTCGAGCGTCACGCAGTTGGCCGCCAGGTCGTCGATCCGCGCGTAGCGCACGTTCACGTTGCCGCTCAGGTGCAGGTCGTAGTAGCCCGAGCCGTCGTTCTGGATCTGCGCGATCTTGTCGGCCGCCCCCGCGACCTGGAAGGTGCTGCCCGCCGCCGAGGAGAGCGTCGAGCCGCCCCCGATCCCGAGCGTGCCCCCGCCGTCGAGCCGCAGCGTCGAGGTGCCCGAGAGCGCCGTGTCCCCGGTCACCGTGAGCGACCGGGTGTCGAGCACCTCGTAGGTCCCGGCGGTCATCGCTAACCCCTCGGCCACCGTCACCGCCGCCG
Organism: uncultured bacterium; assembly: GCA_937935355.1. Lineage (GTDB taxonomy): Bacteria > Planctomycetota > SZUA-567 > JAKLDR01 > JAKLDR01 > JAKLDR01. Next base: position 76,370 of record CALGYR010000101.1, on the reverse strand, counting down.
CCGGCTGCCAGGTGCCGGAGCCGCTGAAGGCGAGGTTCTTGTAGCTGTTGCCCAGCCATGCGGGGAAGGCGGCGTAGGTGCCCGTCCCGTAGTAGTCCACCGTGCTGCCGTTCTGGAGGTCGAGCGCCGTGCACGTGACCGTCTCGGCGCCCTGGAGCCGCAGCGTGTCGGTGACCACCAGGTTCCGTCCGAGAGTCAGGTCCCGGCCGCCGAGGTCCAGTATTCCCTGCGTCACCGTCAGGTCCGTGGACGCCCCCAGCAGCTTCAGGTTCGTCGCCAGCGACACCTTCTTGCCGGCGTCCTTGTTGATCGTGATGCTCTGGGAATAGACCTCGGTGTTGCCGGTGCTGCTGGCGGTTGCATCCGAGGAACCGGTCATGGTCAGCGTCGCGCTTCCGGTGGTGATGCTGTGCGAGCCGGACTGGTTGAAGACTAGGTCTCCCTGCATATCCAGCGTGCCGTTGTTTATCCGGTGGCTGTAGTTGTATGCCGTGCTGACCTTGATTGTCGTGGTGCCGGTCACCGCCACGGTCTTCCCGCCCATGTCCCAGTAAGTGTTGCCGTCGTAGTTGCGGCAGAGCGTCACCGTAAGGCTGCCCACCGTCAGGCCGCTGCCGCCCCCCGCGCCGTAGATGAACGCGACGTTCGTGTAACCTGTGACCTCCACCGTCAGCGGCAACCCCGCCTCGCAGAGGACCGGGGTGTTGAACTGCACTTGCGGATTGCCGTCGATCGCTCCGGCGAACCACGCCGAACGGAAGTCCATGGCCGTCTTCCAGGTGAATGTGCCGCCGGGCTTGTCCACCAGGTACCGGGCGCTGTTCTTGCTGCAACTCCAGCTCAGGTTGGTCTGCTCCTGGTCCCCGTTGCCGTTGACGGTCAGCCGCAGGTTTCCGGAGATGGTCTTGCCGTTGCCGACGATGTTCCCCTTGGCATAGACGATCCCGCCACCCATGATCCGGGCCATGCCGTCGCTGATGTAGCCCAGTTCGTTGCCGTTCAAGGTCAGCGTCCCGTCGACCGTCAGGGTCGCCGTCAGATTGGTGTAGTAGTTCTGGTCGTTCACGGTGCCGGCCTGGAAGGTGACGTTCGCGAGCGAGAACGTCCCGCTGATGGTGGGGCCCGGAGAGGCGGTGTACAGCCAGAAGCGCACCGTGGAGCTCTCCGGAGTAATGGTGCCCCCCGAGTACTCCCAGCCGCCGCTGATCTCGTGCGTCGCCGAGCCGAGGACGATGGTCCCGCCGACCAGGTCCACCTTGTTGGAAGCCCCGTAAGGCACGGTCAGAACGAAGTCGTTCATGTCCAGGCTGCCCGAGGTCATCTTGAGGCCCTGGCAGGTCAGATTCTGCTGCATCGTCGCCAGGCTCCCGGCCACCTCCACGTTGGGCCAGGACTCCGTGGCGATGCAGTTGATCGTCGCCGCGTCGTCGCCGTCGAACTTCACCAGGTTGGTGCCGGTCAGGTCGAAGATGGCATTGGCCGCATAGGCCGAGGTGTCCCAGCTGCCGCCGACCCTCAAGGTGCTGTCGTTGGCCATGTAGATCTTCTGGCCGGCCTCGCCGTACCCCAGGTGTGTGAAGTTGCCGCCGATGATGGCGGTGCCGCCGTCCATGTCCAGGATCCGCTTGGTGCTGTGGTTCGTCGTGCCGACCGCCGTCAGGTTGCCTGTTATGGTCAACGTGCCGCTGCTGACGTTGATGGTGTACTCCCTCGGCGTGGTGCCGGTCCCCAGGCTGACGTTCCCCGTCACCGAGAGGTTCCACCCGTTCATCAGGATGGTCCGGGCCTGCAGCGCGCCAGGCCCCTGGTTCTCGTAGGCCGACAGGTTCCCGGTCATCGCGAAGTCGCGCATCAGCTGGAATTCGTGTGCGGAGTTGATGTTCCGGTACAACCTGACATTGGCTTCGATGTTGCAACCGTACAACTTGGTCAGCGACTGACTGCTGGCGTCGATCGTGAAGGGCACCTGCCACGTGCAGGCCACATCGGGATAGAACGGCGTGTCCTGTGCCGCCACCGGCATCATTTGGAACTCCGCGCCGTTGGCCGTGTAGGCGAAGGTGCCGGTCCCGGTGGTCACCTGCCCGTACACCCTGATCTCGGTGTTGCTGTTGGTGCCGTTGTACGTGGTCGTCTTGGCGTCGTAGGCGACCTTGAGGTTGTAGAAGCTCAGGTCGCAGCCGTTGCCGCAACTGATGTCCCCCGTGCCCGTGAGATTGAACTGCGAGGTCCCGCGGGAAATGGCCTCCGACTTCTGAGTGTTCAGGTGCCGCCCCACCGAAACTGTCGCGGCGCCGGCAGCGAAAGCGCTCGCACCCAGCGTGCTCTGCAAGAGCAGGTCCCGTCCGATGGTCACGTCCTTGTCGTTGGTCTGGAACGTGCCGTAGGCGAAGGTGAAATCGTTAGCCACAGAGAGCGCGTCCTGCAGTTGCCAGGTGCCGCCCGCCGCAGTACCGAAGGTCGCGTTGTAGAACGGCTGAGCGGCGCTGGTGATCGTCTCGGTGCCGGAGGTCGCCGTGAAGGTCACGGTCCCGCTGTTGTGCGTGAAGGTCCCGCCCGTCACCGCGAAGCTCGCCGCCAGCGAGAGCGTCCCGCTCGTGCTGGTGAACGACCCGCCGGACAGACAGAAGTCCCCGCCGTCGGTGATCGCCCCGCTGCCCCCCGTGAACGTCCCGGCGGCCACCACCATGCCCCCGACGTCGACCGTCAGGGCGTTGGCCGCGTCCTGCGTCACCGACGTGGTGTTCCCGGAGGCCATCCAGAACTTGTAGGCCGCCGCCGCCGCATTGATCGTGAGCGTCCCGCCGCCCGAGTTGGCGTCGAACTTCACGATGGTGGTGGCATCCGGCGCGTTGGCCGCGTCCGGCGCGCCGCCGCTCGAGAGCGCCCAGTGGTTGGTCGGATCGTCCCAGTTCCCGGTGCCCCCCACCCAGTACCGGATCCCCGCCGTCTCGAAGACCCAGTGCGGCGTCGCCTCCGCGTCGTCGTTGTTCCCGCTGTTCGTCGAGTAGTACGCATAGCAGTCGTGGTCAGAGCACTCTCCGTCCATCACGTCCGCGTAGTGCACCTCCTGCTCGCCATTGGGGAAACTGAACGCCCACTTCGTCGGCGTCGCCGCCGAGCGCAGCAGAACGTTGCTTCCGGAAGTGCCAGCCACGGTCAGTGTGCCGCTCACCGTCGTCGTCGAGGCCCCCGCGAACTGGAAGGTCCCGCCGGCCCCGGTGATCTTGAGGTTCGAGTAGCTCGTCGCCAGATCCGTCAGCACGTAAGGCCCCGCCCCGCCGTAGAACCATACCGTCGCCCCGGCCGTGTCGTATGTCTCGGTCGCGGCCGTCACCGCCTCCGAGCCCAGGAGCTTGAGCGTCCCGGAGGCGCCTATCGTGAAGGCCCCGGCCGTGCTCACGCTGTAGCCGGCCAGGTCCAGCGTCCCGGCGGTGATGTTCAGCGCCCCGCTCCAACTCGCCGGCGAGAAGGCCTCGGCCAGCGACACCGTCCCGCTCACCGGCTTGTTCACAGTGAGGGCGCCGTCGCCGAACTCGCCGTTGGCGCAGCTCACCGCCTGATCGCCGGTGCCCACGCAGTTGATCGCCAGAGTGCCACTGACATCAGCGTCGTTCGACTCCAGGTCCCCGCTCAGGTTCGCCGTCCCGTTGGCGGTCTTGAGGCTGGTGAAGGTCAGCTTTCCGCCGATGTTCACGGTATTGAGGTTCGCTACGGAAGCCACCCCCTGCATGTTTATGATGAAGTTGTTGAAAGTTACGCCCGAGGCATCCACGGTCTGCGTCCGCGTCTCGCCCGACTCCATCGTGAAGTTCGTAGGCATGGTCACCGTGCCGACCACGTGCTGGAAGGTGTTGTCGCCGTAGAGGTTGATGCCGTTGGTGATGGCCAGCGAGCCCCCCCCGGCCTTGCTGATCACCACCTTCGGTACCCGTTCGCCATCGGAGCTGACCGTCCACGTCGCGGTCGACGCCCCCAGAAAGTTCAGCTCTCCGCTCACCGGACCGTTCGTATCGTAGGCCGTGATGTCCCCGTAGACGTTCCACTTGCCCAGGTTGACGCCCTGGTGGTTGACGTCGAAGTTGTGCAGCACGTCCACCGCCGAGGCCATCGAACAGGCCGAGCCCGAGCCGGTCAGGTCCAGCACCACGTCGTAGAGCTGGTTCGTAAAGGCAATCGTGTCGGTCGCGCCGAAGTTCTCGAACTCCACGCTGCCGCTGGCGTGCGTGAAGGTCCCGCCAGTCTGAGTGTAGCTCCGCGCCGCGTTCGGCGCGTCGAACTTCAAGAGCCCGCTGGTGGAGGTGAAAGTCCCGTTGGTCAGGCTCCATCCGCCGGTGACGACGATCGAGCCGCTGCCGCCGGCGAATGCGCCGCCGCCCTGCGAGTAGCCGCCGCTCCCGACGGTGAGCGTCCCCGTCGGCGCCGAGAAGGTCCCCGCCGTGACCGTCAGTCCGCTCACCACGAAGTCAGTCCCGCCGGTCGCGTCGTGATTCAACGCACCGCCCGGAGTGTTGACCACGAGCGAACCCAACACCCCCGTGCCGGCCTCGAGCGTCTTGTAGTTGCGCGTCGCCCCGCCGGTCGCCGTCAGCGTTGCCGTCCCGGCCCGCGAGGACTGGCCGACGTAGAGCCCGCCCTTGAAATCCACCGCCCCGGTGTCCACGTAGATGTACTCCAGACTGCTTGTGCCGCTCCCATCGGCCTGGATGGTCAGATCGCCGTCGGCCACGAACTTGTCCGCCGCACCCAGGACGTAGTGCGCCGCCTCGTTGCTCGAGCCGCCGTACCCCCCGAAGTGCAGGCCGTACACGCCCAGCGAGGCCCCGTTCAGGTTCACGGTCAGGTTGCGCGTCGCTGCCCAGGTCACCGGCGCGTCGAAGTGCAGCGTCCCGCCGTTGGGAGTGAACGTCCCCGCCGTGTAGGTGAAGTCCCCAGCCACGCAGATCGTGCCGCTCGGCGCCGAGAAGGTCCCCGAGGTCAGCGTGAAGTCGCGCACGTAGAAGGTGTTCGCCGGCGACACCGCCGTGAACGTGCTGCCGTTGGCCACCTCCAGGCTGCACATCCGCCCCAGGCCGTCGGTGTCGTAGGTCTGCGCCCCGCCGCTCGAAACCTTGACCACCGTCGTGCCGTCGTTCCAGGAGTAGCGCCCCCGGTTGGCCCCGGAAAGCACCAGATTGCCCGTCAGGTCGATCGTGCCTCCGTTCGCGGCAATCGCCTCCAGGTTGGCGTTGTCCACCTCGATACGGAACTCGTTCGCGACCGAGGGCGTGCCGGTAAGGATATAGCGCAGATACTCGTTCGCCGATCCTCCCGCGCCGCCATAGCGCAGTTTGTAGAATGCCGGGTTCATGGACCAGTCCAGCGTGATGTCCCTGTACGTGTTCCAGGCGCCGGCGACATTCAAATGCACCGTCCCGTCGTTGTGCGCAAATGTCCCGCCGGTCATGCTGTGCGTGACCGCCTGCGTGCCCACATTGGCCAGCACCAGTTCGCCCTGCGTGGAGGTGAAGGCCCCGCCCGACAGGGTGAAGGCCCCGTTGACGGTGATGTCCCCGGTGCCGCCGGTGAAGGTCCCGGCCTCCTGCACATAGCCACCCGACCCCGCCGTCAGGGTGTTGGTCGTGTCCTGCGTGACAGCCGTGGTGTCCCCGGTCGCCATCCAGAACTTGTAGACCGAGGCCGCCGCGTTGATCGTCGCCGTGCCCCCGCCGGAGTTGGCGTCGAACTTGACGTCCATCGTGGCGTCGGGGGCGTTGCCGGCCCCGGGTGAACCGCCGCTCGAGAGCGCCCAGTGGTTCGTCGGGTCGTCCCAGTTGCCGGTGCCCCCCACCCAGTAGCGGATCCCGCGGGCGGCGAACACCCAGCGCGGCGATGCTTCGGCGTCGTCATTGTTGCCGCTGTTCGTCGAGTCGTAGGCGACGCAGTTGTTGCCCGAACACTCGCCCCACTCGACGTCCACGTACTGCACGTCCTGGATGCCGTTGGGGAAGTTGAGCGTCCAGCGCGCCGCCGCCGTCGAGCGCAGCAGGATGTTGTTCCCGGACGCGCCCACCAGGCTGAGAGTCCCGTTTACCGTCTGGGTGGTGCCCGCCGTGAAGCTGAACTGCTTGCCGGCGACCGTGCAGGACAGGTTGGTGAACGCGGCGCTGGTCGCCAGCGTCGCCGTCGTGGCCGTCGTAAACGTCGCCGTCGGGAAGACGGTCAGGGAGTTCGAGCTTATGGACTGTGCCCCGGAACCATTGAACTGCACCGTTCCGTTGGTGCTCACGAAGGCGTTCTGATCGTAGGAGCTGTCGTCCCAGTTCCGGCCCACGGAGATCGCCGCTCCGGCGGCCATCTGAATGCCCACATCCTTGTGGTTGACGCTGCGGTTCAGGAAGAAGTCGCGGCCCACCACCACCTGCCCGGTCGCCCCGATGTTCAGGTAGTACCCGAGCCCGGAGCTGATGCACCAATCCAGGACCAGGTCCTGGTTGACGGTCAGCACCGAGTTGCCCACGTTGACGGCCATTCCTGACTGGCCGGACGAAGGTGACTGGAGATCGCCGTCCACGGTCAGGTTGAAGCCGTTCAGGTCCAGGAGCTCCGTCCCGCCGGAGCTCGACAAGTCCCCCATCTTGAAGATGTTCTTGATGGTGGTGCTTCTGCCCGGACGGAAGACCAGATTGCCGCCTGATGAGCCCCCGATGGCGAATCCCTGGACATAGGCCGAGGTGGTCGGGAACACGGTGGGCAGCTTGAAATCGAAGGTTCCGGCATCTCCGACGCTGGTGCGGCCCAGGCTGACCACATTGCTGTTGCCCGCCGCATTGAAGGTCGTGCCGGCGTCCATGTCGATCGGCGTGGCCGGCCCGCCGGTGCGGTACTTCACCGAGATGCCGCTCCAATAGGCGCCGGTCTGGGTGATGGTCCCAGGCCCGGTGGTGAAGGTGTTGTAGACCGCTATGGAGGCCCACGTGGCGGCCGGATTGGCGATGGTGATGGTCTTGCCGCTGGCCGCCATGTAGAGGTTGTAGAAGCTGGTGCTGAAGCCGGCCGCGCTGACAGTGCCTGTGCCGGTCAGGCGGAAGGTCGACGTCCCCTGGGTGAAGGGCTGGTCTCTCAGCACGGTCAGGCCGCGCTGGACCTCGATGGTCCCGGAGCCCAGCTCGACCGCCCCCGCCGCCAGGGTGCTCTCGCAAATCAGATCCCGGGTAATCGTGGCGTTCTGGCCGTTGAACTGGAACGTCCCGTAGACCAGGTCCAGGTCATTGCCCACCGCCAGCGTGTCCTGCAGTTGGCGGGTCCCTCCGTCGCCGCTGCACGTCAGATTGTAGAATGATCGCCCGCCGGAAGTGATGGTGCTGGTGCCCGATGTGGACGTGAAGGTCACCGTGCTGGTGTTGGGAGTGAAGGTCCCGGCGCAGGTCCAGTTGCCGCCGCAGGAGATCGCCGACGTCCCGCCGGCCGCCAGCGTCAGCGTCGAGCCGGTGAGGATGTTGATCCCGTTCGTGCCGGAGGACCCGCGCAGGTTGACCACCGCGGTGCCCACCGTGGTCAGGCTGTAGCCGCTCGGCACGGTCATGTTGCTGCCGGCGGCGGCCACCGTCAGGTTGAGCTTGTCGGCGATGCCGCTCTGGCCGACCGTGAGGTTCCCGGCGCTCCAGGAGAAGGTGTTGGACACCGTGAAGGTCTTGGCTGCGGCGTTGTTCCCGAACTGCCGCGCGCCGGCGTTCGACAGCGTCAGGTTGTAGAAGGTGGTGTTCGACGAGCCGCCCACGGTCTGGGTGCCCGACGAGGCGTTGAGCGTCACCGTGCTGGTGTTGACCGTGAAGGTCCCGTTGTTGATGAAGTTGCCGGCGCAGGTGATCGACGACGTGCCCAGCGCCGCGAGCGTCAGGGTCGCGCCCGTCAGGATGTTGATCCCGTTCGTCCCGGTGGAGCCCCGGACGTTCACGACCGCGGTGCCCACCGTTGTCAGGCTGCAGCCGTAAGGCACCGTCAGATTGGCCGATCCGCCGGTGAGGTTGAGGAGGTCGGCCACGCCGCTCTGGCCGACGGTCAGGTTGCCCGACACCCACGACAGGGTGTTGGCAACCGTGAAGGTCCTGGCTGAGGCGTTGTTGCCGAACTGGCGCGCCCCCGCGCTCCACAGATTCAGGTTGTAGAAGCTGCTGTTGGAGGCGCCCCCCACCGTCTGGGTGCCGGACGAGGCGTTGAGCGTCACGGTGCCGTTGCCGTGGGTGAAGGTCCCGTCGTTGATCCAGTTGCCGGCGGTCTTGATGGTGCCGGCTCCCGTCGAGGCCAGCGTGCAGCCCGCCGCGACAGTCACGGCCGGCACCTGGAAAGTCACGGTCTGGCCGTTGCCGACGGTGATGGTGTCGTCGTTGTCCGTCCAGGTGAAGGCGTTGCTTACCGCCACGGTCTTGCCGGAGGCCGCCGCGTCTCCTATGGTCAGTGCCTGCGCGGAGTTCTTGGTCAGGTTGTAGAAGGTCGTGCCCGCCGCCCCGCCCAGCGTGCGGGCGCCGGACGACGAGTTCAGGGTCACAGTGCCCGTCCCGGCCACGAAGGTGCCGTCGTTCGTCCAGTTGCCGCCCACCTGGAACGACGAGGAACTGGAGGCCGTCAGGACGCTCCCGGCCTTGATGGTGCAGCCGCCGGCGAGGCTCAGCGCCGGATCGTAGCCCGCCGCCGTGGCCAGGCAGGCCGTCGAGCCGTCGCCCACGGTCAGGTCGCCTCCCACCGTCAGGGTCTGGCCGCCACCGGTGCCCAGCGTGAATCCATGCCCGGCCGCCGAGGGCGCCAGGGTCAGATGGTTGTAGCTGACCGCCGTGCTGACCTCGACGTCGGGTGACAGCGTTTCCTCCGCGCCCCAGGCCGCGGCGTGGCTGGGCTCGGGGCTGACGTACTTGCGCACGCGGATGTCGTCGTAAAGCGAGTAGGCCCCGTAGTGGTTCTGCAGGGATATCTCGCCGGCCGCCGAGTACTGCGCGTCCGTGCCGGTCAGCGATTGCCCGTTGCAGGTCATGTTCATGGACGTGCCGCTCACCGTCACGGTGAAGTCCAGCCACGAACCGGAGGGGATGGCCGTGCCGCTGGGGCCGCCGCCGACCGCCAGGAAGTTCCAGCTTGCATCCGTGTAGGGGGGCTTCAGATTGCCGATGCCCTGGCCGGTCCGATTGTCCGCGCGCGACTTGTAGCCGGTGTTGGCGCCGTAGTTCCCGCGGTAGCTTATCTCGGCGATGCCGTTGGCGGACAGGTTGAGCTTGCCCTGAATGACGCCGTCGGTGAAGCCGGAGTAGGTGGCCACGGAGCCCAGGACGGTGTGGGCGTAGGGCGCTGAGGTCTGGCCCCCGCCGCAGTTGAGATAGCCGTTCTCGATGTTGATGTAGCTGCCGTTCTTCTCCTTGGTCCACTTGGACAGGTCGCCGGAGAAGTCGTCGAAGAAGACGAAGGTGGCGTCTCCGCTGCTGGCGGTGGCGGCCGAGGCGTTCCCGTAGTAGGCGTAGATCGTCCGGCTGCTGCCCAGGTCATCGGCCACCTTGACCCAGCACACGGCGTTGTCGGAATCGGTCTTGCTCTCGACCCAGTAGGAGAGCTGGGTGCTCCCGTCGCTCGAGGCGAAGCGCACGTCGCCGAAGTCGGTCCGGCACTTGCCGCCCAGATACACGTCGCCGCCGCTGTCGGACCCGGCTCCGTAGTGCACCGTAACCTTCACCTGGTACCCCGTGCCCGCGCCGGTGGCGCTGTTGATCACGTGGCTTTTGCGATAGTCGAAGCCCGGCAGCCAGGCCGTGCCTGCGGCGTCCGGGGCGTACTTGAACGTGGAGCCGCCCGCGTTGATCGTCCCGCCGCCGACGAAAGGCGCGCCCGTGCCGGTGACGGTCACCGTGGCCGTGCCGGCGTTGAAGGTTCCGGCGGCCCAGGTCATCAGCCGCACGGTCAGGTTGTTGTTGGCGGTCGAGAGCGCCCCGGAGTAGCCGCCGGCGTTGGTCAGCGTATCAACCGAAATCGCGCCCGAGAGGTTGCAGTCGTGGTTGCCGTAGGAGCCGGCCCCGTCGAAGATCGCCGTGTCGCCGGCGCCCGGCACCCCTGCGCCCCCTGCGGTGCCGGAGGTGAGCGACCAGTTCGCGGCGCTCGCCCAGGCGTTGTCCGGAGTCGCCTGGCTGACCCAGTAGTAGGTGGTCGCCGCGTCGGCGTGCGCAGCGAGAGCCGAGAGCGCGAGGAAGCAGAGAGACAGGAGGCGTGCGAGCGTGGAGGTTGAGGCGCCGCGGAAAATTCTGAATGCAGAGCGCGCTGCGGACTCCGCAGCGACGGCCGCATACCGAACCTTCGGCCTTGCCATGCGATTCCCTCGCGTCTCCCGCTCCCGGTGCGTTCCTTCGCGCCGGGTGCCCGCTAAGTCGACCGCGCCGTACTCCCGCAGTGCGAGCTCCGCCACCGTCGGAGCCCAGAACACCCCCTTACCCCCACCGCGAGGTTACACTATCTTATCGTCAACGATTGCTCGGCCTTAACGCACATCCCTCCCACCGCGCTCGTGGTAGTCTAGTTAGATTGTAGTCCAATAAAGAGTCTGAATGTCAGAAAATCCAGGAACTTCCTGGCTACCGTGGTGTAAGCAATCACGAGGAGGCCAAAATGCAGACCACCACCCATCCACGGAGCCGAGATGCGTCCGGAAGAGCCTCGGCTCGCGCGGCTGGACGGCTGCGCAACGACATCGTGGAGGCCAGGATCGAGGCCGGGCAGTTCCTCGCCAACGAACGCGAGCTTGCCAGGCAGTTGGACGTCTCGCGCGAGACCCTGCGCCGGGCGCTGAAGATGCTCGAGCGCGAAGGCCTCCTGCAGATCGTCCCGCGGCGCGGCTACAGGGTGCTGGCCAGGGCCAACGATCCGGAGAAGGGCGCGCCCATTGCGTTCGTCCTGAGCGCGCAGGCCCAGCAGAGGAACTGGACCCCGCGGATCGATGCCGTGTTGAGCGCCTTCCAGAAGGTCGCGTCCGAGCGCGGTTGGCCGCTGCTGGTGGTCGGCGCCCCGGACATGCCGGCCGACGCCGTGCTCGCTCAACTGCGGACCACCCGGGCCTGCGGCCTCGTCGTCGACACGGCCGACCCGGCGATGCTCGCTCCGGCCCGAGAGGCGGGCCTGCCCGTGGTCATCGTTAACGACTGGCTGCACGGCGAGGACGTGGACTCGGTCATGCAGGACGGACAGCAGGGCGGCATGATGGCCGTGGAGCACCTGCTGGCCCGCGGCAGGCGCCGGATCGCCTGGCTGGGACCTTCCCCTTCGGGCAGCACCCACGCCTTCGACCGTTACAGCGGGGCCTCGGCTGCACTGGCCAGGGCGGGCCTGACCTTCGCAGCGCAACTGGCGTTCGGCGGCGAGGAGCCGCGCGAGGAGCAGATTGGCAGGCTGCTCTCCGGCCCGGGCCGTCCGGACGGGTTCGTCGCGCTCTGGGGGGGCGTGGCCCACGCCGCGGCCTCGGCCGCGCACCGGCTGGGGTTGGTGCCCGGCCGAGACATCGACCTGGTCGGTTGGTCGGTGGCCGAGCTCTACGAGAGCGAATACGTGGCCGGCTTCCGGGACTCGCCGGCGGCCCCGGCCATGGTCTGGAGCGCCGCGGACCTGGCCGAGACGGCCGTGGCCCGTCTGGAGGCGCGCCGGCTCAGTCCCCGCACGCCGGCGATACGCATCAAGATCCCCGTCAGGCTGAATGCAGCGGCTGGGCCGGCGCAGGTCCTCTCGCAAGGAGATGGGAAATGACAGGGAAACTGACGATCTCTGGAGTTCTGGCGCTGCTCGTCTCGGCCGGCGCGGCCATGGCCGGTGAAGATGCCAAACCCCCGGCCTTCGCGGCGAACCCGGAGCTCAAGGGCCTGTCGGAGAAGACCGTCAAGGTCCTCGTGCCGGAGGGCGCCTACAAGGGCGACGCCAACGTGCTCGACTACAGCGGGATGGTCTACGACCACCACCGCCACAAGGTGCTGGCCTTCGGCGGCGGCCACGCCACCGCGCGTTTCCCCAACAGCGTCCACGAGTTCGATCCGGCGACGCTCAAGTGGACGGCGCTGACCGAGGATGTGCCGCCGAACGCCTACACCGCCGAGAATTCCGTCCGCAACAAGGAGGGCGCCAAGCTCGGCGGCGTCAAATGGCAGGGGAAGAACTGGGCGGGCAGCCGCCACACCTACGACGGCCTGGTCATGCTGCCGCATGTGGACCTGATGGTCAGCGCCCAGGCCCAGGAGTTCCAATCCACGCAGTGTCCGAAGGGCTACCGCGAGAACTACCAGGGCGGCAGCGGCCTGTGGATCTTCGATCCGGTGAAGCGCGAGTGGAGCGTCTCCGAGAAGACCGGCCTGGCCGTCTCCTACTGCATCTCCGAGGTCAGCCCCAACGAGCCGGACTGGGTCTACATGTGGTCGAGCGACATGGCCGGCAACCAGGCGGTCAACTGGAAGACCGGCGAGGCCAGGAAGGTGCGCGACCTGCCCAGAAAGAGCATCGGCTACGCCGGCGTCACCTGGTGTCCGGAGACGAACACGTTCTGGTGTTTCCCCAGGAAACAGACCGCGGCCTGGGAGTACGATCCGAAGGCCGACGTCTGGAAGACGCACGAGTTCAAGGGCGAGGCCCCGGACACGTACGACGTCAACACGGTGTGGGACCCGGTCGCCGGCGTCTTCGGGCTCTTCAGCAAGGGGCGGTTCCACTACTTCAGTCCGCGCGATCTGACCTGGTACCATCTGGAAACCGATCTCGACAAGAGCCTCGATAACGGTCCGATGCGCCACCATCACATCTACGATCCGGTGGACAACGTGCACATCGCCGTGGCCGGGCGCTGGAAGACCATGGCCTTCAAGTTCCTGGACAAGTCGGGCTCGTTGCCCGGCACTCTGCCGCCCAGGCAATAGACCCGGAAAGGAACCGCCGACATGACAACCAAGCACGGACGCGCAATGGCGCTGTGGACTGTCCTGGTCGCCAGTCTGGCCCTCCTGTCCCCGGGCGCCGGGGCGGAGGCGGCCGACGGAGCCTCCGGCATCCCCGCCGACGCCAGGGTGATCCTCTCCAAGGACAGCCCCTGGCGCTGGTGCTTCCTCAACCGCAGACCGATCGTCACCGCCGAAGCCATGAAGGCCGCCGGCAAGGAGGCCGCCGGGCCGACCGTGCTGCCGGCCAAGGCCGCCTGGGGCGGACCGGGGTGGCTCACCAACCTGGACACGGCCCTGCCGTCGGCCGACTGGAACGGCGCCGGCTTCCGCGACGGCGACTGGCCGCGCTCGACGCTGCCCCTCGGGGAACCGTCCATCACCACCGGCACCGTCTGCCTCCGCGGGAAGTTCGCGGTCGCCGATCCTGCGGCGGTCAAGGCGCTTTACGTCGACCTCAAGTACCGCGGCGGGGTGGTCGTGTACCTCAACGGCCTGGAGGTGGCTCGCAGCGACATGCCCGACGGGCCGGTCGTGCTGGCCACGCCGGCCAGGCCCTACCCCGACGAGGTCTACGTGGACGCCGCCGGCAAGCTGCTCACCGACGAGGAGCACGTCCTGCGCGCGCCCCAGAGCGACGAGGCCGCCAGGGTCCGGAAGCGAAACCGCTCGGCCGGGCCGCTCGGCATCCCCACGGCGGCCCTGCGAAAAGGGCTCAACGTCCTGGCCATCTCCGTCCATCGCAGCGACTTCCAACCGGCCGCGCTCGGCTGGTGGAAGAGCGGCGGCTACGTCAGCGGCCGCCCCGAGCAGTGGGCGCCCATCGGGATCTCCGACGCCCGACTGCTGGCCGTCGGAGCCGGCGTCGAGCCCAATACCGCTCGGGCCAGGGGCGTCCAACTCTGGAACCTGGACATCCACGACCGCTTCAACGGAACCAGCCTGGCCGAGCCGGCAGGCGCGCCGCTCGAGCCGGTGACCATCGTCGGCGCGAAGAACGGAGTCTTCTCCGGAGCGCTGGCGGTCACGAGCGACTCGGCCCTCAAGAACGTCAAGACCATGGTCTCCGACTTGGCCGGTCCCGGTGGAACGAAGATCCCGGCCTCCGCGATTCAGGTGCGCGGCGTGCTCTACTGCGCCAACAACCGCCAGTACGACATGCTGGCCGAGCCGATCCCTGCCGAGGTGTCCGGCAAGGGCGGCGCGGCGCTGCCGATCTGGTTCACCGTCCGGGTGCCGAAGGACGCGGTCGCCGGCGAGTACCGGGGCGAGATCAAGGTCTCGGCCGACGGCCTGGCCGGCGCGCCGGTCGCCTGTCCGCTGGTCCTCAAGGTCGCCGACTGGACGGTGCCCGAGCCCAGGGACTGGCGGACCTACAACGGCATGTGCCAGAGCCCGGACACGCTCGCAGCTTTCTACAAGGTGCCGATGTGGTCCGAGGAGCACTGGAAGCTCATCGAGAAGAGCTTCGCGCTGATGGGCGGCCTGGGCAACAAGCTGGTCCACGTGCCGCTCCTGGCCAAGACCCAGCTCGGCAACGACGAGGGCATGGTCCGGTGGGTGAAGAAGGATGGCGGCGGCTACGACTACGACTTCACCGTCTTCGACCGCTACATGGCCATCGCCGGCAAGCACTGTCCCAACCTCGAGTTCGTGGTCTTCCACGTGTGGGTCACCGCCGGTTGGGGCGCCAGCCGAAAGGTCGATCAGGAGCTGTACGTCACCTGCTTGGACAAGGCCTCCGGCAAGCGCGAGCCGCTGCGCGTGCCCGCCTACGCCAGCGAGGAGTCCAGGGCCTTCTGGAAGCCGGTCCTCGACGCGCTCCGTGAGCGCCTGGCCAAGGCCGGCCTCGGAAAGGCCATGACCCTCGGCAACGTCAGCGACCAGACCGGCCCTCCCGTGGTGTTCAAGATGTTCAGCGAGATCGCACCCGGCGTGTGCTGGTGGCGCGCCTGCCACTCTCCGACCAACGACGCCAAACCCTACCCGATCAAGGACGGGGGCTTCGTCTCCATCCACGAGCACGTCTACGGCATGGAGCTGGCCGACCCGGAAAAGGGCATGCCCAGGATCTGGGACCAGCGCGGACCGGGCGCCACCTACCTGCGCGGCTCGGCCGAGACCGACTGGGGGCGCGCCATCCTGATCTGGCGGCTCCTGCCCGAGAACGCCCTCTATCTGCGCAAGCGCGGCGTGGGCAGGGAATGCATCGACTACTTCCCGATGGGCCAGAAGACCGAGCACGGCGACTACTACTCGCGCTATCCGCAATCGGCCGACGGCCACAGCATCCCCTACGCCTCGTACTACGCGCAGTGCGGTCCGGACGGGCCGGTGCCCTCGATCCGCTACGAGCTCTTCCGCGAGGGCATGCAGGAGGCCGAGGCCACCATGCTCGTCGCCGAGGCGTCCGAGACCAGGGCCGACAGGCTCGGCAAGGAACTCGCCGACAAGTGCCGGCGCGTCTTCGTCGACCGGCTCAACGCCGTCCGCACCGCCCGCGGCGTGGCCCGCGGCGGCGAGGACACCAGCGGCTGGCAGGCGCGCTCGGCGGAACTCTACCAGGCTGCCGCCGAGGTGGTGGCGAAGCTGGGCGGGAAGTAGTCTGCGAGGTCCGACTTGGGTACTGCCCGTCTGAGCCTCAGCACTGTCGCCTTCCGGGCCGGGGAACTGGTCCCCGCCCTGAAGTTGGCTGCGCGGCTGGGCCTGGCTGGAGTCGAGGTCGGGCCCGCGCACGCTGCGGAACTACGCGGCTCTCCGCAGGACTTCGAAGACGCCAGAGCGGCCTTTGCGCGGCTGGACCTTCGCCCGCTCTCGCTCCACGCCTGGCGGCACGTCGACGGGCTGGAGGAGATTTGTCCGTTCGCGGTTGAGCTCGGGGCCGGACTCATCGTGGTGCACTGCCCTCATGAGGCCATAGTAGCGGGCCTCGAGGCCCAGGCCTCCGTTCTGCGCCGCTGGAACGCGTGGTGCCGGGAGCGCGGGATCACGCTGACCGTGGAGAACGCCTCGCGCCAGCCGCTCGAGCCCTTCGCCGAGCTGTTCCGGGCGATGCCGGGCCTGGCCATGACTCTTGACGTCAAGCACGCCTACAAGCCAGAGACGCTCGGGCTGACCCACGCCGACTACCTCCGGGAGCTGGGAGAGCGCGTCGCCAACCTGCACCTCTGCGGCATCGACCGCTCGTGCGAGGCGCTCGGCGACGGCTGCCCGCCCGGCCGCGACGCGGTTGACTGGGCGGAGCTCGCGCGCGACCTGGCCTCGCGAGGCTACGCCGGCCTGGCTACCGTCGAGTTGTCCTATCCCGGGCATTTGACGCCCGGCGAGATCGAAGCGGCCTATGCCGGACTGCGGCCGGCGGCCATTGCCTGCACAGGCCTCAGCGAGCGCCTTGCGGCCCGAGGGGTGGAGTTCTTCCGATCTGAGCTGGCCCCTCTATTTTCAAAGGGAGCCGGCGTTTCCGGAAAGGGGTGATGACCATGCGCACCACCGGCCTCCTGCCCTGTTTGATGGCGCTGTTCAGCTTCGCAACGTCCATTGCTGGGAAGAATCCGCCGATAAGTGCGAGCGCAGCGGACGGAGATGAATGAAGGAGCCGGGCCATGATCCCGAGAACTGAGAGTCGATCCCGCCGCCGTTGGCAGGTCGCGTGCCTCTGCGCCCTTCTAGCTTTGGGCCTGGCCGCAGAGGCCGTCCGCGCCCTGTCAGCCGAGCCATCCGCCCCGCCGAAATTCACCGCCAGTCCGACCGCCACCAAAGCCGGTGATGCGGTCAGGATCGACTTCGCGGTGGATCGCGAGACCGACGTGGCCGTCTTCATCGAGGACGCCAAGGGGAAGGTGGTTCGCCATCTGGCCGCCGGGCTGCTCGGCCCGAAGGCGCCGGCGCCCCTGAAGCCGGGGCTGGCCCAGAGCCTGGAGTGGGACGGCAGGGCCGACTGGGGCAAGCCGGCGCCGGCCGGGCCATTCAGGATCAGGGTCGCTCTCGGCCTTGGCGCGAAGTACGACAGGGTCCTGGCCTCCGACCCGCAGAATCTCGGCAGCCCCAGGGCTTTAGCCGCCGGGCCCGACGGCACGCTCTACGTCTGCGCCGGGACCGGGGCGGCGCTCCCCAACTGGGGCTCCGAGCGCATAGTGGCGATCGATCGCGATGGCAAGTACCTGCGCACCGTCCTCCCCTACCCCGCCAGCCTCAAGAAGGAGGATGTCGCCGGCTACGGAGTCTACGACCTGGACGGGCGCCCGGCACCGCTCTGGAAGAGCATCCCGCAGCGCCGATTTCATTCCGGCAACTCCCCGCGCAAGGGCGGCATGGCGGTGACGCCCGGCGGGGTGATTCTCAAATTCACCGACGCCGCAGCCCTCAGCGCCATCGGCATCAAGGGCGATGCGCCCTGGGGCTCCGAGGGCGGGCCCAAACTCCTGCCCCTCCAGCGCCTGCGGCTCGGACGGGCCTTCGTGTGCCCATCCTCGGACGGCAAGCGGGCCTTCGTGACCGGCCTGGCCGATCACCGTCCGGGCAAGAAGCCCGAGCTGGTCCCCTTCGCGGCCGTCTACGCGATCAAGCTCCCGGAGCGCGGACCGGGGGCTCCGCTCTTCGGCAAGCCGGAGGAGCCGGGCAAGACCGATTCCCAATTGGGCGACTCTCCGCGCGGCGTGGCGGTCGACGGCAAGGGGCACCTGCTCATCGCCGACTTCAAGAACGACCGCGTGGTGATCGTCTCGGAGGCTGACGGCACATTCGCCGGCGAGTTCGCCGTACCCAAGCCTGACGGCCTCGGCGTCGCCCCCCGGAGCGGCGCGGTCTACGTGCTGAGCCTCACCAAGGGGGCGGGGGGAGAATTGATCAAGTTCTCCGGCTGGAAGGAGGCGAAGGAGGTCGCCCGCCTGCCGGTGGCCCCCGACGGCAACCCGGACTTCGCCCCGGTGATGACCGTGGACGCATCCGCCCAGCCGCCCCTCGTCTGGCTGGGGACCGACGGGGGGAGACTTCTGCGCGTCGAGGACAAGGGGACAACGCTCGAGGGCAAACCCGTGGGCAGCCGCGCGTACGGCGCCATGGGGTTCGTGGGCATCGAGGTGGACCGCTTCCGCCCCGCGCCCGAGATCTACTTCCGCTGCGAGCTGGCCGGCGGCTATGCCGGAGACGGCACCTACTTCCGCTTCCTGGAAGCCGAGGACCGGATCGAGAAGGTCAACTTCCCCGGCACCGGCGGCGTGGGCGGCACATGCATCGTGCCGGGCGCAGACGGGATCATCTATGCGCCGGCCTATCCGCAGCACATCCTGCGCTACACCCGCGACGGCAAGCCGGCCCCGTGGCCGGAGGGCAACGTCGGCTACCCCAAAGAGACCGTCGGCAAGGATGGCAAGGTCCACCCTGTCAAACCCGGCCCGGCCAACGGCATATACGGTCCGGTAAGCATGGTCTACATGACCCACACCCTCGGCGTGCGTCCCTCCGACGGGCATTTCTTCTTCTTCGATCCGGGGCATCCCGGGGACCGCCCCCACAAGATGCTCCGAGAGTACACCCCGGGCGGGAAGCTGGTTTCCGAGGACCCGATCATCTGGAAGGCCTCAGACAACTGCGTGGGCCCCAAGTTCGACCAGGCCGGGAACATCTACGTGGCGGAGCAGATCAAGCCGCTCGATCAACCCTGCCCGGCGGCGTTCTCCGCGGTCGTCGGCAAGGTCGAGCCCGGCAAGACCTACCTGGGCGAAGCCCCCCAGAAGAACGTCATCTGCACCATGTACGGCAGCATCGTCAAGTTCGGTCCCAAGGGCGGGATGTTCCACTTCACGAGCGGGCTCTCCGGCGGCGGCGACCCCTACAAGAGCGAGCCGAAACTCGACCCGGGCCTGAAGACCGAGGACTACGCCAGCTATTACGGCGGGCGGATGAACCCCATCAAGGTCACCGGCGCTGAGTGGGTGCGGATGGGCGTCAGCCACCAGTGCCTGCACTACTGCAACTGCGAGAACGTCCGCTTCGACGTCGACGAGTTCGGCCGGGTCTGGTATCCTGACCTGGGCCGCTTCCGGGTCGTGGTGCTCGACACCGCCGGCAACGAGGTCGCCCACTTCGGGGGATACGGCAATGCCGACGATGGAGGGGCGGGGGACGAGGGGCGAGGTGCGAGTGGGAAGACAGCCGGTCCGCCCGTCGAAATTCCCGCTCGCCCCGCGCCCCTAGCCCCACGCCCCATCTGTTTTTCCTGGCTCATCGGCGTCGGCGTCACCGACAAGTACGCCTACATGGGCGACAGCCTCAACCGGAGGATGCTGCGGGCCAGGCTGGTCTACGCGGCGGAGGAGACGTGCGAGGTGAGGTAGGGACTGAGGCACAGAGGGACTTAGGCACTTAGGTGCTGAGGAGGAAGAAGACAATGATGGTGACAACCACAGTCAAGTCTGGTCCGTCGAGAGCATCCCGAGTCGCTCAGTGCCTTAGTGCCTTAGTGCCTCAGTCCCTTCTCGTTGCACTGCTCCTGGCCCTGCCGGCCGGCGCCGGGGAACTGGCCGTGAAGCTCACCGTCGCCGAGCCCGCGGGCATCGAGCGCAAGGCCGAGCCCGCCTCCGGCGGCATGCCCTTCCACAAGGGGCAGGTCAAGTCGGTCGACGAACTTGCGCTCTTCGACGCGGCGGGGAAGCCCGTGCCGGCGCAGTTCTCCAAGCTCGCCCTCTACGAGGACGGCTCGGTGCAGTGGGCGCTGGTCGACGTGCTGGCCGACCTCCCCGCCAGCGGCAAGGCCGAGTTCACGGTGAAGCCCGGCAAGGCCGCCGCGCCCGCCCAGCCGCTTAAGATCGAGGAGAGCGACGGCTCCGTCACGGTCGACGCCGGCGCGGCCAGGTTCGCGGTCAACAAGTCCGACTTCAACCTGCTCGAGTCCGTTGAAGTCGGGGGGAAGAAGGTCGCCGGCCCCGGCTCGGCGGACATCGTCTCGGCCGACGGCAAGGCCTTCAAGGCCGGCAAGCCCTCGAAGGTCTCCTGGGAGTGCAAGGGGCCGGTCCGGGCCACGCTGCGGGTCGACGGCGACTACCTCGGCGAGGGCGGCGCGCAGTTCATCTCCTACACCACGCGGCTGACCTTCTGGGCGGGGCTCGCCGCCGTGCGGATCGACCACTCGGTGCGGAACTCCAACCCCAAGGAGGGCGACGACGTCAAGATCAAGTCGGCGTCGGTATCGCTCGGCTTCAAGGGCGCCGAGTCCGGCAAGGGTCGCGGCTGGGCCGCGGCGGCCGAGGGCGGCGCGACGCTGCTGGTCTCCCACCGCCACACCGGCGGCTGCTTCCCCGGGAGCAAGGCGGAGTTCGAAAAGGTGGCGGTCGAAGGCGGCAAGGCCACGGCCTGGGTGGTGCCCGAGGGCACCGCCGGCAAGGGCACCTACGGCTACGGCGACGGCTTCTTCGCCCTCGCCGACTGCGCCCACAAGGACTCGCAGGTCTGGTTCGACTTCCGCGCCGACGCTGCCGGCGCGGAGAAGCGCCACAAGGCCTATCGTTCCTGGCTGCACGCCCTGGCCGACCCGCGGCAGATCAGCGAGACCGGCGCCCTCGGCTTCGGCAAGTTCGGGACGCTCGACGACGAGATCGCCACCTACAAGAAATGGGGCTGGCAGGGCGTCGACGACCCCAAGAAGCGCGCGCCGACCCAGAAGGCGCACAGACCGGACATGAACCTCGACATGCTCGAGGTCCACTTCGAGAGCGAGTCGGACTCGGCGGAGCTCGACCTGCTCATGTACGTCCGGACCGGCCAGCGCGGCTTCCTCGACGAGGGCGAGGCCTACGCGCGCTACTTCAAGACCCACTACATGTTCCGCTCCGACGGCTTCGAGTACGACGGCTGGAAGCACGGGCACGTCTCCGCCGCGCTTTCGCAGAAGAGCAAGCGGCCGATGAAGGGTGCCTACTTCGACTGGTACTCGCCGAAGCAGTACGGTTGGTCCCAGTCGCGCTGGTGCCCCTGCCACTACTGGGGCGCGGGGCTCTTCGACTACTACTGCCTGACCGGCGACGTCGACGCCCTGGAGGCCGGGATCGACTGCGCCGAGGTGGCGCTGGTGCTGAACTCCCGGAGCAAGCCCGGCAGCCCGCTGGGCCTGAGCCGGGCCTGGGGCCGCAACTTCATGTGCGTCCTGCGCGCCTACCAGGTCACCCGCGACGAGCGCTGGAAGAAGATGGCCGAGACCTTCGCCGACCAGGTCCGGAAGGCGCCCAACAAGGACAAGAGCGGCCTCTTCAACGCCGGCGTCAACACCATGATGGTCAAGGAGTACGTCGGGCACTTCTTCGGCGAGGGCGGCAAGGGCCCGGCGCCGGAGGCGTGCCGGCAGTACATCAAGGACCACGGCATCAGCTACAAGATCGATGGCAACCGCCTGCGGCTCACCGACAAGGACGGCAAGACCTGGGAGGTCTGGGAGTCGCCCCAGTCCTTCGAGTTCGCCGCCAGCGTCGCGGCCATCGCCCGCTACGCCGAGATCATGGAGGACAAGGACATGGCCAAGGCGGTGGTGGGCCTGGCCGAGGGCGCGCTCCAGCACTACTGGTCGGAGAAGTGCCAGCAGCACACGCCCTACTACCACCACCCGCACATCGGCATGCCGATAGAGGACAAGGTTTACGACGAGGCCGACTGGACCGACGTCCACAAGGACTGCGCCACCGGCACCGGCGGCAAGCACTCCGGCTACCACACCCGCTACATGGCCGAGGTCTTCGCCGCGGCCTATACGAACAGCGGCGACGCCAAGTGGCTGGAGATGGCCAGGAAGGCCTGGAGCCGGGGCACCAAGCGCGGCTACTGGACGACCAGTCAGAGCTTCCCGGACGACGTCCTGGCCGAGTTCGCCGGGCACAAGGCGCCCAAGGGCGACGGCGTGGACATCCGCTGCGCCTACCGGCTCTTCTTCGAGGTGCCGAGGGCGAAGTAGAGGTTGAAGGTGGAAGGTGGAAGGTGGAGGGTGGAGGAATGTTAGCGGAGCACGGAGCCTGCCGACTCTGTGTCCTCCACCATCAACCCTCCACCTTCCACCGCGGATCCCAGCAAGACCGCGTCCTCAGCCCCCGCCGGCCCTCACGAAGTACGAGGTCCGCGGGGCCGGCGTCGGCCAGATGCGCTTGAGGTAGCCCTCCCCCTCCAGCGCGCCCAGCATCCGCGCGGCGGTGGCCGGAGCGCAGCCCAGCAGCCTGACCACGTCGCCCCGGCCCAGTTCGGCGTGCTCGTCGAACAGCCTGCGCAGCCGAAGCATCCGGCCGCGCGTGCCGGTCAGCGCCGGCGGGACCGACGGCCCGGCTTCGGCCGGCTCATCGCCCCGGGGCTCTTCAGCTCCCTTCCGCAGCAGGCCGGCGCCCAGGATCTTCTCCCCGCCGGAGAGGATCGCGATGCGCTCGACCTCGTTGCGGAGCTCGCGGACATTAC
Organism: uncultured bacterium; assembly: GCA_937935355.1. Classification (GTDB taxonomy): domain Bacteria; phylum Planctomycetota; class SZUA-567; order JAKLDR01; family JAKLDR01; genus JAKLDR01. The sequence goes on along the minus strand of CALGYR010000101.1, from coordinate 54,024 downwards.
CCGGCCAGCCGCGGTCGGCAAGCGCCACGAGCAGATCGTCGCCCAGCGCCACCTCGCCGCAATCGAAGAACCGGCTCAGGAAGTGACGAGCCAGAGCCGGAATGTCCTCGCGCCTGGCCCGGAGCGGCGGCAGTTTCACCTCCAGCCTGGCCAGCCGGTAGAGAAGGTCCTGGCGGAACTGCCCGGCCCTGGCCAGCTCCTCCAGCGGCTGGTTGGTGGCGGCGACGATCCGGCACGCGATGGCCACGGTCTTGGCCCCGCCCACCGGCCGGACCCGGCGCTCTTCCAGCACGCGCAGCAGCGAAGCCTGGACCCGCGGGCTCATCGACCCGACCTCGTCGAAGAAGAGCGTCCCGTCGGCGGCGGCGACCAGCAGGCCGTCGTTGGCCCGGTCCGCTCCCGTGAAGGCGCCCCGCACGTGGCCGAAAAGCTCGGTCTCCAGAAGCGTATCGGAGATGGCCGCGCAGTTCACCGCCAGGAACGGCCTGCCGGCGCGCGGGCCCCAGTCGTGAAGCAGCCTGGCGACCAGTTCCTTGCCGGTCCCGGTCTCGCCGCCGATCAGCACGGTTTCCTCGAGCGGCGCGAACCTCCGGATGTCGGCCTTGACCTGGAGCATGGCCGGGGACGACCCCACCAGGGCAGCGCCGGCCGCCGGGGCGACGGCGTTCGTTCCCTTCTCCGACCAGGCCGGAGCCGCGCTCGCCGGCAGGCGCAACGTCGCCTCGGCATCGGGCGACGCGCCGTCGGATGCTGCGAGCTCGGCCATGCTCCAAAGCCTGCACAGTTGCGCGGTGCTGATCTCGTGGGCGGTCATCAGGTTGATGCGGAGCAGCCCGGCGTTCATGGTCCCCAAAGCCCGGCGAAACCGCTCGGCGGCCAGGCCTTCGCGGCCCTCCAACAGGAAGAGCCTGGCCCACTCGATGCAATGCTGAGGGTTGGACTCTCCCGGGTCGTTGGCTTTCAGCAGCAGCCTGGCACTGCGGGGTCGGCGCGCGGCCAGTTCGATATGGACCAGGTCGAGGGTCAGCACCTGCACCATGACCGGGGTGACCTCGCTGCCCGTCAGGATTGTGCGGGCGTGCTCGCGGGCCGCGTCCAGCTCGTTTGCCAGCAGGGCGCCGCGCATCTCCAGCCTCGCCCGTCGAAAGGATGGCAACTCCGCCCCCGGACCGTCCAGCATCTTCATGGCTTCCGCGCGGCGGCCCAGCCTGAAGAGCATCTCGATCCGCTCGGCCAGGACCGCCTCGTGTTCCTCTTCGGTGACCGTCTTCGGGATCGACTCGAAGACCGCCAGTGCTTCCGCGTTGTGCCCGGCGCAGCGCAGTACCCTTCCCTTGATGTAGTTCCATGAGAAGGCCATCAAGCCCGGCCATGGGTGCTTTTCGACAAGGGCCCAGTGCCGCTCGGCGCTGCGATAGTCATCCATGGTCGTTGCGATCTGGATGCGGAGCGCGTGGCACAGGCAGGCCAGCCGATCGGTTCGCGGGCCGGCCAGGGCGATGGCCCGGTCGCAGGTTTCCCGGGACGCGTCCACGTTCCCCATGGTGAACAACAGGTTGCTGCGCGCCAGCAGGATGTTGATGGCCATGTCCGGGTCCCGGGAGCCTGCACCACCGATCCCGTCCAGCAGGCGCATGGCCCGGGACGCGTCGCCGATCCGGCCGGACGGGCAGCTAAGGCGGACGATCAGCAGCAGGAGCACCTGGAGCAGGCCCGGTTCCAAAGGGGCCGGCTCCAGCAGGGCCGACAGGGCGCGGATCGAGTCCTCCACAGCTTTGGCGCCCCGGCTGCGCGCCCGCAGAGCCTCGGCCATGGCCAGAAAGATTTCACGGTTGGGATCGCCGGCAGATGTTGCGAGCACCACTTTGTCCATGGCGTCGGGATCGAACTGGAGCACGGCGCGGACCGCCGCGGAGCTGCCGGTCTTCTTGCCCATCAGCAATCGCCCTTTCAGGCCAGTTTGGATGCACTTTGAGAGCACCGCAATATGCATATGCTATTGATCGGCTAATGGCTGTCAACAGCCAACCGCAAGTCACTGCAATCACGGATGTTACGCCGATGGCAGCATGGCCCACCCTTTGCTCCTAGCTCCCGCAAGCAAAGGGAGGGCGCCACCATGAGATCTCGCCGGCCGATCGCCATAAACAACAGCCTCTGCCACGGGATCTGCAACTACTCGTGCCGGCTCTGCGGCGTCAACAAGCCCGGCTACTGCGGCCCGAAGGAGTTCCAGCCCCGCGCGGTCACCGAGCAGCTCATCGCGCGCGTGCAGGCGGCGGCCGCATCCGGGATCCACGTCCGCTACATCGCCAACGCCGGCGACGGCGAGCCCACCCTGCACCCGGAGTTCTGCGAGCGCATGGCCATGTTCGGGAGCATGCTCCGCTGCTGGAACGCGCCGGTCCCGGCCCCGGAGATTTCGGTGGTCACCAACGGCGCCCGCCTCCTGGCGCCGGGCATCCTGGAAACTCTGGCCGAGAACCGGCTGACCCTGGTCGTCTCCTTCCCGACGCCCGAGGCCGCGGCCTACGGCGGGCTCATGACCGGCCAGCCGGAGCGCGGCGCAGGGCTCCTCGGGAAAGTCGTGCCCGGGATCGAGGCGGCCATGAGTATGGCCGCCGGCGGCGGGCTGGCCAGGCTCAATTTCCACGTATCGCCGCCCGAGCGCGAGGTGGTCCGACGCGACTTCCCCAAGACCGTCGACTTCCTGACCGGCATGGCCCGGTCGGTCGGGCTGGCCGAGATCGACCTGGTCATGTTCCCGGCCACCGCCAACCGCTCCGGGCTGGTGCGCAATCGCTTCGCCGGCACCGACATGTACCGCGACTTCTTCCGGCAGTACGACGGCCAGCCGGTCAACGGCGTGACCGTGCGCATGAAGCTCGTGCTCCACCGCTTCTTCGCGGGCCTCGGCGAGATCGCCGACCTGGTGCGCGCCTTCAGCTTCCCGTGCCTCTGGAACGCCAACCTGTTCATCGCCGCGGGGGGAGAGTCGATCTGCTGCAACGACCAGGCGGTGCGCAATCCCCAGGGCAACGTGCTCACCCATTCGATCGCCGGACTGATGGCCGCCAAGGAACGGCAGCTTCCCGGCCGGACCTGCGCGGGCTGCGATCAGCGGCCCGAGCGGATGACCGGGTCGCCGCTGGCTGCCATTTTCGCGTTGGCCGCCCGGGCGCGGCTGGCGCTGGCGGATATGACCACGGATACGGAGGAGACGAAACATGATGCGCAGATCCCGGCAGTGGCTGCGGCGGCTGAGGCAAACCCTGGTCCGGCTGACGAACGGCAGGAGCATGTTCCATGGGCCCGGAATCGTCTACTGAGCCCGGAGCAGCCACCGGTCCCGGCCGCGGCAAGCCCCGCCGGCCGCGAGGGCGCCCGCCCCAGTCGGCTGACCCGGCACCTGCGCCGGCTGGAGCAGCAGGACCTGGGCGGTCCGGACTTCCGCGGATCGTTCTCCTTCGACGGCGGCCGCTACACCATCCGGACGGCCAACGACCTGGAGAGCCGCCGGAAAGCCTACCAGCTGGTCTATCGCCTGTACCGCGAGAAGGAGTACGCCCGGCCACACCCATCGGAGATGTGGCTGAACATCTTCGACGCCCTGCCGGAGACCGCCACGCTGCTGGTCGAGAAGGCCGGCACCGGCGAGGCGGTCGGAGCGCTGACCGTGGTGTTCGACTCCCCGATGGGTCTGCCTGCCGACGACCTCTACGGGCCGGAGCTTGACACCCTGCGTGCATCCGGCCGGCGGCTGTCGGAAATCGTCTCCCTGGGCGTGGCCGAGGGACCGGAGGCCGGCGCCAGTTCCAGGATTCTGGTCAAGCTCTTCAACGTCGTCTATCTGCTGTCCCGCCGGATCCGCGGCGCCACCGACTTCATGATCACGGTGAACCCGCGGCACGTCCGCTTCTACGAGCGGACGCTGCTCTTCCAGCCGGCCGGGCCGGAGCGCAGCTGCGCCAAGGTCGGAGGCGCGCCGGCGCTGCTCCTGCGCCTGGACCTGTCCGTCCCCGAGGAGCGCGTCCGCCTGGAGCACGGCCCGGTCGAAGGCCGGCCCCCGAAGTCCCGGACGCTCTACCCCATGTTCCACGCCCCGGCCGAGGAGCCGGAGGTGGTCGCCGGGCTGGGCGCCCAACTGCGACCCATGAGCGCGGGGGAGTTCGACTACTTCTTCTCCAGCGCCACCAACCTGCTGGCCGAGGCCGCACCCGCGCAGCGCCGCCACGTCCTGAACTGCCACCGAGCCCACCGCCGCCTTGCCGTGGAGAGCCAGGCGGCGCTGAGCTGATCCTGGCGGCGGAGGAATGCCGCGGGGGTGTGTGGGTTTGTGGGTCTGTGAGTGTGTGAGTAGCGGGGCCCTAGGCCCCCGTCACGCGCTTACCCACACACCCACAAACTCACACACGCACACACTCCCCATCAGGGGACTGTAACCGTCTCCTCCGCCGCGTAGACCAGCTTGGCCCTCAAGAGCCGCTGGTTGAGGCTGTCGCCGAAGTAGCCGTAGCGGTCGGTGACTCCCACGCCGACCAGCCACTGGAAGCCCAGCTCCGGCTCGGCGAAGGGGCTCTTCATGTCCTTGGGATCGTCGGCGCGGCGGGGGCGGAGGCGGTCCGTCTTGGGGTCGACCACCGGGCTCTCCGGACCCATGCAGTTCTCGGTGCCGAAGCCGCCGAATCTGGTCAGCGCGTTGCCGGCGGTGTCGATCACTCTCACCTGGAAGGTGAGCGGATCCGGGAAGAAGGTTCGGCCGAACTCGTCGACGTCGAAGGTCACGCTCTCGCAGTTGCACTTGTAGAACCCGGCGTGGCCGAAGCCGGGATGTACCCACTCGGCGCCGATGACCTTGGTCTTGTGGACTCCGCCCCAGTACCAATCGGCGTTCAGGCTCTTGAGACCGGGGTCGAGCTTGGGCTGTCCGGTGTAGGGCTCGCCGGTGGCGTAGTTGGCCCACTTGGGCGCGTCGGTGAACTCGACCGTGCCACCCCTGGGTCCGAACTTGACGATGCTGCCGTACATGCTGGTGGTCACGCCCACCGGCCCGGCGGCCTTCCCGTCCTGGCCCAGTTTCGTCGACAGGCCGCGCTTTTCGAAGTCTGCGGCCAGCTCAGGAGGCAGCACCCAGCCCTCGGGCCGGATGGCCTCGGCGATGTAGATGTTGCCTGCGGCGTCGAACTTCGGGCCGGTCGCGGCGTCGGAGACTTTCCAGATTATCGGGCTGTCCAGGGCGGTGACCCACTTGCCGCTGGGAGCGTACTCGTGCATGGCCTTGCTCCGGCGCGCCCCGCCTGCGGCGCTGGGCGGGTGCAGGACGAAAATGTGCCCGTCGCTCCAGCGCACGCCGAGCATGTGCGGCAGGCCGCTCATGGACACGGGCACGTAGCCGGCGCGGGGGATCTTGGCCTTGGTGAAGCTCTTGTCGTGGTAGGTGAAGGTGTCCAGGACCCAGTCGGCCTGGAAGTGCGGCGGATCCTCCCAGGACACCGGCTTGCCCTGGCGGTCCCACTGATAGAAATTCCTCTGCCACACCAGTCCGTAGATGTTGCCGTTGGGCGCGGGGCAGGCCTGGATTCCGGCCCCGCCCCACAGCGTGGCCGCCGGGAGCCCGATGAACTCGGTGGCTCCGGTCTTCTCGATGAAGCGGCCGTAGTAGTTGCCGTTGCCGCCGACCCGGAAATAGACCTCTTTGCGGAGTCGGTCGACCTCCACGTCGGCGCAGGGGATGTTGTCCTGCATGCCCTTCTCGAACGACAGGCCCTCGGCCGAGAAATCCTTGACCGCGCCGAATTTGGCGCCGGTGCCGGAATCCTCGATCCGCAACGTCGGGTTCCACCCGCCGCCGGCCCAGACGACCGCCGGGCTGGCGGAGTCGTCCACCGCCAGGGCGAAGCTCCTGGTGTACTTCGGCACGACAGACATGGTCGCTCCGGGCTTGAGCGCCTTCCAGCCCTTCGGGTCGGCTCCGGCCGGCAGATTGAAGCGTTGGAGGGTCAGCGCCTTGCCGGCCATCGCCAGGACATAGAGGGCCCCGACGCGCGCCGAGAAGCCGAGCCGGACGGGCTTGTCGACACCGATCTCGCCCAGGTATTTGCCGTCCTTCTCGTCGACGACCACCACGCGGTTGTTGGCCTCGTCGGCTATGAAAAGCCGCCCCTTGCCATCGACGGCCAGTCCGGCGGGCGCGCCGCCCAGGCTCTTGTCATCCTTGCCGGGCTTGGCCGGATCCCCGAAGAAGACCCGGCATCCGGTCCGTTCCGGACACTTGACCGCCCAGACCGCAGCCAGCGGCTTCTTGGCCTTTTTGTCGCCCGCCTCGAGACCGCCGACATAGAGCGACTTGCCGTCGGAGGCGACCGCCAGGCAGCCCTGGCGGTCCGCGACACCGACTGCTCCGCTGCCATCAAGGCTGACGCTGAACTTGTCGTCCTTGGGGCACGACGCGGTCAGCGGATAGCGGTTGATGCGCACCGGCGACGCTTCGCCCAGTTGGAAAAGGTCGGCGCCGTCGCGGCCAACGGCCACGGCGTCGGAGACCGCAATATCGTAGAGCATCCCTTCGCCGGTCGCGAACCCGGTCTGCTGGTAGCGCCGCGGGTCCGGATGGTAGGCATCCGCGTCCCAGCCGAAGTACTTGGCCGTTTCCACGCCCGGGGCCACACCGTGCGTGCTCTGGAACGTGCCGTCGCGGTTGAAGACCCGCCAGCGCGAGCGGGCCGCCTTCCATCTCATGCCCCCGAAGGAGACGTAGAGCCTTCCGTCCGGAGCCGTCGCGAAGGTGGCCGCGTAGCGCAGGTCGGGGAGCATCGTGAAGGCCACCCGATCGTACCTGGCGCCGAGGCCCAGACCCACCCGGACACGGAAAGGTGGAGGGTGGATGGTGGAGGGTGGAAGGTCTCCGTAGTCGGCCTTGCCGTCCCACTCGAGTTCCTGGGAAAGGCCGGGCTTCAATGGCGCCGGCGGATTCTGGCCGAGCGCGCCGGCGACCAGATGACGGATCACCTCGCCCCTGGCATCCTCGATGTACACCGCCACGTCGGTCGGCGCCGAGACGGCGAAGGCGATCTTGTACTTGCCGGGCCCTGAGCCTGTCGAAGGGTCGCCGGCCTTGGTCACGGTCGGTTTGGCCGTGAACGTTACCGCCTCGCCGGCCAGGGTGCCGCTGGCCGCCAGTATGGATGCCAGTGCGAATGTCAGTGCTGAACGCATGATGGGCCTCCTTTGGTCAACGGCGGACGGTTGGATGGTGGAGGGTGGAGGATGGAGGGTGGATGGCAACACCTGCAGCCGGGTTCGTTGTTGGCTTCCACCTTCCACCATCCACCCTCCACCTTCCATCCAGTCACTCCGCCACCCTCAGCCTGGTCGGAATCTTGAGCGTGATCGGCGGCAGCTTGGGATTGGCACGGCGCTCGGCCAGGCGCGAGACCGCCGTGCGGGCCAGTTCCCCCACGTCCCAGACCACCGCCGGCGGCACCGGCACGCTTTGAAAGTTCGGCCGGAACCAGGAGTCGTACTCCTCCTCCGTCGACCAGCCGACCATGTCGAAGTCGCGGCCGGGCACCAGTCCCAACTCGCGGGCCGCCTGGGCGACCAGGGCGGTCGGGCCCTGCCAGAGCGCCAGGATCGCCTCCGGCCGGTCGGGCCTGGCCAGGTACTCGCGGACCGGCTTCACCCTATCTGGGGCACCGAAATCGGCGATCCCCAGGCGAAGCTCCGGCGCGAGCTCGATCCCTCGCTCGGCGAGCGCCGCCGCGGCGCCGCCGAAGCGCTCGGAGCCCTGGCGGCTCACGGCCGCCGGCGCGATCCAGCCGATCCGGCGGTGGCCCCGCGCGGCGAGCCACGAGCCGGCCACGAACCCGCCGCGGAAGCTGTCCTGCACCACGGCGTCGACCGCGGAGTCCTCGTGCCAGTTCTCCACGGCCACCACCGGCAGCCCGCTGCGTCCGACGGCGGCGATCAGTGCCGGGCTGAGCGTATCCAGGATGGCCCCGCAGGCCTTGAGTTCGCGGAGCCGCCCCAGCACCGCGTCCTCCGCGGAGCCGGCGTACTCCAAAGCCATCAACACCCAGTCGCGCTCGGCAGCCGCGCCCTGCAGACCGGCCAGCAGGCTCTTGCGCAGGTCGTCCAGCGGCGTCCTCTGGAGATGCGACTGGGGCGTTAGCACGAAGGCCACCGGTGCTCCGCGGTCCGGGTCGTTGCCCCGCGCCAGAACCCTATAGCCGCGGCCGGCCTCGGCCGAGACCCAGCCCTCGGCCGCCAGCTGCCGCAGCGCGCGGTAGACGGTGGTGTGGGCCAGGCCCCGCTCGGCGGTCAGCTCGCGCACACTGGGGAGAAAGTCTCCTGTTTTGAAGCTGCCTGAGATGATCTTACTTCGCAGGGCGGTTGCCAGCTTGCCGGTCATTGGGCCACCAACTGCCCTTTCGGCTGTTATGCTATCGTTAGGCATGGTGTTCTCCTATCGTTATGATACACCGATGCAGGACATTTGTCAGTAAGTTGCATCAATAAACAGGCAATCGCGCATGATGCCTGATATTGTGATATAGCCAGCAACAGAAGACCATGGTGCTTTGTGAGTGGTTTGACAACTTTGGTCGACGCTCGGCCGGCACGATACGCATCACTGCTTTCCAGCCCAGGTTGTTCTTCGACCAACTCAGGGACCGATCGGACAAGTCTCCTCCGCCGCGTAGACCATCCTGCCGCGCAGCACGCGCAGGTTCTTGTTGTCGGCCATGTAGACGTAGCGGTCGGTCACGCCTACTCCGACCAGCCACTCGAATGCCAGGTCGGGCTGTGCGTATGCGCTCTTCAGATCCTTGGGATCGTCCCGCCGGCGCAGCCGGATCCGGCCGGTCCTGGCGTCGACCACCGGTCCCTCCGGCCCCATGTGGTGGCTGTCGCCGTAGCCGCCGAAGCTGACAATGGGATTGCCGGCGGTGTCGATCGCGCGCACTTTGCAGAACGGCGTGTCCGGGAAGAAGCTCCGGCCGAACTCGTCCACGTCGAAGGTGATGTTCTCGCAGTTGCAGCCGTAGAACCCCACGTGGCCGATGCCCCCGTGGACCCACTCGGCGCCGGTGACGTCGACGTAGCGCAGATACTGGCCGCCGTATTCGACCTTGGTCTTCGGGAGCCCCTCGGGCAGCTTCGGCTCGCCCAGGAACGGTTCGAGGCCGCAGGCGTTCGGACCCTTCTTGGCGTCCCAGTGGACCATGCCGCCCCGGGGCGAGAACTTCACGATGCTTCCGTACATTTCGGCGGCCAGCCACAGCGGGGCCTTGTACCCGGTGTAGTGGCCGCCGCGCTTGCCGGTCAGTTCAACCTTGACGCCCTTCTGGGCGTAGTACTCGGCCAGTTCCGGGGGCACCGCCCAGTCCTGGGGTCGCACCGCCTCGGCTATGTAGATGTTGCCCGCGGCATCGAAGCGCGGGCCCACCGCCGCGTCGGAGAGCTTCCAGATCAGCGGGCTGTCGGCTCCGGTCACGCGCCTGCCGCCGGGCAGGTACTCGTGGAGGGCCTTGAGCGTGCGCCCACCCACCGACTGGCCGTGCCAGCGGAACGGCTCGATGCCGAAGAGATGTCCGTCGCTCCAACGCACGCCCAGAGTGTGCGGCTGCACGCACATGCCCAGCGGGCGGAAGGCCTCGTATGGCGGTTTGTTCGCGTCCGCATCATTGCGGATGTACTTGGGATCCACGGTGACGCCCTTCTTGGCGAACTCGGCGGCCATTTCCGACGACACCCAGCCGGGGCGGGGGGCCACCTTGTGTTCTTCTGCCGTCAGCCTGCGCGGCTCATCCCAGGCCAGATACTTGCCGCTGCGTTCCCAGCGGAAGAAATGGCCCTGCCACATGATGCCGTACAGGTTGCCGTTGGGTGCGGGGGACACCTGCAGGCCGGCGCCGGCGACGCTGTTGATGCACTGCAGCGTGACCATCTCCAGCTTGTCGGCGGGCTCGCTGAAGCGCATTTGGTTCCGCGCGTTATTGCCCACGCCGAAGTAGATCTCTTTGCGCTGCCGGTCGACCACCAGATTGGCGAATGGGCGCATGTACCCGCCGCTCCCACCCGGGCCTCGGTCGGCCGTTGGGAAGTCGTTCCTGACGTTTCCGAACTTGCCCCCCGACCCGGTGTCTTCGACCCGTACGGTGGCGCCGCCGATCCAGACCACGGTGGGGCTGGCCGAATCGTCCACCGCCAGGTGGCCGCCCGAGCCCCGCACCGACAGCCTCGCCGAGGGCTGCAGGCCCTTCCAGCCCTTGGGGTCCGACCCCGCCGGCGGGTTGAAGCGCGAGAGCGTCCACTGGTCCTTCCCCGCCGGGCTCAGGGCGTAGACCGCCCCGGTCCGGGAAGAGACGCCCACCCGCAGCGCCTGGGGTGCGGCGAGCTCGCCCAGGTACCGGCCGCTCTTCTCCTCGACCACCGCGATCCGGTCGTTGGCGCCGTCGGCTATGAAGAGCCGGCCCTTGCCGTCGACGGCCAGGCCGGTCGGCGCGCCGCCCAGGCTCTTCTCGTCGTTGCCGGTCGCGGCCGGGTCTCCGAAGAGCGCGCACGAGCCGGTCCGCTCCGGGCACTTCGCCGCGTAGACCGCCGCCAGCGGCTTCTTGTCCGCGCCGACCAGGCCGCCGACGTAGAGCGAGCCGCCGTCGGAGGAGACGGCCAGGCAGGGGTCCTGGACCCCCGTGGCCGGGAGCCTGGCGATGTACTTGTCGTCCTTGGGCAGGGAGGCGGTCAACGGGTGGCGGAAGATGCAGGCCTCGCCGGCCGTGCCCACCTGGAAGAGGTCGTTCCCGTCGCGGCCGATGGCCACGGCACCGCTCTTCGACGTGCCGTCGCCGGTAAAGACCCGGCCGGCGTTCATGTACTTGATCACCCGGTAGCGCATCGGATCCGGCTGGCCGCCGGGCAACGCCCAGCCGAAATACCGGGCGGCCTCGTCGCCGTCGGGCGGGGACCAGGCGCCGCTCAACTTGCCCTCCCGGTCGAACACGGTTCCTCCGTCCGCGTACACGTCGCCGTCCGGAGACACCGCCAGAACCGTCGTCTTGGCGAGGCTCGGCGGTAAGCTGTGCACCACCCGGTCGTACCTGACGTCCAGCCCCAGCCCCACCCGGACCTTGAACGGCCCGCCCTCGGCGGGCCCGCCGTAGTCGGCCTTGCCGTCCCACTCCACTTCCTGCGTCAAGCCCGGCTTCAAGGGCGCCGGCGGCGGATTCTTCCCGCCGAGCACGCCGGCCACCAGGTGCCGCACGACCTCGCTCTTGGCATCCTCGATGTAGACCGCCACGTCGGTCGGCGCCGAGACCGAGAAGGCGATCTTCACCTTGTCGCCGGACCTGGTCGCGGTCGGCTTGGCGGTGAACGCGGCCTCGCCGGCAGACGCCGTTGCCGCTGCCAATAGGCACAGAGGGACAAAGGCACAAAGGCACAAAGCCAACACTTCCGAATTCGGAGTCCTATCCTTCATGGCGTTTCTCCCTTTGTGCCTATGTGCCTATGTCCCTTCGTCCCTCTGTGCCTACCTGACGTCGCAGCTCTCCTCCGCCGCGTAGGTCAGCTTCGCCCGCAGCAGACGCTGATTCAGGCTGTCGCCGAGGTAGGCGTAGCGGTCGGTGACGCCCACGCCGACCAGCCAGGAGAGGCCCAGTTCCGGTTGGGCGAAGGGGCTATCCATGTCTTTCGGATCGTCGGGTCGGCGGGGGCGGAGCCTGTTCGTCTTGGGATCCACCACCGGGCTGTCCGGTCCCATGTGGCTGGCGCCGCCGTAGCCGCCGAACTTCGTAATGGCGTTGCCGTTGGTGTCGATAACGCCAACCCGGAACATCGCTGGATCCGGAAAGAACACGCGGCCGAATTCGTCGACGTCGAAGGTGACATTCTCGCAGTTGCAGCCGAAGAAGCCCACGTGGCCGATACCGGGATGGACCCACTCCGCGCCGGTGATGTCCACGTAGCGAACATACCTGCCGCCGTACTCCACGGTGACTTTCTTAAGGTCCGGGTGCAGCTTGGGCTCTCCGATGAAGGGTTCCATGCCGCAGGCGTTGGGCCCCTTTTTGGGATCCTTGTCCCAGTGAACCATGCCGCCCTTGGGGGTGAACTTGACGATGCTGCCGTATATCGAGGCGGCGATGCCGGGGGTGCCCTCGTAGCCGGTGTAGTGCCCCCCGCGGGGGCCGTTGAGCTTCACCTCGATCCCCTTGCTCTTATAGACTTCGGCCAGGTCGGGTGGCATGATCCAGCCGTCCGGTCGTACCGCCTCGGCAACGTAGATGTTGCCCGCGGCGTCGAACCTGGGGCCCAGCGTGGCGTCGGAGAGCTTCCAGATGATCGGGCTGTCCGGCTTGGTCACCCGTTCTCCTCCCGGCAGGTATTCGTGCAGGGCCTTGAGCGTGCGACCGCCGACCGACTTGCCCTGCCAGCGGTAGGGCTCAATGCTGAAGACGTGCCCGTCGCTCCAGCGCGCGGCCAGGGTGTGGGGCAACACGCTCATGGCCACCGGCACGTTCGATACGAATTGGTTGCTGATGTAGGCCTTGGGCAGGGGTTCCGGTCGCGCGGCGACCTTGAGGTCCTCTTCGGTGACACGGCGTGGTGCGCTGAAGGCCTTGTACTTGCCGTCGCGATCCCAGCGGTAGAAGTAGCTGCCCCACTGCTTGCCGTAGAGGTCTCCTCCGGGAGAGGGAACCAGGTGCAGGCCGGTGCCGCCGCCCTGCATGAAAAGTGTGGGCACCTCAACCACCTCGAGCTTGTCCTGGGTCTCGTTGTAGCGCAGGCGCGAGCGGCCGTTGCCGCCTACCCGGCAGTAGATCTCCTTGCGCAGGCGGTCGACCTGCAGGTCGCTGAAGGGGATGTTGTCCTGGTCCCACTTCGTGGAATTGGGGGGCGCGGCCACCGGCTCGACCTTGTCGAACTTGGCGCCGGAACCGGAATCCTCAACTCTCACCGTGGGCTGCCAGCTGCCGCCGACCCAGATTACCGTCGGGCCGGCGCTGGAGTCGACCGCCAGGAACGCATTGGGCTGCTCCCTCAAAGGCAAGGTCGCCGTCGGTGCCAGCGCCTTCAGTGTCGCCGCGCTGGCGCCGGCCGGAACAGTGAGGCGCACCAACTTCTGACTCTTCCGGTTGGCACAGAGCACATAGAGTGCCCGGGTCCTGGCGCAGAACCCGAGGCGACTGGGCTCCTTGACCGGGATCTCGCCCTGATACTTGCCGTCCTTCTCCGAGATCGCCACCACGCGGGCGTTGCCGGGGTCGGCGACGAACAGCAGACCGTGGCCGTCGACGGCCAGCCCGCTGGCGGCCCCGCCCAGGTGGGTCTGGTCCGTGCCGGTTGCCGCGGGGTCGCCGAAGAACACCTTGGCGTTGGTGCGTTCGGGGCAGTCGATCCTGACCACCGCGGGAAACGGCTTGCGCGCATCGGGATTGCGATTCTTATCGGAGGCCAGACCGCCCAGGTACAGGCTCTTGCCGTCGGAGGAGAGGGCGATGGCGCCTTGGGCGCAGAGGCTGCTGCCCATGATGTCCTGCGCGCCGATGCCTTCGAGTTTGACGCTGAGCTTGCCGGCCTTGGGTATCTCGGCGGTCAGCGGATAGCGATTCACGCAGGGGGGAGTCCCCCCGCCCAGTTGGTAGAGGTACTTGCCCTCAGGTCCCACGACGACCGCGTCGGATCCCGGCGCGCCGCCAGTGAATATCCAGCCGCTGTTCATGTGCTTCTCGGACTCGTAATGCGTCGGATCCGGTTCGCCGGTTTCCGACGACCAGCCGAAGTACTCGGCTGCCCTCTTCCCGGGAGGGGTACTCAGCGCGCCGAGGTACTTGCCGTCGCGGCTGAAGGCCCGCCAGCGGCTGCCGGCCAGTCCGCGCAGTCCGCCAACGGATACGTAGAGCGTACCGTCCGGCCCGGTCGCCAGTGCTGCAGCCTGCCTCATGTCCGGCAAGGCCGAGTGCACGATGCCGCCGTACTGGGGAGTCAGCCCCAACCCCACGCGCACCTTGAACGGTCCGCCCTCGGCGGGCTTGCCGTAGTCGGCCTTGCCGTCCCACTCGACCTCCTGGGCCAGGCCGGGCTTCAGCGGCGCCGGCGGCGGGTTGGCCCCGCCCAGCACCCCGGCGACCAGATGCCGGACCACGTCGCCCTTGGCGTCCTCGACGTACACGGCCACGTCGGTCGGCGCCGAGACGGCAAAGGCGATCTTCGTCTTCTCTCCGACCTTGGTGGCGGTGGGCTTGGTCGTGAACGAGACCTCGCCGGCCAGGGCGGCCGGGAAACCCGTTGCGAAGATCAGCAGCAGCCCAGTCGCGCTCTTTCTCATGGCCTTCTCCTCCGTCCGCCGTCCGTCTTTCGGACATATCCCCCGCCGCGGGCCCGGCTACCCGCCGTCGACCACCAGCGTCTTCGGATCGATCTTGAAGACCGACATCCGGCCGTAGTCCGATGGCGCCCAGATCGCGTCGCGTTTCGGGTCGTGCATCAGGGCGCCGTTGCCCAGCCACTGCTTCTTCTGTTGCTCGTCCGGCGGCACGCTGCGGATCGTTACCCAGCGGTTCCGCTCGGGGTCGTAGGCGTGGCGGGGGGCACCCGTCCAACTGCCATAGATAACCAGGTCCGCCGATGGCACGTAGACGGAGTGCAGCAGCAGGGCCAGGTCGTTCTGGTTGACCCCGATCCCCTTCTCTTTGTGGTTGACCGGGTTCAGCGCCTGGACCAGCCCGGCCTTCAGGTCGTACCGCCAGATGTTCGTGGGCGTGTCCTTGCCGCCTCCGGGGCGGGTGTACATGTAGACCGCCTCGCGCTTGCTGTCGTAGCAGAGCGCGTGGCAGTCGGTCTGGCCGGGATTGGGGCCGGGCAGCTGCCCCTTGACCTCAAGCCGCTTCCAGGCCCTGCCCGGCTCGTCGAACAGCCAGAGCTGCCCGTCGTGCGTCCAGGCGATCACGCCTTTGGGCGTGCCCACCGTCGCCGTGTTGTAAACCTTGGCGTTGAAGGGCTGGGCCACGTTGTAGTCGAAGTCCCCGCGGTCCGGGTTGTAGATGCCGGTGCCCCCCACGGACATGCAGACCAGCTTCTTCGACAGCGGGTCGTAGGCGCCCGCCAGGTAGGTG
This sequence comes from uncultured bacterium, assembly GCA_937935355.1. GTDB lineage: Bacteria > Planctomycetota > SZUA-567 > JAKLDR01 > JAKLDR01 > JAKLDR01. Next base: position 38,908 of record CALGYR010000101.1, on the reverse strand, counting down.
TGGTTGGCGCAGTCCGGCCGGCCGTTGAAGCTCATGCCCTTGCCGTAGATCTCGGGCACGAACCCGATGCTCCAGCGGTTGACCGCCGGGTGGTAGGTGTTCATTCCGTTGGAGGCGTCGGCCTCGTGGCCTCCGCTCCAGTGGTAGAACTGGTCGCGGTCGGGATCGAAACGCGCCCAGCCCCAGGCCCGCTGGGAGGCCCGGCGCTCCGGGATGGGCACCTCCGTCCAGGTGTTGGGCTTGAGCGAGTCCAGCCACTTCGCGGTCTCGGCAACGCTGCCCCGCTTCTCGCCATCGAGCCAGCGGGGATCGTGCATCGGGCAGACCGTCCGGTAGGTGCGCGTCCCCGGCGCCACGCCGCCCTGGCCCTGCCACTGCCCGGTCTTGGCGTCGAAGGCCCACTCCCCGGCCGGGGCCTGCATGAAGCCGTTCTGCTGAACGATCCGGTTGATTACCGTCACGCCGCCAGAGAGATACAGCTTGCCGTCGTTCTCCCTCCAGAGGAAGCCCGGGAATGGGTCTATCTTGACCTTCTGAGTCGAACTCCCGCCCGTGGCCCGGGGCGGGGGCGCCGTCGCGGGCCAGACCTGGCGCCAGGACTTCGCGGCGCAGTCGTATATCCAGGTGTCGCTCATCACATAGTCGCCGTGGCTGCCGCCGAAGAGGACCACGCAGCGGTTCGCGGGGGCATAGGCGGCGGCCGCGTGCATGCGCTCGCCCGGGAAGGAGGCCAGGCACCCGGCGGCCTCGTCGAGCGCCCACTGACCGTCGAAGCAGGCGGCCAGAAGCTCTGCGCTGACCTCCCCGCCGGAAAATCCGGCCCGGGCCTTCCGGAAACCTGCCAGCGCCTTCTCGACGAGCGGCCTGGCCCGGGCCACCCCCTCCTTCTCCCAACCTTCCGCCTTCGCCGCGGCGATGGCCTGCAGCGCCGCATCGGAGAGCTTCACCGCCTCGGCCAGGAGTTCGGCCGGCCGGAGCTTCAGCGCCGCGGCCTCCCTGGCGGCCTCCAGCCCTGCGTAGAAGACGTTCCGGGCGGCGTTCTCGCCGTACCGGGCGGGCAGCCTCGCGGCCAGGACCTTCGCGCGCAGCGGGTCGAGCACCGCGGAGGCCTGCTCCAGCTTCCGCCATGTCTTGCCGTCCTCAGCCAGTGCCCAGTAACCGACGCTGCCGGACTCGGCGCCGCCGCAGAGCCCGCCGAGCATCAGGGCCTCGCGGTTGACCGGGTCCCAGACCACCGCCGCGCCGTAGGGCACGAACTTGAGGTGCCCGTGGTCGAAATTGGCGGCCGGCAGGCGCGTCTCGACCGGGGGCATGTACTTGGGGTTCTTCGCCCCGCCGCTTTCCGCCTGCTTGCGCATATCGGCGACCCAGGACGGCTCCGCGGCGGTCCCGTTCTCGCCGGCGTACACGGCGGAACCCAGCAACAGCGACCCCAGTGCGATGATGGGCAGCAACTTGTTGATCTTCATGTCTCTCTCTCCGCTCATGCCTGTTTGAGGACCAGCCGCGTCTCGATGTGGATGCGCATGGGCGGCAGTTCCGGCCGCTCACGGCTCTCGGCCAGGCGCGCCACGGCGGTCCTGGCCAGGGTGGCCAGGCTCCAGGTAACCGTGGGCGGGACGTAGCCGCCCGGGAATGCCGCTTGGTATCCGCCCGCGTACTCCTCCGCGGAGCACCAGCCGGCGACCTCGACGTCCCGGCCGGGGGTCAGCCCCAGTTCGCACACCGCCGCCACCGCCTCGGCGCAGCGCCGCTGCCAGAGGGCCAGCACCGCTGTCGGGCGGTCGGGGCGCGCGAGAAGCCGGCGCACCGCGTCGCTGGGCGAGCCCTCCGGCAGTTCCAGGATCATGTCCGGCTCGAAGGCCAGCCCGGCCTCGCGCAGCCCGTTGACCGCGCCGCCGAAGCGCAGCATGCCGTGGGCGCTCTCGCTCACCTGTCCAAGCCAGGCGATGCGCTTGTGCCCGCGGGACGCGAGGTACCTGGCCGCCTGGTATCCGCCCAGGAATCCGTCCTGCAGCACTGCGTCGGCCCGGGCGTCGGGGTGCCAGGAGTCGACCATCACCGCGGGGAGGCCGGCCCGGGAGGCCAGCTCCAGCACCCGCGGATCGTAGGATTCGACGATCAGCGCCCAGGCCCGGGAGCTCCGGCACTGCTCGATGAGCTGCTCCGGCGGCATGCCCCGCGCGCCCACGCCAAGCAGCGACCACGCCTGGGCCGCGGCCGCAGCCTGCAGCGCGGAGAGCAACGTCGCGTTGAACCCGCGCCACTCCTGGCCGGGAGCCTGCGAGTACATCACGCAGGCGATCGGGCAGCCCTTGGTCGGATCGTTGACCCTGGACAGCACCCGATACCCCCGGCCGACTTCAGCAGATACCAGACCGTCGCCAACCAATTTCCGCATGGCTTGGTGCACCGTCTTGGGCGCCAGTTGCCACTTGCCGCTCAGTTGGCGGACGCTGGGAAGGAACTGTCCCGGCGCTATCCTGCCATCGAGGATCTCCTTCCTGAGCTTGCCGGCCAGATTGCTGGCCAGCGGCCCGCCCAAGGTTCCGATCACAGTCATTCAGGCGTCCTCCTGAGTGTAATCCAATCGTTATCCTCTACCCCGAACACCACGAGGAGTTCGTGCTTTTCTCAGGAATTGACCAAATTGGGGCCAGACAAAGCAGATGCTTCAGTGTACTGTAACGGCAGGAGGGCAATACTGTGGGCGGCAGCAGCACGGTTGGCGAAAAAGCGGTGGGCCGAAGGTCATCAACAGTAATCGGAAGTCTGCGCTCGGGCATCTTGTCCGGCAAGTACGCGGTCGGCGCATTCCTACCTTCGGTGCGGCAACTGGCGGGCGACATCGGGCTCGCTCCGGAGACCGCCCGCAGAGCGCTCAAGGCCCTCGAAGCCCAAGGACTGGTCGCCGCCCGTCCCGGCAGCGGCTATCAGGTGTTGGCCCGGGCCAATGACCCCGGCGCAGGATGCCCGGTGGCCTTCCTCGACTGGCGGCCGGAGGGTTCGGCCTCGTCCCGGGATTTCAACGCGCAGCTCCTGGCCGAGCTGAAGCTGGCCGCCGGGGCGCGGGGATGGCCGCTGCTGGTGCTCAGCAGCGGTTCGCTCTCTCTCCGCGAGACGCTCGACCGGCTCACGGCCGCGCGCGCCTGCGGCGTCCTCCTCTCCGATCCAGATGCCGGGCTGCTTGCCGCGGTTCGCGAAGCGCAGCTTCCGGCGGTGCTGCTCGACGACTGGGAGGAAGCGGCCGGAACGGACTCGGTCATGCAGGACGGCCACCAGGGCGGGGTGCTCGCCGCCGAACATCTGGTGGCCGCCGGTTGTCGGCGGATCGCCTGGTTCGGGCCCACCGACGGCAACTCGCACACGCTGGCCCGCCTGGGCGGCTTCAGCTCCAGGCTGCTCAGTCTCGGGCGCGAACTGCCGACGGCGCTTTGCTGGGCCGCCGGCTCCGACGACGCTCTCGACTCGCGCGCCTCGTCGCTGCTCTCCGGCGCGGACCGCCCCGACGGGATCGCCGCCCTCTGGCAGGGGCATACTGTCGCACTCAAGCGCGCCGCCGACGGGCTCGGCCTGGTCCCCGGCCGCGACTTCCGGATGGTCGGCTGGTGCCCGGAGGAGAGCTACGGGAGCCAGCACCTGCCGCTCTTCGCGCCCGGCCCCGCCGCCCCGGCGGTTACCTGGAGCGTCCGGACCATGGCCCTGACCGCCCTGGCCAGGTTGGCCGAGCGGCGCGAGAACCCGTCGCTGCCGGCGCTAAGCGTGAAGGTGCCGGTGAGGTTGCGAGGGACTGAGGCACTAAGGCACTAAGGTACTAAGGCACTGAGTCCAAAGGAGAGACAGAACGATGGCTCTACACCTGACCTTCCGCCGCCACGGCATCAAGTGCCTCAGTGCCTTGGTGCCTCAGTGCCTCATATCATTGCTGGCAATTGCGACGGCTGGAGAGTTGTCCGGCCCCCCGGCCTTCACCAAGAAGCCGACCGCAACCCGCGCCGGCGACCCTTCGACAGGCTCAGGGCAGGGCAAGGTGACCATCGAGTTCGCCGTCGACCGCGAGACCGACGTGGCCGTATTCCTCGAGGACGGCGCCGGTAAGGTGGTGCGCCACCTGGTGGCCGGCGTCCTCGGAAAGAACCCGCCGCCGCCGCTGAAGCCCGGCCTCGCCCAGTCGGTCGAGTGGGACGGCAAGGCCGACTACGGCAAGCTTCCACCTTCCACCAGTCACCCTCCGCCATTCCGCGTCCGCGTCGCGCTCGGTCTCGGCGCGAAGTACGACAAGATCCTGATCGACGACCCGCAGAGCCTCGGCGGCATCAACAGCCTGGTCGCCGGTCCCGACGGGACGCTTTACGTCCTCCACGGCACCGGCGGGACCATGTCCGGTTCCGAGGCCGGCGCCGGCGGGACCATCCGGGCTTACGGCCGCGACGGGAAGTACCTGCGCACGGTGCTGCCCTTCTCCGCCGACCTTCCGATCGATAAGGTCAAGTCGCTGCCCGTCCTGGAACTGGACGGCCGGCCCCAACCGGTCAACAGCCAGGTCTTCGGCGGAATCTATCCCGGCGGCGGCACGCCGCGCAAGGCCGGCATGGGCATCACCCCGGACGGGGTGGTCCTGCGCATGCTCGCCTCCGGACACCTCGCGGCGGTCGACGGCAAGACCGGCGCCATCCCCTGGGGTTCCTACCTCGGCGGCGCGCTGCCCGGCCGGCCCGGGGACAGAGCCTGCGTCGCGGTCGCCTCCGACGGCAAGAGCGCCTTCGTCGGCGGGCTCGGCAAGGCGGCGGTCTACCGCGTGAAACTCCCCGAGCGCGCCGGCGGAGAGCTCTTCTTCGGCGACGCCGGCAAGGGCGGAACGGGGGAAGGTCAACTCGGCGCGGCCGGGGCCCGCGGCCTGGCGGTCGACGGCAAGGGCCACGTGCTCATCAGCGACTCCGCCAACAATCGCGTCCTGGTCGTCGGAGAGTCGGACGGCAAGCCGGCCGGCTCCTTCGAGGTCAGGGGCCCGGAGAGCCTGGGCGTCGACCCGGCCACCGGCGCGGTCTACGTCCTGGCCGACGGCGGCCGGAGCGTGGTCAAGTTCACCCCTTCGACAAACTCAGGGCCTGGCGGCGGCTGGAAGGACGCCAAGGAGGTGGCCCGGCTGCCCATCGATCCGGGCGGCAACGGCAGCGCGGTGATGACGGTGGATGCCGGCGCTAAGCCGGTCATCGTCTGGGTGGGCACCGACGGTGCCCGGCTCTTCCGCATCGAGGACGCCGGCGGTAAGCTCTCCGGCCGGAACATCAACGCCGGCAGCCTGGGCAGCGCGGCCTTTCTGGACATGACCGTCGACCGCTACCGCCCCGAGCGCGAGATCTACGTCCGCTCGGGCGGCGGCGGCAGCTTCTACTGGCGGGTCAGCGACGAGACCGGCAAGGTAGAAAAGTTCAGCCTTCAGCAGGGCGGCGGCGGGTTCTCGGGGATCAACGTCGTCCCGGCGCCGGACGGCAACCTCTACGGCGTGGGCTGGCCGCTCTACTTCGTGAAGCACGACCGCAGCGGCAAGGTCCTGCCCTGGCAGGAGCCAGATCACCGGGACTTCCCCAAGACCGACGGCTTCGGCGGCAAGTGGGCGCCGACCCAGAGCTACGTCCCGGTGAGCATGGGCGCCCAGCCGCACACCATCGGGGTGCGCGGCTCGGACGGCCACATCTTCATCATGGAGCCGGCCGCCCCCGGCGGCCGCCCGCCGAAGATGATGCGCGAGTACCTGCCGACCGGGAAACTGGTCTTCGAGACGCCCGTGGTCTGGAAGGTCTCTGACGCCGCGCTCGGGCCGCGCTTCGACGCCGCGGGCAACATCTACATCGCCGACATCGTCCGGCCGATGGACTGGCCCTACCCGCCGGAGTTCAACGCAGTCTTCCCGAAGATCGAGATCAACAAGACCCGGCCGGAGGGCGCGCAGGACGCCACCGCCTTCTCCTACGGCAGCATCGTCAAGTTCAGCCCCAAGGGCGGGATCATAGACTACCGGATCGGCTCGGACCACGCCGGGGTCACCCTGCCGGCGCCCTACAAGGGCGAGCTCAAGCTCGACCCTGGCCTGGAGAGCATGGACGTCGCCTGGTACGGCGGGCGGATGTTCCGCGGACCCGAGAAGGTCATCGGCGCCGAGTGGGTCCACCCGGGCATCAGCCACATCGGCGTTTTCTACTGCAACTGCGAGAACGTCAGCTTCGACGTCGACGAGTTCGGCCGGGTCTTCTTCCCGGACACCGACCTTCACGTCGCCCGGGTCATCGACACCGCCGGCAACGCCATCACGCGCCTGGGAGGCTACGGCAACGCCGATGACGGAGGGGAGCGCGAGCCGACGGCAGGCCAGGCATCCTCCTCGCCCACCCGTCCCACGCCTCTCGCCCCTCGCCCCATCTGTTTCGCCCGGCTGGTCAGCGTCGGCGCCACGGACCGGCACCTCTACTTCGGCGACAGCATGAACCGGCGGCTCCTGCGCGCGAAGATAACCTACGCGGCAGAGGAGACGGTGGCGGTGCCGTGAAGACCGGGTGGAGGGTGGAAGGTGGAGGGTGGAGGAGTGACGCGCAGCTGGACACAGCGCTCCCCTCCCTGCCTTCCTCCCTCAACCTTCCACCTTCCACCTTCCACCGTGTTCGTTCGCCAGGGCATAAGAGCTTGAGACCGCAAAGGGAGGCGAAGCCAGCATGACCCGTCCCGCCACCATCGCCGTCATCCAGCCGCTGCGCCGCCGGCCCGGCGAGCCGCCCATGACCGTCGACGAGAACCTCGCCCAGGCGGTCGAGCTGCTCGCTCGCGTGCCGGAGGGCACCGACGCGGTCTGCTTCCCCGAGTTCTTCGCCACGGCCTCCACCGATGGCGAGAAGACCCTGCCGCTGGCGGCCATCGCCGCGCACACGCCGCGCTGCCTGGACGTCCTGGGCAAGCTCGCCGCCGGGCGGCGCAGCAACCTCGTGCTCTGCCTGCCGCACGAGAACCGCAACGTCACCTTCCTCCTCGACCGCCAGGGGCGCGAGGTTGGCCGCTACGCCAAGGCTCACCTGCCGCCGGGCGAGGCCGCGCGCGGCGTGGTCCCCGGCGACGCGCTGCCGGTGTTCGAGCTCGACTTCGCCAGGGTCGGCGTCCTGGTCTGCTACGACCTCTACTTCCCGGAGGCGGCCCGGGGCATGGCCCTGGCCGGCGCCGAGGTGCTCTTCCACCCGACGCGGATCATGAACGCGCCCTCGGAGAAGGCCTTCGAGGCCCTGTGCCTGGCCCGCGCCGTCGAGAACGTCTGCTGGTTCGCGGCCAGTTCCTTCGCGCCGCCGCCGCCCTTCGAGTATGGCACCTGGCAGGCGCGCAGCTTCGTGGCCGACCCCTACGGCGCGATCCTGGCCGAGGTCGGCCGCGAACCGGGAGTGGCCCTCGCCGCTATCGACCTCGACCTCCGAGAGCGCCGCCCCGAGGGATACCTCTGGGAGGAGTTCCGACGCTCGCGTCGTCCGGAGCTTTACGGTTTTTTGACCGCCAGATAGAGGGGAGATGCCCATGGCTGCCGCCCGCATTCTGCTGACCGCCATGCTCCTGACCGGGCTGGCCGCATCCCGAGGCGCACCGGCCGGAGAGAGCCCGGCCGACGCCGCGTCGGTCGTGGCCGACGCGGGGGCGGGCGGCGGCCTGTGCCTGGCCGTCGGCTGCGATCCGGCCTTCGCGAAGTCGCTCGCGGCAAAGGGCCGGCTCTTCGTCCAACTCCTCGCGCCCGACGAGAAGACCGCGCTCGAATGGCTCCGCGCCCTCGACGTCGGGCCCGAACGCGCCAACGTCTCCGCCGCGTGCGGCGGGGTCGCCCCCCTGCCCTGCGCCCGCGACACCGTCAACCTGCTGGTGGTCCGGGGCGGCTCCGGACGTCCCTCTGCGGCCGAGGTGGCCCGCGTCCTGACGCCCGGCGGCGCCGCGTTCATCTCCGGAGCGCCGGAGGGTTTCGCCGCCGAGGCCGAGAAGCTGGGATTGGCCGGGGCCGGCGCCTCCTCCGGGGCGCTCGTCCTCCGCAAGGCGCCGCTCCCGGCCGCCGAGGACTGGGGCAATCTCGCCGGCGGACCGGAGCTGGGCAACTCGCTCCCCGGCTCGACCATGACCCCGACCATGACCATCCGCTGGCGCACCGGCCCGCGCTGGGCGGCTCGCGACTACCACTTCGACGCCATCGCCTGCGGGGGCGGCGTCTTCGTCTACCGCCAGATCGCGGTGGTCCCGGGCACGACCGACCAGTTCCAGCGGGTGCTCGTCGCCCGCGACGCCTACAACGGCCGCGAGCTCTGGCGCCACGCCGACGAGCCGACGCGGCGGCCGATGTACGGGTTCGGCCACTTCTCTCCGCTGCTGGCCGCCGGCGAGGGGCGCATCTGCGTCGAGCGCGACGGGAAGCTGGTCTGCCTCGAGGCCGCCACCGGAAAGCTGCTCTATGCGCCCGAGGCCGGCAAGAACGTCCGCACGGTGACCATCTTCGGGAAGTACCTGGTATTCGGCGGCGAAGGAAATATCGCGGTCCACTCCCTGGACGACGGCAAACGCCTCTGGGCGAAGACCGGCACCGGCAAGATGATCGGGGCGATCAAGGGGGAGGCCATCTTCGTGCCCTCCGGGGCGAAAGTCATCGCCTGCCGGCTCGACACCGGCGCCGAACTCTGGACCCACGACACCTCCAAGGACGAGCACCCCGGGGTCGAGTTTCGCGGCGGGGTGTACTGCACCGCGGCCGGCGTCCATTACGCCAAGGCCGACAAGGACAAGACCTACGTTTTCGGCCTGGACCAGAAGACCGGCAAGGCGCTCTGGTGCTCCGGGGCCGACAACCCCGGGGCCGTCTATCCCGGCGTCAAGGACATGGAGCCCGGGCTGAGCATGATCGCCTGCGACGACGAGATCTGGTACAAGTTCAAGCGGGCCGCCCCCCGGCCCAAGCGGGGCTACATCGCCACCATGACCTGCTTCGACGCCGCCACCGGCAAGGTCAAGCAGAAGAACTTCACGATGGACAACGAGTCCACGCACTGCTGGGCGAGCAAGGGCGCGGGCGACTACCTCTTCTACTCCCGTAACATGTTCTTCAACCGCCGGACCACGGATGTGACGGTCAACGGCCTGGTCCGCTCGGTTTGCGGCACCGGGCACATCCCCGCCGAGCGCCAGATGTTCAACCTGGCCCACAACTGCCGCTGCGGGACGCTCGTCCGCGGCGTGGTGGCCATGGGCGCTCCCGAGATAGAGTATGACTTCGAGAAGTACGCCGCACCGCCGCCCGTCGCCATGGGAGGGACCGCAAGCCCCCAAGCGGACACGCCCACCGACTGGCCGACATTCCGCGGCACGCCTCAGCGCTCGAGCGGAATCCGGGCGGACATCGGGTCCGAACTCGGCAGGAAGTGGGAGACCCAGGTCGGCGGCGCCGGTCTCTCGCAGGCGACCTCAGCCTACGGGCTCGTCTTCGTGGCCGACGCCGAGGGCCAGCGGATCGTGGCCCTCGACGCCGGGAGCGGCGCGATCAAGTGGGCCTTCCCGACCGGTGGCCGTGTGACCTATCCGCCAACGCTCCACCGGGGCATGTGCCTGCTCGGGACCTCGACCGGCTGGCTCTGGGGGATCGACGCCAGGACCGGCGCCCCGGTCTGGAAGCTCCGGGCCGCACCGGACGAGTGCCTCATCGGGGGGCAGGACCGGTTCGAGTCACGCTGGCCGGTGGTCGGCGGCGTCCTCGTTCTGAACGGCGTCGGCTACGCTTCCGCCGGCCGGGCCGGGACCGTCGACGGCGGCGTGCAACTGGTGGTCTTCGACCCCCTCACCGGGAAGCCCGCCTGGAACAAGGCCTTCACAGAGGTGGTCAGCGCCGACCTGCTGGTGGCGGCGGCCGCCGGCAACACCTTCCTGATGAACGCCAGACAGGTGGATCTCGCGACCAAGGCTCTGGCAGGCCGCTATGCCGAGCCCCCGGGCAGCCTGAACCTGGTGCTATACTCCATCGGCGGGCTGGGTTCCTACACAGCGCTCGACGACTACTTCTCGAGCCAGGAGCGCCACAACGTCTGCCAGCGCCGCGAACTGCTCGGCGACGGCAAGGCCGTCGGCACCAATGTGGCCTTCTCGGACAGGCTCAGCGTGGCCACCGTTCTCCTGCCCAGGAAGGACCCCCGGGAAGTCCTGGCCCCCGAGCACAAACTCGTGGCCTTCGAGGCCAGGAAGAAGGTCAGGTGGGAGGCCCCCGCTTCCGGGATGCGCGTCGACGCCATGGTCATGGGGCAGGAGATGCTCTACTGGGTCGGCGGTTCGCCCAGCGACGACCCAAAGGCCGAGGCGACGCTCCAAGTGTGGTCGGCGGCCGAGGGCAAGTGCCTCGAGTCGGTGCCGCTGCCCGACCGGGCCGTCCCCGAGGGACTGTCCATTGCCGCGGGCCGGGCCTTGGTGGTGACCCGCGGCGGGAAGGTGGTCTGCTACGGGAGCGGGGGCAACTGATGTTGTCGTGAACGGATTCCTGGCCTCGGATTTCGAGCGTCAATAGCCGGGGCCGGCGGCGAAGGCGCCGCCGGCCCCAATTATCGCAACAGGAACTCCTGCAATCGGGCGCTGCAGCCTACTGCGTCGCGTTCCTGGGGGCGACCGCCGCCGAGCGCTTGGCCTCGACCCTGTCGAGCTCGGCCAGGCAGCGGACGGCTTCGCGGGCCAGGCGCTTCTCGACGGCCCGGTCGGACATGCCGCCGATGGCCGCGACCTGCTTCCAGAGGACCGCGGCATCGCCGGTGCGCTTCTGCGTGGAGCGGATCAGGGCCAGCGCGTAGAGGCTCTCGAGATGGCGGGGCTCGACGGCCAGTCCGGCGTCGAGGCTCGCCGCGGCGTCGTCGAGCCTGCCCTGGCGGTAGCGGGCCTGGGCCTGGTTGTAGTAGAGGGCCACCTCGCGCGGCAGGTACTTGAGGCCGTCGCCCGCGGCCCGGACCGCCCTGTCCAGGTAGCCCGCGCCGATGGGCGGCTCGCGGTCATAGAGCCGCAGGTACGTGGCGGTCAGGTCCACGAACGCGGGCGCCAGGCCGGCGTCGAGCCGGATGGCCTCCTCGAAGAACTTGGCGGCCCGCTCCAGGTCGCCCCGGTTCATGTAGATCACGCCGGTCTGGTAGGCCTGAAGGGCCTTGTTCCGGTCGATGGCCGGAGGCGGAACCGCGATGGGTTTGGCCGTGGCTCCGCTTCCCGGGTTGGTGTCGGCCGCCACCGGAAGCTCGGTCTGGGGCGGTTCGACGGGCTTGACCGGCTGTTCGACGGTCTCAACAGGCTCGACCGGCTTGACTGGTTCGACGGAGGGAAGCGGTGGCGGAGGGGGCGGGGGGGGCGGCGGCGGGGTCTTGACGGCCAGCGGTTTGTCGAGCATGGCCACGGTCTGATTGCCCGCCTCGTCCTTGATGCTTACCCTGACGATAAGCGACTCGGTGTCCGGGCCCTCGACCTTCCATTCGAGGCTGCCGTCCCCGACGGTCGCCTCGGGCTCGGCGAGCGGCCGCCAGGTCTTGCCGCCGTCGCGGGATATCTCGGCCGTGACGTTGGAGCCGGCCTTCATGTCCGCCGCGAAGCTGTCCTTGACCTCCCACGTGACCTTGAGGCGCGAGCCGGGCTCGAGCGGCTTGCCGTCGGTCTGCGGCATATGGATCCGCACCTTGGGCGCCTCCCGGTCGAGGACCACGATCCAGCGGACGTCGCTGAGGTCGTTGGGCTTCTGCTCGAGGTTGCCGGCGCGGTCACGGGCCCGGGTGCGCAAGCTGTAGATGCCGTCGCCCGGGGCCAGGAAGTCGATGCTCGCCGAGAGCGAACGCAGCTCGGACACGCCGAGCCGCTCGGTCTTGACGTCCATGAGTCCGTAGCCCTTCCAGCGGCCCCCGGGGGCGCCGTTGGGGTCGTAGACCTCGAGCAGGATCTCGGAAACCCCCGAGGCGTCCTTGCTCAGGTCCGGGATCTCGATGTGGAAGGGGTTCTTGTTCTGGATGATCGTGTGGGTGCCGGTCCCGATGTGTTTCACGAGTTGGGCCGGAGCCGCGGCGACCTCGCTTCCGGCGGGGATGACCCGGTCGTCGGGGGCGGGCTGCGGCTCGGCGGCGCGGGCCGCGGAGGTTCCCACCAACGCCGCGAGACCTGCCGCGGCGGCCAAGAGATGCAGTTTGCTGCTCACGATGATGCCTCCCGCCGGCCGGGCTTCAGACCCGTTCCGGCATCATAGATTATCGGCCCTTGGGCACCGTATCCTCAGATATTTATGGGGCGGGCGGGGCCGGTGGGCAGGGTGGAAGGTGGAAGGTGGAGGGTGGAGGGTGGAGGGTGGAGGGTGGAGGTGGCGTAACGTGCTGGGTTCGAGGGGGCGCTCTGTGCGAGTCAGGGGCGCAAACCGAATGGCGCTGTCTGAGAGCCGCCGGAAACAACCCCGGGGCGGGTTTGCCTGCAAGGTCGATTCCGCAGCCGGAATGCACCTTGGCCGTAGGGGCGACCCGGCGGGTCGCCCCTACCTGGGTCGATCAGGACCGTCCCGAGGTTATTTCCGGTGCTTCCCGCAGCAGCGCTTGAACTTCCGGCCCGAGCCGCAGGGGCACAGGTCGTTGCGCCCGGCGGCCGGCTGAGGCCTGGGGCTGGGCGCGGCCACCCGGGCCCGGCGCAGCTCCTCCTGGCGGGCGGACTCCTCGATCCGGCAGCGCTCGGCCAGGCGCCGGCCCTCGGTCTCGAACCACGCGGCCGAGGCCTCGAAAAAGCGCTTGTAGCCCTCGCAGAGCGGGGTGGGCCGATCGAAGGCCCCGGCCGCGGCGCGGTCCTTGGGGCAGCCGCCGTGACAGAGCCCCCACCACCGGCAGTCGCCGCAGGCCTCGCGGGCCGAGCGCTTGAGCCCGGCGAACTTCTTCCGGACCGGCGAAGCGGCCAGCTCCGCGAGGGAGCTCTCCGCCACGCTGCCCAGGCTCCACTCCGGCCGGGCGAAGAAGTCGCAGGGATAGGCCCCCCCGCCGCGCTCGATGAGCATGTAGCTGGCGCAGTCCGGGGCGAAGGTGCACAGGCCCGGGTCGTGCCCGGCGCCGAGCGCCAGCATGGCCCCGAAGGTCCGCTCGGTGACGCCGCGGTCGTAGCCGCTCGCGCGCCACTCCTCGAAGGTCTCGGACATGAATCGGCCCAGGGTCGGGCCGCTGACCGTGAAGTCGGCCAGCGCCGGGTTCCAATCGGCCGGCCGGCCCAGCGCCGCGGGCTCGACGCAGGGGATGAACTGGAGGTCGGTGAAGCCCTCCGAGACGAACCAGCGGTAGAGCTCCGTTCCTCGCGCGGCCGACTGCTCGGTGAGCACGACGAGGACGTTGAAGGCCACCCCGCGCCGGCGCAGGTGTCCGGCGGCGTCCATGGCCCGGCGCCACGATCCTTTGCGGAAGTTGTCGTGGACCGGCTCGGGGCCGTCGATGCTCAGGCCCACCAGGAAGCGCCAGTCGGCCAGGAAGCGGGCCCACTCGTCGTCGATGAGCATGCCGTTGGTCTGGAGCGCGTTGCCTACCCGCTGGCCGCGCGCGCCTTTCTTCGACTGGATATCGACCACCCGCCGGAAGAAGTCGAGCCCGGCCAGGGTCGGTTCGCCGCCCTGCCATCCGAAGACGGCCACCTCGGGCCGGCCGGCGAGCATGTCGGCGATGAGCTTCTCGAGAACCTCCGGCGCCATGGCCGCACCCGGCGCCGGCAGGTATTTCGCCACCTGGCGGTAGAAGCAGTAGGAGCAGGCCAGGTTGCAGGCTGCTCCGACGGGCTTGATGAGCAGATGGCCCAGCGGCGCCATGATCTTCTACTCTCCCTCGTGGTCTTCCTGGGCCTTGCCCTTGCCCTTGGTCTTGGAGAGCTTGAGGTCGACCATGTACTGGTCGAGCTCCTTGATCATGGAGTCGCGCACGGCCCTCTCGCGGGCGGAGAGGTCCTGCTTCTCCTGCAGGTCGGTCTCCAGGTCGAAGAGCTTCGCTGCGCCCTTGATCCGGTCGAGCTTCCACTTGCCGCGGCGCAGCGCGGTGTCCCCGGCGTAGTGGAAGAAGCGCGGGAGCTCGCTCGCCGGGGCCGCGCCCTTGAGGACCTCGAGCATGTTGGCGCCGTCGAGCTTCGCCCCGGCCGGCGGTTGAACGCCGGCGGCGGCCAGCGCCGTGGGCAGGAAATCGGCCATGTGGACCTGCTCCTTGCTCACCTTGCCGGCGGGGATGACTCCGGGCCAGCAGGCGGCCATGGGCACGCGCACGCCGCCCTCGAGCACGTCGCGCTTGTGCCCGGAGAGCGGGTAATTGCTGCCGCCGTACTTCGGGTCGGCACCGTTGTCGCTCATGAAGATGACCAGAGTGTCGCCGTCGATCTTCTGCTCCTTGAGCGAGGCCAGGACCCTGCCGATTCCGTCGTCCATGCAGGCGACCATCGCCGAGTAGACCTCGCGGTCGGTGGGCTTGGGGCCCTTGGCGAACTTGCGGATCCACTCGTCGGGCGCCTGCAGGGCGTCCTTGTCGGCATGGGCGTAGTGCGGGGCGTTGTAGGCCAGGTAGAGGAAGAACGGTTCTCCGGAGTGCTTCTTGACGAACTCCACGGCGCGGTCGGTGAAGAGGTTCGTGGAGTAGCCCTCGCGCTGGACCTCTTGCTCGCCCTCCCACAGGTCGTGCTTCCCTTTCTGTGCGGTGTCGGTGTGCTTGAAGTAATCGATCTTGCCGCCGAGGTGTCCGAAGAACTCCTCGAAGCCCTGGCGGGTCGGGCGCATGTCGCCGGTGTACCCCAGGTGCCACTTGCCGATCGCGCCGGTGCGGTAGCCGGCGGCCTTGAGCGTCTCGGCGACGGTGACCACGTTGCCGGACATGCCGCCCGAGCCCATCAGCACCGCGCTCATGCCCACGCGGGCGGGGTACTGGCCGGTCAGCAGGCAGGCCCGCGAGGGGGTGCAGGCCGGGGCGGCCGCGAAGAACTGCACGAAGCGCACCCCGCTCTCGGCGATCCGGTCGACGTTCGGCGTCGGGATGCGCGAGTCCTGGGCGCGGTCGTTCTGGGTCCAGTTGCAGCTGACGTCGTTGTAGCCCAGGTCGTCGGCCACGATGAGCAGGATGTTCGGTCGCCGGGCGGCCTCGCGCCGCGCCGCGGGCGCGTCCGGCTCGCCGGCCGAGGCGCGGCCGCCGGGCGCCAGGACGGCCCCGAGCGCCGCGAAGAAGAACGCGGCCGACAGCAGCCTGGCGAAGAACGGCCTGAGCTTCATCTTCGTATCTCCAATTCCATCGCGGCGCGCCGCGGGGTGTCTACCTGGTCACCTCGGTGACCTTCACCCCGGCCGGCGCCTTGAAGCTGAAGAGCGATTCGTCGAGCTTCCCGCCGAGCCTGACTTCCGAGTAGGTCTCCAGGCGCACGTCGCCGCCGGAGGACGAGGTCTCCATCTTCTCCGGGAAGGCCGCGTCGGGCTTCATCCACAGGCGCAGCTTCTCGATGCCGGCCACCGGTCTGTCGTCGAGCGGGGCGAGATCCATGCGCACCAGCCCGCCCTCCCGGACGGCCGAGAGCTTGAAGCGCTTCCGGAGCCGCTCCGGGTCGAAGGACATGGCGTCCTCCAGGGCCTTGGCCGGGTCGGCCCCGCCCTTGGCCGCCGCGCGGGACAAGTCGTAGTGCTCGGCGGTCTTGAGCTCCGGCACGTAGACCCAGAGGTCGGGCGGCTTGAGGATCATCACGCCCTTGACCGCGCCGGTCTTCTCGTCGAGGCAGGTGCGCCGGTAGCCTCCGCCCCGGCGCATCTCGATCCGGCCGCAGCTCTGGCGGGGCCTGGCCAGCATGGCCAGCGACTCCTCGCAGGAGAAGCGGCAGGAGACGGCCTCGCTCTCGGCCTGCCTGGCGCGCCAGCCGGCCAGGAGCTTCTCCAGTTCGTCCTGAGGGACGGGCGTCTCGGCCGTCTGCGGCTCGGGACGGGCATCTTCGCCGGCCGGGGCGGCGGCGGGTGCCGGGCCCTCCGCCGGCCCGTCCGTGGAGCTCGGGGGGTGCTCCCGAACCGGTCCGGCCGGCGGGCGCCCTCCTGTCTCCTGGCAGCCGGCCGACAGGAGCGGCAGCAGGGCGGCTGAGGCGGTCAGGGCGGCTATGGCGATGCGCATCGAAAGGCTCCCGTTCCTCCGGACGTCGGACCATCATATTCCGGTCCGGCGGACGGGTCAAACGCAACGGGTGCACGACCGGGGCTTTTCTGGTCTTGCGCGTCTGGGTGCGTAACAGGTTAGGCGGAAACGATTCCGCGCGACGGTGCCTGATGGTTCAACAGCCAACAGCCAACAGCCAACAGCCAACAGCCAACAGGCAATGCCTCGTAGCCCTTGACACGGCGGGCATTTCCGGAAGAATGATCCCCGGGGGAAAGGCGACGGAGGGTTGGAGTATGGGCGACCACCACGAGGAGGCTATGCAGCTGGCCCTGGAGCTGGCTGAGGACGGCTTCGGGCGCGTGGCTCCCAATCCACTGGTCGGCGCCGTGCTCATTCGGGACGGACGGATCGTGGGCACCGGCTGCCACCAGGCCTTCGGCGGCCCCCATGCCGAGATCAACGCCATAGCCGCCGCCGGCGAGAAGGCCCGCGGCGCCACGCTGTACGTCACCCTCGAGCCCTGCAAGCACCAGGGCAAGACCCCGCCCTGCACCGAGGCGATCATCAAGGCGGGAGTCGCCAGGGTCGTCTACGGCGCGCGCGACCGGCACCCGCCGGCCAGCGGCGGCGTGGAGGTCCTGACCGCCGCCGGCATCCCGGTGGAGGGGCCGGTCCTCGAGGAGCGCTGCCTGGAGATCAACGCGCCCTTCTTCAAGCACGTGGCCACCGGCAAGCCCCTGGTGCTCGCCAAGTGGGCCATGACCCTCGACGGCAAGCTGGCCAGCACCCTGGGCGAGAGCCGCTGGATCTCCTCGGAGGCCAGCCGCAAGCTCGTCCACCAGTGGCGCGGGCGCGCCGGCGCCGTCCTGGTGGGCGTGGGCACGGCCCTGGCCGACAACCCGGTGCTGACCTGCCGCGTGCCGGAGCTGCCCAACCCCTGGCGGGTGGTGCTGGACGCCGGCTGTCGGACGCCCCGGGACTCGCGGCTCTTCGAACCCGATCCCGAGAAGCCCGGTCCTGCCCGAGTGCTGATCTACGCCTCCGAGAAGGCCCCGGCCGAGCGCGCCGGGGCGCTGCGGGACGCCGGCGCCGAGGTCGCGACCATGCCGGACAACTCCGGCAAGGTCTCGCTCAACGCCGTGCTCGACGACCTCGGCCGTCGCGGGGTGAACCTCGTGCTGGTCGAGGGCGGCAGCGAGGTGCTGGGCTCCTTCTTCGACGCCGGGCTCATCGACCAGGTGCTGGTCTTCATCGCCCCGAAGCTCGTCGGCGGCCGGGCGGCCAAGCCCGCCCTCGGCGGCGAGGGCCTGCCCAAGATGCTCGACGCCGCCATCCTCCGCGAGCTCAAGAACTACCGCCTGGAAGGCGACGTGGTCGTGGAGGGCAAGATCGGCAGCTGGGAGTGGGCCGAGGCGCCGAAGAAGGCCTGAGCTTGCGGTCGCCGGGGAGGCCGATCCGACGGATCGGTCGGATCCGTCCGAGCCGTCGGATCGAAAGTCGATGATCGACCTGCGCTTCGACCGCGGCACGCTGGTGCTCGGCGGCCTCGGGCCCGATGGGTTCGGCGTGGGCATTCCCGCCGAGCCCTGGACCTGGGACCCGCGGCTACCGGCCTGGCGTTGCGAAGCCATCCACTACAGCCGGGTGCTGCCAGGACTCTCCCGCCGGTTCGGCGACCGGCTTGTCGACGAGGTGCCCGCGCCGCTCCGGGTGCGCTGGCCGAGCGTCGGGCTGCCGGAGCTCCGGCCCGAGCAGCGCGAGGCGCTCTCCGCCTGGACCGCCCGCGGCCGGCGCGGCCAGGTGATCATGCCCACCGGCACGGGCAAGACCGAGGTGGCGCTCGCCGCCATGGCCGCGACGGGCGTGGCCACGTTGGTCGTCGCCCCGGTGCGCGATCTCATGTACCAGTGGCACCGGCGAATCCTCAGAGGTCTCGGCTTCGACGCCGGCATCGTCGGCGACGGTCTCCACAACCTGAAGCCGGTGACGGTCACCACCTACGACAGCGCCTGCATCCATGCGGCTGAGCTCGGCTCGCGCTTCGGGCTGCTGGTCTTCGACGAGGAACACCACCTGCCCGGCGAGTTCCGGCGCGAGGCCGCGCTCTTCTCGACCGCGCCCATGCGCCTGGGGCTCTCGGCGACGCCGGAGCGCTCCGACGGCCTGCACCGGGACCTCGACTGGCTGGTGGGCCCGGTCGCCTACCGCCAGGAGATCGGCCAGGCCGCCGGGCGGACGCTCGCCGACTACCACGTGGTTCGCGTCCCGGTGGCGCTCACCACCGCCGAGCAGGTCCGTTACGACGACGCCAGCCGCGAGGTGCGTTCCTTCATCGCCGAGCGGCGCGAGGAGTACGGCAAGTACTCATGGCAGGACCTATGCGCCGAGTCGGGGAAGGACCCCGAGGCGCGCCGGGCCCAGCGGGCCTACTACGCCAAGAAGTCCATCGAGGACCGCGCCGAGGAGAAGCTGCGCATCCTCGAGGACCTCTTTCGGCTGCACGCCGGCGAGCGGACCATCGTCTTCGCGGGCTCGAACGCCATGGCGCTCGACGTCTCGCGGCGCTTCCTGGTGCCCACCTTGCTCGCCCACTCCCGGAAGCGCGAGCGCCTGGAAGTGCTCGAGGGCTTCGCTTCGGGGCGCTTCCCGGCCATCGTCGCGAACCAGGTTCTCGACGAGGGCGTGGACGTGCCCGCGGCCAAGGTCGGGGTGGTGATCGGCGGACAGGGCTCGACCCGCCAGGCCAAGCAACGGCTCGGGCGCATCCTGCGCCGCTCGGGCGAGGCCCGGGCCATCCTCTACGAGGTGGTCTGCGAGGACACCAAGGACGTCGAGCGCTCCCGCCAGCGGCGCCGCTCCGACGCCTACAAGGGGCCGGGCCGGATGAAGCGGAAGATGGGGAGGGGGCTCTTCGGGTGAACGGGGCGGCTCGGGCTCGATCCGACGGATCCGTCGGATCCGATCGATCGGTCGGATCGTTCGGTTGGGCCGGGTGGCGGTGATCGCCAGCGACCAGGCCATCGTCGTCTTCGACCGCGGCCGGGCGATCCCCGACCGGCTGACCCGCGGTCGTCACGGGCACTATCTGGAGCTCGCCGAGCGGATGCTCGCCGTCTACCGGACCGGCCCGGGCCGCACCCGGCGGGAGCTGCACCGCTCGGTCGGGGGCGTCTTCGCCGACGAGCCCGACTGTCCTTCGCGGCGCATCGCGGCCTTCTGCAAGCTGCTCGACGACGCCGGTGAGTTCGACGCCGACCCGGACGGCTACGCCGCGCGGCTGCGGCTCGAAGTCTTCGCGCTCGCCGCCAGGTATCACCCGCTGGTCCGGAGCGGCGACCGGCTCTACGAGAAGGACGAGGCGGCGGTGAAGGCGGATATCGCCGAGCGGCTGGGCCGCAGCTGGGAGGAGATCGACGCGGCGCTCTACGCCGACGTCATCGACCTCCAGCGGCTGGGTTCATTCCGGGGTTTCGATGGGCCGGATGCGCTGCTGTCCGCCTACAACGTCGCCCAGCTGCAGGCCTGCCTCTACCGCGCCGAGCGGATGGCGGTGGTCGCCTCCGGCGACTTCAGGACCATCCTGCGCCACGCCAAGTTCGCGCGGCTGCTCTTCACGCTCGAGCGGCTCGGCCCCTCGCTCTACCGGTTCGGCTTTTCCGGGCCGGCGTCGGTGCTCGCCGAGACGCGCCGCTACGGGGTGAACTTCGCGAGGTTCCTGCCGGCGCTCTTGGCCTGCCGCGGCTGGGAGCTTCGCGCCGAGGTGCGCACGCCCTGGAAGCGCACCGCGGTGCTCGAGCTCTCCGACCGCGACGGCTACCGCAGCCACCTCGCGCCGCCGCCGGAGTTCGATTCGTCGGTGGAGGCGCGCTTCGCGGAGAAGTTCGGCGCCGAGCGCGACGGGTGGCGGCTTTCCCGCGAGGGCGAGGTGCTCCACGAGGGCCAGAGCACCTTCGTGCCGGACTTCGTCTTCCGGCACGCCGACGGCACCGAGGCGCTCATGGAGATCGTCGGCTTCTGGACCCCGGAGTACCTCGGGAAGAAGCGCGAGACCCTGCGGCGCTTCGGCCGGCATCGGGTGCTGCTCGCCGTGGCCGAGAGCGCGCTGCGCTCGAAAAAGCCGTTGCCGGAGGGCGTCCTTTCCTATAAAACCGCCCTCAAGCCCGAGGTGGTGCTCGCGGCGTTGGAGAAGCTCAGAGGTCGACCGTGAAGGAAATCGGAAAAGGGGACATTCTACTTTTTCGGTCTGGCAGCCCGTCCGTCGTAGGGGCGGGTTTGAAACCCGCCCCTACACCCCTGGCGGCCCGTCTGCCCGGCGGACTGCGCCATCCCGCCGTATGCTGCGGGCGTGCGGGTCGCATGGATGAGGAAAAGTAGAATGTCCCCTTTTCCGTCCCTTCCGCTCTTCGACGCCCACGTCCACACCGAGATGGCCGCCTGCGCCGAGGACCTGACCGCCGCGGCGGCCTTCGAGCGCTTCCGGGAACTCGGCGTGCCCTTCGGCTTCTCCGAGCACGCCGACCAGCTCTACTTCCCGCGCGAGGAGTACTTCGCTAAGTACGAGACGGCCTCCGGCGATCTCGACGCGATTCGCGCGTCCTGCCGCGCCGGGAACCGGCGCTTCGACCGTTACCGCGAGCTCACCGCGCCCTTCGCCGCGCAGGGCGTGCCCGTGGGCATCGAGGTCGAGGCCGCCGAGGGCCGGCCGGGCCTGGGCATCCTCGACGAGGACCTGGCCGGCTGGGACCACCTCATCGGCTCGGTCCACGAGTTCCGGGGCATGCCCGACCGCGGCCGGACCGAGCCCATGGAGGCGCTCGAAAGCGACTTCATGGACCAGACCGAGAAGCTCTGCCGCGCGGGGGTGAGCGTCTACGGGCATCCCTTCCGGGTCTTCGCCCGCAAGGGACGCGAGACGCCCCGGGGCCTCTACCGACCGGTGGCCGAGATGCTCGCCGATCACGGCGTGGCCGCGGAGATAAACTTCCACTGCAACACGCCGGACCCGGGCTTCTTCGTGCTGTGCCTCGAACTGGGCGTGCGGCTCTCGGTGGGCTCCGACTCCCACGCCATGCGCGAGGTCGGGGCGCTCGAGCCCCAGGCCGCGCTGCTCCGCGAGCTCGGCGTCTGGGAGCGGCTCGAGAAAGTGCTTTGGAGGCCGGCAGGGCCATGTGCAAGACGCGGATAGCTTGTGGCAGCCCTATGGCGGCGTCTGGCGCGGGACTCTTCCTCTGGTGTGCGTTCGGCGACGATTACGAGCGCATGATGACTCCAGACCTCCCCGATGGCGTGGGAGACTATCTGCGCAATACGCTCCTCGCCTTGCTGGGAATGGTGGTTGCACTCGCCGGTGTTGGGCTGGCCATACGCTCCTGGCGAGATCTTGCTGCAGAAAGGGTGCGCCGGTCGTCATCCATTGCGGAGCATGGCGACAGGCCGCCTCCCGAGATTGCCGGCTCAGAAGCGGTACGATCCTGGTTCGGAGAGTGGCCTGATTTCCACGATGCGGAGATCAGGGAGATCAAGCTGGTTCCTGAAGGCGAGTCAACGATAAAGCTTCTGGCGTACCTGTTGCGAAACGGCTCGGAAGGCGAGGCCTACCTGGTGCCATACAAGCACGCAGAGGTCAGCTTCAGCATCCGCGGTATCACTGGGATCCGGATGGAAGGGCAGAACGCGTGGGGACTGGATGATTCAATCCTGGAACTGGCGCTCACAAGCACGGACGGCGGTTACCGATTGGTGCTGTCGGATATGGCAGGATATGACACCACCATAGAGGCTTCCAAGATGAGCGTGTCTGTTGAGCCGATGAAATCCGAAATGGCGGGCACATAGAAATGCTGCTTCACGAATTGAAGAAGGTCTTCGGCTTCAAGGAGTTCCGGCCCAACCAGGAGTCGATCGTCGAGGCGGTTTTGGCCGGGCGCGACGTCTTCGCGGTCATGCCCACCGGCGGCGGCAAGTCGCTGTGCTACCAGCTGCCGGCGCGGATGACCGGCCGGACCGCGGTGGTGGTCAGCCCGCTCATCTCGCTCATGAAGGACCAGGTCGATGCCGCCCGGGCCAACGGCCTGCGCGCGGCGTTCCTCAACAGCACGCTCTCGGCCGCGGAGAAGCGCCGGGTCTACGACGGGCTCCGCGCCGGCCGGCTCGAGCTCCTGTACCTCGCGCCCGAGCGGCTCAACCTCGGCGGGTTCCTCGAGTCCATGCAGGGCGTGCCGGTCTCGCTCTTCGCGGTCGACGAGGCCCACTGCGTCTCGGAATGGGGCCACGACTTCCGGCCGGACTACCTGTCCCTTTCGGCCATCAAGCAGGCGTTCCCGAAGACGGCGCTGGCGGCCTTCACGGCCACGGCCACGCTGCAGGTGCAGGCCGACATCGTCTCGCGCCTGGGGCTGGTCGAGCCGCTCGTCGTCCGCGCGTCCTTCGACCGGCCCAACTTCTTCGTCGAGGTCCGGCCCAAGGACTCGGCCGACGACCAGGTGCTCGATTTCATCCGCGAGCGACCCGGGCAGGCCGGGATCGTCTACCGCACCTCGCGCAAATCGGTGGAGCAGACCGCCTTCTTCCTCCAGCGCCACGGCGTCGACGCCCGGCCCTACCACGCGGGGCTCCCCGACGACGAGCGCCGCGCCAACCAGGAGGACTTCCGCAAGGACGCCGTCGACGTGGTCGTGGCTACCATCGCCTTCGGCATGGGCATCGACAAGCCCAACGTGCGCTTCGTGATCCACGCCGACCTGCCGCGCTCGGTGGAGGGCTACTACCAGGAGATCGGCCGGGCCGGGCGCGACGGCGAGCCGGCCCACTGCCTGCTGCTCTACGGCGGCGGCGACGTGCCCAAGCTGCGCCACTTCATCGACGAGATCGAGGACGACAAGGTCCGGCGCGCCGCCGCCGGGCGCCTCTCCCGGATGGTCGACTACGCGGCGAGCCGAGTCTGCCGGCGCCGCACGCTCCTCGAGTACTTCGGGGAGAAGTACTGGGAGCCGGCCTGCCCGGCGCCGGCGGGAGGCGGCCCGGGCCTCGGCGGCTGCGACGTCTGCCGCTCGGCCGCGGCCGGCGCGCCCAGGGGACCGCAGGTGGACGCCACCGTCGACGCCCAGAAGCTGCTCTCGGCCATGGTCCGGACCGGTCAGCGCTTCGGCGCCAAGCACGTCACCGACATCGTGATCGGGGCGAAGACCGAGCGCATCCTCGAGCTCGGCCACGGCCAGCTCAAGACCTACGGCGTCGGCAAGGACCGGCCCCGGGACCACTGGCGCCGGGTGCTCGACGAGATGCTTGCCCAGCGCGCCGTGGTCCGCGAGGGCGACGAATACCCGGTCCTCAAGATGACCGCGCTCGGCGCCGAGGTGCTCCGCGGGCGAAAGCCGTTCACCATGGAGGCGCCGCCGGAGCCGGCCGGAGATGCGGGGGCAGGGGGCGCAGGGCGGGGGGCGGGGCGTCGTAAGAAGAAGGCCGGCAGGAAGGCCGCGTCGTCGCCGCCCGGGCAGATCCGCTCGCAGGACTGGCCGCTCTTCGAGCGCCTGCGCTCGCTGCGGCTACGGCTCGCCGAGGAGACCGGCGTGCCGCCCTTCGTCATCTTCCACAACCGCGCGCTCCAGGAGATGAGCGAGCGCCGGCCCACCACGCTCTCCGAGATGGCCGAGATCAACGGCGTCGGCGAGGCCAAGCTCGACGCCTACGGCAAGGTCTTCGCGGACGAGATCGAGAAGTATCTGAGGGAGAACTGAAGAGCGTAACGGGCGACTGTCAGCCACAGATTCACACAGATGAACACAGATGGAGCGATAAAGAGCCCCTGTCTTCGTTATCGGTGTTCATCCGTGTGCATCTGTGGCTGATGGGCTGCTATTGGAGGAGTCCCGCGGCCAGCTTCGCCCAGGCAGCCAGGGTCTGTCCGACGAGCTTCTCGTAGCCCCACCAGGCGGTCGCGCGCGAGGCGGCGGCCACCAGCGCCGCGACCAGCTGTAGGTTGACCGCGGCGATGAGCGCCAGCGAGAAGCAATAGCCCTCGGTCTTCAGGTCGCTCTGGCCGCCCTTGAGCGAGTGGACGGTGAGCAGCACGTGGAAGGCGTAGGTGAAGCCCAGTCCGGCGAAGAGCCAGCCGCGGTAGCCGGCCAGCTCCGGCACGAAGAGCGCGGTCGCCGCCCAGGCCCCCAGGAGGACCAGCGAGTAGAACGGGAAGAAGTAGGGCGCCAGGCGGACCAGGAAGTTGCTGCCGGCGGTCTCCACGTGGCCGGATTCCGAGCCGATCCGGATCTTGCCCACCTTGTGGCCGGTCATGACCGCCCAGAGCGCGTGGGTGAGCTCGTGGGCGAAGACGTATGTGGTGATCGGCTTGTGGAGCGCTGCGTGGATGAGCCCGTAGCAGGCCGCGCCGCCGCCGAGCCACAGGGCCTGCGAGGCCATGGAGCCGGCCTCGACCGCCTCGCGCCCCTCGGCCCCGAGCGTCAGGGCCAACGCCCAGACCTCGGCCGCCACCACGGGCAGCAGCGCGAAGAAGGCCAGCCAGCGCCAGAGCGTGCCGAGAATCGTTCTCTCCGCCATGGCTTCGAATCCTCGCCGGCCGCTTCAGTCTGTCAAGGCTGCGACTCAACGCAGAGGGCGCGAAGGAGCGCAGAGGTCGCAGAGAACAGCCGTTTTCCATCGGTGGGAACCAGGGGCGGATCCCGTTTGGGCTCTCCAAACCCCTCTGCGTCCTTTGCGGCCCTCCGCGTCCTCTGCGTTGGAGTTATCGTCGGGATTGGGAGGAGAGTGGATACAGGTCCGGGCGGCGGTCGCGGAGGAACTTGCGGTGGGCTGCCGCCGGATCGATGTCCGCGACGATCTCGACTGCGCGGCGGACCGGGGCGGCGGCCAGGTCCAGGCCGTCGGGGTCGACGATCCGCGAGGTCACGATCATCACCCGGTGGGCGCAGTTGGCGCCGATCGCGAAGACGCCGTTCTCGGCCGCGCGGCTCCGGAGGTGGCCCTCCATCACGGGGAGCTTCCAGCCTCCCGAGCCGAAGCCGGCGAAGGAGTAGGTGAGCACCTCCGCGCCGGAGAGCGCCGCCGCACGGGCCGGCTCCGGGAAGCGCACGTCGAAGCAGATCTGCATGGCCACCTTGAGCCCCGCCAGGCGAAAGACCTCCGGCAGCTTCCTGCCGGGAGAGAAGCATTCGCGGTCTCCGGGCATCAGATGGCACTTGTCGTAGCGCGAGACCACCCGGCCGCGCTCGTCGAGGGCCAGGACCGAGTTGAAGGGCAGCTTGCGCGCCTTCTCGTTGGGCAGGGCCGTCCCGAATACGATCGCCATGCGCCGTTCGCGCGCCAGTTCGCGCATCCGCTCGACGCCGGCCAGGATCGCCGGCCAGTCGCGTTCAGGGGCGGGGACCAAGTACCCGGACAGGCAGCACTCCGGGAAGACCGCGAACCGCACGCGCCTGCGGGCCAGCCGGCCGACGACGGTTTCCATGGCGGCTAGATTCTCCGGCACGAGATTGCCGAAGGGCATCTGCACGGCGGCGACCCTTGTGCGGACTGGCATGAGCGGGACCTCCTGTCGCGCGGGGCGCGGACCGGCCGCGTCCGGACGGCGCTATCCTCTGTCCGGTGTGGATCCGGCCCCGTCGGGGCCGTCGATACTGCCGGTGGCTTGTGTCGGCGGGGTGTTGCCGACGAGCCGCCGGATGTCCTCGGCCATGCCGGCGGGGAGCGTCATCGCGCCGGTCTTCCAGGCTCCGGAGGCTGCCGACGCCCCGTCGCGTTTGATCCGGGCCTGGACCGCCGAGGCCGAGTCGGCGACCGGAGCGGTGATGACGCCGACCAGATTCCCCCGGACGTCGAGCACCGCGCCGCCGCGGTCTTCGTCAAAGGCCGGCCCGTTGAGCACCATCTTGCGGCCGCGTCCGGGGTTGGCCGGGGCGCGGAGGCGCCCGGCCGACGCTGCCGACCGCCCTCCGGAGCAGCCGAGCAGCAGGACCCGGTCGTCCTTCCGCGGCGGCTCATCGCCCGGACTTACGAAGTCGGGTGTGGGGATGCCGATGTCGACGATGGCCAGGTCGGACCGCGGGTACAGGCGGACGACCCGGATGCGCCCGAAGGCGGTGCCCTGATAGGTCCCCTGGAAATGCTCTCCGATCAAGGCCGGGTCGTTTCCGATCCGGAAGGGCTTGCCGTGTTCGTCGTAGGTGGTTCGGTCGAGCAGACTCCAGCAGGTCAGGACCTTGCCGTCCGGGCTGATGGCCGTGCCGGACCCCACGCCGCCCAGGGCCGTGCCCCAGGACGTCAACGAGACGCAGGCCCGGGAGCATCGGTCCGCCAGGGCCCT
This sequence comes from uncultured bacterium, assembly GCA_937935355.1. Lineage (GTDB taxonomy): Bacteria > Planctomycetota > SZUA-567 > JAKLDR01 > JAKLDR01 > JAKLDR01. Next base: position 12,466 of record CALGYR010000101.1, on the reverse strand, counting down.
CTCCGCAGGCGGCAGGACGGACCTTCCGGCGGCCTTGGCCGCGGCCACGTCGTCCGGATCCGGCGGGAGCCGCAGGAACTCGTCCCGCGGGGGATTGCATCCCAGGCCGAGAACGGTCGCGGCAACCAGTGCCAGGCACGCCGCCGCCGCGGCAGTCGGCGCCAGCCGCAGCCGGCCGGCCTGGTGGGCAATCCAGGGTAGCGCAACCGGGCGCTGACCGGGGGGGATGGGGGCGGGGCTCATGGGCTCTTGAGGGTTCGGCCGGTCAGGAAAGCAGGCTCTTCCCCTCCATCTCCGCCGAGGGCTCGAGGCCCAGCGCCTCGATGACCGTGGGCGCGACGTCGGCGAGCCTTCCGCCGGCGCGGAGCTTCCTGCCTTTGAAGCGCTCGCCGGCCACGATGAAGGGCACGGGGTTCGTCGTGTGGGCGGTGTGGGGCTGGTTGGTCTTGTAGTCCCACATCTCCTCGGCGTTGCCGTGATCGGCGGTGATGAGCGCCGAGCCCCCGGCCTTGAGGGTGGCGGCGACCACCTTGCCGACGCCCTCGTCCACCACGCGAACGGCCTTGACCGCCGCCTCGAGGATGCCGGTGTGGCCAACCATGTCGCAGTTGGCGAAGTTCATCACGATCGCGTCGTACTTGCCGCTCTCGACGGCCTCGACCGCCTTGGCGGTCACCTCCGGCGCGCTCATCTCCGGCTGGAGGTCGTAGGTGGCGACCTTGGGGCTCGCGACCAGGCAGCGCTCCTCGCCGGGCCAGGGCTGCTCGACGCCGCCATTGAAGAAGAAGGTGACGTGCGCGTACTTCTCGGTCTCGGCGGTGCGGAAGCACTTCTTGCCGGAGCCGGACAGGACGTCGGCGTAGAGCCCGGCCATGCTCTGGGGCGCGAAGGCCGCCGTCGTGCCCAGGCCCTTCTCGTACCGGGTCATGCCCGTGACCGTGACCTTCGGCGCCTTCGCGCGCTGGAAGCCCGCGAAGTCGGCGTCGACGAAGGCGTGGCAGATCTCGCGGGCGCGGTCGGCCCGGAAGTTGAAGAAGATCATCTCGTCGCCGTCGGCCAAGAGACCGAGCGGCTTGCCGTCGGCGCCCGCGATCTTGGTCGGCAGGACGAACTCGTCGGTGACCTCCCTGGCGTAGGAGGCCTTGATGGCGCTCACCGGGTCGGTGGCGCACCCGGCTTCGCCGAGGGTGACCGCCCGGTGGAACTTCTCCACGCGGTCCCAGCGCTTGTCGCGGTCCATGGCGTAGTAGCGCCCGGAGACCGTGACCACCCGGCCGACGCCGATCTCCTCGGTCCACTTGACGACCTGCTCGACGAAGGCGGCGCCGGAGGTCGGCGGCGTGTCGCGGCCGTCGAGGAGCGCGTGGAAGCAGACCTTGTCGGGGGCGAGCCCCTCGCGCTTGGCGAGCTCCAGGAGCGCCTTGTAGTGCCGGTCGGAGCTGTGCACGCAGCCGTCGGAGGTCAGGCCCATGAGGTGCAGCTGCGAGCCCTTCTGCTTCGCGCGCCGCACTGCCCCGGCCAGGGCCTCGTTCTTGAAGAACGGACCCTCGCGGATGGCCTTGTCGATGCGGGTGACGTCCTGCCAGACCACCCGGCCGGCGCCGAGGTTGAGGTGGCCGACCTCGGAGTTGCCCATCACCCCCCGGGGGAGGCCCACGTCCTCGCCCGAGCAGATGAGCTCGCCGTAGGGGTAGCGCGCGGCCAGCTCGTCGTAGCGCGGCGTCCCGGCGAGCGCGATGGCGTTCCTGTCGCGGTCGCGGCGCACGCCCCAGCCGTCCATGATGATGAGCACAACGGGTCCGCGGGTGGTCATGGCATCTCCTGGTTACGTGTAGGGGCGAGTCGGCGACTCGCCCCTACGGATCCGGCGTAGAGTGGAAACTAGCGGCCCTTCCCGGCCTTGCTCTTCTTGCCCTTGGCCTTGCCGACCGGCTTCTTCGCGGCTTTGGCGGCCTTCCTGGCCGGCTTCCCGGCAGCCTTCTTGGCTGGCGACGCCGCGAGCTTCCGCCAGAGCGGGATGAGCTGCTGGAGGCTGCGGCCGCCGCCCTTGGCGCAGCCGAAGCTGTACATCTCGTCGTAGGCCTTGCGACCGAGCGGCAGCGTGACTTCCGCGCCCTGGAAGCTCGAGAAGGCGATGGCGTTGGCCAGTTCCAGGCTGCGCTTGCCGTCCTCGCCGACGACCATCGGCTGGCGCTTGTCGCGCAGCGCCTGGCAGAAGTCGCGCAGGCAGACGATGTGGCCGGTCTCCTCGCCGGGGCGCGGGGTCAGGTCGACCTCGGTCCACTCGGCCTTGAGGCTGGCCCACTCCTGGTCGCTGGTGGCCAGGAAGTTCTTGCAGGAGTCGGGCAGCTTGCCCAGGAGCAGCTTGCCGTTGTCGTCGTCGATGACCACCCGGCCGCGGTCGCCGGAAATCTCCAGACGGTTAGTGGCCGGGGCCTCGGCGGTGCTCATGAACATGTAGCCGGTGGCGCCGTTGGGGTAGGTGAGCAGCGCCTCGGCCTGGTCCTCGGTCTCGATGGGGTGGCCGTAGGTCCAGGTCCGGGCCAGGACCTTCGAGGGCATCCCGGCCAGGTAGATGGCGCGGTCCAGGGTGTGGGGCGACTGGTTGATGAGCACGCCGCCGCCCTCGTTCTGCCAGGTCCCGCGCCACGGGCAGATCTTGTAGTAGGTGTTGCTGCGCAGGCCGACGTGGACCATGTTCACCCGGCGGATATCCCCGATGGTCCCGGCGTCGAGTATCTCCTTGGCGCGGCGGGTGGCGATGTTGCCGCGGAACTGGAACATGACCGCGAGCATCAGCCGGGCCTTCTTGGCAGCCGCGATCATGGCCTCGGCCTCGGAGATCTTGGAGGCCATGGGCTTCTCGGTGAAGACCGGCACGCCGCGCTTGAAACACTCCAGCGCGTTGGCCAGGTGCGCCGGGTGCGGAGAGGCGATGACGCAGCCGTCGGGCCTGGTGGCCTCGATCAGTTCGCCGGGGGTCTCGAAGACCGGCAGGTTGAACTCCTTGGCGACCTTCTCGCGGGACTGCGGCGAGGGATCGGCGACGCCGACGACCTCGCCCTCCTCGATCTTCTTGAAGGTGTTCAAGTGGCCGCGGCCCATGCCGCCGCACCCGACGAGTCCGATCCTGACCTTGGCGCCTGACATCTCTCTCCTCTGTCCTTTCCTCACAAAGAGCCCGCGGGGAGGTTTGGCAGGGGGACCAGGATTCGAACCTGGACTGGGAGATCCAAAGTCTCCAGGCCTACCGTTAGCCGATCCCCCTGCGCCCCGCGTCGAGACGAATTCTAACCCCGACCGGAGGCGGTGCAAGTACGAGGCCGAAACTCGCTATCCGCCACAGATGGACACCGATGAACACGGATGACAACAACCACGAACCCGTGGCTCGTATCTGTGTTCATCTGTGTTCATCTGTGTTCATCTGTGGCTCGTCGGGAGCGCCTGCGCTGCAGGAGCCACGACAGCGGGCCGTTCCTGACGGTGATCGCCTTGTACGGGCAGACCTCCTGGCAGCAGAAGCAGCGGATGCACGCGCGGCGGTCGATGATCGGGAACTTCCGCGCCGCGCGGTCCAGGGCGATGGCCTTGGGCGGGCAGATCGTGGCGCACTCGCCGCAGAGCTTGCAGCGCCCGGGGTCGATGACCGGCTTGGAGGTGAAGGCGCCCTTGAGCAGCCTCTGAAGGAAGCCGGGCAGGCCGATGCCCTGGGCGCCGGGGCTGTTGGTCGCCGGGCGGAAGTCCTTCACGGCCGCGTCCTCGAGGCGCTCGCCGAGGACCTCGACCTTTTCGAGGTCGGGCGTGCCCAGGCCCAGCTCCCGCGCGGCCGCGAGCGTGGGCACGGCCTCGGGCGCGAAGCCGACCAGGCGGCAGAGGACCGCGTCGACAGCCGAGGGGTCGTCGCCGGCGACGATTACCCCGAGCGGTCGCGGGTCCCCCGCGCCCGGGCCGTTGCCCTCCATGCCGATAACCCCGTCGGCCACCACCAGGCCCGGCCGGAAGGAGTAGGCGATCTCGACGACCAGGCGCGCGAAGAGCCCGGAGTTCTCGCCGGAGCGCAGGTGCCACTGGGCCTTCCGGGTGCCCACCACCGTGCCGAAGAGGTTCTTGGTGGCGAGCGTCAGCCCCATGTAGGCGTGAGTCTTCACCTTGGGGAGGTTGACGAGCAGCCCGGCGTCGAGCGCCGCCGCGGCGAGTTCCAGGTCGGGGTGGTGCCTGCTGCGGCAGGGTCGCCCTTCGTCCAAGTCGACGCGCCGGACCCATTCGGGCACGACGCCGTCCCAGCCAGAGCGGCTCATCACTTTGAGCGCCGAGCCGACGCCGGGGCTATCGCCCGCCGATACGTCCTCGGCGCCCGCGGTGCGCAGGACCTCGGCCACCGCGCGGACCACCTCGGGGTCGGTGGTGACCCGGGCTTCGCGGGGGCGGCCGGCGAGCAGGTTGGGTTTGAGCAGGACGTTCTTCCCTATAGTCCCCCTCTCCCCTTGAGGGAGAGGGCCGGGGTGAGGGGTGTGCTCTGGGCCGGAACCCCTCACCCTTTCCCTCTCCCCCAGGGGGAGAGGGCAGCTAAGAGGAAGAAATCCTCCAGCCCCGCCTATCAGTTCTATGGCCTTCGCCACCGCGTCCGCGACCTCGGCGCGATCGTAGGTGCGACAGCGGACTACTGCTACGCGGGCGGCGCTCACGCCATGACCTTCGAGAGCGTCCCCGCCACCGCCTCCGCCGCCCGGCGGCTCGACTGGCGCGGGCCGAGCTTCTCGCGCAGGCCCTTGAGCGCCCCGCGCATCCGTCCGCGGGCCTCGGGGTCCTCGAGCAGCCCCAGGGCCGAGTCGGCGATCCGCCGCTCGTTCACCTCGCCCTGCCAGAGCTCGGGCACGGTCGGCCGGCCAGAGACGATGTTGGCGAGCGCGATCGACGGGATCATGACCAGCAGTCTTCCGAGCGAGTAGTTCACCCGGCCGGTGCGGTAGCAGACCACCATGGGACAGCCGAGCAGGCCGGCCTCCAGGGTGGCCGTCCCGGAGACGACCAGGCCAAGGTCGGCGGCGGCCAGCACCTCGCGGGTCCGGCCGGCGACGACCGGAAAGTCGAACCCGGCGGCCTCGCGCGCGCGCCGCGCGAGCTCCTCGCGCGGGGCTTCGGCGGTGAGGGCCAGCACCGGCAGCACGCCGGGACGCGCCTCGCGGATGATCCGCGACGCACGGCAGAAGATCTCCAGGTGCCGCGCGATCTCCATGGGGCGGCTGCCGGGAAGCAGGGCCAACAACTCCCGGTGGAAGGTGGAGGGTGGAGGGTGGAGGGGCGAAGAGGCGGAGGCAGGCTCTTCGGCCCCAGGCGCTCCTTCTGCCTTCTGTCTTCTGCCTTCTGCCTTCTGCGCGAGGAGTTCCTCTCGCAGCGCCGCGCCCTTCGCCGGGTAATCCCCCGGCAGTTCGTCGGCCAGCGGATGGCCCACGCACTCGGCGGCGACGCCCGCGCGCTCGTAGAGGCCGACCTCGAAGGGAAAGAGGGTGAGGACCTTCTCGCAGAGATCGCCCATCTTCTTCGTGCGGCCGGGGTTCCAGGCCCAGACCTGCGGGCTCACGTAGTAGAGGACGCGCACGCCCATGGCCCGGAGCCTGGCGGCCAGGCGCATGTTGAAGCCCGGATAGTCGACGAGCACGGCGGCGTCCGGCCGCTCGGCGCGGGCAGCCTCGACCATCGCCCGGAAGGCGGCCTTGACCTCGCCCCACTTGGCCAGCACCTCGACGAAGCCCATGACGTGCAGACGGGAGTTGTCCACGACCAGGCGGCAGCCGGCCTCGGCCAGCTGCGGCCCGCCCATGCCGAAGGCCTCGACGCCGGGGACGAGGGTCTTCAACGCCTCGAGCAGCGCCGCGGCGCGGTCGTCGCCGGAGCTCTCTCCGGCCGAGATGAGTATCCTGGGCATGTGCGGGCTTTCTCCGCGGCGGATTGTAGCGGCCCGGGACGGCCGCGGCCAGAAGAAAAGCCTCGGGCCATTTCGAGGGGGTGCTTTCAACGCAGAGGCCGCCGAGGGACGCAGAGGGCGCAGAGGGAAACGGCGGCTTTCGGCCTTCGGCATTCGGCTTTCGGGACGCCCGTTGTGCCGAAAGCCCAAAGCCCAAAGCCCACCCCCCTTCCTCTGCGCCCTCCGCGCGCTCTCTGCGTCCTCTGCGTTGAGAAATGACCGCCGGTCGAGCCGGAGGCGCCCGCTTCCCGCGCCAGGCCCTGGCCGTTGGCGAGGTCCTTGCGGCCCGCCGGAATTCTTCTAGAATGTCCCGTGCGCCGGCACGTCCTAGCTGGCAGGGGCGGCCGCCCTGAGCCGCCTGCGAAGCGCCGAGTCAGAGGGTTCTTCCATGAGATCCGCCCTTCGTTCCGCCGCCCGGCCCGTTCTCTTCGCTGTCCTGGTGCTGCTCCCGTCCGCCGGATCGTCGGCCCTGGGCGGGACCCCCGCCAGGGAGGGGCCGACCGTCCCGCCGCAGCCGCCCCCGATCGGCATCGACCAGATCAAGGAAATCGCTCCGCCAGAGGGATGGGAGAAGTGTCCCAAGTGCGGGCGCTTCCACCAGCCGGGCTACATCTGCTGTTGTCCGATCTGCGGGTCGTGCCACCCCAAGGACCTCAAGTGCCGGGCCGAGAAGACCGCGCCGCTGCGCGAGGCCCTCTGTCCGGTCTGCGCCAAGCGCTTCAACGGGCCGCTGCCCTTCCGCCGCAACGCCGAAGCCGGCTGCGACCACGACTTCTGCACGCACTCGGTCGGCCAGAGCGTGGTCGACTCCACGGTGTGGATGTGCCCGCGCTGCGGCTACGCCAACTTCTGCCCCACGAAGGATCCGCGGGGCAACGAGGTGGCCGGCGAGTTCAACAAGCCGCTCGACGCCAGGGCGGCCAAGGCCGTCCGCGAGGGGCTCGAGCCGCTCTTCAAGAAGCGCGTCGGGGAGATGGCCGGCCGGCACGCCGCGGTATTCGAGGAGCTTGACCAGACCGACATCCCCGACTGGCTGAAGTTCGAGATGGCCCTGAAGTCCGCCGAGTTCCGCGGGGCCCCGGCGTTCGAACGGGCCAAGTTCGCCCTGGAGGGCAGCTACTCCTGCCGGCGCGCCCTGCTCTCGCCGGTGAGCATGCCCGCCATCGGCCGGGTCATCCTGGCCGGCGAAAGGGCCATCGAGGTTCGCGGCGGCGTCGCGCGCAATCCCCGGACGGTGGTCAAGGCCGTCAGCGACATCCTCGCCGAGGCCTCGGCCGCCAGCGACAAGGACCGCGACAAGAAGGACCCCGCCGCGGCCCCCAAGCTCTCCCCGGGCGAGGCCTGGTACCTGCGCCTGCGGCTCGCCGGGGCCTACGACCGGCTCGGCGAGAAGCAGCTGGCGCTCGACAACCTGGATGCCGCCGAGAAGGTCATCAAGGACCTCAAGATGGAGCCCGCGGAGATGAAACCCTTCCTGGCGCTGGTCGCCGACCACCGCAAGTTCATAGAGAGGGAGGCGGAGTTCCGCGCCGCCGCGGTGGCCGCGCTGCGCCAGGCGCTGCTGACCGACAACGCCTACCCGGGCGTCACGGCCGTTCCGGCCGTCTACCTGCTCGGGGAGCTCTACCGGCGCGAGGGCGACTGCGTGCGGGCCAAGACCTGGCTGACCCTGGCCGGGAAGCTGGCCGTCAAGGACCCGGTCCTGGCCGGCTGGGCCGACGAGGCCATGGGCCTGCCGGGCATGAAGAGCGCCGAGCCGGACGACGCCGAGGAGGCGGCCGCCCTGGCCTTCGTCGAGAAGCTGACCGGCCGCAAGCCGGAGTTCGAGGTCCGCAAGCCGGATCCGGAGAAGACCGCCGGGCCGGCCGCGGCCGCTCCGCGGAGCTGCGCCGAGTGCATGGCCAACATCGCCGGGGCCTACGCGGCCTTCGTCGCCAAGAACGGCAAGGCCCCCGCCGACCTCCAGGCGCTGGTCGACGCCGGCTTCATCAGCAAGGAGGCCGCCGGCAACTTCAAATGTCCGGACACGGGCGTGGCCTACCGCTTCCGCCCGGTGGACCGGGCCCGGTCGCCGCAGGAGATGATCCTCTTCCACTCCGATCCCCGCAAGACCAAGTGCCGGAAGTGCCTGTACGCGGACGGAACCGTGAAAGAGCTGGAATAGGCCTCCGCCCGGACGGTTCATCTTCGAGATGCGCAGAGAGCCCCACCCGGCCGCCGGCCGCCTGAAGCTGCTGGCCGCGCTCGTCCTGCTGGCGTTGCCGGCCGCGGCCGGCTGCCGGCGCGCCGGCCCGCCGCTGCCCGAGCCGGAGTTCCGCCGGCGCGTGGCCGACTTCGCCTCCGAGCGCGCGCGGCTCGCGAGCTTTTCGGCGTCCTACGATATGACCGTCTCCGGGCGCAGGCCGGGCGGCGCGTCGAAGACGGTGAGCTTCTCCGGGGTGCTGGTCGCCCAGGGCGCCCGGCTCCGGATGCGCGGCGAGAAGGTCCTGGGCATGGCCAAGGTCTTCGACCTGCTGCTCGACGGTCCCGAATTCCGGGTCAGCTACATCCACGGCGGGAAGTTCTTCCGCGGGCATCTCGCCACGGTGGCCGAGCCGCGCGGCGCGGCCGGCTTTCTCGACTCGCGGGGCGCGCTCGACCTGGCGGCGTTGCTCCTGCCCGCGCCGGCCATCGATGGCCCCGGTGCGCCCGAGCTGACCTTCGGCCGCCGGGAGGTCGAGGCCCTGTGGCGCGCGCGCCCCGACGGCCCGGTCGTGCGGCGGACCGTCTTCGCGGCGGACACCGGCGCGGTGCTGCTCACCGAGTTGCGCGACGCCTCGGGCCGGACGGTGCTTACCCTGGCCTGCGACGAGCCCCGGGAGTCGTTCGGCCTGCACCCTGTGAGCGGCTTCCGGCTCTCCATGGAGCAGCCGGCCAGGCTGCGCCTCGACGTCAGCTTCAAGGACGTCGAGGTCAACGGTCCGGTCAAGGAGGCGGCCTTCGCGCTCGAGCCGCCCGAGGGCTTCGAGGTCGTGGACCTGGACCGTTCCGCGGGGAACCGCGTTCCCGCCGGCTCCGGACGCGAGCCTTGAGACCGCTGGCTCCGCTGAAGCGGTTGCTGGCCGTCGCCGGCCGGATGGCCGGGCGCCGCCCCGGCACGGTGCTGCTGGCCGCGCTGGCGCTGACCGCGGGGGCGGCCTGGCCGGCCGCGCGCACGCTCCGCGACATCGACTACAATCTGGTCGAGGTGCTAACCGCGGGGCTGCCCCGGGCCGAGACCTACAAGAGCATCGCCCGCAACTTCGGGATCATCGACCGGCACTTCCTGGTGGTGGAGATCCGGGACGAGTCCGACCTGCCCGCCGCCAGGGAACTGGCCGACCGCCTGGCCGCGGCGATGGCCGCCGACCCCGGACGGCGCGGGCGCCTGACCGCCGCGCTCAATGAGGACGCGAGGCTCGCCGGACAGCTCGACGCGGCCATTGCCGCCGACGAGCACCTGGCCGGTCGCCTGGCCCTGGTGCTGGGCAATCCCGACGAACTCCCCGGTCGCCTGGCCGTGGCCCTTCCCGGCGACGCCGATCTGGCCGGACGCCTCGCCACGGCTCTGGGTTCCGACCGCAGCAGGATCGGGGCGCTGGCAGGGGCCCTGCCCATGGTCCGCTCGGCCCGCGCCCGGTTCGACGTCGGCCGATTCCTGCTCGAACACGCCCAGCTATACCTCGACGAGGAGACGGCGGCGATGCTCTCCGCGCGCTTCTCCGACGAGGGCCTGAAGCAGGCCATGGAGCGGGACCTGAAGCTCCTCGAGGCCGGCACGCCCCGGCAGCGGGTCGAGTCCGACCCGCTCGATCTCGTCTCGCTCCTGCCGGAGATCGCCCGGCGCCGCGGCGGTGGCTCGGGGCTCGACCCGGACGGCTACATGGTCTCCGGCGATCGGCGGATGGTGCTGGTCGACGTGCTGCCCACCCAGTCGGCCGGCGACCGCCTCTTCGCCCGCCGCCTGATGCGGCACAGCCGGGAAGTCGTCCGGGACGAGACCGCGGCCTTCTTCCGCGGCGAGCGCGCGGCGCTTGCCGGCCGGATCGAGGTCGAGACCGGCGGAGCCTACGCCGCCATGGTCCAGCACGGCTCGCTGATGATGAACGGTATCATCCGCTCGGCGGCGTGCTCGCTGCTCGTGGTCCTGGTGGTCTTCGCGCTGGTCTACCGGCGGGCCTCGAGCCTGCTCTTCGTGGGCCTGCCACTCCTGGCGCCGGTGATCTGGACGCTGGCCGCCGCGCCGCTCTTCCTGGGCGGGCGGCTCTCCATTCTGGGGGCGGCCTTCGCGGCGGTGCTGCTGGGCCTGGGCATCGATTTCGCGGTGCACCTCTACAACCGCTACGCCAGCGAGCGATCCGCCGGGCGCACGCCGGCCGAGGCCGCCGAGACCAGCGTGACCTCGACCGGCGAGGGCGTGGTGGTCGGAGCGCTCACCACCGTGGTGGCCTTCGCGGGCATGACCCTGACCAGCTTCCGGGGCCTCACCGAGTTCGGGACCATGGCGGCCCTGGGCGTCTTCATGACCATGGCGGCGCTGCTCGTGACCGTGCCGGCGGCGTTGGTGCTCTTGGCCCGCTGGCGCGAGCGGGACCGGGCTCCCCGCCGGCCGGCCTCCTTCGGCCTGGAGCTCGCGGCCCGCGCGGTGCGCGCCCGGCCCGGGACCTTCGTGGCGCTGGGGTTCGCGCTCTTCGCCGCCGGGGTCGTCGCGGCGGCGGCCAACCCCGGGCGCCGCGGGCTCGGGTTCGAGACCGACTTCGCCCGGCTGGGCCCGCCCCGGGAGGTGGACACCACCGGAATGCTCAACAGCCGCGTGGCGGCGGCCTTCGGACAGGCCGACCGGGAGGTCTCCATCGTGGTCCGCGGCGCCACCGCCCGCGAGGCCATCGAGCGCACCAGCGGGCTGCGCGAGCGCGCCCGGGCTGCGGCCGCCGCCGGGGCGGCCGGGCCGATGCGCTCGATCCTCGACCTGATCCCGACGACCGGGGAACAGCTTCGGAGCCTGGCGCTCGCCCGGAACATCCCGCTGGACGACTTCGGAGCCAGGCTCGACCGCGCCGCGGTGGCCGCTGGCTTCCGGACCGGGGCCTTCGGCAGGTTCGCGGAGGACGCCGAGGCGATGGCCGGGCGCATCCGGGCCGGAAAGCTGCTCGACGTCGAGCACATCGGCGACCCGACCGTCGCGGAGCTGGCCGGCTGCCTCTTTTCCGCGCCGGGACCCGGACGGAAGGACCACGGCTATCTGACCCACTCGCGGATCGCGCTGCCGGCTGGACACCAGACCCCCGAGCTCTACCGCGACCTGGGCCGCCGGCTCGGCATCGACGGTACGAACGTGCGGATGACCAGCCACATCCTCATGGCCCTGGAGCTCAAGGACAGCGTCCGGGACGACGTGCTCCTGGTCACCGCCGTGGTCCTGGGCGTGGTGCTGATCATGCTCTGGCTCTCGCTGCGCAGCGCCCTGCTCGTCGTCCTGGCCATGAGCCCGGTGGTCATCGGCACGGCCGGAATGGTGCTCTTCATGCGGGCCTTCGCGCTCGACTTCAACTTCGTAAACGTTCTGGCCCTGCCGATCATGATCGGCATCGGCGTGGACAACGCGCTCCACCTGATCATCCGCGCCCGGCAGGACGGCGGGGTCTACCCGGCGGTCACCGATACCGGCCGGGCTCTGGTGCTGTGCTCGCTGACCACCATGTGGGGATTCTTCTCGCTCTTCCTGCCGGTGCTCTCGCCCCCGCACTGGGGCATGCGCTCGCTGGGGCTGGTGGTGGCCGTGGGCATGGCCGGGGTGCTCGGCGTCTCGCTCTTCTTCGTGCCCTCGGCGCTCGAGCTGCTCTGGCGCCGGCGGGCGCCGGCCGGGGCCACGGCCTCAGGCGCGGCACCGGCCGGGGTCGCGGTCGAAGAGGAAGTGTCCGTCGAGCGGCCGTGAGCCTCAGAGCTTCACAACGAGTGATTCCGGGGCCGAGACGACTGGGATTCTGGCTTCAGACGAGAATGGTTTCGTAGGGGCGGGTTTCAAACCCGCCCCTACAAAGCCAGCGACGACGAACGACAAAGTATGAAGACAAAAGACCGGCGTCCCTCCGGGTTGCGCTGCGCCTCTGGCTGCGCGGCCTGCCGGGCGCACCTGCGATGCGCCTGTCTCCGGCCATCCCTGGCCTGCGCCCGGCACCCGACACGCAGCACGTAACACGCAACACGCAACACCGATATCCGGCCCCTCGAATCCCCTGGCCATCATAGCGGTCTTCGTCCGGCTCCGACATCGTTGCTGTAGTTCGACAGCCGCCGATCGATGGGTGTTGCGTGTTGCGCCGAATGGCGCTTCCTTAAGCCCGCCGCGGCCTGGAAGACCAACAGCGAACCGCAGAACCGCAGAACCGCAGAACACCGAATGACGAATGTCGAAGTGCGGCTCGCGGCCACTCCACGTACTTCGTGATTCTGACTTCGATATTCGACATTCTGCGGTTT
>CALGYR010000100.1 GCA_937935355.1 uncultured bacterium | reverse complement strand
AAACTCCGTGCCTGAACCCCCTGAGCCGGGGAGTGTGGTTCGTCTGACGCTTACCGAACTCCCGCAGCGTCAACTGGAACATGAGCCGCCCTGGGCCGGGTGAAGTTGCGCTTCACAGAGAGCTTATCTGCTATTCTGAAGCTAACCCCGCTGCTTCGCAGCTTGCTGGTGTGCGCAGACTGCTTCAGCGAAGGCGCTGTAGTCAGCCGCGCACGGGAATGCGCTCTTCGGAACTATGATCGCTCCGGTTTGCTCCCTGATAGTCAGAAGAAGAAGATCTTCATGCTCGACCAAGTCGGCGACCTTGCGCCATCTTATCAATTCGTCTACGTCATCGTGGATCACACGCAGGCCTTCAGGAGATGCCATAACCCGAAACTGCCACCGTTCCGGTTGACGGAGCTTGGCGCCAAGGCTGCGCCTGATCGACCGCTTGATCCACATCTTGGTTGTTGGCAAGTTCAGCGCCAGCGAGATCAGTGCTGCCGCAGCGACCACGGTAACCAACCCGAACTCGTATTGCAGTCCACGCGATTCCTTCAACTGCGCCCAGAGATAGAGAGAAACCACGACTGCCAAAGGAATGCCCCATGTGGCAATTTGCCCCCACAGGCTCCCCGATCCGCGCGCACGCCAGTATGCATATGCGACCATGTCATCGAGCGAGAGAGAGAAGTCGATTGAGCGGGTTTCCGGCGAGTTGGCCATCGGAGCACTCCGGCATGTGTTCAGGGCCATTCTACCAGCCCCGCGACGGGGCACAAGGCGACGAAGGCTACCCGCGCCCCTTGCCCGCTGCCCTCCGCCGCGGGCTGCCCCGACCTAGCTGATATTGAAAGTCAAGTCCTTGCCCCCGAGTTCCTCGCGGTCGCCGGTGACGGGGACAAACACCGGGGGCGGAAGGGACAAGGGGAAGCCGTAGGCCCCAACGCCCCTAATCTTCCTATTCTCCCATCCGCATCAACACCCGCTCATGCTTCTGTGCTGCCTCTTGCGCCAACGATTGGAGGACTCGCAGGTAATTGGCAACTTCTTCTTGTGACACTGGGATCAACAACTCTGCATAGCACCTCAACCACGCCGCGGAGATAGACGGGACATCATCTTCGTTGATGAGCCGGAGAACCTCCACCAAGTCTCCCGGAAGAGCCACGACAGAGGCGCCTTCCAGTGCGTCAGCACCTTCCCAATAGTCCTTTGCCAGCGCTTCTATTGAGGCGTGCAAGGCGTAATCAGAGTCATCTTGTCGGAGGATGCACCAGAGTTTGGCCAGCTGGAAATCATCCACACCAGTAAGGTCCACGACCTGTCCACTGGACGAGGCCCTGGTCCCCTGGTCCGCAAAACTCCGGGCGCGCGCCTCAGGCGCGACCATCATGTGGGTCAGGTATCCCATGGAAGACTCCTGATCCCCTGCTCACTTTGCTAAAACCGTCTTGATCTTGTCCTTGCTGAGCAGCACCATCCGGCCGTTCTGGACCACCGCCGAGACCCGGCCGTGCTCGCCGAAGTCGCCGGTGCCCTTGGCTTTGACCTGCTGGAGCATCTTGCCGGTCTTGAGGTCGAAGGCCTTGAGTTCGAAGTCCTGGCGGTCGCGGAGCATGCTCACCGCGCAGCCGCCGAAGAGCCGGGGCACGAGCTTAACCTCCGGCGCCGAGTCGTAGCCCTTCTCCTCGCGGGAGAAGAGCTGCCTGCCGGTCTTGCAGTCCCGGGCCACGAAGTGGAAGCCCTGCCCGGCGTGGACGCCGATGCCGTAGAGCCGGTCGCCCTCGATGATCATCGAGTGCATCGGCTGGGGCGAGCCGGCCACCTTGGGGTCGGTGTTCCAGAGCACCTCGCCGGTCCGGCTCGAGAGCATGTAGATGGTCTTCTGGTCGAAGTCCTCCTTGACCACCGCGAAGTAGTCGCCCTTCAGGGCGAAGCGCATCGACGGCTCGCGGGTCGGGTCGCTGTTGTCGATCAGCCGCTTCCACTCCACCTTCATCTTCTCGATGTCGATCATCAGGTAGTAGCAGCCGTCGGTCAGGGCCAGCATCCTGCCGTCGTGGGCGGCAGGCAGTTCGCGCGGACCGGTCTTCAGGAGCGGGTGCTCGGCGTTCATGCTCAGGTCCGGCAGCGCCAGGCGCCCGATCAGCTGGCCCGTGGCCCGGTAGCGCACGGTCACGTTGAAGGGCAGCTGGCGCACGCTCACCAGCCGGTCGCCGTGGAAGTAGGGCGCGATGTAGGCGTCGCCCTCCTCCTTCTCCTGCCAGGCGACCTCGCCGCGCGGGTCCTCGGTCGGGAGGTAGAGGGCCAGGGTCTCGGACTTCCCCGAGAGCACCAGCAGGTCGCCGCTGGCGACCGCGTGCCGGATCTCGAAGTCGAAGGGCACCTGGTAGCGCCAGCGCAGCTTGCCCGAGCCCAGGTCGAAGGCCAGGACGTCGTAGAGCCCGTGGACCGCCACCAGGTCGCCGTGGACGAAGGCCTCGAAGAAGCCGGGCTCGTTGCCCTTGCCGCGGAGGCTGAGCTCCTCGGTGACCCGGCCGCCCCAGTCCTCCTGGCCCTGCCAGAGGACCTTGCCGGTGGCCATCTCCATGCAGCTGAGCAGGAACTTGCTGTCGAAGCGCTTCTGCACCCGCCCGCCCAGGAAGAGCAGGTCCGGGGCCTTGGACAGGTCGTCGCGGCGCTCGAGGGCCAGCCACGCGGTGCCCTCCTTCGCGGAGAGCCCGTCCTCGCGCTCGGCGAGCGGCGGCGCGAGCCCCGCGGCCGGCGGCGCGTCCGGAGGCGCCGAGACCCGCGCGCGGACCGATTCGGGAAGCTTGAGGCCGCAGATCCGGGCGAGATCCGCCAGCTGCCAGAGCTTCTGGCGGCCCTCCGGCCCCTTGGTCGCGGCCGCCTTCTGGAAGAGCCCGTCGAGGACGCCCTGGGCCGCGGCCGTGGCCGGGAACTCCCGGAGCAGGTGGAGCTGCTCGGCCTCCTCCCGGCCCTCGAGCGCCTTGCGCGCCGCCGCGTCGAAGCTCTTCGCGAACTCCGGTGAGGCCTTCTGCATGCGCTCGAGCTGCGCGGCGGCCGCCTCGCCGGTCCGCAGGGTCAGGTCCTTCTCGAGCGGCGAGAGCGCGCTGAAGTAGAGCGGCGCGCCCTGGCGCAGGAGCTCCAGGCTCATGCCCATCTCCCGTCGGTAGAGCCCCTCCTTGACGAAGTCCCGCCCCCGGTCGAGCACCGTCTGTGCCGCGGTCAGCAGCCGGTCGCGGCCCGAGCCCAGCGCCGAGGGCACCGGGTACTCGTAGCGCCCGTAGGCGGCGATGGCGTTGCGCAGCATCCTCTGGGCTGCGCCGTAGTCGCCCTTGCGCTCGTAGGCCTCGGCCAGCGCGAAGAGCGTCTCGATCTCGTCGGAGAGCGAACCCGCCGTCCGGCTCATGCCCAGGCAGTTGTCCATCTCGCGTCCGGGCTGGCCGGCGCGCACCCCGGAGCGGGCCAGCCGCTTGTGCACCTGGTAGAGCTGCTGGTTGATCATGGCCCGGAAGTCGACGGCCTCGGCGGAGACGCCCGCCAGCAGCTCCTTGAGCAGCGTCGCGGCTTCGTCGAGCCGGCTGTCGCCCATGGCCAGCTCCGCGCGGGCGAAGAGTCCCTCCGGGTCCTTCCGGCCGGCCAACGCGCGCTTGACCGCCTCGCGGTCGTAGACCATGGCCACGCTCCGCGCGCTGGTCCGCACCTCGAAGGTGGTGCCGTAGAGCGTGCAGGTCAGCCGCGAGAAGGGCAGGAACGGGCCGTGGGGGTTCTCCGGCACGGTGTCGGCCTGGATCTCCTTGAGCCAGCCGAGCTCTTCCAGAACCTTCTTGTCCTTGTGGGGCATCTCCTCGAGGAGCTTGATGCGCTCGTGGGCGTGGGTGATGGCCCAGTCGGACCTGGTCATCCACACCGAGTCGAGGTAGTTGCGGTGGTCCAGGACCTTGCGCCCGGCGAGGTCGACGACCGTCAGGTTGCTGGCCCAGGTGAAGAACGGCCAGCCGCAGTAGTAGTAGCCGGTGACGCAGATCTTTCCGTCGGAGCTCAGGAACGGCCGGGCCGAGGTCATGTAGTCCCAGCCGTTGGCCCCGAAGGCCCAGAAGCCGATGTTGCCGTCGCCGTAGTTGTACTTGAGCACCGGCTGGGTGCGCTTCTCGACCAGGTCGCCCGACTCCCAGACGGTCTTGCCGGTCTGGGGGTCGAGCAGGTGGACGCCGCCGCCCACGTAGGGCCCGGCCCAGTTCTTCTGGATCTCCCGGAAGCTGTAGACCACGGCCAGCTCCCCGGTCTTGATCGGGCCCAGGAAGTAGGCCGGGCCGCCGTCGGTCCGACGGGCCGCGATCCCCTCGCCTTTGGCCTTGGTCCAGAGGATCCTGCCGCTGCGCCGGTCCATGCAGATCAGGAAGGGCGAGTCCACCGGCGTGAGGTAGAGATGCTCGCCGATCAGCAGCGGCCGCTGGTTGTACCAGAACATGGGCTCATGGGGATAGACCCGCAGGCGGGTGTAGCCCACCGGCCCGCCGCCCCTGCCGAACTGCCGGCTCATGTCGTGGACGTCCGGCGAGAAGGCGTAGTACGGGTAGTGCATGGCCCACTTGACCCGCCCGGAGAGCGCGTCGAGGGCCACGGTCGCGCCGGCGTTGGTGCAGTAGTAGATCGTGCCCTGGTGGTAGAGCGGCGGCGAGGCGAAGCTGCGGATGCGGTTGCGCAGGCTCACGGCCATGCCCGCCGAGAAGAGCCCCGGCCGGTAGCGGCACACCGCCCGGCGCCAGAGCACCCGCCCGGTGGTGCTGTCCATGGCCATGACCCCGTACTCGGTGTCCACGTGGGTGTCGCCCTCGATGTCGTCGAAGACGTACCCGGCGTAGACCGCGCCGGGACCGCCGGCCGGGGCGCACTCGAAGCGCATCCTGGCCTCCTCCGGGTTGGAGGCGGCCATCGGACCGCGGGCCCAGCGCAGCTGGCCGGTGACCTCGTCGAGGGCCACCAGGTTCGGGCCCATCTTGTACATCGCGGCGAAGACCAGCCCGTCCTGGACCAGCACGTCCTCCTGCGGGTACTGCCGGCCGTCCCAGTCCTGCCAGGAGACGCGCCCGCCCAGGTCGTTCCTCCAGCGCAGCTCGCCGGTGAGCACCGAGCGGCAGTAGACGATGTTCTTGTGCCGGTAGATCACGCTGTTGCGGGTGACCGCCGGCTGGGTGTAGGCGTAGCAGTCGAGCTGGCTGTTGGCCAGGCCCTCCTCCCAGACCGGCTCGGCGATGCCCAGCGGGTCCCGGGTCGGCGGCAGCAGAGTGTAGTCGTCGGCGGTGGCGTTCGGTGAGCTGGCCAGCTGGGAGTGGAAGGGCGGCCGGTCCGGCCGCGCCGAGGAGACCAGCCGGTCGAGGCGCGCCCGGTCCTCGGCGGACAGGACGCCGGCCCCGCCCCCGGCCCTGCCCCCCCCTGCGGCACCCGACTGTCCGAGGATCTTGCGGCAGTAGGCGATCTTCATGCCCAGCTCGGGCGTGTGCAGGTCCTTGTCGGGGAAGAAGTCCCGGACCGTCTCGTAGTACTCCAGCGCCTCCAGGCAGTGGCCGCGGTCGAGGGCCGCGTCGCCCAGGGCCAGCATGGCCGGCCCGCCGTAGGAGGTGGCCAGCATCCGGTCGCGGACCTCGGCCAGCCCCTCGAGCGAGTGCTTGGCCAGGGCCTGTTCGAAGGCCTCCTTGGCGCGCTGGTCGTGCTTCTCGCGGTAGAACTGGAGGTCCCTGGCCGGGAACTGGAGGATGCGCCGCTGGCAGTACTGCGACACCGGCACGTAGATGCCGTACTTGGAGATGCGGTGCAGGTCCTCGGGATAGTCGGTGACGACCTTCTGGTAGATCTCCAGGGCCTCGCGGAACTCGCCCTGCCCCTCCTTCTCGAGGGCCTTGGCGACCAGCGCCGCCGAGCGCGGCGCGGGCTTGGAGTAGCCCTGCAGGTCGTTGAGCGTGTAGAAGGCCGGCTCGAAGGACAGGTCCATGGCCTTGGCCAGTGCCTCGCGCTCCCGGCCGTGGCCCCCGGCCATCTGGGACATGGCCGCCTCGACGAACGCGGGCACGCCGGAGTACGGATCGGGGAACGGCTCCTTGAGGCTCGAGGCGGCCGGAGCCGGCTTGGGCGGCTCGGCCGGGGGGGCCTTCTCTCCCGCCGACGCCGGGACCGTGGCGGCAAGCGCGAGGGCCAGCCCCGCCCAGGCCGCGAACGCGAGCGCCGGCCCGGCAGCCCGGACCCGCCGGAGCGGTCCGCACCGGAGGGACGCGCGCCGCTCGGGAGCCGCCGGGGAAGACTCGGTCATCTGACCACCTCCGAAACCTCGCATCTCGACTTCGCTTTCAGCGCCGGCGGCGCCTGGCCAGCCGCAGGGAAAGAAACCCGGAGAGGACCTCGTCCAGCCGCGCGTCGGTGGGCAGGTCCTCCACGTCGTAGCCGAAGCGCAGGGCCAGCTCGCGGATGGCGTCGAGGTGGCGCTTGCGCTCGGCGACGTAGGCGTTGCGCAGGTCGCGCGGGTCGCAGAGCAGCCGCCCCTCCTCCTCCAGCCCCAGGAAGATGGTCTGGCCGGAGAACGGGAAGTCCCGCTCGGCCGGGTCCTCCACGTGGAAGACGATCACGTCCTGGCCCAGGAAGCTCATCTGGCCGAGCCCGGAGCCCAGCCGCTCGGACTCGTCCACCAGGTCGCTGAGAATGACCACCAGGCCCTTCTGCTTGATCTGCGGGGCGATCGAGAGGAGCGCGCCGCCGATGTCGGTCTTGCCGCCCGGGGAGGCCTTGGAGAGCGCCTCGGTCACGTTCCGGAAGTGGCCCGACGAGCCCTTGACGGGCAGCGCCGCGCGGACCTTCTCGTCGAAGAGCACCAGGCCGAAGGTGTCCTTCTGCTGCATGAGCAGGTAGGCCATGGTGGCGGCGACGGTGGCGGCGTACTCGAACTTGCTCATGGCCGCCTCGTCGCTCTTGAAGAACATGGAGCGGCTGGTGTCCACCATGAACCGCACCGCCATGTTGGTCTCGGCCTCGTACTCCTTGACGTAGAACCGGTCGGTCTTGGCAAAGACCTTCCAGTCCAGGCGCCGGGTGTCGTCGCCGGAGACATACTGGCGGTGCTGGGCGAACTCGGTGCTGATGCCCCGCAGCCGGCTCTTGTGCATGCCGACCATGAAGTTCTCGACCAGCCGCAGGCTGCGCACGGCCAGCCCCTTGACGCGGCCGACGACTTCAGGGTCGAAGATGTCCGGCATGTCAGGCCACCGTCTTGAGCAACTCGTCCACGATCTTCTGCCGGGAGACGCCCTCGGCCTCCGCGGCGAAGTTGGGGATGATGCGGTGGCCGAGCACGGCGTGGGCCACCTCCAGCACGTCCTCGTTCTTCGCCTCGTTGCGGCCGTCGAGGATGGCCACGGTCTTGGCGCCGATGACCAGGTTCTGGCTGGCGCGCGGGCTGGCACCGAAGGTCACCCACTTCTTGACGAACTCGGGGGCGTCGGCCTCGGTGCTGCGGCTGGAGCGCACCAGGCGGAGGATGAAGTCCACCACCCCCTCGGAGATGTGCACCTTGCGCACCAGCTTCTGGAGCTTGAGGATCTCCTCCTGGGCCAGCACCGGCTTGATGTCCGGCATGTAGCCGGAGGTGGTCAGGGCCAGGATGCGCTTCTCCTCCTCGGCCGTCGGGTAGCCCACGTTGATCTGGAACATGAAGCGGTCGAGCTGGGCCTCGGGCAGCGGGTAGGTGCCCTCCTGCTCGATGGGGTTCTGGGTGGCCAGCACGAAGAACGGCGCCTCCAGGTCGCGGCGCACGCCGCCGACCGTGACCTGCTTCTCCTGCATGGCCTCGAGCAGCGCTGCCTGGGTCTTCGGCGGCGTACGGTTGATCTCGTCGGCCAGCAGGATGTTGGTGAAGATCGGCCCCTGCAGGAAGCGGAATTTGCGCTCGCCGGTGGCCTTGTCCTCCTGGATGACCTCCGAGCCGGTGATGTCCGAGGGCATCAGGTCGGGGGTGAACTGCACCCGCTTGAAGCCCAGCGACAGACTGGAGGCCAGCGTGCGCACCAGCAGCGTCTTGCCCAGCCCCGGCACGCCCATCAGCAGGCAGTGGCCCTGGCCGAAGAGCCCGATCATGGTCAGGCGCACCACCTTGTCCTGGCCGACGACGATCTTGCGGATCTCGGAGACGATCTTGTCGTTGGCCTCCTTGAGGTGGCCGATCCGGGCCAGTTCATCGTCGCTCCAGGGTTCGGGCCGGCTGAAGACCTTGAAGGCATCGGCCTCCGAGCCCGAGCCAGAGCCCGCCGGGGCGGCGCCTCCCGGCACGGAGAAGGTCGCCCCGCAGGCGCACTTGTAGCTCTTGCCGGCCGAATCGTCCTTCAGGCTGTAGGCTTTGCCGCACGCCGAACATTTCGCCTCGATCATCGGGCGTCCTCCTTTGGGTTCTGCGAGTTTCCCGCCGTGCCGAGCAGTTCCCGGGTCCACATCGAGACCCGGGGGATGGCGCGCTCCCGGGCCCTGGCCACGAGCGCCTCCAGGACCGTGCGGTAGTCGCGCCCCTCGGCCTGGGCGCGGTAGTCGAGAAGCAGGCGGTGGGCCATCACCGGCCGGGCCACGTCGACGATGTCCTGCTGGGCCACGTGCCGCCGGCCGCGGGCCAGGGCCATGACCTTGCCGGCCAAGAGCAGCGCCTGCGCCGCGCGCGGCGAGGCCCCCAGGCGCACCAAGCCCCTGGCCTCCGGGGCGGAATCGTCCTCGCCGGGGCGGCTGCCGCGGACCAGGGCCAGGGCGAAGTCGCGCACGGCCGGCACCACCGGCACCTCGCGGGCCAGGGCCTGCATGGCCAGGATCTCCTCCGGGCCGGCCATCCGCTCGGCCTCGGCCGAGCGCGTGCCGGTAGTCTGCATGACCATGAGCTTCTCGTGCTCGCCGCCCGGGTACTCCTGCTCGATCATCATCAGGAAGCGGTCCACCTGGGCCTCGCCCAGCTGGAACACGCCCTCGGTGTCCTGGGAGTTCTCGGTGGCCACCATGAAGAAGGGCTTCGGCAGCGGATAGGTCCGGCCGCCGACGGTCACCTGGCGCTCCTGCATGACCTCGAGCAACGTGTTCTGGGTCCGGGTGGGACTGCGGTTGATCTCGTCGGCCAGCACCAGGTTGGCGAAGACCGGGCCCTGGAAGAAGCGGAAGTGCCGCTCGCCGGTGACCGGGTTGCTCTCCAGCACCTCGGTGCCGATGATGTCGGTGGGCAGCAGGTCCGGCGTGAACTGGATGCGCCGGTGCTCCAGGCCCAGCACCTGGGCCAGGGTCTTGACGAGCAGCGTGCGCCCCAGCCCGGGCATGCCCCGGAGCAGCACGTTGCCGCCCGCGAAGATCGCGGCCAGCAGGTGCTCGACCACCCGTTCCTGCCCGACCACCACCCGGGAGATCTCGTCCTTCGCCCGGTGGAAGGTGCGCTGGAACCCGGCCGCGCCGATCGGGTTGGCGGCGTTCTCCATCAGACCCTCACTTCACTTCTTCTCCGGCTCTCCGGCGGGAACCGCCTTCGGGGGCTCCGCCTGCGGAGCCGGCTCCGATTGCGGTTCCGGTTCCTTCTTCTCTTCCTTCCCCTTGTCGCCGTCCTTCTTGCCCAGCCCCTTCCAGCCGATCCTCTCGAAGTCGGCGGTCACCTGCTTATCCGGGGGGCTGGCCTGCCACTGGGAGTAATCGAGCTTCCTACCCGCGAAGTGCTTGTCGAAGAGCTGCCGCGAGGGCGGGCAGTAGATGGCCATGCCCCCGCCCCACCACATGTGCCGCGAGCCCCACGGGTAGAAGACCGGCAGCGTGGCGTTATTCCAGTAGCCGTTGACGTGCCGGACGACGTTCGGCCCCCCGAAGCGCCACTGGACGAGCTCCAGGGCGATCTCCTCGTTGGCCACGAACTGCGAGCCCCAGCTGTCGAGGTTCGCGTCCGAGAAGTCCAGCAGGTCGATGGACTTGGCCCCGCCGGACTCACCCCGCACGCCCAGGCGCGAGTGGACCGGCGAGAACGACTCGAAGGTGAGCCGCACGCGGAAGTCCTTGAGCATGTCGCGGATCACCGGGGATATCTCGCGGTAGACCTGCATGTCCAGGGGCGTCGGCCCCTTCGGCGGAGGCGCGTCCTTGGGCGGCTGAGGCTCGCCCTTGGGGGGCTTGAGGTACTTGATCCGGAGGACCATGGTGCCGGCCACGCCGTCGTTGTAGGCGGAGCTCTTGTAGGCCGGCTGCATCGAGAACTCCACGATGTTGTTCTGCGGGTAGTCGGGGAACGCCGGCCACGGCGAGACGTAGCGGAAGCCGTTGAGGTCCTCGACCTTGAAGACGGCAACGGACTCCCTGGAGCTGCCCGCGGCGTCGCGCAGCTCGTGGCTCGCCAGACTCACGCCCTTGCCCATGGACTTCATGCGCTCGAGGGCCGCCTCGCGGCCGAGGAGCTTGAGCAACTCGGCCTGCTTGTCGCCGGCCTGGTCGAGCAGCATGCGCGAGAAGCGCAGGCGCTCGGTCACCGTAGCGGTCCCGTCCTCGTTGTAGCGCACGCGGGTCTCGAGCTGCATGCAGCCGGCCGAGCAGAGCGCGAGGAGCCCCGCGGCCAGCGCCAGCCACCGGCCGGCGCGGCCGGGGCCGCGCGACCGTCGTGCGAAGCTGCCGGTCATGCCCATGATCCTACTGGCCTCCCGCCGCGGCCGGATCGGCCTTCTTCCCGGCCGCAGGCTCCGCCGGCTTGCCGGTCTTCTCCGCCTCCCCGGACTTCGCCGGGGCCGCTGCCGGCTCCTTGCGGGCTGGCGCGGCCGGTCCGCCCCGGACCACCATCGCCGCGCCCCAGTCGGCCATGTCGCCCATGTCCAGGTCGTCGTCGCCGGTGACCTTGAGCGTCAGGCGCTTGACCCCGGCGATGGGCACCGCGATCTCCAGGGGCTTAAGGTCCGAGCCGCGCACCGGCGGGCTCTTGTAGAGCTCCCGGCCGTCGCCCAGCACCACGAAGCGCACGCTGCCGCGCGCGCCCATGGAGGTGTCGATGCCCGCGTCGGAGCGGAACTCCTGGTAGCGGCCGTCGAGGACGAAGGTCATCTCCGAGTCGGCGTGGACCCCGATGCCCCAGGGGTAGCGGCTGCCGGCGATGGACAGCGCCCCGCCCTGCGAGTTGCGGTCCATCTTGCCCGGCTGCGGCGGGGCCAGGACGGTCTTCTCCCTGACGTCCACCGGCGTCAGCTGCGAGAGGTACTGGACCTTGCCGCCGAGGACCTGGGCCAGGACGATCTCCTCCAGGCCCAGCTCCACCACGGTCTTGGGGTCCCAGGCCGGCCGCAGCCGCCATTTGCCGAGGTGCACGCCCTCGAGCTTGCCGCGGACCACGCTGCCGTCGCGGGTCCACAGGAAGACCTGCACGTCCCCGCCCCACTGCTCCGGCTTGTCGCGGCCGGCGTCGGCCAGCCGCACGCCCTTGACATAGAGCACCGGGAAGAAGCGAGTCTGCAGGAACTCGTCGACGTCGAAGTCGACGCCGGTGCGCTTGAGCCGGCGGACCACGCCGGGATAGTCGCCGCCGCCCTCGTCGAGGATCACGTCGACGTGCGGGCTGCGCTTGCCGCGGTCGCTCTCGACCAGGTCCTCGGCCTTGCGGCCGACGAATCCGACTTGCGGCAGGGACAGGAAGCCCTTGAAGCGCGCCAGGTCCAGGCTCAGCGTCCCGGCGGCGGCGGTCTGGACCCGGACCGCGTCGCCCTCGTTGCCGAGGACCTGCCCGCGCAGCCGGCCGCCGCTGGCGAAGCGGAACTCCTGGGTGCCGGCCTGGATCAGGAGCGGGTCGCGCCCCAGGAAGCGGATGGAGACGATGTCCTCGAGGGGAATCTCCCTCTCCTGGCCGGTGGGCAGGAGCACCCCGACCTTGCCGTCGGGCGTGACCCGCTGGACCCAGCCGCTGACCCGGGTGTTGTCGCAGAGCCGGAGCTCCTCGGCGCGGACCGACCCGCCGCCGGAGAGCCACCCGGCAGCGGCCGCGACGGCGGCCAGAACGACGCCGGCCAGGACCGGCCGGAGCGACGGCAGCGCTCGCGCGAGACGGCTCATGGCTGCTTGCCCTCCTCGCCCAGGAACGAGGCGTAGTAGGCGGCCAGCATCTCCTTGTACTTGGGCGGGAACTCCCTGGCCAGCGCCCGGAGCATGATCTCGCGGACCTCCGGGGGTATGCGCTTGTCGTCCTTGATC
This sequence comes from uncultured bacterium, assembly GCA_937935355.1. GTDB lineage: Bacteria > Planctomycetota > SZUA-567 > JAKLDR01 > JAKLDR01 > JAKLDR01. The sequence continues at coordinate 69,655 of CALGYR010000100.1, read as the reverse complement.
TTCTCGCGCAGGTAGTCGGGCGAGTGCATCCGCTCCCACTCCTGGAGGGTGATCTTGGGCTGCTCCTCGGCCCCCGGCTCCTTGGCGGCGACCGGCGGCCGCACCCGCTCCTCGAGCAGGTTGCGCAGGTTCATGATGGCCTGCTCGAGCACCGTCCCGGCGTCGGCCAGTTCGGCGGCGAGCTCCTTGTCGCGGCCGCCGGCGGCGATGCCGTCGGCCATCGCCGCGAGCTTGAGCGCCAGGACGCCCTCCAGGCCCGCCCCGCGCACCCGGCCTCCGACCTCTCCGGAGAGCGCCGAGCCCCACGGCGCCGCGGCGGCGACGGCCTCGGCCGCCTTCCTTTGCACCTCGGCCGCGCGGGCCCGGCTGGCCTTCTCGACCTCGGCCACCGGCGGGGCCTCCGGCGGGAACTTGGCGAACCTGGCCACCTTGCGCGCCGCGTCGCGCTGGAGCACCTGGGCGCGGTTGAGGTCGCCGATCAGGGCGGTCATTCCGTCGAGGTCCTTGTCGCGCACCAGGTACTGGCGGTTGAACTGGTCGAGCCCGCCGCGGCTGCGGTTCTCGTCGGCGATCTCCTTGACGGCCTTCTCGATGGGCAGAGTCAGGCGGCGCAGGTCGTCGAGCGACTCCATGGAGTCGGACTGCATCTGCTGCACGCAGCCGGCCAGGTGCCGCCCGGCGACCATCCGGCGCGACTGGTCGAACTCGGCCCGCACGCCCTCCAGGCGCTCCCTGACGAAGGCCGCGCCGGCCTTGTCGGCGGCCTCGACGGCCCGGTCGACCGCGCCGAGCGCATCGGCCTGCTTCTCGAGGATGATGCCCTGCTTGTGCCGGACGAAGCGGGGCATCTCCGCCGCCGAGCTGTTCTCGGCGAGGTAGCGGGTGCGGCTGCGGACCTGGTCCTGGGCCTCCCAGGCAGCGGAGATCGCCGCGGTCACCGGGTCGCCGCCCAGGTTGAGGTTGGCCTTGAGCACCTCCTGCGGGAGCGAGGCCACCACCGTCGGCTCCTCGGTCGCCGTCTCGCCGGGCCCCTTCTCGGGCTTGGGCTGCACGTCGATGATCTTCGCCGGCGTCATCGCCAGGGTGATGCCGAGCTGGTCCTCGGGGTCGAGCTTCCCTCCGGCGAAGATCAGCCCGGCCTTGACGAGGGAGAGCGCCTCCAGGGCGTCCTTCTGGTTCCTGACGATGGGCAGGAGCTGGTTGCTCTGGATGCTGCCGGTGGCCTGCTTCAAGTTGTCGTTGACCCGCTTGTCGCGCAGCCCGCGATAGGCGGTGAGCATGGGCACCAGGATGCTCTGGCGCTTCTGCTGCTCGGCCCGGTACATCTGGAACTCGAGCTCCTTCTCGAGCTCGGTCTCCATGTCGAAGATGGTCCCCTGGCGCTTGCCCAGGGTCAGCAGCTTGTCCTGGACGTCGTCGGCCAGGTCCTCGATGCGCCAGCCCAGGGTCTTGGGCCCGAGCGCGGTGGTCGCGGTCTGGACCTCGCCCTGCTCCTCGTGGAGCATGGTGGTGCGGATCAACGTGGTCTGCAGGTCGCGCCAGTCGAAGACCCGCTTGAGGATCCGCTCGAGGCACAGCGTGGCCATCTTCTGGTTGTCGGCGAACTTGCCGACGGCCGAGGCGCGCAGCCCCTTCTGCCGCTCGGGGGCGGCGTCGGCGTCGGTCCGGGGCCGGGCGCGCTCCAGGCCCGCGGCGACGGCCGGGTGCTCCTTGTCGGTTACCCGCCGGAGCAGGTCGACGATCACGCCCAGGCGCGCGGCCATGAACTCGCTGCGCATGTCGTTCTGCTCGTACTCCTGGACGAGGTCCCGGAGGTAGCCCTCCATGGCCTTGGCCGAGCGGATGGCCAGCTCCTGCTTGTCCTTGAGATCCTGCCAGACCGGGTCGTTCTCGGCGCCGGTGCCCTTGGCCAGCCACTCCTTGCCGCGCTCCCAGGCGGTGTACTGGTTCTCCCAGGCCACCCGCGCCTCCATGTCGATGCGCTTGGCGGTCTCGAAGAGCTGGAAGTGCTTCTCGCTGCGCTTGACCACCTTGATCTGGAACTTGTTGGTCTGGCTGACCCCGCGGCCGGTGGGGTTGACGTCCTGCACCCGTACGAAGTACTGGAGCACCGCCGTCTTGGGCAGATTCATCTTGCGCAGGTCCCACTTGAAGAAGGCCTCCTTGGCCTTCCCCTTGGGATCCATCGGGCCGGTGATCCGGTCGCTGAGCACCGTCGGCTCGCCGTCGTCGACCTGGCAGAGGAACTCCACCTTCTTGAGACCGAAGTCGTCGCGGGCCCGCAGGGACACGTCCACCGCGGCCTCGCGGATGACCACCAGGTCGCGCCCTGGGGCGAGCAGCTCGACCTCCGGCGGGTTGTCGGGGGTGACCCGGATCTCGTAGCGCTCGGGCCGGGCCTCGCGGAAGCCGTGCTTCTCGTAGAGCTCCACGCTGTAGCCCCCGTCGGCGGAGAGCACCAGGGTCTTCTCGAACTCGGTCTCGGATTTGAGCGGCAACGTCTCGGAAGTCCTGCCGGTCTTGAGGTCGAGGATCATCACCGCCTTCTCGAGCGCCATGGAGCTCTCGAAGGACAGGCGCACGCTCGTGCCCTCGAGCCCCGCGAGCTGTCCGCCGGGCACGGTCCGGTCCGGGATGCCGGCGTAGTCCGGGTAGCTGTAGTGGGCCGCGACCTTCTTCAAGTAGGGCCGCTCGACGATCTCGATGCGGTGCTCGTCGGTGGCGTAGTCCCCGCCCTTCAGGTAGAAGTCGACCGGCTCCCGGACCTGCGGGAAGGTGTAGGCCAGCGCCCCGTCGTCGCGGACGGCGACGCGCTCCTTGATCCAGTAGCCGGTGCTCTCGACCCGGTAGGCCATGACCACCTGGGGCGGGATCAGCCCGGTGACCTTGCCGCGGACCGTGAAGGCCTCCATCTGCGGGATGGTCCAGCCGTTGGCCGGCTCGTCGAGCGCGATGGTCGTGCGGTGCGGCCAGCGCTGCGACGAGAAGGGATTGAAGAAGCGCTCGCAGCCGATGGACAGATACTCGCGAAGCGGCACGGCCGCGCCCAGGAAGACCAGGGCCACGACCCCGGCGACGAGGGCCCAGCGCGCGAGCCTCCGGCCGTGCAACGTCTCGGAGCGCTCGGCCTCCTCGACGAGCGGCGCGAGGTCCCCACGCGCGCCCTCGACCATGTCCCGGCCCAGGGCGGTCTCCATCTCCTGGATGCCCTCGCCCCGCAGCAGCTGGTAGAGCTCAAGGAGCATCCCCCGGCCGCCCGGGAGCGTCGAGTCGACGTAGGCCAGGACCTCCTCGTTGCTCCAGCGCCGGGACATGGGCGCGAGCATGGTCCACCACGCCACCGAGCCGAGCGCCGCGAGGTACCCGGCCAGGGCCAGGACGCGCCAGAGGGTCTCCAGGTGCACCCACCAGTCGAGGACCAGGAAGGCAGGCAGCAGCGCGAGGGCCAGGATGACGAGCCGGCACAGGCCCGCCTGGACGAGCCGCGAGCGGATCCTCCGCCGGAAGGCGGCGCACAGGCGGTCCAGGGCTCTGGTATCCATCTCTCGATCTCGCCCTCAGCGCTCGTAGATCGGCAGGTAGCCCAGCGGCGCCTGCAGCATTATCGCGGCCATGGCCGTGGGGTACACGGTGTTGTCGAACTCGTCCCAGAACTCCCCGTCCTTGCGCTGCATGACGGCCAGCACGTCCACGGTCTTGCGGAACCAGGGCACCAGGTACTTGTCGCCGCAGGAGTAGGTGGCCAGGCTCGCGTAGAAGGCCCCGTAGACGAAGTAGCGCCGGCCCTTGAGGTCCTCGATGGTGTAGCGCCGGTAGTCGTAGGCGATGCGGTCGCGCGCCCGGGGGATCAGCGGGTGGTCCAGGCTGCCCTGGTTGGCCAGGGCGATGATCCCGGTGCCGCCCAGGCTCGGCGAGGCGTGCAGGCCCCAGTAGCGGTAGCGGAAGGTGCCGTCGGGGTTGGCGCACTTCTCGATGTACTTGACGCCCTTGTCCACGGCGTCGGCCGGCACGGTGAAGCCGCACTTCTTGGCGGTGCGCAGCACCCAGAGGACGTTGGCGGTGACCGACATGTCGCTGTCGCCCACGTTGGTCAACTGGTAGCGCCAGCCGCCGTCGAGGTGCTGGCTCTTCTTGATGGCGTCGACCGCCCCGCCGATCACCTCGTGGAGCTCGGGCTTCCAGGGCATGTCCCCGCTGGCCATGAGCAGGGCCAGCGTCGAGAGCGCGTGCTCGTACATGGGCCCGAGCTCGTTGCTGCCCGCCCCGGCGATGACCCCGCTGCCCTTCTTGACGTTCTTGAGCAGGAACTCCAGGCCCCGGTCCAGGGGCTTGCCGTAGCGGCCGACCCGCGGGCGGCTGCCCTCGGCCATGAAGGCCAGGCAGGCCAGCGCGGTCACGCCGGTATTGGAGGGCTTGAACTGCATGTCGCCCCAGCCGCCGTCCGGCCCCTGGGTGCGCACCAGGTACTCCAGGGACTTCTCGGTCATCTCTTTGACCTGGGGGGTCAGGAGCGTCTGGGCGGTGTTGCCCCGCTCGCTGGCCCGCGGCAGCACCAGGAAGGCCGGGTCCTTGCCCGGGAAGGTCGGGCCGCGCTTCTTCTCCCGCTCGGCGAGCAGGCGCTGGGCCTCGTCGACCTTGGGCTGCCCGTCCTCCGCGCCGGGCTGCTCGCCAGCCTGCTCACCGGCCTTGTCCTTGGCCTTGCCGGCGGGCTTCTTCTCGGCGTTCTTCTCGGGCTTCTTCTCCGGCTTCTCCGCGGCGGGCTTCCGGGGCGGCCTCTCTCCCGAGGCGGCGGAGAGCCCCAGCCCGGCCAGGCAGGCGACGGCCACGAAGGCCAGCAGCCATCTGCTCATCACAGCAGCCCCCACAGTTTCCTCAAGGACCACTCCGCGCCGATCAGCAGCAGGAAGAGCGCCAGGAAGGCGGTCCCGTCCCAGGCCTCGACCAGGACTTCCTGGCTGAGCACCTGCGGGTCGGAGGGGATGGCCGCGACCAGCTCGTCGAGGCCGCCCATGTTGCGGTAGTCGAAGTACCTGCCGCCGGTCTGCTCGGCGAGACTCTTCATGGCCTCCAGATCGCCGCTGGTGTCCTTGTTCTCCAGCGACTGCATCTTGACCTGGAAGGCGCACTTGACGTCGAAGAGCGGCTTGGCCTCGGTGCTGCCGCCGGGGGCGGCCTGTTTGGCCTCGACCACCATGCTGCCGACCCGGCGCGCCCGGTAGGAGCCGAGGTAGAGCATCTCGCCGCTCCGGTCGGGCGAGAGCGCCACCATCTGCCGCTCGCCCTCGGAGCTGGTCACGGCCACGACCAGCTGCTGGCCCTCGAGCTGGCTCATCAGCGCCGGGTCGAGCAGCCGCAGCTTGACCTTGACCTCCTCGCCCGGCGCGTAGCTGTTGCGGTCGGTGGAGAGCGCCACCTGCTGCTGCGCGCCTTTGAGGCGCGTCTCGCCCAGGTAGCGGATCACGTTGGTCCAGAAGCGGTCGTAGTCGTAGTTCTCGCTCGGGTAGCGCCAGCGCCAGAGGCTGTCGATCCCCGAGTAGAAGACCGCGCCCTCGTAGTAGCGGTGGATGGCCATCAGGCAGTCGCCGCGGCCGGAGCCCTCCCCGGCGCGCTGGAGCAGCACGACCGACTTGGGCTTGACGCCCCGGACCGGGTGAGCCCAGTGGAACTTCGGGAAGGTGGCCCAGACCGCCTCGTTGGTCCGGTCGTCGCGGTCCAGGCGCATGACCGCGTGGCTGCGGCCGATGGGGGTGCGCTCGGCGGAGAAGGCCGTCTCGAAGGTCTGGAAGTAGTCCGGCAGCGCGTTCTTGTCGATCTCCACCGGGAGCAGCTCGCGGACCTTCACGGCGTGGACCTGGATGAGTTTGGCCAGGCCGTTGTTGCGGCCGGCGATGACCATCAGCCCGCCGCCGGTGCGGACCATGGTCTCCATTTCGGCGACCTGCTGGGTGGTGATCTTGTTGGGGTCGACGTCGAAGAGCATGACCACGTCGTACTTCTTCCACTCCTCCACCGACCGCGGCAGGCGCTCGATGCTGGTGTTGCCCTGCTGGACGTAGTCGATGTCCGCCGACTGCAGGAAGCAGGACAGGTCCACCACCGGATCGCGCAAGAGCCCCGGCACCAGGTAGAAGAACTCCCGGCTGGGGTTGCCGGCGACCAGCAGCACCCGCAGGGTGCGCTTGACCACCTTGACGTGGACGGTGGCCTCGTTGTTGGCGGTGTCCACCTCGTCGTCGAAGGCCGGCAGGACCAGCCGGAAGGCCCGGGTGCCCTCGGTCTCCGGGATGGTGGCGATCTCCACCATGTTCTCGCCGCGGTTGAGGTTGAGCTCCTTCTCGTTGACCTTCTGGCCCTCCTCGTAGAGGGTCAGCTTGGCCGCGAGCGGCGCGCGGATCTGGTTGGTGACCTTCAGCCGGAAGCGGAGCACGTCGCCGAGGCTGGCCTCCGGGTCGACGATGACCTCGTCGATGCGCAGGTCGCGCAGCGGGAACTCCGAGCCCAGGGCCAGGGCGTGGACCGGGACCCTGGCGTCGGCCGCCTGGGCGCCGGCGTCGCGCAGCGCCGCGCCGCCGGTCTGGCGGCCGTCGGAGAGCAGCACCACGCCGGAGACCCGGTCGCCGGAGAGCTCGCGCAGCACGTCGCGCAGGCCGTCGCCGACGTTGGTGTAGTCCCCGGTCGGGTCCGGCGCCCCCGCGAAGAGCTCGTCGCGGCCGGGCAGCGGGTCGGCCTCGTCCTTGCGGACGGGCAGCTCCTTGAGCAGCTTGCCCGAGTCCGAGAAGGTGAAGAGCTTGACCCGGTGGGTCAGGGTCAGCTTCTTCTCGAGCGTCTCGACCACCGTCTTGGCGGTGTCGTAGCGGCGGCGTTTGTCGGGGGAGCCGGCCTGGACCAGCGGGTTGTCCCGGGCGTCCGGGAAGGCCATGCTGGTGGACTCGTCGAGCAGTATGGGCAGCACCGGCAGCCGGGTCTCGTGCTTGACCACGGTCACCGCCGGGCGCGCCAGGGCCAGAACGGCCAGCGCCCCGACGACGATGCGCAGCAGCCGCAGGGTGCCGCGCTGTCTTCCGGTGAGCCGCCGGGCCTGCCGGGCCTCCCGGCGGTAGATGTAGACGTAGAAGAAGCCCAGGGCCGCGGCCACGACCAGCAGGAAGATGGCCATGCCCTGGCCGGCCAGCAGCGTCGGTCTCACGTGGTGGACCCTCCGCGCCGGCGGCCGAAGCGCGCCGCCAGGTACGACTCGACGGCCAGCACCAGGACCAGCATCCAGAGCACGCCCGGGGCCAGTTCGGTCACGGAGTGCAGTTTGGCGACGAAATCCTCGACCGGCGTCTCCTGGCCGATCCAGCGCGCGCCGCCGCGGCCGAAGGCCTCGGCGAACTCGTCGCGGGTGAAGCGGCCCAGGTCGCCCTCCTCGGGCTTCTGGTTGACGGCGAAGCGCAGCCGGGGCAGGGACTCCGGCGAGACGTCCACGAACTCGTAGCGGCCCTGCTGCATGGTGCCGTCGAAGGATACGGCCCAGGCGTTGGCCCGGCCCTCGCGCGCCTTGGGCCCGAGCCGCTCCTTGCGGCCGTCGGGCATCCGGAGCAGGAGGTGCTGCGAGGAGACGTAGACCGGCTCCTCGAAGCGGTCGCCGACGTTGAGGTTCACCGCCGCGTCGGGGTTGCCCACCAGGTAGCGCATCATCTCCTGCATCAGGATGGGGAACTCGATGGTGGCCGGCAGCAGGGACCAGTCCACGCCCGCCGTGGAGTTGACCAGCAGCACCCGTCCCCGGCCGAAGCTCTTCTCGAGCATGGCCGGAACCCCGTTGGAGAGCGCCAGCACCACCTTGGTCTCCGGCTTGACCTCCAGGTCCATGTAGCGCAGGAACTTCGCGTCGGAGTTGCCGCCGCCGGCGAGCTGGGCCAGCGCCGGGTGGGTCGACTCCCCGAAGCGGATGTAGGGCGACTCCTTGCCGGCCTCGGGCGCCGCGGGCGCCTTGAGCCGGCAGGGCAGCACGCCGGCGCCGTCCTTGAAGAGCAGCTTGTTGTATTGATAGACATTGACTTGAGGCCCGAGGAAGACCCAGAGCGCGCCGCCGTCGGAGACGTAGTTCTCGAGCTTCACGGCGGTGGCCTCGGCCAGGTCCCCGGTGTCGGTGAGCACCACCGCGGCGTAGTTCTCGAGGTTCTCGTAGTCGATCTGCGAGAAGTTGACGGCCCGCGCCGAGAAGCGCGAGACCCGCTCGGCCCCCGGATGGCTCGGCGGCGCGACGGCCCGGGTCAGGTAGGAACTCCGGAAGTCGAGCCGCTCGGCCGGCCGACCCGCAGCGGGGGCCGCCGCGGCGCCCCCCTCGGCCGGCCCGGCGGCGGCCTCGGCCGAGACGCTGTCGTCGAGCACCAGGACCTTGACGCTCTCCGGCACCGAACAGATGTACAGGCGCCGGTTGTCCACGCGGTGCTCGTCGCCCTCGAGGACGGCCTCGACCAGGTGCTCGCCGGGCTCGGCGAAGCGGTGGTCGAACTCCAGGACCGCCGGCCCGTCGCCGACCCGCACGTCGCGCACGTCCTTCTTGGCCCCGTCGACCATGAAGGTCACCGTGGCCGCGCGGCCCTCCGGCGGCTTGCCCCAGAGCTCGACCTGCACGCGGAAGCGCACCGGCAGGCCCACGGACATCAGCCAGTCAGCCGGGCGCAGTTCGGTGAGCATGTAGTTGAACTGGGGCTCGCCGCCGGTATCCACCAGGAAGCACTCGGCCCGGGCGCCGAGCGCCGCGAGCGCCCGCGAGGCATCGGCGGTCAGCCGGCCCTCCCGCGTCCAGGTGTGCTTCTGGAAGTCGGAGAAAACGTAGACCTCCGGCCGGCCGGCCTGCGAGCGGCCCAGCAACTCGTCGGCCCAGGCGAGCAAGTCGGTGATCGGCGCGGCGCCCGAGCCGGCGCGGAGCGCCTCCACCCGCCCGGCGGCGGTGTGCAGGTCCTTCTCCTCCTCGAAGACCGTCGAGGCCCGGTGGCCCAGGAGCGCCACGCTGACGGCCGTGCCGTCGGGCAGCTCGCGGATCATGGCCGAGGCCTTCTTCTGGGCGAGCCCGAAGGCGCTGGTCACGCCGACCTGCTGGCTGGTGCTGGCCGTGCCGTCGAGCAGCACGACCACGTGCCGCTGCCGGGCGCCGCCCATCAAGCCCTGCCGGATGATGGGCCGGGACACGGCCAGGACCAGCAGGCCGATACCGACCATGCGCAGGATCAGCAGGATGCGGTCCTGCCGCTTGATCTTCTCCTGTTCCTTGTTGCGCAGCAGGAAGCGGATGGTGGGCAGCTCAACCTGGCGCTTGCGCCGGCGGAAGAGCCACTCGATGATGATGGGGAGCGCCACCGCCGCGGCCGCGGCCAGCATCCACGGGTTTGTGAAGAATGACTGCATCCGCGGTTCCCCGGCCCGGACTACGTATCGATGGAACGACCGTCAAGTCTGCCGCGTCGGACGCCGCAACGTGCTGCTTTGGCTCCGGAGTAGATACACCGAAGGGACGACAATGTCAATCGGGGAAGGAAGATTGGCGGGTGGGAGGTGGCAGGTGGAGGGTGGAAGGTGGAGGGTGGAGGTTTACGGTGGAAGATGGATGGTGAAAGATGGAAGCCGAGGGCGGCTCCGCGCGTCCGCCCTCCGGCTTCAGCCTAACGAACCCGGTTCACCTCCACCTTCAACCTTCCACCTTCCACCAGGCCTCACATCCTCTCCCCCGCCGTGGTCGCCGAGAGTGCACCTGTGCAGCCCGAGCCGTGGCCGGCGGCGCAGCCGAAGCAGTGCTCTCCGAGCATGATCTTGCGGCCGGCCAGTTCCAGAGGCTCGAACTCCTCCAGTCGGTTCGGGACCGCGTGGTGGACGGGCAGGCCGAGCGCCAGGTTGAAGTCGCAGTCGAAGATCGTCCCGTCCCAGCGGACGGCCACCAGGTGGCGGCACATCAGGCCGTCGAGGGTCGCCGGATTGAAGGACTCCTCGAGCAGCCGCTGGTAGACGCCCTCCCGCCCCTGCTCGCGCAGCGCCGTCAGGAAGCGGCCCATGGCGGAGTTGTTCATGACGAACAGGCGGTTGAAGCTCACGCCGTAGCGGCGGTCAAGCTCCAGGCGATAGTCGGCCTCCAGGACCTCCTGCCTGGGCGGCAGAAAGGCGCCGACCGGGTTGTGGACGAGGTCGAGAGACAGGTCGATGCCGCGGCCGTAGCCGAGCTCGTTGAGCCGCCGCATCGCCTGCATGCTGAGCGCGAAGACGCCCTCCCCCCTCTGGGCGTCGACGTTCTCCTCCATGTAGCACGGCAGCGAGCCGACCACCCGCACGCCCTGATCGCGCAGGAACTCCGGCAGGTCCTCGTTGCCCTCGGCGAGCAGCGCCGTGAAGTTGGTGCGCAACTCCACGCCAACCTCGGCCTCGCGGAGCGCCGCCACCAACCGCCGGAAGTCGGGATGCAGCTCGGGCGCGGCGCCGGTGAGCTCGACTTGGCGGCAGCCCGAGTTCTGGGCGGCCTCCACCAGCTGTGCCATCACCGGCCACTCCATGGACTCGACCCGGTCCGGAGAGGCGTCCAGGTGGCAGTGCGCGCAGGCCAGGTCGCAGCGCAGCCCCAGGTTGGCCTGGATGGTGTCGATCTCGACGGCGTGCAGCTCGTCGCCGATGGCGGCAGTTACGGCGCGTTCGAAGGCGGTTTCCATAGTAGTGCGGCTCCCCCTCGGCGCACTGACTAAACGACGGGCGGAGGGGGGAATCATCCCGGGGGCGGCCGATCGGTATGGGCGTGTTGGTCCTCCAGGCCGCGGGCATGGCGCCGACAGATGATCATCCTTGACCGCCCTCCTGCCCGAAGTATCATGTCCATGCAACCGCCGCCCGGCCCGCTACAATGCCGGACGGTCCGGCAGAGGAATCGCGCAATGGCTGAGCTAGACAGCATCACCGTGAAGGGCTTCAAGAGCATCGCTTCCGTCGAGAATCTGAAGCTCGGGCCCATCAACGTGGTCATCGGCCCCAACGGCTCGGGCAAGTCCAACTTCATCGGCGTCTTCGCCTTCCTCCACGCCATCCGGGAGGGGCACCTGCAGGACTACGTCGCCAAGGCCGGCGGCGCCGACAAGGTGCTGCACTTCGGCTCGAAGACCACTCAGAAGCTGGAGATTCACATCTCCTTCCAGGAAGGCGTCAACCAGTACGCCATAACCCTGGAGCCCGCAGCCGGCGATCAATTGCGCCGTACCGCCGAGACCGGCTACTACTGGGACAAGGCCCACTACGAAAAGCCCTATGAGAGCGGGATCGCGCCGAGGGGCGCGGAGGCTGGCATCAGCGATCCGGGCTGCGAGCGAACCGCCAAGTACGTTCGCTTCCGCCTCGGCAGCTGGCGGCTCTACCATTTTCACGACACCAGCGATTCGTCGCCCATGAAGAAGACGGCCGACGTGAACGACAACCGTTACCTCCGCCCGGACGGCTCGAACCTCGCCGCCTTCCTCTACTATCTTCGGCTCAAGCACCAGACATCCTACAACCTCATCCGCAAGACGGTCCAGTTGGTCACCCCGTTCTTCGACGACTTCATGCTGGAGCCGCAGAAGCTCAATCCGGACAAGATCCGTCTGGAGTGGCGGCACAAGGGCTCCGAGGCCTACTTCGACGCCTCCTCGCTCTCGGACGGGACGCTGCGTTTCATCGCGCTGACGACCCTCTTCATGCAGCCGGAGGCCCACAGACCTTCGGTTATTCTCGTGGACGAGCCGGAGCTGGGCCTGCATCCCTACGCCATAACCATGCTGGCCTCGCTGATCAAGCAGGCCTCGATCAAGACACAGGCCATCGTCTCCACCCAATCACCTCTCCTCCTGGACCATTTTGCACCGGAGGATGTGCTGGTGGCCGACCGGGCACACGGGGGAACCGAGTTCACCCGTCTGGAGTCCGCCAAGCTGGCCACATGGCTCGAGAACTACAGCCTCGGCCAGCTCTGGGAAAAGAACGAGTTCGGCGGCCGGCCTGGGGCGGAACGCGCCCATGGCTAGATTGCTGGTCCACGTGGAAGGCGAGACGGAGGAATCCTTCGTCACTCAGGTGCTCGCGGCCCACCTTTACGAGCATGGCTACACGGCGGTCGGCGCCCGGCTCCTCGGCAACGCACGGCAGCGCCAACGCCGCGGTGGCATCCGCGGCTGGGGGGAAGTACGGGGCGACATTCGGAACCACCTCAAGCAGGATGGGGAATGCCTGGTAACGACCATGGTGGACTACTACGGACTGCCCTGCAGCGGTCCCAGGGCCTGGCCCGGTCGGGCCGATGCGGGCCGCTTGCCGTTTCCACAGAAAGCTTCAACCGTCGAGAACGCCCTGCTGGCGGATGTCTGTAGAGGGATGGGCGAGGATTTCAACCCGGGCCGGTTCATTCCCTATGTGATGATGCACGAGTTCGAGGGGCTGCTCTTCAGCGACTGCTCCCGGTTCGCCGGCGGAATCGGACACCCCGATCTGGCTCCGGCGTTCCAGGCTATACGGGACGATTTCGCCAGCCCCGAGGAGGTGAACGATTCCCCTCAGACGGCCCCGTCGAAGCGCGTGGAATCGCTGCTGCCCGGCTATGAGAAGCCCGTCATGGGGACCTTAGCCGTCCTGGAGATAGGGTTGGAGGCCATCAGAGCTCAGTGCCCGCTCTTCCGGACGTGGCTTGAACGCTTGGAAGCCTGGCCCAAGAACGGCTGACGGCACCCCGTGTCACGCCGCAAGCGCAAGCTGACCGCCAAGGAGAAGGCCGAGAAACGGCGGCGCCGGCTCGAGTTCATGACCATCTTCGTCAACGGCAAGCAGAAGCGGGTAAGGCGTCCGCCGACCATCGACGGGATGCCCGTCGACGAATTCGTCGCCAGGAACGCCGACCCCGTCTGGCTTGCCCAGAACGAGATGTGGGAGGAGCTCTACCAGTACGAGTTGAACAGAGACGCAGCCGCGCAGCAGCCCCCGGACGCTGGAGTTTCCAAGCCGGACAACCTGTCAAAGGAGAAGCGCATGGCCATCAAGTTTTCCGAAGTCGAAATGGCGTTCGACTTCGTGGGTTCTGCACCGTACGGCGATCACTCCGCCTGCATCCACCGGAAGACGGGGCAGACCTTCTTCTCCTCCGAGATGGCGGACATGGACGAGATGCCCGAGGACGCGGGCGGGGAAGACTACCTCTCGATCCCTCACAAGAACGACCTGGACCTGGGCGCCGACCTGGTCGGGAACTTCGTGAACCGGCACGCGCCGCAGCTCGCCGGGGAGGTCGGCCGGATTTTCAGCCGGCGCGGCGCCTACGGCCGCTACAAGGACCTGCTCGAGCGCCACGGCCTGCTCCAGAAGTGGCACGATTTCGAGAATGAGGCGACCCGAGCGGCCATTCTCGAGTGGTGCCGGGAGAACGGCCTTGAGGTGAACATGGAGGACCGGGGACCGGGGGGCGCCGAAGAACAACGCAAGTAGCGACAGGAGACAACATATGGATATGGCCAAGGCCTGGGATCCGAGTGCAGGGGAGCCGCCCCGCAGATACGGGTTCATCATGAACCCCTATCCCGACGTGCGGCTCTCGATCTGCCCTGTCTGCCACCGCAAGACCGGACAGCGCAAGCTTCCCCTGCTGATCGACGTCGGCGAGAAGCGGATGGTCGCCCTCAACTACACCTGCCGCTACTGCCGGGGCTGCGACCTGTTGGCCGCCCACAAGCACGAGATCGAACGCCTGCTCACCGACCTGTTCGTGGAGTTGGACCCCGACTTGATCGGCGGCGACTATCTGGTCTTCGGCACACTGGAGAAGAAGCACTGGCGGGAGAACATGAAGCACCCCAGGCCTCCGGCCGAAGTCCTCAAACATGCCTTCATGTTCAAAACCTACAAGGAGCTGCAAATGACCCGCGGCGGATGGTTCCCGGCAGGCATCGAGCCGCCCATAGCGGAGCCCCCGCCATCCCGGGAGTGGACCCGGGCGAGGGGCGGCCGGGGTGCGGAGAGAACGGGAGGCTAAGCATGTCCAGAGACATCCCCGAGCGCGACTGGAAGTACATGCGGAAGGCCCAGGAGGAGCTGCTCGCCGCCCTGTTCGGGCGCATCAACCGGCAGTCGATGGACATCCTCGCGGCCGCCGGGCAGTCCGAAGCCGACAAATACCGCCGGCTCTACCGGCACCTCAAGGACTCCAACCGCATCGTCGCCGACTGCTTCGACGACTGGAGCCGGTCGACGCTCTTCGCCAAGCTGTTCCAGTTGAAGCAGCACGACCTCCTGGGCCCGGAACATGTGGAGAACCTGTCGGAGGAGACCCGGGCGAGAATCGAGGCGCTCGAAGGGCTCCGGCGGGGCCACGCCGGAGAGGGCGAAGCCGGGGACCACGCAGCCGGCCGGCCTGGCAGGGGAAGGACGTGAAGTTGGAGAAGGAAGAAGCCGCCCTGTTCTATCGCTTGATATGGGGACTTCAGTCCTACGTCGGCAGACAGCGCGGCCTGCTCCCGGATACCACGTCCGCGGAGGCGTTTGCCGCGTTGCCCAAAGACGATAAGTACCGGACAAGGGAGGCATTGTGGAAGGAACCGGACCTGATCGACGCCTACGTCAGGGACAATCCGGACAAACTGCCGGCGGACGAACTGGAGATCGTACAGAAGTGGAAACGCTTCGTGGCCGGCGACTTCTATGTCTTCCGGTTTCTGAAGAACCACGCCATCCTGCTCGGCGGTTCGCGCGCCTACGGAGTTTTGGGCCTGTCCGAGAGCTTCGAGGACTTGTTCAGCCTGGGGCCCATGCCTGTAATGGTGCGAACGGTGCTGTTGCCGTTCAAGAGCAGGATAGTCTACGACGGCTGGCTTGCCACCTACCCCATGACCTTCGGCCCCGGTATCCGCGCCAGGTTAAGGGAAGAGTACGCGACCGCCAAGCGCCGCGACCAAGTCGTCACGACGCTGGAACCGGAACTGGCGCAGCCGGCCCCCACAAAAGCAAGCAAACCCCGCGCTGACTGGCAGCCCGTCATCGACGGGATCGTGAACACCACCCGGAAGCTGAAGGGGGGGCCGGCATTGCAGAGCACCGCCCTGGCGCTCCTGCGCGCCAGCGCCGAACTGGCCCAGGCGGCGGTGAGCGACCCCGGCGATCTGGACCGTCTCTGGCAGCTGCGGAGCCAGGCCCAGAGAGCCCTCACCAAGCTCCAGAAGGAGTTGGTGTACGCGGCGGAGGACTTGTGACGTGCAGGATGATGGCAACAGCAACGGCTGTTTCTCACACGGAGACGCAGAGACACAGAGGACAACAACGGCCTGGTTTGCCGTTCTCCGTGGCTCCGCGGCTCTGTGTGAACAACAACAACGACCGGGTCTCCATGTCCCCGGTTCCGGCCCCTCACGAAGGCTTGGTAGCTAACCTCGGCGAAACACTTCCTGCTCACCGTTCGGCGGCTCTCGAAGCCTCTTTCGTGTATTTCGTGTGTTTCGTGGTTGAGAACCCTACCGGTGCCGGCCGCGCAGCAGCCCCCAGGCCTGCCCAAAGACGTACCGCGACCAGAGCTGCCAGACCAGGCTGCCGCGGATGGCCACGGACTGGAACCAGTTCGTCCCCGGGTAGCGGCGGGGCCAGAGGATGTAGAATGGGCTCCAGATGGTCAGGCCCAGGAGGTAGAAGGCGATCAGGGCGAAGAAGAACGCCACGGGGCGGAAGCCCGAGATGCGGGTGGGCTCGAATTCGGGTTGGGGATTGGCTTTGCGGCGTTTCATGGAATGGGGAAGCGTTCTACCAGCGTGTGGCGACCGCTTGCAGGATCGAACTCACGCCGCACATCGTCGGCTTCACGTCGACCTAGCCTAGTCCACGTAGTCATCGCGCTTGGATGGGTGGTGGTATCCAGGCCATTGCCCAGATGCAGGACCGCAAGATTGCTGACGATGTGGCGATCATGGAAGTCGTCCCAGAAGAACGCCTCGATGGACATTCCGGCCGCCTTCAACGGGGAGGACAGCTCTCGCAAGAACAGTGGCCTGAGCTCGGGATCCGGCCTCTTGTCGGGCTTCTCTCCGCGCAACTGCGAGTGGCATACGCGATGCAGTTCTATCCGCGGCACCCGCTTCATGCCCGCCATGCCGGCGAGGATGGCAACGAAGTCCTTGTAGCGGCCTTGGCTGGGATCCAGATGTGCGTCGATGAAGGCAATGGACCGCGAACACTCCAGAAGCAGGCCAAGGTGCCGCTGGTACTCGACTTTCGTCCGTACCAGACGGGCCGATGGGCTTCGCTCGCTCCACCATTGTGCTGCCGGGAGCTTCGTGACCGAGGCCACCAGTGGGTTCCCCACGAAGGCTGACGCGACACAGTCTGTCACCACGATCCCGCCAAGCGGGAGACGGGCGTGAGAACCCAAGGCCTCATGGCACCAGTCACAGTCAACTGCCGGGCAGGCGTTGCCCACGGGGGCGCAGGCCCTCAGCCGTCCTTGCTTGTCCAGCTTGTGAAGTAGCTCCTTGCCGCGGCGGTGCCACATGCGACCGTCACCGCTAAACTGCGCCAGCCACTCGCCGTTACGCAGGCTCCGGACAACCCCGTCGTCCAGGAGCGCCTCCTTGAGATGGGACAGGTGCAGATCGCCGATCTCCTCGCCGGCGTAGGAAGCCGAGTCGAAGACGTCCGGGGTCAGAGCGTATTCGGCAAGCAGAGCCATCAGAACATCTCGTCGAGGCCTTCTTCGAAGAACCCGCCGGGCCAGGCTTTGACCAGGTCGCCGCGCTCGTTGAGCGGCATCTCCCGGACGATGCTCCGGGAGCCGTCCGGCTCGACGTAGAGCACCGCCACATCCTCCGGGCGCACCTTGGGCAGGCCCTCGGGCAGGCTGCCGTCGGCCATCTGGCGCATGCGCTTCATGATGCGGAGCAGGACGTGCTCGCTGTGGGTCTCGAGCAGGAAGGTGTTCCGGCGCTCGCCGAGGGCGGACTCCAGAAACACGTCGCCCAGCTCGGCCTGGAGCTTGGGATGCAGATGGATCTCCGGTTGCTCGATGGCCACCAGGCGGTCCTGGGAGGCGTAGGCGCTGACGAGCACCGGGAGCACTTGGCTGATGCCGATGCCAACGTCGCGGTGGCTGACAACCGTATTGGATCGACAGTCCTTCAGAATAAGTTCGTCTAGTTTCTCGATGTCGGCCGAATTGATGGCCGTTAGGAGCTCATCCAGCAAGTCAGGGAACGGCAACCTGCTAATCTCTAGATCATCGGCAACCTCAACAGGGCCTTTGCTTGCTTCAGCCTCGCGACCCAGATGATTCTCGATGCCTTCGGATATCGGCGTCTCCAGTTGATCCACGCCCACCAGTTCACGCAGGGTAAGTTCGTAAGGCGTCTGCAGCCGGTTCTTGGCACCCAACCACTCGTTCACTTGAGCGCGCACTCTGCCGTCCCGCCGCACCGCGTCCCATGCATATCCACCACCCGCGATCCAGTTGGGATCGTGGTGCTGGGCAAATGCCAAGTGTCGCGGCGGGTAGGAGCGCAGCGGTCCGAGATAATGCAATCGGTCGAGCTCGAAGCCCACCGTCTGGCTCACGCCCTTGAGCAGTTCTTCAATAGTACGGGGCACGAAGAAGCGGACTGCGGCGGCCAAGTCCTCCTGCCGGCGGCCCTTGCTGATTGGAAACAACGTGGGAGGCTTCTCCGAATCCGGCCCTTCGGCTTTCGCCAGACCATCCGGTAGTAAACCGCGGCAGGTGGCGACTATGTCGGGGACAAGGGCGTCTATTGCCTTGTCCAGACCTTCGTAGTCGGACGGCTGCAACGACTCCGTCGTCGTGGAGGCTGCCACTATGGCCTTGATCACCTCCCGGAACACGGCATGCCCATGGTGCAGTCTGTCCAGCCGGAAGCCGCCGCTCGGCCGGCGGCTCATCTCCAGGAGTGGCGTGGAGTCGGCCTCCAATTTGAAGCTCTGGATTGCGGGTTGCCCCACGGCCACCATCTCGCCGGTGGGTTCCTCGATCTCGATTGCCTTGTCGGTCCGGGGATCGAGGACGAAACGCTTGCGCTTCTTCTCCTCGTGAGCCAAGCCGACCTCGACGCGAGCTGTAACCACCTTGGCCGCCGCCAGAAGCGTAGCCAGGCGCCCAGTGAAACGGCTGGTATCGAGCTCCATGGCCCACTCGACCCGCTCGCCGGCGTTGCGCCGGTGGACGTATTGCCGGAAGCCGCCCAGGTCCACCGAGTCGCCGCCGACCGGGGTGCGGTGGACGTCCAGTTCGCCGGTCTCGGCCGCCTGGCGGGCCAGGATCAGGCTGTGGATCAGGCTCGACTTCCCGGCGCTGTTCGGGCCGTAGATCAGGGTGATCGGCTTGATCGGGACGCGCTGGAGGTCGCCAAAGGCCTTGAAGCGGGCGAGTTGGAGGGCGGTGAGCATCTTGTTCCCCTAGATTCCATCCCACAGAGCAGAGATGTTCTTGCAGGCCGCTTCGATCTCAGTGCGCATCCGAGACCCCGCCCTGGCACCCTTGTGCGTTTGGCCACGGGGCACATCCAGGTAGAGCACTGCGGCACTTGGCAAGCCCATCCCGAGAGTTGCCTGCGCCTCAAACATCGCCTGAGTGATGATCTTGACGGTCTTGTCGTCAGGAGGTTCCTTGGTGAAGTCAAGTCTGATGATCTTCTCCTTCTCGCCTTCCTTGATGTGGAGGTCAGGAGCGAAGGTTACCAGAACGCCGGCGTGTTCGATGCCGAGATTCACATCGCGCAGCACCTTGAATGTCCGCTTCCCAAAGTGGTTCGCGTACTCTCGAAGTGCCCGGGCATTATTGCGAAGGCGGACTTTGGTTTGCCCTGCCGACTGAGATGCCAGCGTGTCGAGAATTGCGGCCCTCTCCGGGAGCCAGAGGGGGCTGTGCCCACTCTGGTGATGGGACACGATGAAGTCTCTGGCCTCTCGGTAGTAGGTTGCCTGCGCATGCCCCTCTGGATCGGGGTATTTGTAGTCCCTGAGAACTTTGCGCTGCTTGGCGGAGTTGCCGGTCATGAATTTGGCTAGGCCCTTCAGACTGATCCTGATCATTCATCGCCCCCCTTCAGCATTCTGGCCTGTGATTCCATCTCTATTTGGAGTTCATTCATGTGCGCCTCGCGCCAACCGGCCATTAGGTCGCCGGTGAAAGCGCGGTGGAGAAGCGTCTCGAACAAGACACCAAGTCTGCATGCAACTCCACGTCGCTTGTCCTGTTGCACAAGGACATCGAGCACCTGGCGATCAAATATCTGAAGTGTTTCCCGGTCGGTCTGTCGCGGCACGCGCAGGTTGAGAACGTCTGCATCCGTCACGGCCGGATATGACGCTCCACGGGCACGTGCGTTAAGCTGGTCTGTGAACCACTGCAAGCGGGAAAGAGCATACAAGAAGCCAAATCCCACCCCTGTCTTTGCCCTCAAGACGCAGAATCCGGTGCTGCAAATCTGGTTGTCATGTTGCGTAGGCACTAATGCCGTCGCTCGAAGGTATGGGCGGACGGTCGAGATGATTGCATCGTTCGCCCTGACAATCTGCCGCGCCCTGCTGGGAGCTTCTGCGCCCATCAAGGCTTTGGTGTCGGTGATGACGCCTAACTGGCCATTCACACTCGCGATATCGATGTAGGTGAAAGGCTCTTCGGGTTGAACGGAGGGGTCTCTCCGTTCGATGGGTTCAACCAGCTTGCTGATAGGCACCACCGGCCACCCCTTCGGATTCGTCGCCGGATCCCCGAACATCTTGTAGAAGAGCGCCGGCAGGATGCGCCCGGCCTTGGCGTCGGCCTCGGCGCGCTTCCGGCGCAGGGCGTCGGCCTGGTCGAGGATCTCCACGATCCGGTGCTGCTCGGAGGGAGGAGGGAGCGGGATTTCCAGGCACTCGATCTCCGCCTTCCGCAAGTTCTTGATGTTCAGCCCCATACACTGCGATTGCCGCCATGCGGTGAAGGTGGGACCAAGAAGCCAGTACCCGAGATATGCGGCGCTCACAGTCTCCAACGGGCGGATGATCGCGCAGAAGGCCCCCACGGAGCCGTCCCACGCTTGGTTCAACTGTGCTGTCTTCCCGACGATATTGGAGCTTCCTGACGACATGGCAATCGCGATGTCACCTGCCTTGAGCCTTTGTTCGTCTGACACCCTGGCTGCCGGGACCCAGATCAGGTCATTCTCTGTGTCCAGGTCGCGGCCGATGTTGCCGGCGCGCAGGATAGGGACATGCCCCGCAATTGGCGTGGGGCTAGCCTCGGAGCTGTCGAACGAGACGCCCCGGATGATCTGGGCAAGTCTGGATAGCCTTGGCGAGTGCCACTTCACTGGGCAGCCTCCACATCCTTCAGCAGCTTCTCCAACCCGCCAAGGATCTCCCGCTCGACCTCGGCCGTCTCGCGGATCAGTTCCGCCGGGTCATCCTCCGGAGCCTTCTCCGCCACCTGCGGCTTGTACCGCCCGGCGGCCAGGTTGAACTCGTTCTCGGCGATGGCCTTAAGCGGCGCCCACCACGAGCGCGGCTCGGGGCTGCCGGCCTCCAGGAGCGTCCCGGCCTCCACGCCCGGAGGCTTCCTGAAGCCGGACTTCCGGTACTCCGCCCACTGGGCGAGCAGGTCGGGGATGTCGTTCTTCGCCGGCGTCTCCGGCCGGCCGCCGCCCTGGATCTTGTCCGGGTCGTAGCCGTCGTTCCGGATCTCGTAGAACCAGACCTTGCCCTCGGGCTTCTTCTTGTCCTTCGTAGCGCTTTCCGGCTTACGGAAGACCAGAACGCCGGTCTTGACCCCGGCATAAGGCTTGAAGACGCCGGCGGGGAGGGAGACCACGGCCAGGAGTTGGTAGTCGTCGAGCAACTTCCGACGAAGCTCAGTGTGAGCGGAGGTGGACCCGAAGAGCAGCCCCTCGGGCACCACCACGGCGCAGCGCCCGCCCGGGGCGAGCGCTTCCATCATGACTCCCAGGAAGAGCAGCTCGCTCTTCTTGGAGTTGGTGGGCAGGTCCTTCCTCACGGACTCCTTGGGGAGCACGCCGGCAAAGGGTGGATTCGAGAGGATGACCTTGTACCGGCGGGCCAGGTCGTCCTCGGTCAGGCCGCCCATGTCGGAGAGCGTATTGGCCCGCTTGACGTTAGCCTTGCGGATGCCGTGGAGCACCAGGTTCATCATGGCGATCCGCATCATCTGCCGCGACACGTCGATCCCGTAAATGGCCCCTTCGAGCAGCTTCCAGTCGGGAACGCGCTCGCCCGGCCCCTTGCGGTAGGTTTGGAGCGCCGGGACGGCCTTCCTGGCCTCCGCAAGCGTCTGGCCCCGGCTCTCCAGCCACTCCTCGCCGTAGATGGGCACCTCCTGCGGCTCGGTGGAGTATTTGGCCAGGATATGCTCCACGGCATCGATCAGAAAGCCGCCGGTGCCGGCGGCCGGATCGTAGACCGTATCGCCGAGGTCCGGGGCGACCATTTCGACCATCATGGTGCGGATCTGACGCGGCGTGCGGAACTGGCCGTTGAGCGCCGACTGGCCCAGGTGGGTGAGCAGGTACTCGAAGATGTCACCCTTGACGTCCGTGCCGAGCTTCGCGAAGTCGATGCTGTCGATCTCGTCCACCACCTGCTTGAGGACGTTGGCGTCCACGATCTCGAGCACGGCGTCCCGGAAGTACTCCGCGATCTGCGGCTCCTCCTTCACCAGGGAGGCCATGTAGGGGAAGACCTCGTCCCGGACGAAGTCGCGGAGTTCCACCCCGCTCTTGAAACGCCACTTGGTCCAGCGGTAGCGCTCGGCCTGCTTGGCGAAGAGTAGCCGGCCATTGCCGTTGCCGTTCGCCTGCCCGCCGGTCAACCGGGCCTTGAGTTCCCGGCTGGACTCCTCCTCGTCGAGCATCTTCAGGTAGATCAGGTAGGAAAGTTGTTCGATGTAGGTGACCGGGTTCGTGACCCCCCCGGCCCAGAGGATGTCGGTAATCCGGTTGAGCTTGCGTCTTAGATCCTGGTTCATGGACTAGTGCTCCGCGTCGAGGTCGAGGATGGGGGACTGGATCGCCTTGCCGTAGCTCTCCAGCAGGCAGCGCTCCACCCAGTTAGGCACCACCGCCCATTCAACTTGCAGGCTCTTGGCAGCCGCACCTCGGACGTCTTCGTCAGTCCACTCAGAAGGCGAGATCTGCCGAAGACGGCTCAGAATGCGATTGCTGTTCCGATTATTACCGAAGTGCTGGCGGATTCTGCTGAAGATGTTCGTGGTGCGCCCAATAGAAAGGACAATGGGCGGCTGAAGGGCGGCGAAACCAACCGACGGGTCAACGATCCTCTTGGTTGCCCGAGCATGAAAAACCTTGCTTAGGCGTTCCCAGCCCTCATCCAAAATCCAAGCAACGCGGTACAGCCCTGCCGCCTTCGGGGCCTCCGTCACGCAGAGCGGGCAGGTCACCGACCGGGTCCGCTGCAGACCTCCCCGGACCCACTCAAGGCTATTCCAGAGGGTGGCCACGTCTACTGTCGGCAGATTGGTCATCCCCGGCTTGCTCCTATGCACCCTTCTTGCCGAACACGGATTCATTAAGGTCGGCAACTACCTGTTTCAAGCCCTTCTCACCGAAGAGTTCGACGCCGAGTTCTGCAGCGTTGAGGATCGAGAGGGGTGGGCTGAAGAGATCCTCCATCTCGATCTTGCCGCGAACGATGCCGCGGTTCTTGAGCAGCGCCAGGTACTGGGCCTGCTGCGCGGTAAGTGACTTGGCCACCAGCCAAGCCTGGAAGTTCTCAGTCAGCACTTCCTCGCGGCTCTTGATCTTGAGGCTGCCGAGGGCCGCCCTGATGAAGTCGATCAAGTTGCCGCCTGGCTGGCGGTAGGCTCTCCGGAGGTTCTCTTCGTTGAAATACATCTCCGGCCGGTTGAGCCGGTCGGCGAGTTCCTTCTCCTCACCCTCGCTCAGGGACTCGCCGTCCCGGACCTTCCTGATAACCGGGTCGTCCTTGGCCGAGCCCTGGACCGTCTTCTGCCAATTGGTGATGTAGTCCTTCTTGTCGACGCGCTCGCCTTCCGGTCCGACCTCGACATAGGCCACAGCGTGAAGCCATTCGTCCTGGAGCCCCAATTCCACCAAGTCGCGGGGCTCGCTGGGAGGCTTGGGCCGCCCGCCGGAGGCGTGTCCGCCGCCAGCGCCGGTGAAGGCATCGGCGTCACTGTCGTTGAAGTACTCGCGATTGCCGAAGAAGTCGTAAATGACGAAGCCCTGCTTGCCGATGTGCGGCGCGGTACGGGTTCCCCGCCCACGCATCTGTTGGTAGAGGATCGGGCTGCGCACCCGGCGGCACATCACCAGATGCAGGATCTCCCGGCAGTCGAAACCGGTGTCGAGCATGCCGACGCTGACCGCCACCTGCGGGTAGTCCTCGCGCCGGAACTTGCGGATGAGCTCGTCGGCATTGGCCACGTCGCTGGTAATAACCTCGGCGTAGCGGCCCTTGAGCTCTGGGTGCAGTTCGTTCAGGTACTGGGCCAGCCGGGCAGCGTGGTGCTTGGTGATGGCGAAGACCACCGCCTTGCCCGGGACGATCTTCTGGCCGGGCGCCAGCTCGCGGTAGTTCTCCCAGGCCAGCCGGTCGAACTCCTGCATCATCTTCCGGTTGGTGTCCTCGTTGGTCCACTTGCGCTCGAACTCGGCCGGGTCGTAGTCCTCCTCCCCGACCTCGGCGCCCTCGGCCAGGATGACGGTAATGCCCGACGCGAACCGGTAGGGAGCGAGGTAGCCCTCCTTGAAGGCCTGCTGGATGGGGAACGAGAAGTCCGGCTTGCCATCCCGGCACTGGTAGAAGTCGAAGGTGTTGCGCTCGATGTAGGCCGAGGGCGTGGCGGTCAGGCCGATGTGCAGCGCGTCGAAATGCGTAAGTGCCGTCTGCCAGGCGCCATAGATAGAGCGATGACTTTCATCGGCCACGACCACGTCGAAGTAGCCGCTGGTGAATTCCTTGTAGCGCCCGATCATGGTCTGGAGCAGGCAGACAGTGATCTGCTGCTCCTGTCTCGCCATCCCCGGACGGAGCCAGTAGCTACCGTGCTGGCTCAGCACATCCTGGAACGCCTCCAGAGCCTGCTTGGCCAACTGCTCACGGTCCACCAGGAAGAGGATGCGCTCGGCCCGGCCGGCCTGGATCAACCGCTTGAGGTAGAGGCAGGTGAGATCGGTCTTGCCGGTGCCCGTTGGCAACTCGATCAGGAAGCGGCGCTTGCCGAGCTCGACGGCGTGGTCGAGCGCCTGCATGGCGGCGCGCTGGTAGGGCCGAACCTGCCGGTTCTCGCCCTGGCGAAGGTAGTACTCCGGGATCTCGACCGTCGCCATAGCCTTGCGGGTGGCGCGCATCTCGACCAGCCGTTCCAGGTCGCGCCGGGAGTAGAACGAGTTGACCATCCGGGCGTCATCGTTCATGTAGTCCCAGAAGTAGATGAGCTCGCCGTTGGTCAGGAAGATGAAGGGCGCGCCCACCTTCTTGGCGTAGGGCAGCGTCTGCTGCTTGGCGGAGTAAGGATTGGTCCCAGCCCTCTTGGCCTCGACGACCGCCAGCGGCCGGCCCCGCCGGTCCTGAAGCAGGTAGTCGCCTCTGCCCGGACCAGCCTCCGACATAGGCTCGGCACTTCCGTCCAGCACTGCCGCACCTTGTCCGTAGGCCGGATTGCTCTCGGCTATCGTCTGGGGGGAACCGGCCACATGGAACTCCGTGACCACCTGGGACTTGTCGGCCGGGTCCCACCCGGCCTGACGGAGCAGGTCGTCGATAACGATCCTGGCGTCCGCCTCCGAGGATCTGTTCCTCATCGGCGAGTCTCCCCAGTCGTGTCCATCGAGAAGTCGCATGATCTGCGCATCAGAGCAACCTCCGTGCCATTCATCCCTCAACCCCGTACCGCTTGAGCCAGTTGGTCAGCGTCTGGTAGCTGGGCAGCCCGAGCAGCTCGGCCGCCTTGGTCTTGTTGCCACCGGACTCCTGGAGCGCCCGCTCCAGGTAGTGCCGCGCGACCAAACCCAGCGTTTCCGGAAGGTTGAAGCCGTTCCCGAGCGGCTGGCCGAGCACCTCCGTCCCCTGCGCGGCGCCGGCGCTCAGGAGCGCCTCGCGCATCTCGTCGGCGTCGATGACCTCGCCGGCGGACCAGATCGCCGCCCGCCGCAGAGTGTTGAGCAGTTCCCGGACGTTGCCGCGCCAGGGGTGGGCCAGCATAAGCTTTCTTGCGCCCGCAGAAAGCTTCTTGCTGCCGGCCTCGGGAAGCTCCTTCCCGACCTGATCGAGCAGCCTGTCGATCAGAAGGCCAACGTCGCCCTTCCTGGCCCGCAGCGGGGGCAGGAACAGCACCGCCACCGCCAGCCGGTAGAAGAGGTCCTCGCGGAAGCGGCCGGCAGTCACCTCGGCCATGAGGTCCCGGTTGGTCGCCGCGAGCACCCGCACGTCGAGCTCGACGGTCTTGCCGGAGCCGACCGGGGTCACCTCCCCGGTCTCGAGCACGCGCAGGAGCTTGACCTGCGCGTCGGCCGGAAGCTCGCCGACCTCGTCCAAGAAGACGGTGCCGCCATCGGCGTCCTCAAGGCGGCCCTGGCGGTCGGCCGTGGCTCCGCTGAAGGCGCCCTTCACGTGGCCGAAAAGCTCCGACTCCACCAGGCCCGCCGGGATGGCCCCGCAGTTTATGGCGACGAAAGGCTTATCGCGCCGCGGACTTGCGTCGTGGATGGCGCGGGCCAGGAGCTCCTTGCCGGTCCCGGACTCGCCCTCGATGAGCACGGGCACGCCGTGGACGGCCACGCGGCGCGCCTTGGCCACGACGCGCTTCATCTCCTCGCACCGGTGGACGATGTCGGCGAACTCCGGGGCCTCCGGCGGCGTGGCGCTCGCGAGCCGCTCTATGGCCTCGTCCCGCCTCCGCAGCAGGTCGGGGATGAACTCGGCGGAGAGGTCGAAAGGCACGGAGGCCGTCACGACCCCCTCTTCGCGGGACGACTGGATGAGTTCCGCGCCGTAGAACGCCTTGGCCAGAATGATCCAGACCGCGGCCATGGCCGGAGTGCCGGGGCTCAGGTGAAACGTCGGGCGGGCCCCGCCGCCGGGGGCGGAGGCAAGTTCAGCATCGACCGCCTTCCTGGCCGCCAGGTAGATCTCGCCGAAGTTCGTGGGGCTGCTCAGCTTCTCGTGGAGGACGAGCGTCTCGGCCCTGGTCTGCCCGGATAGCCACTTGGCGTACTCCTGGGCCTGCGCCTTGGGGTAGTTGCTGATTAGGACGAGCTTGTCGTAGCTCTTCGCCTTGACCGCCTGGCCGATCGGGCCGAGTCCAACATCCGTCTGGCCGGCCGCCGCCTTCAGGTCCGTATTGCCTATCCAGGCGAAAAGCACTTCGCGCATGGCGCGGAAGTGTACAAGAGGCTTTATGGTTTCACAACGATCTTTCCCCGGACGGCTACACGGGCATCCGAGGTCCCTCGCGGGCCTACTCCCTCCCCTCCTCCATCTCCTCCACCACCCGGTTGGCCTGAGCCTGGCTGCGGAAGCCCATGGCGAGGTTATATCCCACGATCTCCGCCGTGCGCCGGCACAGCGCCCGGAGGAAGGGGATGGCGGCCGGGTTGGCGTCGCCCTTCGACAACTCGCGCCAGACCCGGAAAGCCAGCCGGTTCTCCCGCCTGGACGCCTTCCCGGCCAAAGCGAGAATCTCCAGGTTCGCCGCCAGCCGCGAGAGCAGCCGTTCCCTCTCTTGCGGGAGGACCTCGACCATGAGCTTCTCGAGCTGGATGTCGGAGAGCCGCTGTCGCCCTCCACGCGTCATCTTCGAGATGGTTTCATAGACGAAGTCGGAGCAGAACCACAGCTCGCGGTAGCCGGGGCAGTCGAGCATGTCGAAGGCCTCGCGCTCGGACACGGGAGACGCCGCCTCCGGCCCGGGGACTCCATAGGCGCCCAGATCCGGACTGCGTCGGCGCGGGACAATGGGCTCCGCGCCGAAGACCGGACGATAGATGAAGAACCGGCCGGGCGGGGGCCGCCGGGTCTGCTCGTGGATCGCCAGGGCGTCGGCCACCAGCTCGCGCGCCAGTTCCATGGAGCACCGGACCGCGACGATCTCCTTGGCGGACTTGAAGCGAGCCTCCGCCTCCCGCCCATCGCCGAAGGCGCACCAGGCGTCCTTGATGCCGACCTGATCGTTGGGCATCAACACCAGGCCATCCAGGCCGCCGTCCGCCGACTTGGTGATGATCGTCAGGTTGCGCGAGCCCGCCCCGTCCACGGCGCTGAACAGGCCGGACACGAACTCGGGCGGGCGCACGCCCCCGGGGAGCACGCCCTTTTCCCGGAGAGCGCCGGCGAGCGCCCGGCACCGCGCGCCGATCGGGCCGGCCGCCGGCCAGCGGCCCAGCTCGTCAATGCACCACGCGGCGCGCGGGGAGGCGTCCTTGGCCAGCAGGTCGACCATGGCGGCGGTCTCCTCGCCCGTCCGGCCGTGCTCGATCTCGAGCGCCACGAGAGCGCCCAGCAGCGCGGCCGCGGCGGCCGGGTTGGCCTCGCGAGCGTCCCCATGCAACTGGAGAAGCTGGGCGACGTCCCGCTCGGAGGGGGCGCCGCGCCCCGTCTCCATCAGTCCGATCGCTTCGAACACGCCTTCGATGCCTTCCGGAGTGTCCATCACGGAGGAGGCGACCCGTCTGGCTATGCTGCGAACGACGGCATCGTAGTCGCTGAAGAAGGAGCGATAGTCGCCCTCCGAGAGCCGGCCCCCGAGCATCTCGAAAAGCGGCGCCAGAGGCAGCTTCCGGTCATCGGGCACCCGCCGGTCGCGCAAGGCTTTGAGCAAGGCGGTCCTGGCGGACTTCCGGACCTTGCCGGCGCCGGCGGCGGCCAGGGCATCCTTATCGGTGGCCACGAAGTGAAGCAGAGGGACTCCCACGTCGCAGACGCCCTTGTCCAGGTCGTAGGCCACCAACCAGGCCAGATCGCCCCCCGGATCGTCCGAGCCCGCCAGGACCGCACCCAGAAGCTTCTGTGGATCGATGCTGTTCGGGTCGCGCGCGGCGGCGTCCTGAAGCACGCGCCTGACGGCGTCCCGGCCGCGGACGGAGCCGTGGCGGTTAGAATCGGCGGTCGGACCACCATCTGACATCGCGTTGTTCCCCTCCTTGACGGCGCCTGGGAAATGGCCCGCGAAGGGCCTCGGCCGGACGGTCGCATGGTATCGACTGCCGGCGGCGCGTCAAGAATGAGGCTTCAATCCGATGCTTGCCATGCCTCAGGATTGGCGTCGCACCGGAAACCTTTTCCGCGGGATGCCATGTCACCCCAGGTCACCGCGCGGCGCAGTCCCGGGCTTCCGCTTCGTCGGGCTTCGGGAAGGTCAGGTCCATGCCGCACTTGGGGCACTTGCCCGGGCCGGAGAGCCTATCCTCCACGTGGGCCGGGCAGCGCCAGGACTGCGTGCTCTCCGGAGCGTTCCACAACGGCGCGGCGTGTTTGGGCCGCTCCAGCTGGTTGTCGGCCAGCAGCATATGGCCGGCAGCCAATCCCACGGCCAGCACCACGCATCCGGCCGCGAAAAGCCACAGCCACCCGATCGGTCGGTTTTTCGCTTTCATGGCAGCACCTCCTCCTTGCCGCCCGAGCCGTCCCCTTCGTGGGCAAAACCCACCACCCGGCCGGGGTATTCCGGCGGCAGCCGACAAAGACATGGAGGAGGCATGGCGGGCGCATCGGCACAGCCCGGGATCGACGCCCCGAAGGCAACCGGCCGCTGCGACCAGACCCGGATCAGCGCGGAGCGCGACACCTCCACGCCTCGCGCAGCACGCGGACCGACGAGGCGATGAAGAGCGCCGCGATGCCCACGCCGATCAGCAGGTCCGGCCACTGCGACCGGAAGGCCCACACCCCGAGCGCCGCGACCAGCACGGACACGTTGGCGACGATGTCGTTGCGCGAGCACAGCCACACCGAGCGCATGTTGATGTCCTCCGCGCGATGACGCCACAGGAGGCCCAGGCAGACCAGGTTGGTGGCCAGCGCCAGAAGCCCGACGCCGCCGATCGCGAGGTGGGCGGGCACCTCGGGGTGGAACAGCTTCCAGAGCGCCTCCCCCAGGACGAAGAGGCCGAAGAGCGCCATTGCCGCGCCCTTGGCCAGGGCCGCGGCCGCCTTCCAGGACTGGCTGCGGCCCACCACGTACAGGCTGAAGCCGTAGACCAGCGCGTCGCCCAGCATGTCCAGCGAGTCGGCCAAGAGGGCGGTCGAGCCCGCCAGGATGCCGGCCGCCGCCTCCACGGCGAACATGACCGCGTTGATGGCCAGCACGACGCGCAGCGTCGAGCGCTGGCGGCCCTGGAGTTTCTCCAGTTCCCCGACACACGAAGCGCAGCAGTCGCTCACTTTCGCGCCCCTATTCACTCCGGTTACTGCGCCGAGGAGGGCAGTGCCTCGCCGGTGCGCGCACCTTTGTCCCGTAACTGACCGGCAAGGGCCATCCTCTTGGCGGTGTAGTAGATCGCCGGGTAGATGAGGAGCTCCATCAGGAAGCTCGTGGCCAGCCCGCCGATCATGGGCACGGCCAGCCGCCGCATGGTGTCGGCGCCGGCGCCCGAGGCCCACAGCAGCGGCAGGAGGCCGGCGCCCGTCGAGACCACCGTCATCATCTTGGGCCGGATGCGCTTGACCGCCCCGTCGTGGACGGCGCGCCACAGGTCTTTGGCGTCACGCATCCGCCCCTCGGACTTGAAGCGCGCGAAGCTGGTGTCGAGGTAGAGCAGCATGACCACCCCGGTCTCGGCGTCGAGCCCGGCCAGCGCGATCAGGCCCACCACCACCGCGAGCGACAGGTTGTAGTCCATCAGGTAGAGCAGCCAGACCGCCCCCACCAGGCTGAAGGGCACGGCCAGAATCACTAGCAAGGTCCGCAGCCAGCTCCGGGTCGAAACGTAGAGCAGCAGGATTATGGCCGCCAGCGCAAGTATTCCGGCGACGATCAGGTCCTGCCTGGCTGCCTGCATGTACTCGTACTGTCCGGACCAGACGATGGAGTAGCCCTCGGGCCGATCGACCTTCTCGGCGACGGCCCGCTGGGCGTTGGCCACGTAAGTGCCCACGTCGATCCCGGCGATGTCCACGTAGACCCAACTGGTCAGCCGCGCGTTCTCGCTCTTGACCATGGGCGCGCCCTTGTGGATTTGGAGCTCGGCGAGCTGCCCCAGCGGCACCTGCGCGCCGGAGGGCGTGGCCACCAGCATGCCGGCGAGCGCGTCCCGTCGGTCGCGCAACTCGGAGGGATAACGCAGGTTCACCGGATAGCGCTCCAGCCCCTCCACCGTGTAGGTGACGTTGGCGCCGCCCAGGGCGCTCATGACCACGTCCTGGACGTCGCCCACGGTCAGGCCGTAGCGGCCGATCTCGTCGCGGTCGATGCGCACGTCGAGGTAATTGCCGCCGACGGTCTTCTCCGGGAAGGCGCTCACCGTGTAGGCGCCGGTGCCCTCGGAGGTCTTCAGCACCTGGGCGATCCGGTCGGCCATCCGGCCCAGCGTCCCCAGGTCCGGCCCCATGACCTTGACGCCCACCGGGGTCTTGATGCCGGTGGAGAGCATGTCGATGCGCGTCTTGATCGGCATGGTCCAGGAGTTGGTCAGCCCCGGGATCTGGACCGCCTCGTTGAGCCCGGGGACGTGGAGCGGCTCGCGGCCGGCCACCGGCAGCTCGTAGCCGTAGACCAGTTCGTCGGTCGTGATCGGCCGGTTGAGCGGCCAGATGTGCGAGAGCGGCCCGCGCAGGAACCCCGGCCAGGAGGCGAAGAAGCGCCCGGCCGGCACCTGTCGCCAGAGGTCCTTGTCGCGCCGGAGGGTGATGGTGGTCTCGAGCATGCTCGGCGGCGCCGGGTCGGTGGCGGTCTCGGCCCGGCCGGCCTTGCCCAGGACCTTCTCGACCTCCGGGAAGCTCTTGATGAGCGCGTCGGTCTGCTGGAGCAGCTCGCGGGCCTTGCCCATGCTGATGCCCGGGTCGGTCGTGGGCATATAGAGCAGGTCGCCCTCTTCGAGCGGCGGCATGAACTCGCTGCCCAGACGGCTGAAGGGGACCCATGTCACGGCCACCAGCACGACCGCCCCGATCATCGCCGCCCAGCGGAAGCGCATCACCAGCGCGAATAGCGGGTTGTAGACCGCCTCCAGGAAGCGGCTGATCGGGTTCCGCTCCTCCGAGGGGAGCCGCTGCGGCAGGATCGCCAGGGCGGAGAGGACGGCCCAGCCCAGAGCCAGCGGGAGCCGGTATCCGTCCAGCTGCGGCAAGGGGATCGCCGCCAACACCAGGGCGGGGACGAAGACGATGCCCGCGTAGGTGGCCCAGCGCCTGCGCCGGCTCATTTCCACGGGCAGCGTCCGCTCCGACACGAAGAAGGTCATGAGCACCGGGATGATGGTCACGGCCAGCACCGCGCCGCCGATCATCGCGAAGGTCTTGGTGTAGGCCAGGGGCTTGAAGAGCCTCCCGGACTGCTCGCCCAGCACGAAGATGGGCAGGAAGCTGACCACGATGATGAGCAGCGCGATGAAGAGGCTCGGGCCCACCTCCCGGGCCGCCTCGGCTATGACCGCGGACCGCGGGCGGGGCCCGCCCCCTTCGGCCACGCGTTGTCTCTCGTAGTCGAGGTGCTTGTGGGCGTTCTCCACCATGATGATGGAGCTGTCCACCATCACGCCGATGGCGATGGCGATGCCGCCCAGGCTCATGATGTTGGCATTGATGCCCAGCAGGTGCATGACCGCAAGCGTGGCCAGCACTCCCGTCGGCAGCACGAAGGCGGCCACCAGCGCGCTCCGGGCATGGAGCAGGAACAGAATGCACACCAGCGCGACGATGGCGATTTCCTCGAAGAGCGTGTGCCGCAGCGTATCCACCGCGCGGTCGATCAGGTCGCTGCGGTCATAGCCGGTCTCGACCGCCACGCCGGCGGGCAGGCCCTTCTCGAGGTCGGCGAGCTTCCGGCGGACGTTGTCGATGGTCGCGCGGGCGTTCTCGCCGAAGCGCATCACCACGATCCCGCCGACGGTCTCGCCCCCGCCGTTCCAGTCGGCCACGCCGCGGCGGATGTCCGGGCCGAGGCGCACCTCGGCCACGTCCGAGAGCCGGATGGGAGATCCGCTCTCCGTGGCGCCGAGCGCGACCCTGCCCAGCTCATCGAGCGCCCTGGCGGTGCGCAGCTCCCCGACGGACTTGCCTGCGGCGCGGGCGACGACGACCTCCCGGTCAGAGAGGCTGCCGAGGTAGCCCACGCCCCGAACCATGTATTCGGTCTCGCTCATCTCCACGAGCCGGCCGCCAACGTCGAGGTTCGAGCGCTGGATCGCGGACTTGACCTTGCCGAGCGGCATGTGGAAGGCCAGCAGCTTCACCGGGTCGACCACCACCTGGTATTGCTTGACGAAGCCGCCGAGCGAGGCCACCTCGCTGACCCCGTCGACCGCGGTCAGCTCGTAGCGCAGATACCAGTCCTGGAGGCTGCGGAGGTTGGCCAGGCTCTGGTCGCTCGGTTTGAGAGGCTTGCCGTCGAGAGGGCAGGCATCGCGGCTCTCCTGGAAGACCCGGTGATGGACGAGCCGTTTCTGCACAGCCTCGTCGCCGGGGGCTTTCCCGGGATCGGCGTACCACTTGTCCGTCACGGGGTCGTGCCAGGCGCCGTTCGGATGGTCCGGACAGTACCTGCCGGTGACGAGCGCGTACTCGTAGATCCATCCCACCCCGGTGGCGTCCGGCCCGAGTTGCGGGCTCACGCCGGCCGGGAGCTTCGCCGAAACGGTGCTGAGCTGCTCGAGGACGCGGCTCCGCGCCCAGTACAGGTCGGTGCCGTCCTCGAAGATGATGTAGACGAAGCTGGTGCCGAACATGCTGTAGCCGCGCACCACCTTGGCCTTGGGCACGGCCAGCATCGCCGTGGTCAGCGGATAGGTGATCTGGTCCTCGACGATCTGCGGGGCCTGGCCCGCCGCCTCCGTACGGATCACCACCTGCACGTCGGAGAGGTCCGGGATGGCATCGATGGTGATGTGGCTGGCCGACCAGATGCCTCCGACGGCCAACAGCGCCGTCAGGAGCAGCACCAGAAGGCGGTTGCGGACGCACCAGTCGATGAGCTTGCCGATCATGGGACTACTTCTTCCCGTTCCCGTCCGGAGCGGCGTGGGAGGGGACAGCCCCCACCACGTCCCCGCAGTTCAGCATGGCCTTGCCGTAGTATGGGTTGGTGACATCCTGGTTGGTCTGCAGCCAGACGGCGCCGCCCTGCTCCTCCCGATACATCGGGCAATGGAGTTCGTAGACCTCCTTCCCGTAGCCAGCGGGGACGCCCGTCGCCTTGAGCAGCTTTTCGAGCGCCGTGCCCAGGTCGGCGAAGACCGAGCGGGCCTTGGCCAGATCGCCGGCGCCGGCCAGCTCCAGCGCCCTGGCGCGGACCTCGCCGGCCTCCATGTGCTTGTGCCAGAAGTGCGGGTCGCCGGGGATCTCCACCTTGAGCAGAGCCTCGGCGCTCGAGGCCACTTGTCGCGCGGGCTCGGCGATGCCCGCAGCGGTGTCGTCGGCCAGCTTCGCACCGATCGCAAAGTAGCCGTCGAGCATCCCGGCGAGCGCCTTGCCGGCGGGCGCCGGAAGGACAAGCAGGGTGGAAGGTGGATGGTGGATGGTGGAGGCTTGCGAGGCGGAACCTTCCACCTTCCACCCTCCACCTTCCACCCCTCCCGTCGTCCCCGCCATCATCCTGGCCAGCGCCTCGCGCAGGCGCGACTCGCTGTCGAGCAGGAACTGGCCGCTGGTGACCACCATCTCGCCGGGCTTCAGGCCCTCGAGGATCTCGACCTTGCCGCCGTCGGCCTCGACGCCGAGCTTCACGTCGCGGGGCTCGAACCTCCCCTTGCCCAGGCTCACGAAGGCCACCTGCCGCTCGCCGGTGTCGATCACCGCCTCGCGCGGGACGAGCAGGCCCTGCTTCGCCTCGGCGCCGCGCAACTCGACGCTCGCGAACATCCCGGGCTTGAGCGTGAGATCGGGGTTCGCGAACTCCAGGCGCACGTTCACCTGGCGGAGCTTCCTGTCCAGGTAGGGGTAGACGTAGGCCACCTTGCCGTCGAACTTCCGGCCGGGCAGGTAGGGCAGCGTCATGGCCGCCGCCTGGCCCTCCCGGACGTAGGGCAGTTGCTGCTCGTAGACCGCGGCCTGCACCCAGACGGTCGAGAGGTCGGCGATGCGGTAGAGGCGCATGGCGGCATCGGCCTTCATGCCCTCCTGGGCCATCTTCTCGACGACCACGCCGTCGAAGGGGCTGCGGATGGTCAGGGCCTTCCTGACCTCGCCGGTCCGCTCGAGCTCGCGGACCTCGCCGGCCGGGACGTCGAAGTACTCCAGGCGCTTCCGGGCGGCCGCGAGCAACTCGGCGTCCATCCTGTCGGCCCTGTCCGCGTTCTGCCCGGCCTTGGCGCGCCGAAAGGCCGCGAGATACTCGGCCTCGGCCGAGTAGAGCTCGGGCGAGTAGATCTCGAGGAGCGGCTCGCCCTTCTTCACCGGCTGACCGAGGGAGTCGACGTGCAGCTTCTCGATCCAGCCGGCGATCTTGAGGTTCACGTCCCGGACGCGGGTCTCGTCGTATTCGACCGAACCGACCGTCCGGACGGTGCGGGTCACCTCTCCGACCGTCGCCGGCGCGACTCGGACGCCGATGTTCTGGACGACCACCGGGTCGATGGCGATCTGGCCGGTGAACTTCGCGGGATCGAGGGGCACGAGCTTCATGTGGCAGATCGGGCAGTCGCCGGGCTTCGGCAGAATCACCCAGGGGTGCATGCCGCAGGTGTAGTACTGCGCCCCGGCCTTGCCGGCCACGGACGATTCGGCCGCATGGCTGCCGCCGGACTCGTGCAGAACGATCGTCGCCAGGCCGCCGAGAAGCAGCACCCCGGCGATGGCGAATGCCAGGCGGAACCGGCCGCTCACCAGAATTCTTCTGAAGTCGATCATCGGCCCACCTCCTTGGGAGCGTCGGACACCGCATCCGTGGCCACCGGCCGGCCCAGCAGCATCTCGAGCTCGCCGAGGCGCTGGGCGTGGCCGGCCACCGCCCGCTCGTAGCTCAGCCGGAAGTCGAGCAGCACCCGCTCGGCGTCGAGCAGGGCCGAGAAGTCCGTGCGGCCGGCCTTGAAGGCCGCCTCATTCGCCGCCAGGGAATCCTCGGCCCGGGGTATGAGCGTCCGGCCGTAGAGTTCGGCCTTGCGCTCGGCGTCGTGCAGTTCGAAGAGGACGCGCTTGAGCCGGGCGGCGATCGCGTTGCCCCGGTCCTCGCGCGAGAGCTCCGTGCCGCGCAGCCGGTCGCGGGCCTCGCGCTCGGCCGCCCGGTAGCGCCCGAACCAGATGGGCAGGCTCAGACCCACGCTCACCACCACCGGGTCCTTGCCGTTGTCCTCGATCGGCATGGTGCTCCTGGCCTTGTCGGTGAAGATGTACTCGCCGCCGACGGTGATGTCCGGCCAGTAGTTCTGCCTGGCGAGGCTCACCGCCCTGCGGTCCCGCTCGACCTGGGCGCCGAGCGCGGCGAGTTCCGGGTTGCGCTCCAGGACTTCGGCGACCAGCGACTCGTCCGATGCCGCGAGGCTGGAGACGGCCGGCGCCTCCCCGGGCCAGGGCACCGGCGCGTCCGTCGGACGGCCGAGCACGGCGTTGAGCCTGGCGGCCGCCGCGGAGCGCAGGTCGCGCAGGCTCCTGACGCGGTCCTCGACCCGTCCGAGCTCAACCTGCGCGCGGATCAGGTCCGGATGCCCGGCAGCGCCGGCCGCGTACCTGGCCCTGACGACCTCCTCCATCTTCCGGACCAGGTCGGCGACGGCCTCCGTCACCTGGGTCTGACGCCCGAGGTAGTAGTACTCGTACCAGGCGTCCTTGACCCGATAGAAGAGCTCGAACTTGGCCGCCTCGTAGCCGAGCCGCGCGGCCTCGGCCTCTCTGTCCGCCACCGCCGAGGCGGCGATGAGCTTGCCCGGCCATGGAATGGCCTGGGACAGGCCCACTCGCTCGCGCTGCGGGCCGACCTTGGTTTCGACCGAGCGGATGTAGTACCCGTAATTGAGCACCGGATTGGGAAGGCTCCGGGCCTGCGGGGCGCGCTCGGTCGCCGCCTGCCAGCGGTAGTAGGCCGCCTCCAGGCCGGGGTTGTGGATCGCCGCATACGCCAGATAGTCGTCGAGCGTCGCGAGGGGCGGCTCGGCGCGAACCTCGCCCCCCATCCCCCGGTCGCGAACGATCCCGGCCCTGCTGAAGGGCGGGGTCCCCGCCGAACCGCCGATCCCAACGCCTGGCGAAGCGCCCGGCGAACCGTCAGGCGCGCAGCCAGCCGCCAGGGCCAGGGGAAGCGCGAGCAGAGCGAGACCAGTCCTCGAAGTGCGCACAGCGATGGCCCTGCAGGATATTTCGGGGAAGAGACGAACACGCAACGTCCAACATGCAACATGCAACATACAGAGCAAATCAGGGAAGGAGCACGATCTTGAGGAATGAAACCGATGAATCGGCCCCTTCCGCTGATTCATTGCGTGTCGAATGTTGCGTGTTGCATGTTGAACGTTCGGTGCCGCAGTTCCCCTCCGGTCGCAGTGCCCTCGGCGCATTGGAATCCTCCTCAGCCTCCGCGGCAGAACCGCGGGAAGAGCCTGACCAGTTCCTCGACCTTCGCCTGCCGGTCGGCCTGGTTAGTCCCGGACAGGGCCGCGGCCACGCAGGTCTCGATGTGGTTCCTGAGTATCCCCTGGCCGACCGCGCCCAAGCCCGCGCGCGCCGCGGCCAGCTGGTCGAGCAGGTCCACGCAGTAGCGATGATCTTCGATCATCTTGCGAATGCCGCGGACCTGGCCCTCGATCTTGAGGAGCCGGCGGTCGAGCTCGCGTGAGAGGTCGTCGTCAAGCATATTCAGCCTCCGTACCCGGACCGGGGTTCATGACGCCTTCTGCGGCGGAAGTTCTACGGGCGGTTCTCTGCGGGGAGAACCGCCCGTAGAACCGCGCGGGCGCTACTTGCAGCACCCGCCTTCCCCCGCTCCTTCCTTGACGGTCTTGCCGGCGTCCGAGCAACAGCCGCCTCCGGCCTTGCCGTCCTTGGCATCGCACTTGTCCTTGCACTCCGTCTGCACCGGGGCCTTCTCGATGGTCACGCCCTCGTCCTCGAGCTTCTTGATGTACTTCCCGGGGTCCTTGTTGAAGGCGGCCACGCAGGCCTTGCAGCACAGGTAGACCCGTTTGCCGTCGTGATCGACGTAGATGTCCTTGTTGATCTTGTTGCCCATGACCGGACAGGTGGTCTGGACCTTGACCTCCTTCTTCGCCCCGTCCTGGTCGCCCGCCTGAGGCTTGTCTCCCTCGGCGGCGACGGCCGCAAACGAGAAGGCCAAGCCCAACGCCATCACTCCCAGAGACCTCAACTGCAGGCTGAACATTTCAGCTCCTCCTCACCGGTGCACCTCTGTCCAGGATGATCGCAGGGACGGCCTCCGGACCGGCCCTCTCCTCCTTGTGGTGTCAACCCGGTACCCGGCGGGGGTATTCCGATGGAAGGGTGAAGACAGACGAATGGGCACGGAACGGCCCAATATACAGTCACTTATGAATTCGGCGGCGATCGACGGGCGTTACACTCCCCGAACCAGCACTCTAGTTCAGAGCGCAAACGGCAGGCTGATAGCACGATCAGATCGCTGCGCGGAGTTGGAGCGCTACTCGTCAATCGCCTCGCGCCGGATCTTCATAAGCGCATCGGCGGCGGCCGCGCGAACTTCCTGATCCCGGTCCTCCAGGAGCGGCTCGATGTCCGGAATGGCCTGCGCGGCAGCCGGTCCGATCTCTCCCAACGCGACCAGTTCCTGCCCCCCCAAACGTTCAACGGCCTCGACCTGCTCGGTGCGCAGGCTCACGATGCTGCCGGGGCATCATTCTCTCCGCGAGAAGGCACCGGCTCAGGGCGAGAGGGGCTTGCCATGCCCCACGTCATTGGTTAATTCGACGTCCGGCCCGGTCGCGTGCGACTTGGCTGGAACAGCCGGGGCATCGCGGTCGTTCGAACTCCGCGCCCTCTGCTCGGCCAGCCTGGTCTCCAACTCCCCATTTCTCGCCGTGGGCCAGAAGACAACCTCCACCGAACCACCGGAGATCATGAGCACGTTGCGACCTCCCCGGTGGTTGCCATGCCTGTCGTATGCCACCACGAGTTCCCTCGACTTGTCCAGCCTGAGCCCGGCCACATACTCATAGCTCACGCGGTCTGGAACCACTCGGTTGTCTTTCACAGCGTAGCCATATCCCCGCGGGTCAGAAGGGCACACAAATGGCTCCGGAAACCGTCGCTTGGAAAGAACACCATCCCAGTCGGCTGGGAAGCTCCCACCATTCTCCGCCGCATAGCTAAGGCAGGCCCGGCCTATCATCTCAAGATTGCCCCTGCACGCCTCCGCGTCAAGATGCCGCCAGGCCCCGAGTCCGCCGACAGCCAGCAGGCAGACGAAGACGCCAGCCCCCAGCACACATCCTACCCGCCCCCAAGGGCCCTTCCTCAGCACGCCACGCCCGTCCTCAGAGGGCTCACTTCGCGGAACGCCAAGCTGGCCATCCACCGAACGACCTCCGTCTTCTCCGGGGAACACCGCCCCGGGAACCGCATCAAGTTCGCTCTGCTCTTCGGGCACGGGCTGCTATGGTGCCTGCTTCTCTTTCTTCGCCGGAACGACCAGCGTCACCGGCCGGGCTGCGATCTCCCCGACCCACATAGTCGCGAGACGAAGTCCGTTGGCCATGACGACCTCCTGCCGGCATTCTCCCCGCCGTCGCCGGCGTCGCAAGTGCCTCCCAGCGAATCTGGAACCGTCTTCTCCGCCTCCCGGCGAGTAACCGTAACGTAAAGCCTCAGCGGCGGCATATGCCGCATGGGCGCCGGTCCGATACATCCACCGTCACTTGCAGGTCTGAGAGGCGCGGATAGAACATGCCGCCAGACGCACAATGGCCGGCAAGACGGGGGCAGTGCAACAGGTGGCGGGGACATGAACGCGATCGGCAGACACGCCGCTGTCCTCGAGGAAAGCCCTGGCTGTTTGGCCGTGCGCCTCACCGGAAAGAAGCCCTGGGTCCTGCTCTGCGCAGGCGCCGTCGCAACGCCTCCGATGCTGTTTCTGGCGTCCGGCGTTATCGCGAGCAGGCAAAGCAACCCGCTTCTGGCTTACCTGCTGGTCGGGGTATTCGGGACGCTTACGGCGGCTCTGGACATCCACGCCCTGCGGCTGAGCACGCTGGTCTACGATCTGACCATGTGCCGGGGCATGGTGGAAATCAGAACGCGGAGCATCTGGGGATCCGGCGTTCAGCGCCTTCACGGTACGGACGTGCGAGCAGAAAAGGTCGTCGACCACTATGGGGCCAGACGACATGGCCTTGGACCTCCGATCCATCGCATCGCGATAACGAGCCCGCAGGGCAGCATCTGCTTCGGGGCGTCTCTCCCCAAGCCGGTCCAGGACTGGCTGGTGGCCAGGATGGCGAGAGTTGCAGAGGCGTGGGAGCACCCTGAAGCGGATGGCGGCATCCGCGCGGAGCAAGAGCCGTTAGGGATGCGCCCGAATGGCGCTTCCCTAGGCCATGCCAGCCCCCTGGCGAACCCACAGCAAACCGCAGAACCGCAGAACACCGAATGACGAATGTCGAAGTGGCAACTCCCGGCCACTCCACGTCGTTCGTAATTCTGACTTCGACATTCGACATTCTGCGGTTCGCCGTTCGCAGGGCTTACGGAAGTGCCATTCAAAGGCATCCCGGATTGGCTGGCCGGGCCCGGAGGTAGCGAGAAGCCTACTGCCCGGCCCTGAGGTGCTCTATCACCGTCCGGAGCATGTCCTCGAGCCCCGTCTCCGGCGCGAAGCCGATGGCCGAGCGGAGCTTGGAGACGTCCGGCACGCGGCGCTCCATGTCCACGAAGTTCTCGCCGTAGACCTCGGCGTAGCTCTTCGTGACGATCGGCGAGGCGCTCCCGGTCATGGCCTTGACCTTGTTGGCCAGGTCCATGATCGAGATCTCCTGGGTGCCGCCGATATTGTAGACCTGCCCGGCGGTCTCCTCGCGCGCGGCCAGTTCCGCCAGGCATCGGACGACATCAGCGACCGCCGTGAAGCAGCGCCGCTGGCTGCCGTCGCCGTGGACGGTGATGGGCGCGCCGGCCAGGGCCTGGCCCACGAAGGTGGGCACGACCATGCCGTAGTGCCCCACCTGGCGCGGCCCGATGGTGTTGAAGAGCCGCACGATGGTCACCGGCAGGGCCGTCGAATGGTAGTACGCGTAGGCGTGGAACTCGTCGAGCAGTTTGCTGGCCGCGTAGGACCATCGCCGGTGGCGGCTGGTGCCGATGATCGAGTCGTCGTCCTCGCGGAACGAGGCCCGGGGGTTGGCGCCGTAGACCTCGCTGGTCGAGGCCACCACCAGCCGCAGGCGCAGCAGGTTGCAGACCTTCAGCACCGTCTCGGTGGTGTGCAGATTCTTCTCGATGGTCTCGACCGAGCTCTCCATGACCTTGCGCACGCCGACCACCGCGGCCAGGTGGAAAACCGCGTCGGCGCCGACCGCCAGGCTCTGGAGCAGTTCGCGGTCGCCGGCCGAGCCCACCAGGATGCGGAAGTCCGGGTTGCCCTCGAGCGCGCGCACGTTGCGGATCGAGCCGGTGGAGAGGTCGTCGACCGCAGTCACCCGGCAGCCGGAGGCCAGCAGCCGCTCGCAGAGATGGCTGCCGATGAACCCGGCGCCGCCGGTGACCAGGGCGTGCTCGACCTTCACGATCAGCGAACCCCGCTACTTGCCCTTCTCGCAGGCCAGCACCGCGGCCAGCACCTCGCTGCGGCGCAGCGGGTTGCTGAGCAGCGAGGCCAGCTCGGCGATCTTGCGCTTGGCGTCCGGCGAGGGGTCGTAGTTGAAGGTCTTGGCCCCGAGCTCCTTGAGAATGCCCCGGGCGGTCATCTCCTTGAGCGTGGCGTGGACCCGCGGCTCGGGCACGCTGACCAGCATGGCCAGCTCGCTCACCCCGAAGACCTGTCCGGCCGGCCGCTTGGTGAAGTGCTGGATGAGCTCCAGGTGCAGCCGGCTGGGGATCGTCGAGCGGATGAAGAGGGTCATGGCCTTGGAGAGCCCCCCCGAGGCCACCGGCCCCGGCGCGGACGCACCCGGCTTCTCCTCGACGGTCTTCTTCTCCTCGGGCAACTCGGGAAGCAGCTCCTCCTCGCGGACCTCCACCACCGCCTTGCAACGCGGGCAGCGACCGGCCTCGCCCTCGAAGCTCTTCTTGACCGAGAACGGCGTGCCGCACCCTGCGCAGCGCAGACGGATGGTCATGTCCCCGAGCCTGGCCTCGAGCTCCTGGAGCCTCTCCTGGCGCGAGGCCTTCGAGCTGAAGCGCACGCCCACCCGGTAGGCCGAGCGGCGCGGGATCTGCCGCGACCAGCAGACCTCGGCCTCCACGGTCATGGCGTCCGGCAGGATTGGACCGGTCAGGTGGATGCGCACCCGCTCGCCCCGGGGCAGATCCTTGGCGGAGAGGAACTGGGCGCCGCCCACGCTGAAGTTCACCACCGGCAGCTTGTTCTTGGCCTGCTTGCCGGCGCTCAGGAAGGAGAGCAGCCCGCTCGGGGTCCAGTAGAGCTGGAAGTCCCTGACGTTATAGCGCCTGGTGCCGCGCTGGTCGCCGTATTCCTTGGGCATCCCTCGTCCCTCCGGGTCGACACGCCGCTTATACCCAAAAGCCGCCGGGGCTGCAAGAACCGGTTGCCGCCGCAATCGCCGTGGCAGAAGATCCGGGTTCGCCCATCGCTCTCTCCGCGCTCGCTCTGCGACCTCCGCGTCTCTGCGCTGAGAACGCACTTGCGCATGCAGAGGGCCGCCCTTATAGGAATACCCGGCGCGACGGGCCGGTTACGACCGCCGAAGCCTCGCGCCCGGACCGCCCCGCCGGCGGCCGGGACCGATCGACCCAGAGCCACGAAAGGAGCGCCGGACCGTGCCCGAGAAGGACAGCAGCCAGGAACTCCGCACCATCCTCGAGACCGCCCGCCACACGGAACAGGACGGCAAGCAGTTCTACGGAGGCGCCGCCGCCAAGACCTCGAACCCGTTGGCCAGGAAGATGTTCGACTACCTGGCCGAGGCCGAGCAGAAGCACATCGAGTTCATCGAGGCGCTGGCCGCCGGCAAGCTGAAGGTCGCCCCCTACGCGGGCGAGTTCGCCGCGGCTCTCCGCAACGTCTTCCAGGACATGCCCGAGAGCCTGCGCTCCAAGGCGGCCGGCACCCCCGACGACATCCAGGCCCTCAAAGTCGGCATCGAGATGGAGGACAAGTCCCTGGCCTTCTACCGCACGTGGGCGAAGAAGGCCGCCTCCGGCGAGGCCCGCACGCTTTGCGAGCGCCTGGCCGCCGAGGAGGAGGACCACTGGAGGATCCTCTCCGGCACGCTCGAGTACCTCGAGAACACCGGCAACTGGTTCATGGTCCAGGAGCGCTGGAGCTTCGACGGGGGCTAGTTTGCGCCCGAGCGCAAACTAGCCGCGGCCGGGAGCGGCTCAGCAATGGCCGCGCGCCGCGCAGCGGCGTGATCGCGCCGACCGCGAAGAGCCCGCGCGCGTGCTTCGCGAGCCTACTTCTTCTTCGGCTCCTGGAGCTTGACCTCGAAGGTCTTCAAGCCCGGCTTCTCGGCACGAAGGACGCCGACCTCCTCGGCGCCGTAGAGGAAGATGGCCACCTTTAGGGCCGGGTCGTAGTGCAGCGACCGACTGCCGGTGGTGGCCCAGTACTCGCGGCTCGACAGGTACTGATCCTTGCCATCGTAGGGCAGATCGAGCCCCAGCCACTTCCCGCCCTCGATGTCGAAGGCCAGGTTGCCGGCCCCGCCCTCGCCCTGCACCCGGACCTCGTTCAAGAGCATGTCGATCTCCGGGACGTAGACCGTCTCGCGCATGAAGATCCCGGCCGGGCCCTTGACGTCGATGACGGTGAGCGCGCCGCCATCCATGTCGTAGCGCATCATCGGCCCGCCGCGGTGGGCGAGCCACAGGCAGTTGCGCTTCGAGTCGTGGCAGATGCCCGACGTGTCCCCGTAGGCGCCGCCGACCTTGCCGCCGGCCAGCGGCAGCTTGCTCCACGCCCCGGCCTTGGCGTCGAAGAGCTGCAGGGCCTCGTTGGCCCAGCAGACCACGCCCTTGGGCGTGGCGGCCAGCGCGACTTTGAGCTCA
Source organism: uncultured bacterium (assembly GCA_937935355.1). Taxonomy (GTDB): domain Bacteria; phylum Planctomycetota; class SZUA-567; order JAKLDR01; family JAKLDR01; genus JAKLDR01. Next base: position 26,380 of record CALGYR010000100.1, on the reverse strand, counting down.
CCTCCGATGCTCGCCGCCGGCGGGTAGTCCCACTCGCGCCTGGCCGGATCGTAGGTCCAGGTGCCGCCCCGGACCATCCACACGCCCTTCTTCGAGACCGGGTCGTAGGCCGCCGCATCCCAGACGTGGTTGGGCACCATCGGGCGGTCGTTGAAGCTCTGGTCGGCCATGGCGTAGAAGCCGCGGGTCGGCGGGTTCTCGGCCGGATAGCCGATGCTCCAGGTGGCGGTGCGCAGGCTGTAGTGGGCCAGGTCCGTGCCGATGTAGGTCGAGTGCCCCCCGCCCCAGTGAAGGATCTGGTGGCGGTCGGTATCGTAGGGCAGCGTCCCCCAGTCGCGGGTGGCCGTGCCCTTCGGCGGCTTGGGCATGAGTTTCCACTTGTTGGCCGGCAGCTCTTTGAGGACCCTGCCGACCCCGTCCGGATCGGGCGTCGCGGCCTTGTCGTAGTCGGCCGGAGCGAGCCCGAAGGCCACGGTCCCCGGAGCGCCTCCCGCCGAGGCCGCGTCCAGTCCGGCGGCCGGCGCGGCCGGATCCACGCGCATGCCCCAGGTCACCCGCGAGCGCCCCTTCTTCGGGTCGACGCTCACCACGATCAGCTGGTCGGAGGTGTCGACCGCGCCGGGTCCACCGGCCGGGCCGTCCTTGAACCGGGCGAGCAGCCTCCACTCGTCGCCCCTGAGGTCGTAGGCCCAGAGGTCCTGGGGCGCGGCGCCGTGCCGGGCGCTGCCGCCGGCCAGGACGACTTTGCCGCTCCCCGGCAGCCAGGCCAGCGTGTGCCCGGCGCGCGGCGAGGGCGCAAGCTTCGGCCGGCGCTGCTCCCAGGATCGCGACTTGCAGTCGTAGACCCAGGTGTCGGAGAGGAAGCCGTCGAGCCGGCTGCCCCCGAAGAGCACTATCTTCCCCGCGGCCAGGTCCGAGGCCATCTGGGAATAGCCCCGGCCGCAGGGCTCGGCGTCGAGCCGGCGCGCCGCCCGCCAGGCCAGGTCCTGGATGGACTGAGCCTCGGCCAGCGCCTCCTGCCCGACCTTGCCGCCGAGCCTGCCGCCAAGCGCCTTGAGCGCGGCGGCGAGCTTCCCGAACTCCTCGGCGGCGGACGCGGGCGCCCGCTCTTCGACTCCGGAGAGCTTCGCCGCCTTCAGCTTCCCGACGAAGGCCTCGGCCTCGGCGGCGAGCTTCGCGGCGCGGCCGGCCAGGTCGTCTTTGGCCTCGGCCTCGCTCTCGGCGACGTAGAAGCGGTTGCGGGCGGCATTGGCCAGCGCGTCGGCGCCCTTTCGCAAGTCTTCGGCCCCGGCGCCCAATGCCCGGAGCTCCTTCGAGCCGGTCTCCACCTTCTTCCAGGAGCCGGCCGCGATGTTGAACGCCCAGGTGCCGGGGGTGCCGCCCGGCTCGTTGCTGGTGCCGCCGATCGACAGGACCTCCTTGTTGACCGGATCGTAGGCCAGCGAGCCGTACATCAGCGCGAAGCGCGGCGTCTTGCTGAACTTCTCCGCCTTCAGGTCGGTCCACTTGCGCTCGAGCGGGTCGTAGGCCGCGGTGATGTCGCAGAAGTAGGCGTAGAGCTTTCCGCCGGCCGGGTCGAAGGCGTACTGGAAGCCCAGCCGCGTGTCCGTGCCGTAGGCGGCGTTCTCTCCGTCCATGCGGATGCGGGTGACCCCGGCCTTGTCGGTCTGGAAGGCCGGCGTCGGCCAGCCGGTGTAGCCGGAGCTGGGCGCGTCGGTCAGCCCCGACTCGTTCTTGTAGGGGCCGTCCTTGGGGTGGGCGTTGACCCACTTCCCGGCGCCGGCGTCGAAGAGCTCGGTGTCGAAGTGCTGGGGCTTGCCGGCCACGCCGCCGGCCAGGATGAAGCGGCCGGCGTTGGGCGCGTAGCAGAAGAGCGCCCCGTCCCGGGCGCCGTCGGGCTCCTCGGCGAGCTTCACCCAGGTGTTGGCCGGAGCGGCCTTAAGCGCGGGGCTCTCCGGGGCAGGCGGACCGGCAGGCCCCTCGGCGGCGAGCAGCACGGCCGCCGTTCCGCCGAGTCCCGCCACGGCCGCAGCCGTCAGGACCGTCGCCGCCGCCTTCAGTTTCGCCAGGAACATGGTCTTCATGACTCCCTCCGCAGCGAATGCCACCGGGGATGACGCCGCCGCCCCTCCGGAGCAGGTCTCGACGATGGATGCGGCCAGGCCGGCCGGGGCCGCCGGGCCCGCAGCCTCGGACGCGAGCAGGCCGGCCAGGGCCGCCGAGCCAAGCCGCGCGCCGTCGCGCCCCAGCCGCTCGCGCAGGCGCTCCATGGCCCGCAGCAGGGTCATGGACACGCGGCTGCGTTTCCACCCCAGCTCCCTCGCAGCCTCCTCCTCGGAGCAGCCGTAGAGATGGCGCAACAGAACCACATCGCGCTGCGGCCCGCTCAGGGCGGCCAGCGCCGCATCGAGCCTGGGCCGGACCTCCGCCCAGGAAGCCTCCGACCCTGCCGACTCGCGTTCGCGCATTATCGCCGCCTCCCTCTCGCGCCGCTCGCGCCGGCGCTCCCGCTCCCTGAGCGCCAGGGCCGAGCGCCTGGCCGCCAGGTGCAGCCAACCGGCCAGGACCGCCCCGCCGCCGAGGGCGCCGGCCTTGCGGGCGAGCACCAGGAATGTCGCCTGGGCGGCGTCCTCGGCGGCGTGGGGGTCCTCCAGGACGCGCAGGCAGGTCGCGTAGACCTGCCCGGCGTGACGCGCGACCAGTTCGGCGAAGGCTGTCTGCGAGCCTCCGGCCGCGTAGGCGTCGAGGAGCTCCCGGTCGGTCATGGCCTCCCTCCGGTGCCGGTGCGCCGCCGTCCGGCGCCCTCCGGATATTACTCGCGCCCGATGCCCGCGCGCCACGCAAATCCCGGGAATTGCGCCCCCAATCCGTCCTTGACGCCTCCGGACGGCCCGCTTATACTGGCGGCCGAATGAAAGATGAGAGTGTCGGCCCGCGTGCCGCGGGCGAGGATGTAGAGTTCGAGGCCGAAGTTTTCGGGCGCCGCCGTCCGGCGTGCCGCCCCCTTCTCCACCGAAGCTACTGACTCCATTGCGACCGCGCCGGTCGTTCCGGCGCCGCTCTGAGCGACACTCCGGATCCGGCTGGTCCCTTTCCCGGCCGGGTTCTGGCGCGTTCTCCGCGTCCGCCCGTGCGGGCGCGGCCGACCGATCCCGAGAAGCGAAAGGGCAGGAAGGAGTCGAGGAGACCATGGCCGTAACCAAGGAACGCAGGAAGCAGATCGTCGCCGACAACCGCATCGGAGAGAAGGACACCGGCTCGCCCGAGGTCCAGATCGCGCTCCTCACCGAGCAGATCACGGACCTGTCCAAGCATCTGGAGAAGCACAAGAAGGACGCCCACTCCCGCCGGGGGCTGGTGCTGATGGTCAGCCGGCGCAACCGGCTGCTGCGCTATCTGCGCCGCGAGGACTTCAATCGCTACAAGGGGCTCATCGACCGCCTCAACCTGCGCAAGTAGCGCGGGGGAAGCATTCTGGTTTTCGAGAGGAATCCGTAGACAAGGAGCACAACTTGGCTTTCATCGTAGAACGTGAAATCGGCGGGCGCAAACTGGTCATCGAGACCGGGCGCCTCGCCAAGCAGGCCTCCGGCGCCGCGCTGGTGACCTGGGGCAACACCGTGGTGCTCGCCGCCGTCACCGACGCCGACCCGCGCGAGGGCTTCGACGACTTCTTCCCGCTGACGGTCGACTACCGCGAGAAGGCCTTCTCGGCCGGCAAGATCTTCGGCGGACGCTTCTACAAGCGCGAGGGCCGTCCGACCGAGAAGGAAATCCTGACCATGCGGCTCATCGACCGCCCGACCCGCCCGCTCTTCCCGGACGGCTTCCGGCGCGACACGCTGGTCCAGGTCATGACCCTCTCGGCCGACGACGAGACCGACCCGGACATCTTCGCCATGATCGCGGGCTCCGCCAGCATGGCGGTCAGCCCCCTGCCCTTCCAGGGTCCGTTCGGCGCCGTGCGCATCGGCCGGGTGAACGGCGAGTTCGTCGTCAACCCCAGCTACGCCCAGCGCACCGAGGGCGACCTGGACCTCATCGTGGCCGGCACCGCCGACAGCATCGTCATGGTCGAGGCCGGAGCCAAAGAGGTGCCCGAGGACGTGATGGTCCGGGCACTCGAGATGGCCGGCGGCGTCTGCCGCGAGATCGCCCTGATGCAGTCCGAGCTCGCGGCCCAGTGCGGCGTCCAGAAGATGGTGCCCGCGCCCGTCGACAACTCGCTCTTCAAGGCCGTCGAGGCGAAATACCTCGCCGAGACCGGCCAGGCCTGCCTGGTGAAGACCAAGGCCGAGCGCCGCGCGGCGCTCAAGGCCGTGCGCGACAAGATCATGGCCGAGTTCGTCAAGCCCGACGACCCCAAGAGCCCGACCAAGGGCAAGGTCTACGCGGCCTTCGACGAACTGCAGTCCGTGGCCATGCGCAAGAGCATCTTCGAGAACGGCGTACGCTGCGACGGCCGCGGCTTCGAGGACGTCCGGCCGATCACCTGCGAGGTGGGGCTGCTGCCGCGCACCCACGGCTCGGCGCTCTTCACCCGCGGCGAGACCCAGGTGCTGGCCACCACCACGCTGGGAACCCCCGGCGACAAGCAGATGGTCGAGGCCCTCCACGAGGACTTCGAGGAGGACTTCCTGCTGCACTACAACTTCCCGTCCTTCTCGGTCGGCGAGGTCAAGATGCCGCGCGGCCCGAGCCGCCGCGACATCGGCCACGGCGCGCTGGCCAAGCGGGCGCTCGAGCCGGTGCTGCCCTCCGGCGAGAACTTCCCCTACACCATCCGCATCGCCGCGGAGGTGCTCGAGTCCAACGGCTCGTCCAGCCAGGCGACCATCTGCGGCGGATCGCTCTCGCTGATGGACGCCGGCGTCCAGATCAAGGCCCCGGTGGCGGGCATCGCCATGGGCCTGGTCCAGGAGGGCGACAAGAGCATCGTGCTCACCGACATCCTCGGCGACGAGGACCACTTCGGCGACATGGACTTCAAGGTCGCCGGCACGGGCCAGGGCATCACCGCCCTGCAGATGGACATCAAGGTGAAGGGGCTGAAGACCGACCTGCTGAGCCGCGCGCTCGAGCAGGCCCGCCAGGGGCGCATGAAGATCCTCGGGATCATGCTCGAGGCCCTGGCCAAGCCGCGCGAGCAGCTCAACCCGCTCGCCCCGCGGATCATCACCATCAAGGTCGACCAGGAGAAGATCGGCAAGGTCATCGGCCCCGGCGGCAAGACCATCCGCGGGATCGAGGCCCAGTCCGGCGCCGAGATCGACATCAACGACGAGGGCATCGTCTCCATCTCCTCGACGGACGCGGCCGCGGCCGAGGCCGCCAAGGCCATGGTCGAGGCCCTGACCATGGAGCCGATCGTCGGCACGGTCTACAAGGGCACCGTCCGGACCATCAAGGAGTTCGGCGCCTTCATCGAGATCCTGCCCGGCACCGACGGCCTGCTGCACGTCTCCGAGTGGGACTACGCCTACGTCAAGGACATCGGCCAGCACGTCAAGATCGGCGACACCGTCGAGGTGAAGCTGATCAACATCGACGACACCGGGCGCCTCAAGCTCTCCCGCAAGGCTCTGCTCCCCGTGCCCGAGGGCATGGAGAACCAGCAGCCGGCCGGCGGCGAGGGCGGCGGCGGCTTCCGGCCGCGCGGTCCCGGCGGCCACGGCGGTCGCGGCGGCGGCCGGGGCGGGCATGGTGGCCACGGCGGTCGTGGCGGCCCGCGCCACTAGTCACCCCTCACGGAGCGAGGTGATGGGCATGTCGGCAATGGAGCTCAAGGTTAGCAGCCGCGGACAGGTGTCCGTGGTGGCCATGAACGGCGACCTGGAAGTCCAGGAAATCGGCGACTTCAAGGCAGTCATGGACAAGATCCTGGGCAGCGGCATCCCGCCGCGCGCGGTGCTCGACCTCTCCGGCGTGACGCGGATGACCAGCTACGTGGTGGCCATGGTCGGCTACTACAACGCCCAGTTCAAACAGGTCGGCGGCAAGCTGGTGGTCGCCGGCGCCCCGACGGTGGCCCGGCGCTCGTTCGAGCTCTCGGGCCTGGCCTCGGTGGTCACCATGGTCGACTCCGTCGACGAAGGAGTGAAGTCGGTGGGCGGCTGAAGCCGCGGCAGTCCAGAACGAACCCAGGCAGAGCCCGCGCGGCCGGAGAGATCCGGCCGCGCGGTTCTTTGTGGCCCGGGTTCACCGCGGAGACACAGAGGCGCAGAGCAGGCTCAGGAACGCGGCGGACGGCTTCTGCGGGCAAGAACCTGAGCCGCGGACAAAATCCAGTCTCGGCGCCTCCGCGTCTCGGCGGTGAGCCCGGCTCCTCTCATTACCGGCAGTTGGTGCCCACACGTTCCTTGCGAACCTCCCCAGCGGGGCTAGAATCGCTCCGACGGCTCCGGAAGAGCCGCCGCGCCAGTGCCATAACCAGGAGGAGACGATCGATGGCCAGCACCCCCGCAGTCGACGGCGAAGTCATCCAGTTCAAGAACGGCGAGTTCGTCTCGCCCCAGAACCCGGTCATCCCGGTCATCGCCGGCGACGGCATCGGCCCGGAGATCGCCGTCTCCATGCGCCAGATCCTCGACGCCGCGGTGGCCCGGGCCTACTCCGGCAAGCGCCGCATAGCCTGGCTCGACGTTTTGGCCGGCGAGTCCGCCCAGGCCGCCGGGAAGGACCTGCTGCCCCAGGAGACCCTCGAGGCCATCAAGAAGTACCGCGTGGCCATCAAGGGCCCGCTCATGACCCCGGTGGGCGGCGGCCACCGCAGCCTCAACGTCACCCTGCGCCAGGTGCTCGACCTCTACGCCTGCGTGCGGCCGGTCGAGTACTTCAAGGGGCTGCCCTCCCCCGTCTGCAAACCCGAGCAGATGGACGTGGTCATCTTCCGGGAGAACACCGAGGACGTCTACGCGGGGATCGAGTGGCCGGCCGATTCGGCCGAGGCCGAGAAGGTCCGCGGCTTCCTCAAGTCGGAGCTCAAGGTCTCGATCCGCGAGCACTCCGGCATCGGCATCAAGCCCATGAGCCGCGAGGGCACCGAGCGCCTGGTGCGCATGGCCATCAAGTACGCCTTGAAGAACAAGCGCCGCTCGGTGACCCTGGTGCACAAGGGCAACATCATGAAGTACACGGAGGGCGCCTTCCGCGACTGGGGCTATGCGCTAGCCGCCCGGGAGTTCGGCGGCCAGACCGTCACCGAGGCCGAGGTGACCGAGAAGCACGGCGGGACGGCCCCGGCCGGCAAGCTCGTGGTCAAGGACCGCATCGCCGACAACATGTTCCAGCAGATCCTCACGCGCACCAACGAGTACGACGTGATGGCCATGCCCAACCTGAACGGCGACTACTTCTCCGACGCCTGCGCCGCGCAGGTCGGCGGCCTGGGCATCGCCCCCGGCGCCAACATCGGCGACGGCCTGGCGGTCTTCGAGGCCACCCACGGCACGGCGCCCAAGTACGTGGGCAAGAACCTCATCAACCCCGGCTCGCTGATCCTGAGCGCGGTGATGATGCTCGAGACCCTGGGCTGGAACGAGGCCGGGTCGCTCGTCAAGAAGGCGCTGGCCGGCTGCTTCTCCGCGCGGGAGGTGACGCAGGATTTCGCCCGGCAGATGGACGGGGTCAAGGCGCTGGGCACCACCGAGTTCACCGCCGCGGTGCTGGCGAAGATATAGGCGGATGCCCGAGAGCGGTTCGTCCCGCCCCCACCGCCTGCGCGAGCAGGCGGCCCTGGAGCGCCAGAAGCTCCAGGATGTCGACCGGCTCCTGGCCCGGCTCGAGGCCCGCCTGGATTCCGGCGGCGGCCGCGAGCGCCGCAACTTCGAGAGGCTCAACGCCGACCTGCTGGTGCGCTACCGCGCGCCCGGCCGGATGACCCCGCTGGTCGGACGGGTGCGGGACCTCTCCCGCAGCGGCCTGCGCTTCGCGGCCTCGCAGGAGCTCGGCATCGGCGAGATCCTCCAGGCCACGCTGCAGCGCCGGGGCGGCAAGGTCCGGGACTTCGGCGGAGAGCTCTACCTCGAGGTGGTCCGCTGCCGCCAGGTCGCGCAGGTCTGGGAGATAGGGGCGCGCTTCGCCCCCGTGCCGGCCCGGCGGTTCGAGGCCTCCGAGCGCCGCCGGACGAAGCGCCACCCGGTGCGCCTGGAGGCCTTCTTCCGGCTGCCGGGCGAGACGGCCCGGCCCTGGCGCGGCGAGGTCCGCGACATCTCCGCCGGCGGCCTGCGCTTCTTCTCCACCCGGCCGCTGCCGTCCGGCTCGGTGGCGGCCATCAGCATCTTCAGCAACCCGTCGCCGGCGGGCGGCGCCGGCACGCGGCTGACCCTCAACTCCATAATCCGGGTGATCCGCTCCCGGCGGGTGGGCACCCGCTACGAGGCCGGCGCGCAGTTCGTCTCCCAGAAATGAGCCGCCGCAGACGCCTCGCCGCCATCGCCGCCGCGCTCGCCGGGACCGGCGCGCTGGTCGCGTGGCTCCTCCTCGGGCCGCTCTCGCCGAGCCGGCGGCTGGCCGCGGCCATCTCCCGGGAGACGGGCATGCCCTGCCGGATCGGATCGGTCCGGCCGGCGTCCGGAGGCATCGCCATCTCCGACCTGACCCTGGGCGCGGCCCCTGGGCCGGTCCTGGAATTCGACCGCCTGGTGGCCACCGGGGACCTCTCCGAGCGGCGGCTCCGGACCCTGACCATGAACCAGGGCGTGGTCCGCCTGGAGCTGCCCGGGACCGAGCCGCTGCGCCTGACCGGCGTGGACGTCTCGGCCGGCAACCTCGGCGCCCTTACCGGGGAGACCGGCTCCGGCCCGGCGAAGCTGGCCGTCAGCGGGCACTGCTTCGAGCTCAACCCCGCGCTCAAGGAGCACGGCCGGGTCCGCTTCCTGCGCGGCCGCTTCACGCTATCGTGCGTCTTCGAGCCGGGCGCGGGCGGGAAGCTCGACCTCCCCGTCCGGGTGATGCTCAGCGATTTCCACGTGCAGAGCCTCGACAAGCGCTTCCAGGGCGAGGCCGGCAGCGCCGAGGCCATCGTCCACCTGACCGGCAGCCTCCGCGACATCCAGGTCGACGCCCGGGAGCTCGCCCCCTTCCTGGGCGGCGCCGACATCTCGAAAAGGGAATAGCCCATGCGCATCGGAACCGTCCTCCTCTCCGCCTCCGCAACCGCCGTCGCGGCCGTCGCACTGCTCTGCTCGGGCTGCGGCCCGAACCAGCCGCCGTCCCACGGCAAGGTCGAGCGGGCCTTCTTCTGCTGCGCCAAGTGCGACAGCCTCGACGGCGGCATCTACGGCAAAGGACCGACCCAGTCCCTCCGGACGCCCGAGGCCGCCCGGTGCCGTCACGAATGGAAACCGGTCTCGCGCGACCAGTTCAAGGAGCTGGCCCACGACAACTTCGGCGTCGACTGGGCCAAGCAGGACCCCTGGTGGTCCGCCGAGGGCCCGGTGCGCCCGCAGTGAAGTCCCCTCCCCTGCACTCCTGGGACCTCTCTCCGGGGGAGGCCGTCGAGCTCCAGAGGAAGCTGGCCGGGGAGGTCCGCGAACGGCCGCTCCGCAATCTGCCGCGGCTCGTGGCCGGGATCGACTGCGGCTACTCCCGGCAAGAGGACCGGCTCTACGCCGCGGTGGTCCTCTGCCGGCTGCCGGACGACGGCGCGGTCGACCGCCCGGCTGACATCGAGACCGTCGAGGAGCACGTGGTCTCCGAGCGGCCGGGCATGCCCTACGTGCCGGGGCTGCTGTCCTTCCGCGAACTCCCGCCGGTGCTCGCATGTCTGGAAAAGCTTGCGGCCAGGCCAGGGGTCGTGATGGTCGACGGCCAGGGCCGCGCCCACCCGCGGCGGCTGGGCATCGCCTCGCACCTGGGCCTCTTCCTGGGCATCCCCGCGGTAGGCTGCGCCAAGAGCATCCTGGTGGGCGAGCACGCACCCCTGCCGGCCAGGTGCGGCTCGAGCCGCCCGCTCGTGCATCGCGGCGAAACGGTGGGACTCGCGCTCCGGACCCGCGACGGGGTGACGCCGGTCTACGTTTCGGTCGGACACCTCATCGACCTCGCCGGCGCGGCACGCCTGGTGCTCGCCTCGACGGCCGGGTACCGCCTGCCGGAGCCGGCGCGGAGGGCGCACCATATGGCGACCCTCGCGCGGCTCGAGGACGAGGGACGGAAAGGCTGACACCATGAAGACCGAACGCTCCGCCGGACTGATAGTCGTGCGGGAGAGCGACGGCCGCCGCGAATTCCTGCTGGTCAGGAGCCGCCGTCACGGGGCCTGGGGCTTTCCCAAGGGCCACCTCAACCCCGGCGAGAGCGACGAGGCCGCCGCGTTGCGCGAGACGGCCGAGGAGGTCGGCCTGACCGGGCTGGAGATCGTCCCCGGCTTCGGCGAGACCCTGCGCTACCCTTTGCCCGACGGAACCGCTCTCAAGGAGTCGGTCTACCTGCTGGCCCGCTCGGCGCCGGACTCGCAACCCGCGAGCGGCGACGCGGACGAGATCGCCGAGCTGCGCTGGGCGGCCTTCGACCAGGCTCTGGCTCTGCTGACCTTCGACAATACGCGCGAGCTGCTCCGGAAAGCCGGGGACTTCCTGGCTTCCGGGCGTTAGTTCTTCTCCGGCTCCCGGACTCCGCCCGGACCGAGGCCTCTGCCGCCGAGAGGCCTCAGCGGCCGGCCCTGCAGGATGCGCTCCTCCTGCAGCAGCCGGTGGAGATCGGCCCGGACCAGCGCGTCCTCGACGCCGTCCACGCCGGCGCGGAGGCGCTCCCGAAGCTGCTTGCGGTCCGCCTCCGGCTGCTGGTGCCGGTAGGCGGCGGCCAGCGCCCACAGCTCCGCGCGACCGTCCTGGATGTCGGCGACCTTCTTCAAAGCCGCTTCGTGCCTGGCGATGAAGGCCGGGACCGTGCCCGCCCGCATGGCTTCCATCAGTTCCGGGAGAAGCCGGCTGTGCGGAGGCGCGGGCTCCTTGGCCGGCTCGGCGGCCTCGACCTTGACCACCTCGAGCCTGACGACGTTGAGATCGTAGATGGCGACGGGCTTGCCGCCTTCGACGGTGAGCACGAAGGTCCCGGGCAGGCCGTCCTTGCCCGGCGTGTAGCTCTCGAGAACGCCGGCCACCGCCTTGCCATCCTTGAGAGTCACCGACACGTGCAGGCGCCGGTCCCTCAGGCTCTCCTGCCTGTCGGCGGGGGCTTCGCTGAGCGCGCCGGCGGCCGGCGGCGCAGGCTTGGCCGGGGCGGACCCCGACGGCCCTTCGGCCCCGAGCAGGCCCAGCGTCAGGGCCGCGAAGGCGGCAGCGACGAAAGTCGATCTCATGGCTCGGAGTATAACCACCGAGCCGCGGCCCGGTCAACTGCCTGCGACCGGGAACCAGGACCACGGCAGGAGGCCGATTTCACCGCCGAGGCGCGGAGACGCAGAAAGAAGATTCCGTCCGCGGCCAGGACCCAGGCCGCCAAGGAACGTCCGCCGCGCTCATGAGCGCGCTCTGCGCCTCAGCGCCTCGGCGGTGAAACCTCCTTCCCGCAATGGCCCGGGACCGACGCGGCGCGATCTCCTGCCTCGCACAGCGGATACCGGCCGAAGCGCCCGATCTCGTCCTTGAGCGCGTCGAGGTGCTCCTGCGGGTAGGGCATGCCCTGGTCGGGACCGCAGAAGTATCCCCCGTCGCTGCCGAGCAGCCGCATGCAGCGGCGGGCCTCCGCCCGGATCCGCTCCGTCGGGCCCTCCATGACCAGCCCCGAGGAGACCCCGCCCTGCAGGGCCATCCGCCCCCGGGTGATGCGCCGGACCTCGGCCAGGTCGTTGGCCGTGGCCTGTATCGGGTTCAGGACGTCCACGCCCAGGTCCATGAACATCTCCAGGACCGGCGTGACGTGCCCGCAGCTGTGGAAGCCGATCATGACGCCGCGGCTCCGGTACAGGTCGAAGAGCCGGCGGTACTCCGGCACCAGGAACTCCTCGAGGATCTCCGGCGAGAGCAGCAGCCCCGACTGGGTGCCGAGGTCGTCGCCCATCGAGACCATCTCGACGCCCAGCTCCAGGTAGTGCCGGGCCATGCCCAGCTGGAAGTCCATGATGCCGCGGAAGAGCTCGCGCACCGCTCCCGGCTCGGTGTGGAAGGAGCACATCAGCTCCTCCATGCCCACGAGCATGTAGCCCTTCTCCCAGAGCGTGTCCCGATGCCGGCCGGTCAGGAAAGACTCCTCGCGGTTCCAGGCCCGGGCCTGCTCCCGGAGCGGGCCGCAGATGCGCTCGTCGTCGGGAGACGGCCAATGGAAACGGGCCAGTCCGCCGACCAGGTCGGCCAGCGGATTGCCGCGAGGGAACCCCATCACGCCCTCGTGCTCGCGGTGCCAGACGGTCCCCCAGATGTCCGTCCACTTCGAGCCCACCGGCAGGTGGTGGCCGCCGCCCTCGTAGCCCTCGTGGTTGCAGCCCAGGTAGGCGAGCCCGTGACATGGCGGCCCGCCCACGATCCGCTCCGGGCGGTCGAAGCGGATGATCCGCAGGGCGTTTTCCTTGGCGTTCACGCTTCCGCCCTCATCTCCCCCGCCCTTCCAACCTTCCAGCCTTCCAGCCTTCCAGCCTTCCACCCCCTACCCGTGCACCCTCTCGGCCTGCTTCGCGAAGCGCCGGAGGAGATCGTCGATCCGGAACTTCCTGCAGGTCTTGAGGTACGAGTGGACGGTGTTGTTGAAGGGCTTGGTCCACTTCGCGGGAACGCCCTTCCTGCCCACCACTGCGCCCACGATGGAGCCGGCCGTCGCCGCCGTGCAGTCGTTGTCCAGGCCCATGGCCACGGTCTCGCCGATCACCTTCGAAACGTCGGTCCGGCCGATGGTGATGCCCCAGATGGTCAGCACCGCGTTGATGATGGTGTGCACCCGGTGCATGCCGGCGAACTTCCGCTCGGCGGCGTCGCGGGCCTGGCGCCAGTTGCGGATCTTCGGGGCAACCTTCAGCGCCCAGCGCACCGCCCCGGCCATGGCGCAGTCGCGCGGGATCTCGGTGAGCCCGATCCTCAGGGCCTCGACCGGGTCGTCCACCGCGAAGGCCGCGGCGATGGCCGCCGAGAAGTACATCTCGCCGTAGACGCCGTTGCGGCGGTGGCTGAGGTAGGCGTCGCGCCAGGCCATGTCAGCGGCGAACTCCGGCATGCCGGGGGCCATGTAGCCCCAGGGGTCGGAGCGGATGTCGGCGCCGATCCACTCGCAGTAGGGGTTGTCGCGCCAGCCGGCCTGCATCGCGGCCACGCCCCTGCCCAGGTTCTCGAGGGCCACCTTCTCGGCGGTGCAGGCGTAGGGCAGGTGCTTGAGCCAGGCCCTGCCGTTCTCCGCGACAGAGAAACGCGGACCGTACTCCTCGACCACCAGGAGCCCGAGGAGCGTGTAGACGATGTCGTCGTCCACCGGGACGCCGTTCATCCGGTCGCGGGTGTAGTCCCGGCGCTCGCTGAAGCCGTAGCGCTTCCGGAAAGGCTCCGGCACGCGGCTCCAATATTCGGTGGGCGGGAAGTTCTGGCCGTTCTCACGGGCCAGTTCCTGCATCTTCTCGATGTCCCAGAATTCGACCGGCGCCCCGAGCGTGCAGCCGGCCATGCGCGCGAGCAGCGCGCCCTCCAGCCGGTCGAGGTACCCGGCACGGTCGAACGTCTTCCACATCCGGCGCGGGCCGGCCGGGCGGAGCCGCTTGATGTCGGCGAGGCGGTTGGGCTCTCTGGCCGCGAGCTTCGCGTCGGCCGGCAGTGCGCGCAGACGCTTCAGGCCCGCGTCCATCGCCCGGCGCACGCCGGCAAGCTCGCGCTCGACGCCCCTGGCCCCGTACTCGTGCTGGAGCTGGCTGTAGAGTTCCAACAGCTCGGCCGTCTTCTTGATGTCCGCCACCTTGGGGTAAGCCATCTTCTCTCCTCCCAATTCTCTCCTTACCCCAAAGACACCAAGACACGAAGAGACACCAAGAGGAACGCCTTTTTCTGCTTTGTGCCCCTTTGTGCCTTGGTGACTTTGTGGTTGACCACCCACGGGACTTGCGCTCGTCTCGGTATAGCTTACACTGCCGTATTGGCGGAGGTCCACGCAGATGCGGCCAAAAACCGTGCAGAATCGCTCACGACAGCCGGCCGAGCAGCAGTTCATGCCGTCCGTGCTGCCAGCTGACTTCCCGATAGCCATGGGCAGGCGCCATTCCCCCTCGACCGAGCCCATCACCGGGCTGCACCTGCACGACTGCCTGGAACTGGGCTACTGCCACCAGGGCGCCGGCATCTTCGTGGTCGAGGACAAGGTCCTGCCTTTCGCATCCGGCGACGTGTCGGTGATCAACGACCGCGAGATGCACCGGGCCCAGAGCGCGCCCGACACGGGCAGTTCCTGGAGCTTCGTAATGCTCGACCCCGCCAAGCTCCTGAGCGCCGCAAGCGACGACCGAGAGGCGCTGCGCATCGCCCCGCTCGGCGGACCGGGCTTCCCGAACATCGTGAAGCCGGGCGCCCATCCGGAGTTGGTCGGGGCCGTCAGGCAGCTCGTCGCCGAGTTGGAGGCCGCCGGCGGAGGCGCCCGGCCCGGTCACCGGACGGTGGTCCGGGGGCTGGTGCTGGCGGCCATGGGTCTGCTCCAGCGGCTGCCGGGAGCCGAGCCTGACGCGACACCGCGCGAGCGGGCCGGTCCAGCCGAGGCCATCGCCCCGGCGCTCGAGCACCTCTCGCGGACTTACGCCGAGCCGGTGGGGATGGCCGAGCTCGCCGAGCTCTGCGCCACGAGCGAGAGCAACCTGCGCCGGATGTTCCACCGGGCGACGGGGCGCAGCCCGCGCGACTATCTAACCTATCTGCGCCTTCAGATGGCGACGACGCTCCTGGAGAGCACCAGCCTGCGGGTGCTGGACGTGGCCGGCCGGGTGGGCTACCCCACCCTCTCGAGCTTCAACCGCCACTTCCAGCGGGTCATGAAGTGCTCGCCGCGCCAGTGGCGGGGGCGGCGCCGGCCGCCTGCATAACCAGCTTCCGAAGCTCGCCTACGAACCAGCTGAAGTTCTCCCAGGACGCCTCGGGCGGGATGAGGTGGTCGAAGCCCGGCACCCACCGGCCGCGGGCCAGCAACCGCTCGGCGCGGTCGAGCTCGCGGTGCATTTCGGCCCGGCCACCGGCCAGCGCGCGCTTGTCGAGCCCGCCGAATAGGCCGATCCCGGGGTAGCGCCGGCCGAACTCCTCGACGTCCGAGCCGGCCTGGACCTCGAAGGGCATGAAGGCGTTGACCCCGTGGCGCATCATGAGCGGCACGAGCTCGTCGACCTGCCCGTCGGAGTCCACCGAGACCACCGGCACGCCGCGGCGCCGGGCGAAGTCGGCGATGCGGTCGTACTGCGGCATCATGAAGTCCTCGGCCATCGCCGGGGAGATCAGGCTGCCCTGCCGGCCCGACATGTCCTCCCAGACGTGGATGTGGTCGATCCGGACGTGATCGGCGATCCGCTCGTATAGCGCCAGCCACAGGCTGACGTTCGTCTCCATGATGTCGCGGACCATCTCCGGCTCGGAGTAGAAGCCGACCAGCAGTTCCTCGGCGCCGAGCAGGTCGCGCGCCGTGCCGAATACGCCCCAGGGGAAGACCCCGACCTGCACGGCCGTCTCCGGCGTAACCCTGGCCAGCCACTCCGGCAGCGCGGCCAGGCGCTCCTCGACGCGCGGGAGCAGCCGCTCCTCCTTGTAGCGCTTCCAGTCGTCGGGCCCCTTCACCGGATGGTCGACGAACTCCGGCATGTCGCTCGAGCCCTTCCGCTGGCGGACGGTGATGCCGCGCCAGTCGGTGAAGGTCGCGTGCTCTGCAGTCTCCTCGAGGACGCGCCTCTCGAAGCGCGGGAAGGGCCCGTACTCGGCCGGGACCGCCGCGAAGAATGGCTCGAAGCCCAGCCGCGCGCGGACGTCCAGGCTCGGGTCTCCCGACTCCCGGCGCCAGCGCTCGAGCGTCTCGCCCCAGGGACTGAAACCCATCCACCAGGGCAGCGGCGCGCGGTCGACCGGCCGGCCGATCAGGGTCCCGACGAGTCTCTCGCGGTTGGTCATGACTCCGGAATCCTCCCAGGGCCGTTTCGAGAAACGTCCAAGGCTACAACTGCGATCTTCACCACAGAGGACACAGAGGACACGGAGGACGACCGTGACTTTTCACTGTGGCAAGAGCCTTGGGCGGCATGGCCGTGTCTCCGCAGATGAGCAACTGTGGCCGTCCTCTGTGCCCTCCGTGTGCTCTGTGGTGGGGATCCATCTTGTGCCTACAGCCCCAGGTTTCGGAAGACGTAGAGCCCGTCCTTCCCCGGTGCCACGATGTCCAGCCGCCCGGTGCCTGACAGGTCGGCCAACTGGAAGAAGATGCCGCAGCCCTTGCCCTGTCGGATCGGGCCGTAGTCGATGACCTGCTTGGCGAAGCTTTCGCCCGTCCACTTGAAATAGTAGAGGCCGACGTCGTCCGCCTCGCCGATGTCGTTGCCGTTGTGGGCGCGGTGGCGCTTGCCGGTCACGAGCTCGGCTTGCCCGTCGCCGTCGATGTCCGCCCACTGGAGGTCGTGGTACTGGGCGTTCCAGGGGTCGATGGGGTGCTTCTTCCAGGAGCGCCTGCCGCCCGCCTCGGGGGACTGCTCCCACCAGTCGAGGCCGTAGCCGTGGGCGTTGCCGACGATGAGCTCGCTGCGGCCGTCGCCGTTCAAGTCGACCACCAGGACCGGGACGCTCGCCGCCCAGGGCATCAGCTTGAACTCCTCGTGGAAGGTCCACTCGCCGGAGAAGAGCCCGGCGGCCGGGGCCTTCAACCAACCGGTGTTCAGGATGAACTCTCCCCGCCCGTCGCCGTCGATGTCGCCGAAGCCCAGGCCGTGGCCCTGCTTCGCGCTCCAGAGCTTGTAACCCGCGAACTTCCCGGTGCCCTTGCCGCTCGCATCGCGGACGAGCTTGTAGGCCACGAGCGGCCCGTTGGGGGTGTTGGGCACGATCTCGAGCTCGCCGTCGCCGTCGACGTCCCAGGCACGAGTGGTCTCGATGTTGCCGGTCTCGGCGATGACGTGCTCGGGCCAGGGCTTCTTCTTCGGGTCGTACTCGCCGGGGTTCTCGCGCCAACGCAGGGTGTTGCCCCACCAGCCGCCGGTGATGAAGTCGAGGCGGCCGTCGCCGTTGACGTCCATGGGGATGGTCGAGAAGTCGTCGAAGTACTCGCCCTCGGCCCGGACTTCGCCGATCTTGAAGGCCTGCTTGAAGTCCGGGCCCTTGTACCACCAGGCGCCGGAAACGATGTCGGGCACTCCGTCGCCGTCGACGTCGAAGACCCCGGCCGACTCGTAGCGCTCGTCGGCGATGAGTTCCTTCCTCCACTTGAGGGGCACGTGGTCACGCTCCCTTCCAGAGCCGGGTGTACTCGCGGGCGACCTTGAGGTCCTCGAGCGCCTCGGCGGCGTCGCAGGGCGGCCTCCTCTCGCCGCGGATCGCGGCGATGAAGTTCGCCGCCTGCTGCTTCATGGCATGGACCCAGGGCAGCTGCGGGACGACGGTCTGAGGCGCAGTTTCCTTGCTCGGATCCCTGAAGATCTCGACGCGGCCCGGGCGGTTGTGGGCCAGCGGCGCCGGGAGTTCGAGCTTCACGTAGCCCTTCTCGAAGGCCACCAGCGCCGACTCCTGCCAGTCGACCGTCGTGCGGTAGGGCGACATCTCGATGACGCAGGCGACGCCGCTCGCGCTCTGGCCGGCGAAGACCACGCCCGAGGGGTCGGCGTAGGTCACCCTGTAGCTCTCGCCGAGCAGGAAGCGCATCAGGTTCACCTGGTGGATGTAGTAGTTCACGAAGGCGGTGTACTGCTTGAAGAGCTCGGCGGACATGTCCGAGGCCGGCGCGTCCCAGGCCAGCTCGGGCTTGGCGTCCTCCTTGATGCTGATGAGCTCGCTGTAGCCGCCGGCGATCCAGTCGCCGGCCGGCATCAGGATGCGCACGTACTTGAGCCCGCCGAGCTCGCCGGTGCTCTTCAGGCGGTCGATTTCGGCCCTGGCCGCGGCGGTGGCCGGGTCGCTGCGCTTGTGGTAGCCGACCATCACCCAGGCCTTGCTCCGGGCGAGCGCCGAGAGGATCTTCTCGCCCGCCTCGATGCAGCCGGCCAGGGGCTTCTCGATGAAGACCGGCACGCCGGCCTCGAGCAGCCCCGGCACCAGCACGCCGTGGCGGCCGAACGGCTGGCTGGCGACGATGCCGTCGAGCCGCTCCTGTCCGAGCATCTCCTCATGCGAGCGGTAGACTCGCGGCACGTTGTACTTCCCGGCCACCGCCCGGGCGGTCTTCTCGCGAAGCTCGGCGATGGCCACCACCTCGCAGTCCGGGAGCACCGCGTAGTTGCGCAGGTGGGCGCACTGGCCCATCCCGCCGACGCCCACGAAACCGATCCTGACTCTGTCCATGCCTATCCTCCGTTAGGGCCTCTTCGAGAGACGCCTTCACCGCCGAGGCGCAGAGTCGCAGAGTTGCCTCCAGAACGTGGCCGAGGGCTTTTGATGGGGCAGGCCTCAGCCGCGGACAGCATCCTGTCTCTGCGTCTCCGCGACTCAGCGGTGAGCATCGTCTTCTGCAATGGCCGCGTTTCCTCCGTGGCTCGCTTGTGCCCGCGGCCGGGGCCGCCTACAATCCCGGCCGGCCGCCGGCTCCGGGGCCTCTCTTCCGGCCTCAGAGCAAGCCTAGCCGGCCGGAGGGGGCGCGGACAATGGCCGGGGTTGACGGCTTTTGTCAGGAATTGCGCGAATGCAGCAGCCTGCCGCCGAACGCCTGATATCCGCCGGGCACGTCCGGCCCGACCCGCGCTGGGCCATGGCGGCCCACTCCCACCCGTTTCACGAGGTCATCGCGGTGGTCCGCGGCCGGATGCAGGTCCGGATGCGCGGGCAGGCCATCACCGCCGGGCCGGGGGAGCTGCTGCTATATCAGGCGGGCACGCTCCACGAAGAGACCAGCGACCGGCGCCGTCCGGTCGAGACGTGGTTCATGGCCTTCGAACATCCCGGTTTCGCCGGCGCTCTGCCCGTGAAGTTCCGCGACGTCCGCGGACGCGTGGCGCTGCTCATCTCCTGGCTGTGCGCCGAGCGGCCGGCAACGACCGCGGCGCAGCGGGAGTCGGCCGCGAACCTCTTCCGGTCCGCGGCGGCCGAGGCGCTCCGCGCCGCCTCCGAGGCCGGCACCGACGCCTACGGCCTGGCCCCCAGGATGCGCGCCTGGATGCGCGAGAGGCTCGGCGAGCGCCTCTCCCTCGACGACCTGGCCCGGGAGGCGGGCATGGACCGCTACCATTTCCTGCGCGCCTTCCGGCGCTCGGCCGGGCACACGCCCATGCGTGAGCTCCGCCTCCTGCGCCTGGAGAAGGCCAAGCTCCTGCTCCTGACCACCGACCTGCCCTTAAAGGCCATCGCCCCCGAGGTTGGCGTCGGCGACGAATACCAGCTGTCCCGTCTCTTCCGCCGGGAGTTCGGAATGCCTCCGGGCGAGCTGCGCCGGTCGTTCTCCGGGAACGACGCAGGAGATCCGTTCCGGAGTTTCCGGGAAAATCCGCCACCGCCATCCGGTTAACAGATATGGAACAGGGCCGAAAGTTCCGCTAAAGGGGCGAGTAGGCCCTGTTCTGGAACCACCTTGATTCCCTGAGGATCAGGGTGGTTCTCTTGCGGCGGCGGTCCGGTTCCGCACGTCGCTCCTTCTCTCCTGGTGGGCGCGATGAATTCCGGCTCAGTTCCCGACGCTTCCAGCGAAAGCCGCAAACCCGACGAGTGGCGGGCACTGCGTGGCTAGCCGCCGGACGGAGGTCCTCCCGCGGAGCAGCTGGCTTCTGACCACGCCGGTGCTCCTCGCTGCGTTCCTTCTCGCGGCGCTCCTGGCCCTGGGCGCGGCAGGAGGAGGAGACGCCGCCAACCGGACGGCCCGGGCCGGAAGGCCGGAAGCGGCCGCCGGCCGCACGCGCGTGGTCGTCGGGGGGCTGGCCAGCTACCCGCCTTACGAGTTCGTCCACGAGGGCAGTCCCACCGGCTTCATAACCGACACGACCAGGGCCATCGCCCGGGCCACGGACCTGGACGTCGAGTTCCGGATGGCCTCCCGGGCGGCCACCCGCCAGGCCCTGCAGTCGGGCACCGTCGACGTCATGCAGGGCATGTTCCACACCCGGGAGTACGAGAAGAGCCTGGACTTCTCCGCGCCGATCACCACCGTGCAGTTCGCCGTCTTCTCCTGCCGGAAGAACGGGCGGTACGACTCGCTCGAGGAACTGCGCGGCCATCGCGTCGTCGTCGTGCGCGGCAGCCCCATGGAGGAGCAGCTGCGCGAGAACGGCGTGTCCGGCAGACTGCTGGTGGTCGAGAACGTGCCCCAGGCCATCCGGTTCCTGCTCTCCAGGCAGGGGGACTGTTTCGTCACCTCCCGGGCGGTGGGCATGCACTACGTCCAGCGGATGGACCTGGACGGGACCGTGGTCGCGGGCATGACGGTCATGACCCTGGACTGCTGCTACGCGGTCAGGAAGGGCAACTCCCCCGTGCTGGCACCCTTCGACCGGGGCCTGGCCGCCATCAAGACCGACGGCGAATACGACGAGATCCGCCGGAAGTGGCTGGAGCAGTTCGAGCCGCAGGGGCCCTCGGCCCGGACGGTGCTGACCTACGCCGCCTGGGTCCTGGTGCCGCTGCTGGCCCTCCTGACCATCGCCCTGCTCTGGTCGCGGTCCCTCCGGCGGCTGGTGACCATACGAACCGCCGAACTGCGCGAGCAATCCCGCAAGCTCGACGCGTCGTTCGAGCACTCGCTCACCCCGACGGTCTTCCTGGACCCGAAGTTCGACTTCATCCGGGTCAACGAGGCCTACGCCCAGGCCTGCGGGAGGCCCGCGACTGACTTCGCCGGCCGCAACCACTTCGAGCTCTGCCCGCACGAGGAGAACCGGGCCATCTTCGAGGGGGTGGTCAGGACCCGGCAGCCGCACCGGGCCTGGGCCCAACCATTCACCTTCCCGGATCGCCCCGAACGGGGGGTCACCTACTGGAACTGGACGCTGGCTCCCATCCTCGACGCCGCCGGCCGGGTCGAGTTCCTGGTCCTGTCGCTGGAGGACGTGACCGCCCAGGTCCTGGACCGCGAGAAGATCCGCAAGGCCGAGGAGGAGTCCCGCTTCCGCTCCATGATGCTGGACATGGCGTCGGACTCCATCTTCGTGCACGACACCGGGGGCCGGATGATCTACGTCAATCAGGCGGCCTGCGAAGCGCGCGGCTACGCCCGCGAGGAACTCCTGGCCATGACGATCATGGAGCTCGACGCCCCCGATTCGGCCGCGCTCGTCAAGCCCCGGATCGAAGAATTGCAGCGCACCGGGCACATGGTCTTCGAATCCGCCCACCGCCGCAAGGACGGCTCGATCATGCCCGTGGAGGTCCACGCGCGTATCGTGGAGGTCGAGGGGCGCCGCCTGGTAATGAGCGTGGTCCACGACCTCACCGAGCACAAGCGCGCTGACGCCGAGCGGGACCTTCTGCAGGCCCAGCTCCTCCAGGCCCAGAAGATGGACGCCGTCGGACGCCTGGCCGGCGGCGTGGCCCACGACTTCAACAACATGATGACCGTGGTCACCGGCTACGGCAACCGGCTGCTGCGCGACCCGGGCCTGACCGGCTTCCGGCGCGCCGCCGTGGAGCAGATGGTCCGGGCCGGGGAGCGCTCGGCGGCGCTGACCCGGCAGCTCCTGGCCTTCGGGCGCAAGCAGGTGCTGCAGCCGGTGCGGCTCGACCTCAACGACGTGGTCGCGGAGATGCGCGAGATGCTGCCCTCGGTCCTGGGCGAGGACGTGCTGCTGGAAGTCGCGCTCGAGAAGGAGCCCTGGCCGATATTGGCCGACCACACTCAGGTCAGCCAGGTGATCATGAACCTGGCCACCAACGCCCGCGACGCCATGCCCCAGGGCGGCCGGCTCACCCTGCGCACCGCCAATGTCGAGCACGGCGAGCAGCGGCGCCGCAGACATCCGGAGGTCCTGCCGGGACGCTACGTGCGGCTGGAGGTTTCCGACACCGGCACGGGCATGACTCCGGAGGTTCGCGAGCACCTCTTCGAACCCTTCTTCACCACCAAGGAACCCTGGGCCGGCACCGGGCTCGGGCTCTCGACGGTCTACGGCATCGTCAGCCAGAGCGGCGGCCACATCGAGGTGGACACCGAGCCGGGCAAAGGCAGCTCCTTCAAGGTCTGCTTCCCGGCCCTCGCCGAGGAGAAAACCGGGCAGGAGCCCGCGTCCGCCAGCCCGGCGCAGGCCGGCGATGCGGCTCGGGGCTCGGAATCGGTCCTGGTGGTGGAGGACGAGCCCGAGGTCTGCGACCTGGTGGCGGCCGAGCTCCGCGACCTCGGCTACGAGGTGCTGGCCTGCAAGAACGTGGGCGACGCCCTGCAGGCCGCCGAGTCGAGCCCCGCCCCAATCGACCTGCTGCTCACCGACGTGGTCATGCCGGCCGTCAGCGGCCGCCGGCTGGCCGACATGCTCACCTCCCGGGGACAGGTCAGGCGGGTGCTCTACATGTCCGGACACACCGAGAAGTACATCGTCAGCCATGGAGTGCTGGAGGCCGGCGTCGACTTCATCAGCAAGCCCTTCACGCTCGAGGACCTGGCCGACAAGGTGCGCAGCATCCTGGACCGGCCGGGGGAGGGATGAGGGACCGCCAGCCGCAGATTGACGAACATCGCATGTCCAATCACGAAGGCCGGATGCTGCACCGAACGGCCCTTCCTTAAGCTCTACGAACGGCGAACCTCAGAACATCGAATGTCGAAGTCAGAATTACGAAGGACGTGGAGTGGCCGGGAACTGCACTTCGACATTCGTCATTCGGTGTTCGACATTCTGCGGTTCTGCCCCTACGGCCCGGCCGCCTCGAACGCCAGGTAGTTGTGGATCATGTAGGGCTGGTGCCAGGTGTGCTTCCAGCCGGCGCACTGCACCTTGAGGACCCCGTCCGCGTCCCGATGGGCCAGCGCCACCGAGGAGGCCGAGTCCCGGAAGTAAAGCGTCAGCTTCCCCGGCCCGGCTGACTCCCCGGCAGCCGTGCGGAAGGCGGTCGCGCCCTGCCCCGCCCCCGCGTCCTCCTGGCCGTCGATCCTGTGGCCGAGGTCGGTCCCGGCCACGAGCACCAGCTTCCGGCCGCCGCCGAGGTCGACCTGCCCGACCAGGCCGCAGCGGGTCTTGTCGTAGCTGGCGTTGGGCAGCAAACCGCCGAGCGCCTCGGCGAAGCCCCGGTCGGCCGGCACCATGGCGCCCACGCCGAACTCGAAGCCCCGCTCCGGGGTCCAGCCGATGTAGCCGGCACCCTCGACGATCCGGCCGTCGCGATGGCGATAGGGCTGGCCCACTCCCGGGACGCCGCCGGTGACTATCCCGCCGTTGGTCATCTTGGTGATGTGCCGGTCGGGATCGTCGCGCAATGAACGCACGTCGCCGACAGGCGGCGTGGTCTTCCCGTCCGCGTCCCAGACGCTGCCGCCGTTGACGATCGCGATCGCTTCCGGATAGGCCGCGACCGCGCCGGCGATGTCGTAGATCTTCCGCTCGCGCCCGTTGAAGCCGTCGATGACCCGGAGCCGCACCGCCTCCGAGCGCATCAGCACCCAGTAGAAGCCCTCCTCCCGGCCGGCCTCGCCCCGGTGGAAGACGGCCCGGTCCGCGAAGAGCGGCGTCCGGTTCTGCACCATGTAGCGCCGGGCGGCGGCGAAGTAATCCGGGTCGCCGATCCCCGCGACGACGGAGATCCTGGTCGCGTCGACGCTCCGAGCCTCGCCTCTCGAGGTTCCCAGGACCAAACGGAGCTCGAAGGCGGTCTCGCGCCGCAGGGGGCCGTCGACGCGCATGAAGAGCTTCGGCGGCACGGCCGCGGTCCCACTCAGTTCGAGAGGCCAGCGGACCTCGCTCTCCGGGGCCGCGCTCCGACTCGTGAAGAACCGGACGCGCTCGACGTCCAGGCCGGAGGTCTCGACCCACAGGAGGCCGCGCGCTTCGGCGCCCACGGCGCCCACGTGGTCCCCGACGCCGTCGGCGAAGGCCAGATCGAACTCCTGGAGATCGTCGTCGCCGTGCGCCGCGTCGTCGTGGAGGCCGTTGGCGAGGTCGTCGTTCATACGAACGATGAGCGCCTGCCCGGAGCGCTTGAGCCCGTCGTCGGCGGCGTCGACCGCGCCGTCGTCGTCGAAGTCGGCCCGGAGCCAGGCCAGGACTCTCGCCCCGGCGACGGGCCCGGACCTCCGGCCGCTCCGGACGTCGTGGACCAGCAGCAGCGCGCCGGCCAGGACCAGGAGCGCGGGGAGGGTAAGGAGGGGCTTCTTCACGGGTCAGGATCCCCATCGGGAGACGGGGATGCCGGCGAAGGCTGGTGCCCCGGCTCCCGGTACGGCTTGCCCGCCTCGTAGAGCCGGAGGCGTTCGGTGTACTCCGCGACCGCCTTCTCGTCCTCGGTGCCGAGCATTTCCAGTGCCTCCCGCTCGGCCTTGACGGCTTCCTCGAAGCGCCCGGCCTCGGCATAGGCGGCGGCGAGGGTGTCCAGATGGTAGTGTCCTGGCTGAAGCTCAAGAGCCCTGGCTGCCAGCACCACGGCCCGTGTGCCGTCGCGATGCCCGGCGTCCGGATTGGTGGCCAGCGTCCAGGCCAGATCATTCAGCGCCCAGGTGTACTTGGGATCGATTCGAATCGCCTCTCCATAGGACTTGATCGCGCCGCCATCGTCTCCCGAGGCGGCGAGTTCGGAGCCGAGCAGGTAATGCACGGCCGGCAGGTCGGGTTTCAGGCGCAGCACCTCCCGATATTCCGCTATGGCCCGTGCGTGTTCTCTCTTGGCGCCCATCAATTCCGCCAGGCCCCAATGGGCATCAAGGGAGTCCGGCTCGGCACGAATAACCTCTTCATATTCGGCTATGGCAGCGTCGGAGTCTCCTGCCTTGGCCAGGGCCATCGCCAGGTTGTAGCGGAAATCGCAATTCTTCGGCTGGAGGCGCACGGCGTCACGCAGGGATTCCACAGCCCCCTTGGCGTCCCCGGCCTCCGAAAGCGCCCTGCCGAGAATGTCGTGGACGGGAGCGAGATCGGGCTTCAGCTTCAGTGCTTCCCGGGCGAAGGCAATGCCCTGAACACGATCGCCCTCGTTAAGATGGCATACGGCCAATCCCCAGTGCGCCTCGGCGTGGTCCGGCTTAAGCCGGATCGCCTCCCGGTAGGCCGCCATGGCGCCGGCGTTGTCCCCGGCTTTGGACAGCTCCACCCCCAGGTTGAAATGCGCGTTGGGGTCCAGGGGCCGGAGGCGCACCGCCTGGCGCGGGTCCGCCTCCGCCTCGCGCAGGAAGCTCTCGATCTCGGCGGAGCTCATGCTCCGGGGTCGGGCGTTCCCCTCGCTCCCTGGAGAGAATCGCCCCAAAAGCTTCATGCATACCAGCCCCACCACCAGCAGACACACGAAAGCGAGGACTGTGGCGGCCTTCATCCCCGCCCTGTTCTTGTCCGCGACCCCAGCGCCTTCGGGAGCCGCGTCGGGAGGCCGCCCTGCGCCCTCTTGCCCACCTTCTGCCTTCTGCGGGGCCGGCCGGCTGAAGAGCAGGCGGTAGCCGAGGTAGCCGGAAAGCGCCGTCAGCCCGGCAGTGAGCGCCGAAGTGACCAGCAACACCGCTATCGGGCCGACCTCCAGGCGCCCATGTGCGGCCATCGAACGCATCTCGCCGACAGCCATGACCGCGCCTTCCACGAGATACAGGGCGAACGACGCCGATGTCCCGGCGAACAACAGCCCCAGCAACACCCTCCCGACGTGGGCGGCCAGCGGCATGCGGCCGATCCCCTCTGCCGCCCTACGGTAGAGGAACCCCTCGGCGAAGATGCCCTCGAACGGCTTGAGCGGCACGCCGTCGCCGATCGGAGCGGCGCACTTCGCGCAGAACTCGGCAGTACGCGGGTTGAGCTCGCCGCAGGCCGTGCAGGCCCGTTGCATCGGGTCGAAGACCGCCTGCGCCTCCTCCTCGGAGGCCGGCTGCCAGTCGCTGGCCAGGTCGAAGCCGCACTGTTCGCAGACCGGCCCACCACCCGTCACCGGCGCGGCGCAGAAGGGACATTGCTCCGGGCGAGTTTCCATTGGGCGGCATTCTACCTCGCCAGAGGAAGCACGCAAGGCAACGCTCCAGGCCCGGAGACGAACAACCAACAACCAATACCCAACAACCAACGCCCAACACGGTTGACGAGGAGACGGGGTAAAAACGAGCCGTGGCTACCCGCATGGTCGCCGCCCATCCCGGGTTGCTGTCACTGGTTGTTGGCTGTTGGCTGTTGGCTGTTGGCTGTTGGCTGTTGGCTGTTGGCTGTTGG
>CALGYR010000099.1 GCA_937935355.1 uncultured bacterium | reverse complement strand
CTGCCCATCCGACAGCCGAACTTGAGGCCCGCCGCTACATCGACCTTGCCGACGCCGCCCTCGCCGAGCTTGAGGCCGAGAACGAGCGGCTGCGGCGGGCCCTGCACTGGCTTGCCGACCCTGACCACGTCGTCATCGGATACACGCAAGAAGAGAACGTCGACCGAGCGATGCGAGAGACGGAGGTGCAGCCGTGACCATCCTCGCATCCGGCCCCGGCATCATCATGTGCGGCTCCACCGGCCGCGTGAACCGCGGCACCCGTGACCATCCTCTGCCGAAGGGGCTGGGCAAGTACGCCGGCAAGCCGCTCGCCGAGGTGCCGACGCCGGAACTGGAGCGCTATGACCTCTGGCTCTGGATGGGCGGCGACCAGTTCGAGGCGTGGGCCGTGGGCGACGAGCTAGCTAGTCGTGTGCAGAAAGTACCGCACTTGTCCGTAAGTGATGACACTTCTATCCAGTGCCCCGGCTGCCCCGAGGGTGGCTGCACGCTCGACTACGCGCAGGGCTGCGGGGCGTATCTGGAGGGTGAGGGATGAGCGGCCTCATCGCCATGTTCATGCTCTGCTGCTTCGGCCTTGCCGTATGGCAAGCATCGCGCCATTGACCACCACGTCCACCCTCTCCCCGCACCTGCCCTACGACGAGAAGGCCGAACAGGCGGTGTTGGGGGCGATGCTCTGCAACCAGACCACCATCCCGGTCGTGATGAACATCCTGTCGCCGTCCGACTACTACTTCAACCGCAACGCCGAGATACACAGGGCCATCGGTCATCTGTTCGCCACCGACAGCCCCGTGGACGACGTGACCGTGGGCAACACCATCGACAAGGACCGAGACTACATCTCGACCCTGGCCGACTCCTGCCCCACGACATCCAACGCCGCCTACTACGCCAAGCTGGTGCGGGACCATTCTCTGATCCGCTCGGTCATCCTCGCTGGCAACGAGATAGCCGAGATGGGCTACCAGGGCAAACATGACGCCAAGACTTTGATAGACCTCGCCGAACAGCGCATCTTCTCCGTCGATCCGCCCGAGTCAGAGCGTAGTATCACAGACATGGCTGAACTGACGGCACGGTTCATCGAGGAACTACAGGAGAAGAAGCCACCGAAGGTGTGGGGTACCGGGTTCGGGTCACTGGATGACGTTCTCGGTGGCCTGCGGGCCTGCGCCCTCATCGTCATCGGGGCCAGACCCGGCATTGGGAAGACGGCCCTCTCGTTGAACATCGCCAGACATGTATCGCAACAAGGAAAGGTACTATTCTTCTCATTGGAGATGAGCGCCGAAGAGCTGGCCGAGCGGTATCTCTGCGCCACGGCGCATGTGAGACTGAGGGCCTTGAGAGAGCGCACCGTGACCCCCGACCAGCAGGCCGACCTCTACAAGGCGCAAGCCCTGGCGGCGCAAAGCAAGTTCGTGGTCATTGACGACCCGAGAACGACGCTAGTCTCCCTCAAGGCCACCGCCCGCCGCCAGAAGGCGAAGCACGACCTCGCCCTCATCATCGTGGACTACCTGCAGCTCCTGACTCTGGGGTCCAAGAGCGAGTCGCGGTATGCCGAGGTGTCGACCATCTCTCGGGAGCTGAAGACGATGGCGCGGACTTTGGATGTCCCAGTGCTGGCCCTCTCCCAGTTGAACCGCGAGTCACAATCCTTTGGCTCAGACGGCAAGCCGCAACTATCGCACCTGAGGGAATCAGGCTCCATCGAACAGGACGCCGATGTGGTCATGCTTATGAGCTGGCCTAAAGACAGAAAGGGGTACGTCCTCGTGAACGTCGCAAAGAACAGACACGGGCCGCTTGAAGAGGTAGAGCTTGAGTGGATTCCTCAATATATGCGGTTCTCGGCGTGAAGTGCCTACTCTGCGGCGAAGAGCCCGAAGAGGAGCGCTGCGCCATCCTTGTCGCTCCGCAGTCGACCGACGACCACCTAGTGGCCGTGGTCGTGTGCGTCAAGTGCATGGAACTCTTCGAGGAACGGAGCTTCCTCATTCACAGGCGCGACCTGCTCTCTCTGACCGGCGCGCCCGAGTTCAAGCTGAGTCTGTCATGACTGAGGCCGACCTCGTACACGCCCAGGCCGACCTGCTTGAGAAGCTGGGCATCACGCCCTACCTCGTCAACCAGACACGGAGCAAGACCAAGTCCTTCACCACCCCCGGCTTTGCCGACATGGTGTTCTTCGCGCCGAATCGGATCGTCTTCAACGAGACGAAGTTGGACTACAACGAGCCCAGCGAGGCGCAGTTGGACTTCCAGCGCAATGTCCTCAAGGGCGGGGGCATCTACGTCGTGACCCACTCAGTCGATGAGCTTTTGTTCGTCGGCGGGACGCTCGGCATTTGGAAGGAGCGCTGAGAGCCATGGTA
Source organism: uncultured bacterium (assembly GCA_937935355.1). Taxonomy (GTDB): domain Bacteria; phylum Planctomycetota; class SZUA-567; order JAKLDR01; family JAKLDR01; genus JAKLDR01. The sequence continues at coordinate 142 of CALGYR010000099.1, read as the reverse complement.
AGATGGGACTATGGACGAACACTTCTTCTTGTGTATGCCGGACGGGACGATTGCATGGGACCCCGTGGAGGACGATTACGCCACCGCGCGGGAAGAGGAGATCGGAAGAGCACACGTCTGAACTCCAGTCACCGAATACGAT
>CALGYR010000098.1 GCA_937935355.1 uncultured bacterium | reverse complement strand
CCACCCCCACCGTCCCGATGTCACCGCTCAACACCGCCTCGTTCACCGCCCAGTCGCGCTGGCTACGCTGCGTCTCCGCACCCGCGAAACCTCCGTAGACCGCCACGCCGTCCTCAACCAGGAAAGTGGCGGTACGATCCGTCCCGCCAGTCGGCTTGTATGTCCCTGCCGCCACCCACACCTCCGCCGGCGGCAAGTCAATCAGCGCATCCCGCAGCTGCACATAGGCGTTTGCCCACGAACCACCGTTGTTCGTCCCCGTCGCCGCTGCGTTCACGTACACTATGTTCGCGTCGCCAGAGTGCTTCGACGCGTACACCGTGTTCCCGTACACGCCCATGTTGATACGCCCCCCGTTGTCCGAAGGCTCCAGCGAATAGCCATCCGCCGGATCACCCGCGTCAATACACAGGCTCGTCACCTGGTCCTGCACCCAGCCGCCCGACGTCCAACGCCCCGCCCGGGACTTCAAGTGGAAGTCACCATTGCCTCGGTCAGCAAAACCCGGGTTACACCTTATGTTCCCCGTCCCCGTGTAGCCGCCCTGCACACAGCTGTACGTCACCGTCGGACTACCGTATATCTCCTCCGGGCTCGTATCCCCCCACGCAATGCTGTTCTTGATGTTTATGACACCGCCGTACCGACTTACCGCCCCACCGTGGCTCGTCGCAGTGTTCCCGCTGAACGTGCAGTTCGTTATGTTGAGCGTCCCCACCTTCGCAGACGCTCCTCCACCGTTCGGACATGTGTTGTTGAAGAACACAGTGTTGCTGCAAACAGTCGTGCCAGAACCACTCTGTATGAGACCGCCGCCATAATAGACAGCCGTGTTGTTCCGAATCGTACAGTTCGTCACCACCGCACTGTCAGCGCCAACGTATACCCCTCCGCCCATGTTTGCTGGCGAAGAACCATTGGCATACCCGTCGCGGATCGTGACGCCATCGATGATGCTACCCGTCACTCCCGTAACCACGTGGTAAACGTTGTCCGTCGCCACCCCCACCGTCCCGATGTCACCGCTCAACACCGCCTCGTTCACCGCCCAGTCACGCTGGCTACGCTGCGTCTCCGTGCCCGCGAAACCACCATAGACGCCCACGCCGTTCTTCAGTGTAAAGGTGGATGTCCTCGCCGTGCCAGGCTTGTACGTCCCGGCCGCCACCCAGAGTTCGTCCCCGCTGGCCGCAGCCGTCAAGGCCGCCGTCAGGCTCGTATAGGCGTCAGTCCAACTGGTGCCGTTATTGGCCCCAGTGGCATCCGCCTTCACGTAACGGACCTGTCCGGCCAGCGCCGGCGCGGCCAGCATGACCGCCAGGACCACCAAGGACGCAATCCCACACCAACGGCCAACCAGCGAAGCGTTCACCTTCAACATTCCTGCATCTCCTCTATCGCTGAACACGCTCGGCAAGTCCCCATTCACGGCTTACGTAAACAGATTCGACCGTACTTCCCTAGAGGCCATCCACGTCCGCGCCAGCATGCTCGGGCGGCGTCTTCGTATCCACAGGCTTCGGTCTCGGCGAAGGCCTTGTAGGCATCCGCCCGCCGCCTGCGACGGGCTCTTCTCCGAAGAACATGCAGCGGCTTCCAGAGCTTCGTCTCCACTGCTGGAAGCGTTCCAGCCCGGCAGCGCCAAGTATGATTTTGGCCTCGGCGTCGGCCGCCCCGGTGATCGCCCGAGCCTTGGCCATGCCCTCCGGGCTCCGCAGGTTGGTCTCTTTGTCGGCCATGTACTGCATCACCCTCTCGAGGTGCCTCTTCAGCATCGCATCCATCAGCTTCTTCTTTTCGCCATCGAACTTCTGCTCATCGCAGAACTTGGCCAGTTCCGGAGCCAGAACCCCGTAGTACATGGCCACCGAGCGATGGACCGCATACTGCTTGTACTCGTCCGCCGCCAGAAAGAGCTCTCCCTTGCCGAAGCTCCAGGAGGGCTTCTCGTCCGGCTGATGGCGCCACTTCTCCATGGCCTCGTAGGAACTCTCGGGCACAATCAGCTTGATGGCTGCCAGCGTCGTCGGGAGCTTGCCGGCAATCAGGGTGTTTACCCTGGGCGGGACGTTCACCTTGCCCTGCTCCCAGTCTTTGAGATAGGCCTCCAGTGGGGCGGTGTGCTCCTTCAGCACAGCCTCGACCTTCCGCCACGCGGCCTCGTCAACATTCAGCACCGTCCGCAACTGCCATTCGACCTCCCGGCAGTTCTTGCGGTAGTTCTCGACCATGTTCCTGCGCCACGTGTTGGTGGGCGCGCCGGTCGTGGCACTGCCGTCTTCGGGGCCCTTCACGGACGCGGCAGCAGCAGCCAGCTGCGCCCGCAGGGCCGGGTCGTTCAGCGCCTCCTGAACCCCAGGCTTCTGTTCCTGGGCAGCCATCCGCACCTCGAAGGTCGCCATCTTCTTGTGAAGCGCCCTCAGCTCGGAGGCGATGGCCGAGGCCCCGCTGTCCTCATTGGCTTTCGGCTTGGCAAGCGAACCATTGCCGGCAAGGTAGCTGCCCACACCAACACAAGCACCTACCACCAGCCCCGTCCCCAACATCCCAACATCACGCCAAGACATACGGCCTCCCATGAACTGAATCTGCCTGCACCGGAAGGGCCAGTCGCACCGGCGCCCGGCCTTGACTCTTCTCTGACTGAGCAGCGAACGATTCGGAGCCATGCTTCTCATGACTCGCCGTTTTCAGTCCAATAACGTCAGGCGCCGCCGCTGCGGTCGTTGACGGCCAGTCGAACAATGCCACCTGGGACACCGGCTCTCCCTGACGACTTGACTTGCGCTCACACTGTTGCGGCTTCTCAAGATGTGCGGCCCCTTATACCGAAAGCGATGCGGCTGTCAAGACTTGAAAACGCAAGAAGCGCGCGACCAGGACCGCCTGGACACCTCGATGCCTCACAAGCAATCCCGCCGGGCACTATACCTGAAAACTAACCGCACAGACCGCCTTGTCGCGAGCTCGCAGCGCGCAAACACCCGCCATCACGTGCGTTGGCGTCTGCCACTCCATGTCGCTCGTCTATACCTGGCATGAAGTCAATGCTCAGTCGCAAGGCTCAGCACATCAGGGCTTTGCAGCCGCGCGTCCACACCGACAGTAGCAGGGCACCCGGCCCAAGCTACACGCAAGCGGCTAACTCTTAAGCATTTACGGAGCGCTCAGGGCTCGCGGACATCCAGAATCTGGCCCGGGGAGTGCCGATATTCAAGACGAAGACCGGCGGCGCAAGCCGTACGCTGCAATTCCTCTTCTCAAGAATTCCGCGCTTCCGCCGGGTTACTCCTGCGTCTCGGGCGGCTCCACGGACTCCTTCTTCCTGGCCCCCGCGTCCATCTCGTCCAGGGCTTTCTGAGCCTCCTTGGCGTACTCGGACTCCGGGAAGCCGTCGACGACCTTCTGGAAAAGCGGCCGCGCCTTGTCCTGCCGCCCGTTGGCAACGAAGTTCCTGGCCATGGCCAGGATCCCCGGGCAGGTGCTCTCGGCCGACTTGTCGACGCCCTCCTTGATGGCAGCGGCGATGGCCTCGTCCTTGCGCATGGCCTCCAGCCGCAGCTTGGCCTTGAGGGCCTGGACGCTCTCCGGGTACTTCTTCATGACCGACTCGTACCGGCCGGCGGCCTCGGCGTATCGGCCGGCCCCGTCGGACTCCTCGGCGGCCATCATGTCCACTGAGGCGGCCACGCGCGGGTCGGAGGCCAGGGCCTGGAGCAGGTTGCCGGCCTCGTCGGCCACCTTCGTGAAGTAGAACTTCTCGCGCAGGATCTTCAGCACCTCCAGGGCCCCCGGCCCGTCGCCCTGGAGCTTCTTGAGCCTGGCTTCCTCCAGCTTGTCGGCGGCCATCTTCTCCATCTCGAGGATGCGACCTCGCGCCTGGTTGGAGAAGTTCGCCGCGCCCTGGATGTGCGCGCAGGCGGCCACGTCCACCAGGTACTCGAAGGCGCCCGGATAGTTCTCGGCCTTGAAGGCCGCCTCGCCGGCCTTGAAGGCCTCGGCCACGAGGGTCAGATTGGCTTTCTTGGGGTCGAGCCCGGCCGCACCGCCCGTCCCGCCCTGGCCGGCTCTTTCGGCCTGCCGTTGCGCGAACCTGTCCTTCAGCTGCTGGAGCTGCTCGTCCGTCAACTGGCCCCTATGCCTGCCGCCGCGCGCCTTGGGTTCGGCCGGCTGCTCTTCCTCGCTATACGCCCCAGAGACCGCCAAAGCGATCACGCACCCGGTCAGAATGCCAATGCAGGCCAGACGTCTCATCGCCGAATCTCCACGCACCCCCCAACGGCCGTAAGGGATACCGTCCATGCGGTACTCCGTCCCGGCCGTCTTCTCCTCGAACATCTCTCATCATTATACCGCATCAGACCCCGCCGGTTACCAGTAAATTCCTATGGCAGAGGGATTTGGGCGCGCTACACCCCAAGAACAGCATCTCACACGGAGCCGCCAAGCTGCGGAGAACAACAACTTACGAGCCTGCTGCTCCTCCTTCGCTTGCCAAGCTTCGGCGGGCAAGTCTCTGTGGCTCTGTGGCTTTGTGTGAGCAACCAGCAACCAAATCCACTAACGCGATGTCGGCTTCCGCCGAACTTCCATAACTATCGCCCGGAACCTCAGCCTGTTGCGGATCCCCCTGCTGTCTGGCCCGTGGCCGCCCCCTGGCCCCTCTTGAGGTTAGCCATGGCCTGCGCCCAAGCCTCCCGCAACTTCCTGAGGATGCCGTTGCACTCGTCGATCTTGACCGGGTCGTGCTGGATGTTGGCTTCGACCAGGCGCTGATAGCAGTAGGTGTAGAGCCCCGCGAGGTTGTCGGCTATCGTGCCGCCGGCCTTGCGGTCCAGGGCATAGAGAAGCTCCAGGACGATGTTCTGAGCGCGGATCAAGAGGCCGTGGGCGCCCTCCCGGTCCTGCGCGACGATCCGGTCCTTTGCCTGGTCTCCGAAACGGATGGCGCCATCGTACAACATGAGGATGAGCTGTTCGCGGCTGGCCGTCTGGATCTGGGTCTTGAGATACTCGCGGGTCTTGTCCGTGGCGAACGCCATCTCCAGCCTCCGTCCGTCTCCGACGCGGGCCCCGACGGCATCGAAGCCGCCGGGGCCCGGTCTTGCCGCTTACCCTTCCCGGTCCAGCAGAAGCCCAAGGGTCTGATGCACCTTGGCCATCACCTTGAGCAACTCCACCGGCGGGATCGTCTTCACAACCTCACGAGTCTGCGGGTCCACTACCTCAGCGTACACGCGGCCGGTGGGCTGGAAGATGCGGAGCCTGACGCTCCCGGGGAGGCCTTTCGCCGCCTGCCCAGTCGGTGACCCACTTCCGGTCGGGGCCGGCAGGGACAGGTCAGGACGCGTTGCACCTACGCCCGTCACTCCTGCCATGGCCATTCCTCCCTCTTCCGTGATCCGGCCGACAAAGGGCCTCTTACTTCATCGGCCCCCTCCGCCCGGCCTTTAGGACATCCCGGGCCGTACGGAGCGCCGACCGGATCGGCGCCTCAACCCAACCTTAACCCAGCAACTGCAGCACGCTTTGGGACGAGACGTTGGCCTGGGCCAGGACGGACATGCCGGCCTGCACCAGGATCTGCTGCTTGGTGTACTCCGAGACCTCCTCCGCCATGTTCGTGTCGCGGATGTAGCTCTCGGTCGCGGTCACGTTCTCCAGCTGAACGTTCAGGCTGTTGATCGTCGACTGCAGCTGATGCCTCATGAACGAACCGTAGTCGCCGCGCAGTTCGGCCACGTCGCCGATCGCCGTGCTGATGATGGCCATCGCCGCGGCGCCGCCGCCGGCCGCGGTCAGATCGATCGTGTCGATCGTCAGCTCAGCGGCACTCGGTCCACCCAGGTCAAAGTCAACCGTATCCACACCGGCAACTCCATTGGGGCCGACATGGAAGGTCTGCGACCCGTTGCCGAAGACCGCCTGCCCAGCGTAGGTCGTGGAGGCGATGATCTGGTCCACCGCCAGGACGATCGCGTCGACTTCCGCCTGGTCCGCCTCGCGCTGACCGGAGCTGACCAGGTCCTCGTTCGCGGCGTGCACCGCCTTGGCCCGCAGGTCGACCAGCATGTTGCTGATCTCGGCGAGAGCCCCCTCGCCCACCGCCACGAAGTTCATGGCCTCCTGGGTGTTCCGGATCGCCGACTTGATGCCGCCGATCTGCGACCGCAGTTGCTCGCTGATGTTCAGGTCGGCCGGACCGTCCCAGCCGCTGTTGATCCGCAGACCGGAGCTCAGCTTCTCGAGCGATTTGCCGAGAGCCAGGCTCGTCTGCCCCAGGTTCCGCTGAACGTTGATGGAGGAGATGTTGTGGTTAATCTGAAAAACGCCCATCTCAGTTCCTCCTTGGATGCCAGAGCACCGGCGAGATCCTTCTCGCCGGCCAACTTCCGGACCTGGAGGGCACGGGGGCACAGCGCCCCGACGGCCGCACCAGTCTCAAGGATGGATTGACGGGAAGCTCTTGAAGCACAGGCCCGCAGGCCTTCGCGCACGAAGAAGCGACCCGCGCCCCTCTGGGGACGCAACGGCCGGAGTATCTCTTGGCCAGTCGCCTCAGCGCCATGGTGTCCTCCCTGTCGCCATCCCGGACTTCCATGTCCGGACACATCCGCCGCGAGCCGTCCACCCCATCCGGGGTCGCAGTTGGACCGAACCCTCGGCATTCCGGAGCGAGCCCATCCCCTCTCGGGGTCGCAGTTGGACCCAGCTGCCGGTCGGGAGGAAGCCGCAGCCTCCTCGCTTCCTCCCTGGAGGTCTCACCCGCAAGGCCACCGGACGGCGCCTCCACTCCGTCCGCGCCTCATCCCGCCATCAACACCTCCTCTCGCCGGCGTTCAATGTCCGTTGCCACCGACACCGCTTCCCGGCGTCGGGCTCACGCCACTGCACCGCGCCTAGCGCAGCAGGGACAACACGCTCTGTGACGAGACGTTGGCCTGGGCCAGGACGGACATGCCGGCCTGCACCAGGATCTGCTGCTTGGTGTACTCCGAGACCTCCTCCGCCATGTTCGTGTCGCGGATGTAGCTCTCGGTCGCGGTCACGTTCTCCAGCTGAACGTTCAGGCTGTTGATCGTCGACTGCAGCTGATGCCTCATGAACGAACCGTAGTCGCCGCGCAGTTCGGCCACGTCGCCGATCGCCGTGCTGATGATGGCCATCGCCGCGGCGCCGCCGCCGGCCGCGGTCAGATCGATCGTGTCGATCGTCAGCTCAGCGGCACTCGGTCCACCCAGGTCAAAGTCAACCGTATCCACACCGGCAACTCCATTGGGGCCGACATGGAAGGTCTGCGACCCGTTGCCGAAGACCGCCTGCCCAGCGTAGGTCGTGGAGGCGATGATCTGGTCCACCGCCAGGACGATCGCGTCGACTTCCGCCTGGTCCGCCTCGCGCTGACCGGAGCTGACCAGGTCCTCGTTCGCGGCGTGCACCGCCTTGGCCCGCAGGTCGACCAGCATGTTGCTGATCTCGGCGAGAGCCCCCTCGCCCACCGCCATGAAGTTCATGGCTTCCTGGGTGTTCCGGATCGCCGACTTGATGCCGCTGATCTGCGAGCGCAGCTGCTCGCTGATGTTCAGGTCGGCCGGACCGTCCCAGCCGGTGTTGATCCGAAGACCGGAGCTCAGCTTCTCGAGCGACTTGCCGAGAGCCAGACTGGTCGAGTTCAGGTTACGCTGGACGTTGATCGAAGAGATGTTGTGGTTGATCTGAAAGATACCCATTGCCGTCCTCCTTGGTAGACGTTCGCGCACCGGCAAGCTCCTTCTCGCCGGCCGATTCCCGAACACGTGCGCATGGAGGCACAATGCCCCATTGCCCGCATTCGTCCAAGGATGGACTGACAGGAGGGATATCGAACATAGGCTTGCAGCTTATGCAGCGCACAAAACAGGCGACCCGCGCCCTTCTTCGGGCGCGACGGCCGGAGTATCTCTTGGCCAGTCGCCTCAGCGCCATGACGTCCTCCCTGTCGCCATCCCGGACTTCCGTGTCCGGGCACCTCAGCCGCCGGCGGTCCACCCCTTTCGGGGTCGCAGTTGGACCGGTCCGTCGGCACTCCGGAGCGAGCCCACCCCTTTCGGGGTCGCAGTTGGGTTCAGCTCACGGTCGGGAGGAAGCCGCAGTCAGTCGCTTCCTCCCTGGAGGTCCCACCACCACAGTCCCGGACGGCGCCTCCGCTCCGCCCGGGCGTTACAGCTTCAGGCCCACCCCCTTTCCCGTCGCGAGCCCAAAAAGACACCCCGGGCCGGACTCTCGGTCCGCACCCGGGGTTTGCAGTTCTCCGGACTTCCGGCTCTTGCGCGCATCCTTGCGCCAGCCTTTCATCCCTGCTTCGCTGAGCCGCGATCCTTCGCAGCCCGTTCGTCAACCGTTCCTAGTGTACCTTAGCCTCCTGATTTGTCAAGACCTCGTCATGATTTTTCCCGACGGGTCCTGAAAGCCGGTCTTCCGAACCTGTCCGAAGTCCCGCGGTGTCTCTTCAGCCGGTCTTGTCGAGCAGCAGCCCGATCTGGTGGCTGATGTTGGAGAGCGTCTTCATCAGCTGTTCGGAGGGCATCTGCCCCTTCTTCTCGCCGGTGATCGCGTCGTAGACCTCGACGGCCACCCGCCCGGTCTCCATGTCCCTCTGGAAACGGACCTGGCTGGGCCTGACCGCCGTGGGCTCCGGCTGGCTGCTGGTGACCTTGTCGATCGCCGCGGCCTGGGCCTTGGCGGCCTGCTCGGCGGCCTTCTGGGAGGCTGCCGCCTGGGCATCGATGGCCTGGCTCACCGTCTGTTGCAGGGCAGGAGCCTGCGGCACCGGGGGCTGCCCGGCGGCAGGTTGTGCCGACGGGGCCGCGGCAGGGTCCATCTGTACGGGGCTTCCGCTTATCGGAGCAATCATGTCATCACCTCACTTCCTCGGCAGCTACCGCAGCAGCTGCAGCACGCTTTGAGACGCGGCGTTGGCCTGGGCCAGCACCGACAGGCCCGACTGGACCAGCACCTGGTTCCTGGTGAACTCGCTGGCCTCCTCGGCCATGTTCGCGTCGCGGATGTAGCTCTCGGTGGCGGTCATGTTCTCCATGGACACGCTCAGACTGTTGATGTTGGTCTGCAGGCAGTCCTTCTGGAAGGCGCCCAGCCGGCCGCGGAGTGACGCCACGGTGTTGGCCGCCGCGTCGATCAGGCTGATGGCCGCACGCGCGCTGGTCGCCAGGTCGAAGGCGCCGCCCGTGATCGTCGCGGAAATCCCCAGGAGACTGGTGTTGACCAATCCAACCGAGAAGTTCACGGTATCGATGCCGCTCGTGGCGCCCTCGCCCACGTGGAACGTCAGCGACGTGGTGGTGAAGATGGGGTCGCCGGCGAACCTGGTGGCCTCCACGATCCGATTGATGGACTCGAGGCCCCGATCCAATTCGGACTGATCGGCAGCCACCTGCGAATCGCTGACCACGCCCGTGTTCGACGCGTGCACGGCCAGCGAGCGCATCGACGTGAGCACGTTGCTGATCTCGATCAGCGCGCCCTCGGCGATGCCGATCAGGTTGGCGGCCTCCTGCGTGTTGCGCAGCGCCGCCTTGATGCCCGAGATCTGCGAACGCAGGTTCTCGCTGATGACCAGGTCGGCCGGGCCGTCCGCGGCCACGTTGATGCGGAAGCCCGAGCTCATCCGCTGAAGGGTCTTGTTCAACTCGAAAGTCGTGAGGTTGAGGTTGCGCTGCGTATTGATCGAGGAAATGTTGTGATTGATTCTCAGAAGACTCATGGTTCTCTCCTCCCTGATTCACCTTCCGGGACGTCCCTGTCCCGGAAACGACCGGCCGTCAACGCACCACCGGGGGACGGCCACAGGCCCCTGCCGGGAAGGCTACCGGCTCCCGGCCGCCTACGTCTTGCGAGGACCACCTCCTTTCCTGGATTCGTCCTTGCATCGATTAGGTCGGTCGTTTGAAACTCATCTTTAACGAGTTTTTCTCCCGACTGCCCAAGTGTGCGATTCTGTGCGTCTTATCTCCGTCTGTGAGCTGCTCGCACATCTGTCCTGTGAGAAACGGCTATTGACCGCCCTGCCAAAGCAGCTAAACTACCAACCGGCAACCACTCATAGAGGAAGAAAGGGGCTGAACGATGAAAGCCGCGGTCTACCACGGTCCCCGCGACGTGCGCATCCAGGAGGTCCCCAAGCCATCGGCCGGTCCGGGCGAGGTCGTCCTCAGGATCCTGCGCTGCGCGGTCTGCGGGACCGACAAGCGGATTTTCACCCACGGCCAGAAGAACGTGGTGCCCCCCACCATCACCGGCCACGAGATGGTCGGGGAGGTCCATGAGTTGGGTGCCGGCGTCGCCGGCCTCAAGCCCGGGCAAAGAGTGATAGCCGCCGCGGTGATCGGCTGCGGCCAGTGCCTCTACTGCCGTCGGGGCAAGAGCAACCTCTGCGACGACTTCACCGCCCTGGGCTACCAGTATCCCGGCGGTTTCGCCGAGTACATGAAGGTCCCGGCCCGCGCCGTTGCCGCCGGCAACGTCATGCCCCTTCCGGACGGCATGAGCCCGGACCGCGCGGCGCTCATCGAACCACTGACCTGCGTCCTGAACGGTCAGGAGTTCCTGGGCGCGCAGAAGGGCGACCGCGCCGTGGTCATCGGCGCGGGTCCCATCGGCCTCATGCACGCCGGGGTCCTCAAGGCCCGCGGCTGCGAGCCGGTGGTCGTCGCCGACGTCTCCGACGAGCGACTGGCCTACGTCCGCGAGTTCGGACTGGGCGTGCCGGTGAACACCGCCGGCAAGGACCCCGTCGCGACCATCCTCGAGGCCGCGGGAGGCGAGAAGTTCGACCTGGCCGTGACCGCCTGCTCGGTCAAGCAGGCCCAGCCGGACGCTCTCAGGCTGGTGCGCAAGGGCGCGCGGGTCTCCTTCTTCGCGGGCATCCCCAAGGACGACCCGGTGGTGCCCATCGACACCAACCACCTGCACTACAACGAGATATCCGTGTTCGGCGCCTTCGGTTCCGATCTGCGCCACTATCGCCAGGGCATCGAGATGGTCGCCCGCGGCGACCTGCCCTGGGACCGCTTCATCACCCACCGGTTCAAGCTGGAGAAGATCCACGAGGCCTTCAAGGTCATGGAGGCCGGCCAGGGCATCAAGACGGTCATCGATTGCGAAAGATGAAAGTGTGTAGCGACATCCGCGACCGGAGGGCACTGGTTTCGGTTCTCCGGGCGGGGGCACCCCGTGGCGAGGAAACGCGCAGCGTTTCCTCAGAACGGGTCCGCTCATCCCATCGCAAGCGGATGGAGCTGGGGGGAACACACCATGGAATTCGATCCCTGCAGCCTGCGGCTGCAGGATATCGAATAGTTCCCCCGCCCGGAGAACCGAAACCAGTGCCCGGATCCCTGCAAGTCGAGTCGCGCCCCCGGAAACGCAGCATGACCACGGCGGAGGACTAATGGACAAGCCAGCGCTGCTCCAGCTCATCGAGGTCTCGCGCACGGTCGGCGCCAATCCCGATTTCGTCCAGGCCGGCGGCGGCAACACCTCCGTCAAGTCCGCCGACGGCCGGACCATGGCAGTCAAGGCCAGCGGCACGGCCCTGGCGCTGATGAGCGAATCGGCCGGCTGGGTGGAGATGGACCTGCCCAAGGTCCTCGCGGTCCTAGACCGCCCGGAGTTGCCGAGCCTCGCTCCCAAACAGCGCGAGGCGCTGGTGATGGACCACCTGTCCGCGGCGGTCATCGGCGAGATCCGCGGCCGTCCGTCGGTGGAGAGCGCCCTCCACGCCCTGCTCGGCCGCGTGGTGATCCACACCCACCCGGTGGCGGTCAACGCCCTCGCCTGCGGACCGGGGGAGCGGACCCTGCGCGAACTCGCGACGGCCGGAGAGCCGCCGCCGCTCTGGGTGCCGTACACCGACCCGGGCTGGAAGCTGGCCGCCGCCATCCGCTCGGCCATCGGAGCGTACGAGCGCAAGCACGGCCGCGCCCCGGCCGTGATCTTCCTGGAGAACCACGGGATCTTCGTGTCCGCGGACTCCGCCCGGGAGTGCCTCGGTCTCCACGAGGACTGGGTGCGGCGCTGCGAACGCCACTTCGCCCCGCCCTCCCCCGCCATGCACTCGCTGCCGCCGGTGGATTCGGGCGCCCTGCGCTCGGCTCTGGCCGAGGTGCGCAGGGCCTGGCGGGAGTCGCGGGGCACGCCGCTATTCGCCCGGTTCTCCGACAACCTCGAGCTCTGCGCCGCCTCGGCCGGGCCGGTCTGCGAGACCATGGCCGCGGGGGCGCTCACGCCCGACCACATCGTCTACACCGGAGCGCGCGCGCTCCTGGCCGATTCTCTCGCCGAACTGCCCGCAAAGGTCCGCCCGGCCCTGGCCGAGCCCGCCTGGCCGCGCGTGGCCTTCGTCCGCGGCCTGGGCGCGCTGCTCCTGGCCGACGACCCGCTGAAGCTCGAGGCCGTGGAGTCCGTGGCGGCCAGCGGCGCGCGCATCGTGCGCCTGGCCTCGGCCCGAGGCGCGGCGCGGAACCTCTCGCCGGCCGCGGCCGAGTTCATCATCAACTGGGAGGCCGAGCACTACCGCGCGCGGCTGGCCGACTCGGCGGCATCCCCGCTGGCCGGCAAAGTGGCGCTGGTGACCGGCGCTGCCTCGGGACTGGGCCAGGGCATCGCCCAGGGGCTGGTCGAGGCCGGCGCCACCGTCGTCTTCTGCGACGTGGACGAACCGGGGGCGGCGGCCGCCGCCGCGGCCTCGGCCGAACCGCGCCGGGCCCACGCGGTGCGCATGGACGTCACCGACGAACGCTCGGTGGCCGCGGCCTTCGACAAGCTGCTCCGCCGCTGGGGAGGGCTCGACATCGCCGTCTGCGCGGCCGGCGTCGCCCCGGCCTTCGAGCTCGTGGACATGCCGCTCGACAAATGGCGCCAGGCCCTCGAGATCAACCTGACCGGCTACTTCCTGGTGGCCCGCGAAGCCGCCAGGATCATGAAGGGACAGGCCACGGGCGGAGCCATGGTCATGGTCTCTTCCAAGACCGGCCTGGATGCGTCGAAGGCCAACTCGGCTTACAACGCCACCAAGGCCGGCGAGCTGCACCTGATGCGCGGCTGGGCGCTGGAGCTCGGCAAGGACGCCATCCGGGTCAACGCCGTTGCCCCAGGCAACGTCTTCGAGGGCTCCAAGATCTGGAACCCGGAGTACATCCGGGCCTGCGCCCGCAAGCGCAACATCCAGCCCGAAGAGGTCATCCCCTACTACAACTCCCTGACCGCCCTGGGCCGGGAGATCAAGCGCTCCGACGTGGCCGCCGCCGTGGCCTTCCTGTGCTCCGACCAGGCCCGCTGCATCACCGGACAGACCCTGGTGGTGGACAGCGGACAGGTAATGGTCCGGTAGTCGCCCAATGACCGCCGACAAAGCGAGCTTCCTCTCCGCCCGGCCGCTCTGGCTCCGCGGCCGCGAGCGCGAGATGAACCTGACCGTCGGGTTCCGCGCCGCGCTTCGGGCCCCGCGGCGTTCTCCGGGCACCCGCACGGTCCTGCGTGTAGCCGCGGCGAGCCTCTACCGGGCCTTCGTCAACGGCGAGCTCGTCGCCCACGGCCCGGCGCGCGGACCGCACGGGTTCCACCGCCTCGACGAATGGGACGTGACCGAGCGGCTGAGGCCGGGCCCGAACGTCCTGGCCGTCGAGGTGGCCGGCTACAACGTGAACTCCTACGCGCTCCTCGACCAGCCCTCCTTCCTGCAGGCCGAACTGGTCTGCGGCGGCCGGGTGCTGGCCTCCACCGCCGGGGCCGGCGCGCGCTTCGCGGCCCGGGCCGTCCGGGAACGCGTCCAGAAGGTTCAACGCTACAGCTATCAACGGGCCTTCATGGAGGTCTGGCGGCTGCGGCCGGGTTTCGACCGCTGGCGCGGCGAGGCCAACGCGCGCTTCCGGCCCGAGCGCCTGGCGGTCGTCGAGACCAAACGGCTTCTGCCCAGACGGGTGCCCGCTCCTGAACTGCTCGTCCGCCAACCGGTGGCCTTCGTCTCTCGAGGCCGCGTGCGCACCGGGCTGCCGGTGAAGGACCCCTGGCGCGACCGTTCGCTGACCAAGGTCGGGGACAGCTACAAGGGATACCCCGAGAGCGAGCTCGAAATCGTGCCCTCCCTCGAGCTCCAGGGCATGGCCTCCCGCGCAGTCAGGAAGCTCGACGCCGCCTGCGATCCGCGCGAGAGGATCGAGCTCGCGCCGGACTCCTTCCAGGTCCTCGACCTGGGCACGAACCTCACCGGATTCCCGGGCGCCACGGTGACCTGCCGCCGGCCGACCCGGCTCTACATGGTCTTCGATGAGCTGCTCACCCCGGCGCTCGACGTCGACTTCCGGAGGATGAGCTGCGTCAACGCCGTGCTCTGGGAGCTCGAGCCCGGCACCTACGAGCTCGAGGCCTTCGAACCCTACACGCTGCGCTACCTGAAGCTCCTGGCGCTCGGCGGCGGCTGCGAGATCTCCGGCGTGCGCCTGCGCGAGATGGCCCACCCATGCTCGCCGCTGGCCAACTTCTCCGCCGGCGACGAGCGCCTCAACCGCCTCTTCGCCGCCGCCCGCGAGACCTTCCGGCAGAACTCCGTGGACATCTTCATGGACTGCCCCTCGCGCGAGCGGGCCGGCTGGCTCTGCGACAGCTTCTTCACGGCCCGCGCGGCGCTCGACCTCTGCGGCGACGCGCTCGTGGAGCGAAACTTCCTCGAGAACTACCTCCTGCCGCCGCGCTTCCCGAACCTGCCGGCCGGGATGCTGCCCATGTGCTACCCGGCCGACCATCCCAACGGGACCTTCATCCCCAACTGGGCGCTCTGGTTCGTGGTCCAGCTCGAGGAGTACCTGGAGCGCACCGGCGACCGGGCCATGGTCGAGGCCCTGCGCCGGAAGGTCCTGGCGCTCTTCGACTACTTCCGGCCCTTCCGCAACTCCGACGGCCTGCTCGAGAAGCTCCCGAGCTGGGTCTTTGTCGAGTGGTCCGAGGCCAACAAGTTCGCCCAGGACGTGAACTACCCGACGAACATGCTCTACTCCGGGGCGCTCGACGCCGCCGCGCGCCTCTACCGGCTCCCGTGGCTGGCCGCCGAGGCCCGACGGGTACGCACCGTCGTGCGCCGGCAATCCTTCGACGGCGAGTTCTTCGTCGACAACGCCGTGCGCGAAGGCCGTCGCCTCCGGGTCACCCGGAACCGCAGCGAGGTCTGCCAGTACTTCGCCTTCTTCTTCGGAACGGCCACACCGGAAAGCCACCCGCGGCTCTGGCGGCGCCTGGTCGGGGACTTCGGCCCGGACCGCAGGAAGACGGGGCGCTTCCCGGAGGTCCATCCGGCCGCGCCCTTCATCGGCAACATGCTGCGGCTGGAGCTGCTCTCGCGCCGGGGCCTCTCCGGTCAGATGCTCGACGAGTGCGCCGGCTACCTGCTCTACATGGCCGAGCGCACCGGCACGCTCTGGGAGATGGCCGACGAGGACGCCAGCTGCAACCACGGCTTTGCCGCCCACGCCGCGCACATGCTCTACCGCGACGTGCTGGGCCTCCGGCGGATCGACCGCCAGAAACGCACCGTGCGGCTGCGCTTCAACGACCTGGCCGTGCCATGGTGTCGCGGGAGCGTTCCGGTGCCCGGCGGGGCGGTCAGCGTCGAATGGCGCCGGCGCGGGCGCCTGGTGATCTACCACGTCGACGTCCCGGCGGGTTACGCCGTGGAGGTCGAGGCGGCCAGGGGACTCGTGCCCGTACGCGGGCGCTAGCGGCGCTAGCGCCAGGAGGATAGCGACTTGCACCCGGACAACGATCAGTCCCCGGAAGGACTCGCCGGCGGCAGCCTCGAGTCGCGGCTCGAAGCCCTCGGGGCGCTCTGCGCGGGGCTGCCCTCCCGGGGGCGTCGCGGCACCAACCTGCACATCCACACCAACGAGTCCTTCAGCGTCTTCCGCTCGCCGGGCGAGGCGGTCTACCAGGCCGCGCGCGAGGGGCTGGCCGTCCTGGGCATCAACGACCACTACACGGTCGCGGGCCACGGCGAGTTCCGCGAGGCCTGCCGGACGGCCGGCATCCGCGCGACCTTCTCGCTCGAGGCCGTGGCCATGGACCGCTCCGCCGAGCGCGAGGGCGTGCTTCTCAACGACCCCGACAACCCCGGCCGGGTCTATCTCTGCGGCAAGGGCGTCACCCGCCATCCGGCGGACGACTCCGAAGCCGGCAGCCGCCTCGCGGCCCTCCGCTCGGCCATCGCCAGCCGCAGCCGGGAGATGACCGGGAAGGTCGCCGGGCTCTGCCGCGAGCGGCTCGGCGCCGAGGGGCCGGCCTGGGAGGCGGTCCTGGCGCTGACCCCGCGCGGCAACGTCACCGAGCGGCACGTGGCCAAGGCGACGCTCCAGCGGCTCGGCGCGCTGGCCGCGGATCGCTCCGAGGCGCTCCCTGCGCTCGTCGAGCGGCTCTGCGGAGCCGAGCCTCCCGCTGGCACCGCCGACGCCGCGCTCCAGAACTTCCTGCGCTCGAAGCTCCTCAAGGCCGGCGCGCCCGGCTTCGTCAGCGAGTCGGAGGACGCGTTCCTGTCCCTCGAGGACATGCGCGCGCTCTTCCTGGCTTACGGCGCCATTCCCACCTACCCGGTGCTGGGCAACCCCATGACCGGCGGCGAACGCGACGTGGAGCGACTCCTCGACCGGCTTGAAGGCATGGGCATCTTCGCCATCGAGGTGATCCCGACCCGGAACACCCGCGAGCGCCTCTCCGAGATCGTGGCCGCCGCGCGACGGCGCTGGTGGCCGGTATTCAACGGCACCGAGCACAACACCCCCGAGGCGAAGCCGATGCTCGACCCCTTCGCCCTGCATCCGGAGTTCGAGCCGCACTTCACGGAAAGCGCCGCGGTGCTGCTCGGCCACCAGGCCCGCGCAGCGCGCGGAGAGCCGGGCTTCGTTGACGCCCAGGGCCGACCGACGGTCGCCGACGCGCGCGAGCGCTTTGAGCTCTTCAGAGAGGCGGGAAAATAACGATGTTCAAGCACCCCGAGATCGGGCGGATGGGCCATATCGGCGCCCTGGTCGCCGGCCACGGCTGGGCCGAGGGCAACGCCGGCAACATGTCCGTGCGCCTGGAGGGAAAGCTCAAGGCACCGCGCGCAGCCCGCGGCGCCGCGGCCGTCGATATGAAGCTCGCTTTCCCGGGGCTCGCCGGGAAACGATTCCTGGTCACGGCAACCGGCGGCAGGATGCGCGACATCGAACGGCTCCCGGCCCGGACGCTCGTGCTGGCCGAAATACTGCCCGGCGGAGGCAGCTACCGGATTCTGTGGGGCTCGGGCCGGCCGACCAGCGAGTTCATCTGCCACCTCGCAGTCCACGACGTCTGCGCCGAGGCGCACCCCGAGATGCGAGCGGTGCTCCACGTGCACTCGCCGCACCTCATCGCCCTGAGCCACCTCTCCCGGCTGCAGACGAGCCCGGCCTTCGCCGACGCCCTGCGGCGCGTCCACCCGGAGGGCTGCGTTCTCCTGGGGCTTGCCGGCCTGAGCTTCGTGCCCTTCATGGTCGGGAGCACCCCGCCGCTCGCCCAGGCGACCCGCGAAGCCCTGCGCGACCATGAGCTCGCCATGTGGAGCATGCACGGCCTGGTGGTCCGCGCCACCGACCTGGAAGGCGCCCTGGACCGCGCCGAGATGGCCGAGCGGGCCGCCGAGCTCTACCTGCTGCGGCTGGCCGCCGACCCCAAGGCGCGCGGGCTCTCCGACGAGCAGGTCGCCGCGCTGCGGGCCGTCTTCTTCCCCCGGACAGGGAGATAACCGTGAAATCAGCGAAGCTCCTGGCCATCGACATCGGCGCCTCGGGCGGCAAGGCCGTCCTCGGAGAGTTCTCCGGGACCCGCCTCGAGACCCGCGAGCTTCGCCGCTTCCCCAACGGCATGGTCGACCTCCACGGGCACAAGCACTGGCCGGTGCTGCGCCTCTTCGAGGAGGTCAAGGAGTGCCTGCGCGCCGCCGGCCCGGACCTGGCCGGCGCGGCCATCGACACCTGGGGAGTTGACTACGGCTACGTGAGCGCCGACGGCGACCTGCTGGGGGCACCCTTCGCCTATCGCGACGGGCGGACCGTCGCGGCCGTCGAGCGCGTCCACGCGGCGCTGCCGCACGAGAAACTCTACGGCGCGAACGGCCTCCAGTTCATGCCCTTCAACACCGTCTACCAGGTGGCCGACGACCTGGCCTCCCGGCCGTGGCTGGTGGAGAGGGCCGACAGGCTCCTGCTCATGCCCGACCTGCTGGCCTGGATGCTCACCGGCCGCGCGGCGGCCGAGTACACCATCGCCAGCACCACCGGGCTGCTCGACGCCCGCAGCCGCGCTTGGTCCACCGACATCCTCAATGCCGTCGGCTTCCCGGCCGAACGGCTGCCGGAGGTCTCCGAGCCGGGGAAGCTCCGCGCGAAGCTCTCGGCCGGCGTCGGGCGCGAGACGGGCAGCCGCGCCGAGATCGTCTGGCCGGCCGGCCACGACACCGGCAGCGCCGTGGCCGCCGTCCCGGCCTCCGGAGACGACTGGGCGTTCCTGAGCTCCGGAACCTGGTTCCTGGTGGGCGCCGAGGTGCCCTCCCCCATTCTCTCGGCCGAGGCCCGCGCGCGGAACTTCACCAACGAGGGAGGCGTCTCCGGCACGGTCCGCTTCCTCAAGAACGTCACCGGCCTCTGGATCCTCGAGGAGCTCCGCCGGGGCTGGAGCCGCTCGGGACAGGAGCTCGACTGGACGACCATCGCGCTCGAGTCCCAGCGCGCGCCGGCCTTCGCCGCACTCATCAACCCCGACGATCCGGCCTTCGCCGCGCCCGCGGACATGGCGGCCACCATCCGCGACTTCTGCCGGCGCACCGGACAGGCGGCCCCCGAGGGCGTGGGAGCGATGGCGCGCTGCGTCTTCGAGAGCCTGGCCCTGGCCTGCCGCCGGACGCTCGGCCACCTCGGGACGCTCTCCGGCAAGACCATCCGCAAGCTCCACGTGGTCGGTGGCGGCTGCCGCAACGAGCTGCTCTGCGCGATGGTCGCCGGGGCCTGCCGGCTGCCGGTCCACGCCGGACCCGCCGAGGCCACCGCGGCGGGCAACCTGCTCGTCCAGGCCATGGGGCTCGGGCTGGTCAAAGATCTCGCCGAGGGCCGGAGGCTGGTGGCCGCCTCGACCCGGATGCGCGAGCACCTGCCGACTCAGGCCGACGCCGGCGCATGGGACGAGGCCGCGGGACGATTCGAGCGGCTCTGCTCCTAACCCGGCCAATTGGGCGCGTGAGGCATTTTGGGTAACGCCGCACCATGTTGGCTAGCCCGCCTTTCGTTGTCGGTCAAGCCGACGGCCGCGTTGGGAGAGCTTCTTCCGGCGGCGATGCACCACCCGATGCGCGATGCGCCGGAATGCGCCGTAGCAGCCTCTTTTCCCCGGCCCGCGAGTGAGTGTCCACTCCTTCGCGGAGGCGGAAGCGGCGCGTGCCGCGCCGTGGGCGTTTCCTCTGGGGCCGATTTGCTCCGCTGCGGTGAATGCCGGGGTCATACAACGTTCCGGGCCAGTGCCGGACAGATCGCTCACGGTCATTCAAGGGGGAAGGAAAGGCCGGAGGCGGCCAAGGCTCGTTGTGGAATGCAGGACGTTCCAGTGAGCCCCTTTCCTCCTTGAACAGGCCGTGTTGGATTCGGTTGTGACTCGACCGGCAAGCTGCTATCGGAGCTTGCCAGCCGTGGCGGGCGAAGCGCAGTGGGGCGAGGCCGTTGCCTCTCCGCCCAACACGTCACGCGCCCGGCCGGAGTTTGACAGCCTTTCCCGCAGCGCTATCCTAAGTCCCGGGGGATGGGAAGGGGTTCTCGTGAAGAGCGAATCGGGCAGGCGCGCCGCGATACGCGGCCGGCGCCTCCGCCCCCACCCGCCGGCAACCCCTCTCCCCTCCGCTCCCCGAGGCCCGATCCGGCCATGCGCGTTCTGCTGATCAACCCTCTGGTCCGCGAGTGGGCCAGGCCCAACTGCGTGCCGCTGGGCCTGTGCTACGTCGCCGCGTGCATGCAGCGCGCCGGGCACGAGGTCGAGATCTACGACATCAACGCCCTGCGCCCCTCGCCGGACGAGATCCGGGCGAAGATCGCCGCGGCGCGCTACGACTGGGCCGGCGTCGGCGGGATCGTCACCACCTACAGCTACGTGAAGTGGCTGGTCGGAGCGCTCAAGGACGCCCACCCGGACCGGCCGGTCGTGGTGGGCGGGAGCGTCGCAACCTCGATCCCCGAGACGCTGCTCTCGCGCACCCGCGCCGACGTCGCCGCCATCGGCGAGGGCGAGCGCACCGTGGTCGACCTCTGCGCGGCGCTCTCGACCGGGGGCGACCTGTCGGCGGTTCGCGGCATCTGGTGGCGGCCCTCCGCCGGCGCCATCCGCCGCAACGAGCCCCAGGCGATGATCGCCGACCTCGACGAGCTGCCGATGCCGGCCCGCGAGCTCGTGCCCATGGAGATCTACCTCAAGAACCCGGTGGGCGCGCCCAACCGCAACAAGTGGGCCGACGGCTCGGCGGCCGAGGGCATCCTCACCACCAACCTGATGGCCACCCGCGGCTGCCCCTACCAGTGCATCTACTGCTACCACGACTTCCTGGGCTACAAGTACCGCCACCGCAGTCCGGCGAACGTCGTCGCCGAGATGAAGCAGGTGCACGCCCGTCACGGCGTCGAGTACTTCCACTTCATCGACGACGAATTCATGCTCAAGAAGTCGTTCGTGCGCGGCTTCTGCGCCGAGATGCGCCGCTGGGGCGCGCGCGTCGCCTGGGGCTGCACCGGCCGGGTGAACCTGGTCACCGAGGAGTTGCTCCGGGAGATGCAGGGCGCCGGCTGCGTGCTGGTCTGCTACGGCATCGAGTCCGGCTCCCAGAAGATGCTCGACCTCATGAAGAAGCAGGTCACCGTCGAGGAGGCCGAGAACGCCCTCCGGCTCACCCACAAGGTCTTCGGCACCAACGACGTCTCGCTCATGGTCGGGCTGCCCGGCGAGACCCGCGAAACCATGCGTGAGACGGTGGAGTTCTGCAAGCGCGCCGGGGTCGCGCCGCAGGTGATCTTCTTCGCCACGCCCTATCCCGGCACCGAACTATACCGCACGGCCGTCGAGCGCGGCCGCATCGGAGACGAGGAGGAGTACGTGCTGGGCCTGGCCGAACAGGGCGAGAAGATCGCCTGCAACCTCTCGGACATCCCCGACGAAGAGCTCCGCGCGGCCCGCGACGAGATGGTCGCCGAGCTCGGCGCCTGGAACCGGGTGCGCCACGCCGGGGACGGGGCCGCCAGCGTCCCGCCGGCCGGAGCTGGCGGCTGATGCGCACGGCGGCGGTGATCCCGGCGCGGGCCGGCTCCAAGGGCCTGGCCGACAAGAACGCCCTGCCCGTCGCCGGAACGCCCATGGTGGTCCGGGCCGTCCAGGCCGCGCGCGCCGCCGGCGCGGCCGTCGAGAAGATCCTGGTCTCGACCGACAGCCCGACGGTGGCGGCGCTCGCGCGCGACGCCGGCGCCGAGGTGGTCGAACGCCCCGCGGAGCTCGCCGGCGATACCGCGGGCGTCGACGCCGCCGTGCGCCACGCGCTCCGCACGGCCTACGCGAACGGGCCGCTGCCCGAGGCCGTGGCGGTGGTCCAGCCCAACCTGCCCGTCTGGCAGCCGGGCATCGTCGGCAAGGTGGTCATGCGCGCAGCCCGCGGCGACTGCACCGCGGCGGCCAGCTGCCACATGGTCGACCAGCGGCCGGAGTGGATGAAGCGGGTCAACGCCTCCGGCTTCGCGGAACCCTTCATGCCCGCGGCCCTGACGCCCATCCGCCGGCAGGACCTCCCGGAGATCTACTACCTCGACGGCGCGGCGATCGTCGTGCGCGTCGAGACGCTCATGGCCGCCGAGGGTCAGCCGGTGCGTGCCCACTACTGGCTCGGCGAGCGGGTCGCGCTCGTGCCCCGGCCGGAGCTCTACGGCATGGAGGTCCACTCGCCGGAGGACGTCGTCCGGGCGGAGATCGCCATCGCCTGGCTGGAAAAAGCCGGATACCCGCAATGACGGCGGACAGTGGGTGCAGCCATGCTGACGGCAGAAAGAACGTGAATCGCCCCGCGCCCTCCGCGCGGGCCGATTCACGTTGTAGGCCCGGCCCGCATTAGCATGGCTGCACATTCCCCATCTCGCGGCAGGCTCGCGGAGTTCCGATTCGACCTGGGTCGTTCCCGAGGCATGGGTCACCTGCGCCGCTGCGAAGCCCTGGCCGTCGAGCTCGCCTCGCGCGGCTGGGAGACCTGGGGAGTCTTCCAGGGCTGCGCGCCGGACGAGGATCCGCTCGCCGGGCTGGACGTGGACCAGCGGTTCCCCGTCTCCCGCCACGAGGGCTGTTCGCATGCGGAACTCGTGGCCGTCGACAGCTACGTCCGACCGGCCGCCGAAGAGCTCAGATACGGCGGCGCGCGACTGGCGAGCTATCTCGACTGGCCGCAGGCCAACCCCTCGGACCTGATCGTGGACTGCAACCTGGGCGCCGACCCGGGGGCCTACGCCGCGGCCGGGTCCTGCGGCCGGGTGCTCGCCGGTCCGGACTATTTCCCGGTGCGAACCGGGCTCAAGGCCGTGGCCCCGGAGGCGCGCGAGCGCGACCGCTCCGGGCCGACCCGACGGCTGCTCGTCACCTTCGGCGGAAGCGCGCTGGCCGCGCTGGCCGAGCGGACGGTCGAAGAGCTCGCCGCCGCCCGCTCCGACCTCGAAGTCCGTGTGGCGGTCGGCGCCATGGCCCGCCCCGGACCCGGGCTGCTCGAAGCCATCGGGAAACTCCCCGGCGCATCCATGGTCACGCTCGGGCCGGGCTCGGACCTCGGCGAGCACATGGCCTGGGCGGACCTGGCGGTCTCGGCCGCGGGGCTCACCAAGTACGAACTGGCCTTCTTCGGGGTGCCGGCCGTGATTCTGTCCATCGGCGACGACCAGGACAGGGTTGCGGAGGCCTTCGCCCGGGCCGGCACGGTGCGCTACCTCGGCCGGCTCGAGAAGCTCGGCCGCGGGGCCATCGGCATGGCCGTCTCGGAATTAGCCGCCGACGAGGAGGCCCGGCACCGCATGTCCCTGGCAGGCCGCAGACTGGTCGACGGCCGCGGCGCGGCGCGCATCGCCGACGAGGTCGAGAAGCTCATGGAGGCCCCATCATGAAAAGCATCAAGGTCGGCTCCAGACGGATAGGTCCGGGCGAGCCCGTCTTCGTCATCGCCGAGGCCGGCTCCAACCATAACCGATCGCTGGAGACCGCCTTCGAACTCATCGACGTCGCCGCTGGCGCCGGCGCCGACGCGGTCAAGTTCCAGACCTACTCCGGCCGGACGCTCTACTCCAGATACACCCCGGGCATCAGCTACCTGCGCAAGCGGAAGCTGATCCGCAAGGGCGAGACCGTCCAGGACCTGCTCTCCCGGATCGAGATGCCCCGCGAGTGGCAGGAGAAGCTCGCCGAGCGCTGCCGGAAGAGGAAGGTGCTCTTCCTCTCCACCCCCTTCGACCTGCCGGCGGTGGACGAGCTAGACGAGCTGGACGTGCCGGCCTTCAAGATCGCGAGCTTCGAGATCAACCACATCCCGCTGATCGAGCACGCCGCTTCCAAGGGCCGGCCGCTCCTGCTCTCGACCGGGATGTGCGACCTGCGCGACATCCGGCTGGCGCTCGCCGCCGCCAGGCGGGGGGGCGATCCGCCGGTGGCCCTCTTCCACTGCGCCATCGCCTATCCGCCGCGCCACCAGGACATCAACCTGCGCGCCATGGAGACCATGCGCCGGGCCTTCCGTCTCCCGGTGGGATTCTCGGACCATACCATGGGACACGCCGTGCCGGTGGCCGCCGTGGCCCTGGGGGCCTGCATGATCGAGAAGCACTTCACCCTGAGCCGGAAGATGCAGGGCCCCGACCACCCCTTCTCGCTGGAGCCCGACGAGCTCGCCGCCATGGTCCGCGCCATCCGCGAGACCGAACAGGCCCTGGGCTCGACCGAGAAGCGCCGCACCGCCGCAGAGGAGGAGCTCTACCTCAAGGCCCGCAGGGGACTCGTGGCCGCGCGGGCCATCGCCAGGGGCGAGCGCATCGGACGCGACATGCTCGAGATCAAGCGCCCCGGCTTCGGAATCTCCCCCGTGGACCTCCGCAAGGTCATCGGCCGCCGGGCGGAGGTGAACCTCCGCGAGGACGAGATCCTGCGCTGGGAGATGCTCTCGTGAACGGCCCGCGGATCGCGGGCGAGCGCCTGGCCCTGCGGCCCATCGAGCCGCGCGACAACGCGCTGATCGTCCGCTGGCGCAACCGGCCGGACGTGCGCCGGAACATCTTCAACCAGCCGCGGCTGACGCTGGCCGCCCAGCGGGCCTGGTTCAAGCGCTACCTCGCGGACCGCAGCCAGGTGCGCTTCATCGTGGACTCCAAGGAACTGGGTCCCGTCGGCACGTTCGGGCTTACCGACCTTCGGGAGGGCGACGCTCAACTGGCGGTCCTGCTGGGAGAGCCCAGGGCCCGAGGCAAGGGCCTGGCCCGCGAGGCGATCGAGCTGCTCCTGGACTTCGGCTTTCGCAACTGGAGGATCGGCGGCCGGCCCGGGCTCAACCGCGTGACGGCAGAGGTCTTCGACCACAACGAGCCGGCCATCGCCCTCTACCGCAAGGTCGGCTTCGCCCCGGAAGGCCGGCTGCGCCGGGCCCATTGGGACCAGCGCGAAAGGCGCTACACCGATGTGCTGGTTATGGGGTTGCTCCGCGAGGAATGGCTGTCACGGGCCTAGCCCCTAGCCCCTAGCCCCTAGCCCCTGTACCCTGGACCCCAGCCCCAGGCTCATCGCCTCAAATGATGATCTTGCCCTTCGGCGGCTGCGATCCCGACCCCGGCCCCTTGAGCGGCGCCTCGCCGGTCGGCGGCGGGGCCTCGGCCATGGCCTTCTCCAGGGCCTTGACCGTCTGCACGTAGCGAAGCCGGAGCTCGGAGAGGACCGAGGTCAGCGACTTGTCCTCCTCCTCCGTCAGGTTGCCCTTGGTCTTCTCGGCCAGGATCCCGAGGATGTCGATGTTGTACTTGGCCGCGGGCAGGTCGAGCATGCGCTTGCCCATGAGCGGGTTTTCCACCTGGCCCAGGAACATCATGACCTGAACGGCCAGGCCGCTCACGAAATGCAGGAAGTCGGCCTCGGGCATCTCTCCGAGGGCTCCGCCCTCCCCTTCGCCGCCCTCGGCCGTCTGGCTGTCGAGCTCCTCGGCCAGCCGCTCCTTCTCGCGCCTGGCCTGCTCCTTCCAGCCGCCGTCGACCTTCTTCTCTTCGCTGCCGTTGGTTTCGTCTGACATGATCCGCAAGCTCCTGGTTCCGCCGGCGGGCGGAGGTCCGGCACTGGGCCGGACGATGCCCGCGACCGCGCCGAGTCTAACCCCCGGCATTTCGAACCGCAACGCCGGTTCGGAGCCTCCCGGAATCCGGGGCACACCGACGCTGTTGCAGGCCTGGCCCGCAACAGCGTCGGTGTACCCCGGAATCCTCGAATCCCGCTCGCGGCCGCCGGGACCCAGAATATAATCTTCCCCCGGCGAGTTTAATGAAATGGGACGGCCAAAGGCCCCCGGAGACCCCGCTCATGACCAAGCGCAAGATCGTCCTGATCGACGCCGACAAGTGCAACGGCTGCGGCCAGTGCGTTTCGGCCTGCGCCGAGGGGGCCATCGCCATCGTCGACGGCAAGGCCCGGCTGGTTAAGGACTCCTATTGCGACGGTCTGGGCGCCTGCCTGGGAGAGTGCCCCCAGGACGCCATCGTCATCGAGGAACGCGAGGCCGAGGACTTCGACGAGGCCGCGGCCATGGCCCACAAGCACGGGGGCGCCGCGCCCTCGGCGCAGCCGGCCGGAGGAAGCCCGCCCTGCGGCTGTCCGGGCACCGCCGCGCGCGAACTGCGGCCCGCGGCCGGACCGGATGACTGCTGCCGGCGGGAGCAGACCGCGGGGGCCCGGCCCAGCCTGCTCGGACAGTGGCCGATTCAGCTCGCGCTGGTGCCGGCCAACGCGCCCTTCCTGCGCGGCCGAAGGCTGGCCCTGGTGGCCGACTGCGTGGGCTTCGCCTTCCCGGAGCTGCACCCGGAGGTGCTCTCCGGCCGGGCGGTGGCCATAGCCTGTCCCAAGCTCGACGACGCCACCGGCCGCGGCTACGTGGAAAAGCTCGCGACCATCATCAAGGACGCGGGCGTAACCGGACTCACCGTGTACCGAATGGAGGTGCCGTGCTGCTCCGGGCTGACCCGCATCGCCAGGCAGGCCCTGGCGGCCAGCGGAGCGGAGCTGCCTTTCGAGGAAGTGATCATGGGCATCTCCGGGCAAGTGACCGGCTGAAGGCCATGCCCGCCCATCGGGCCGGCGGACCGCCCCCCCGCCCCGCGCCGGAGTTCCCCACCGCCCCCCTGCGCGCGCACCACGCCAACATGTCCGCCATCGTCGGGCGGCTGCTGGATCTGCTGTCCGCCACCCGGTCCGACGGCCGGCCGGCGGGGCCGGAACTGCTCCGCGCCCAGTCCGCACTGGAGCGCGCGGTCCTGCCCCATGCCGAGGCCGAGGACTGCTTCCTCTACCCGGAGGTGGCCAGGCTGATGGCCAACCACCATGCCACCGCCACCATGACCGTGGACCACGCCTTCGTGAGCCAGTATCTCCGGGAGATGCGCTCGGAGATCGACGCCGCGTCCGCGCAGGACGGCGGCGGTCTCACCCCGGAACGCCTCGGCCGCCTCAACCTGGCCGCCGGCCGCCTGGCCGGCCTGCTCCGGGTGCACTTCGAGAAGGAGGAGCAGGTCTTCTTCCCCCTCATCGACGGCAATATGACCGCCGAGGAGGTCCGGCTGCGCATCATCGACCCCATCAACGCCATGTCCGCGGCCGCTCCGTCACCGCAGCCGGGCCAGGCTGCTCGCGGACCCGGGCCCGCACGCTGAAATCCTCTTGAAACGTCGCACCCCAGCGGATAAACGTTGAGGCCGTCGCCCGGGATGCGGGCGGGAGGGCCTGACGTGATCCAGGATGGTGGCGCCGAGCCCGGGGCGGTGCGAGGCAGGCTCAAGTACGCCCAGCCCGCTCTCGACCGCATAGCCCGGCGGGCGACGTCCCGGATCGTCGGTCTGCGCATGGAGCCGCCGGGCAGCGGCAACCTCCTCGAGCGCCTGCTGCTGTGCAACCCGGTCAGCTGGTTCTTCGGCCGTCTGCGCGGAGAACTGAGCCTCGACGTCCCCGTGCAGGTCGCCAGGGGCTGGCGCATCCCCGAGCTCTGCAAGCGGGCCCAGGCCGCGATCGCCGAAGAGGCCAGGCGGCTGACCCACTATCGCAGAGTCGTGGTCAACGTCCACGTCTCCGGGACCTTCAGCCCGGACGAGAGCTTCGAACCGTGACCGCCTCCGGCGAATCGACCAGGACCGTCGGCAAGCGCCTGATGGCCGAAGCCGCCTCCGACGCGGCCATCGCGGCCCACGGCGTGGTCGCGGTCTGCGACTGCGCGGCCAAGCTCGGCAACCGCGGCCCACTCGGCGAACAGCGGGTCCGCATCCGGCTGAGCCTGGTGGCCGAGTACGGCGTCAGCCTGCCCGCGATCGCCGCCGACGTCCGCACCAGGGTGGCTGCGGCCGTGGAGGACGTTTCCGGCTGCCTGGTGACCGCCGTGGACGTCACCGTGGCCGATCTCTATCTGCCCGGGGAACCGAGCCTGGCCATCGGCCTGGGTGCGGATCCGGCCTCGGGGGCGCGGATTGACTTCTGAACGGCGCGCGGTCGGCGCGGGCTTCGCGCCGGCCGCCACCGGTCTCCATGCCACCCGCCTGGTACGATGGACGACCTGGGAGATGGTCCTGGCCGTGGGCCTGGCCGCGGCGGCCATCGCCGGCTCCCGCTCGCTGAACGCCAGTCTGCGGGTCGACCAAACCGGCAGGTGGTTCCTCTGCTCGACGATCCTGAACGGCGTCTTCCTGCTGGTGCCGTTGGCCCTGCTCTTCTTTCAGCACCGCAAACCGCTGCTGAGCACGCTGATCCCCGGCAACCGCATCGCCCAGGACTTCGGCTGGGGGCTGTCGCTGGCGCTGCTGGTCGCCTCCCTGAACTCGCTCTCCGTCCAGCGGGCGGTCAACCTGTGGGTCAACCACGTCCAGACCATGGACCCCAGCTACTACAAGATGATCTTCGACATCGGCGACGCCGGCAGGGGCCCCGGGCTCGACCGGCACCACGCGGCCTTCATGCGCCCGCTGGTGCTCTTCGCCATGAGCTGGGGGGTCTTCTCGCCCATCGCCGAGGAGGTCTTCTTCCGGGGCTTCCTGTACGCGGCGCTCCGCCGCCGGGTGAGGGCGCACCTGGCCGTGCCCATCTCCGCGGCGATCTTCGCCCTGTTCCACTACCCCTACCTGGAGCCCATGGCCTCGGCCATGATCCTCGGCGTGGTGGTCGCCGTGGTCTACGAGTACTCCGGGTCGCTGCTGGCCCCAATCATGACCCACATGGGCCTGAACCTGGCCTTCGTGCTGACCATGGCCAACGGCGGGGAGCTGGCCCGCATGATCCCCAGGGCCGTGTTCGTGGCCGCCGCGGGCGTCTTCGCACTGCACTTCTTCCTGAGCAGTCGCTACCTTTTTAGAAAACCGCGCTGACGGCGGGTTTCACCGCCCGCGCCGGCTCCGGCTCCGCGCTCTCCCGGCGTCCTCGCGCAGGCCGTAGACCCTCTCGGCCTCCCGGACGAGCTCCAGATCCACGTCGCCCAGGACCATGGCCGGCTCCTCCCCCGCCGAGGCCACCACCCCGCGGAACGGCACCACCAACCGGCTCAGGCCCAGCAGCCGGTCGGGCCGGCCGCTCACGCGGGTCCGGCCCACCGGATTGACGAAGGCCAACGCCACGCCGTTCTCGGCGGCGCGCGCGGCGGCGCAGGACTCGATGAAGAACGCCTCCGCGCCGGCCAGCGGCTTTACCCTGGGCGCGCGGCCGGGCGCGAGCCTCCCGAAGCGGTCCCCGGCCTGC
The DNA here is from genome assembly GCA_937935355.1 of uncultured bacterium. Classification (GTDB taxonomy): domain Bacteria; phylum Planctomycetota; class SZUA-567; order JAKLDR01; family JAKLDR01; genus JAKLDR01. The sequence goes on along the minus strand of CALGYR010000098.1, from coordinate 14,254 downwards.
CAGTACGCCGGACAGACCACCAGCTCCGCGCCGGCCAGGGCCAGCTCCCGGAAGTGCTCCGGGAAGGCCAGGTCCCAGCAGATGGCCAGGCCGATGCGGCCCAGGCGCGTCCGGAAGACCGGCGCCGAAGAGCCGGGCGTGACCAGGGCGCGCTCCGTGAACCACAGGAAGCGCTTGCGGTAGCGGCCGACGAGCCGGCCACGGTCGTCGATGAGGCAGGCGGTGTTGTAGAGCCGGGAGCCCGAGCGCTCGCCGATCGAGCCCATCACCAAGTGGATGCCCAGCTTCCGGGCCAGGTGGCCGAAGCGCCTGGTCAGCGGCCCGGGCACGGACTCCGCATAATCCCTGGGCGGGGCCACGAAGTCCTCGGGCAGCGCCACCAGGTCCGCGCCCAACTCCGCGGCGCGGACCACCAACCCCTCGGCGCGGTGGATGTTGCCCTCCCGGTCGCTCCAGTCGACCGGCATCTGGGCCAGCGCCACCCGGATGGACTTCCTCCTGGCAGTTCTCCGAACAGCCGCCTTCACAGCTCGCAGGCCCACAGGTAGCCGGAGCGGGTCTTGTTGTCGGTCTCGCCGATGTAGACCACGCCGTCGACCACCACCAGCTCGTGGGCGTAGTGCAGGTAGGTGCCGTCCGGATGCTCGACGTTGCCGAGGAACTCGAAACGCTCCTCCTCGCGGCTGTAGCGCGCGAGCATCGAGCAGCGCGTGTTTCCGCCTGCCAGGTACAGCCATCCGTCGGGGCCGACGGCCAGCCCAGGCAGCCGCCGGTCCGGGAAGGGCTTGCCCAGGTACTTGAGCGCGCCCGTCCGCCACTCTATGCGGTAGAGCTCGCCCAGCGGCGAGCCCGCGTAGAGGAAGCCGTCGCCGCCGTCGATGAAGCTGTCCACCGGACCTGCGCCGTGGTACATGACGTTGGAGGCGGCCAGCGCGTTCGGGAAGGCCGTGCCGGGGAACTCGAAGCGGTCGGTGTCGGGGTTGTAGCGGAAGAACTCCTGCTTTCCGGCGCCGTACACCCCCCAGACTCCGCCGTCGGGGTCCTGGCAGCCGTTGTGCGGGCAGGTCTCCATGTTCTCCCAGCGGACCAGCCGCTTCCGGCCCAGGTCGTAGACCACGAAGGAGCAGCGGCCCGTGAAGACGTACATCATCCGGCGGCGGCGGTCGTAGAGCGTCCCCTGGTGGAAGTCGCCCTTGGTCGGGCTGGCCAGCTTGCGGAACCGGCCGGTGGCGATGTCGTAGCGCACCAGCTTGCCGCCCTCGCCGTCCATGTGCTCGGCCATGGGCTGGAGCGTGGCGATTCCGAAGTAGAGCGCGTTCTCCTTCTCGTCCAGGGCGATGCCCTTGTGGATCTTGTGGTCGCCGGGGCCGGCCAGTCCCGAGCGGGCGAAACCGCACGACTTGAACTTGCGGGTCTTGAGGTTGAACTCCAGCAGGATGTCGCCGCCGCGGTGGGTGGTCCCCAGGAAGATGCTCCCCCTCCCGGGGTGGTGGCGCATCGACACGAAGGAGTAGAGCCGCTTGGCGGCCGCGGCCTTCTCCTTCGCCGAGAGCCGGGTCAGCGCCTCCTCGTCCGATTCGCTGGCCACCGAGAGCCTGTAGTCCTGGAACACATGGTAGGAAACCTTCACTGGAGCGTGTGCCTCCCTTCGGGGCGGCCCCCACGGCTATCCCGCGGACCCTCCGCCCGCATCCGTCTTAATCCGGGGCCGGCGGAAGTCAAGACAAATCGCCCCGTACCCATGAGCATTCAGTCTCGGTCGGCGGGCCTGTCCGAAAGCCGAATCCCGCTGGCACCACCTCCTTGAACCAGGGTGGTTGCGTCCACGCCTTTTGACAGCCGCGGGTCCCACGGCTAGAGTCCCTCGCGGAAATAACTCCCGGAACTTACGGGGTTCCAGAGGTTGGAGACTGCGCCGATGATTTCCCAGACAACCGAGACCGACCCGGTCTGCGGCATGCAGGTGGATCCGGGCAACGCGGCCGGCTCCTCCAGGCATGCCGGCCGCACCTACCACTTCTGCAGCGAGCATTGCCTACGGAGATTCGAGGCCGGTCCCGAGGCATTCCTCCGACCATCGTCCGAGAGACCGCCCACAGACACCGGCCCGGCCGAGGCCGGTTCGGTCTACACCTGCCCCATGCATCCGGAGGTGAGCAGCGACCGTCCGGACGCCTGCCCCAAGTGCGGGATGGGACTGGAACCGACGGTGGTCTCGGCGGACGGGGCCGAGAGCCCGGAGCTCCGCGAGATGGGCCGCCGCTTACGGTGGAGCGTCCTGCCGGCGCTCGCGGCGTTCGTCCTGGCCATGTCCGCGCATGTCCCCGGCCTCGGCGGCGCCGGCGGATTCCTATCCGGCGACTGGAACGTCTGGGTCCAGTTCGCCCTGGCTACGCCGGTGGTACTCTGGGCCGGATGGCCGATCTTCGCCCGCGGCTGGGCCTCGATCGTCAACCGCAGCCCGAACATGTTCACGCTGATAGTCGTCGGCGTGGGCGCGGCCTACGGCTACAGCGCGCTGGCCACGCTCCTCCCGGGAATCATCCCGGAGGCCTTCCGAAGCCGCCACGGCACGGTCAACGTCTACTTCGAGGCCGCCGCGGTCATCACCGTCCTGGTCCTGCTCGGCCAGGTGCTCGAGCTCCGGGCCCGGCACCGGACCGGCGGAGCCATCCGCGCGCTCCTCGGCCTGGCCCCCGCCACGGCACTGCGCGTGGCCGACGACGGGTCCGTCGGGGAGGTCGACATCGCCCTGGTCCGGCCGGGCGACCGGCTGCGCGTCCGCGCGGGCGAACGGGTCCCCGTGGACGGAACCGTGATCGAAGGCCGGAGCTCGCTGGACGAATCGATGATCACCGGCGAGCCCCTCCCGGCCGAGAAGGGGCCGGGCGCCGCGCTCTTCGGCGGTACGGTCAACGGCGACGGCGCGCTGGTGATGCGCGCCGACAAGGTCGGCGCCGAGACGCTGCTGGCCCACATCGTCAGGCTGGTCGGAGAGGCCCAGCGCAGCCGGGCGCCGATCCAGCGCCTGGCCGACCGGGTCTCGGCCTGGTTCGTGCCGGCGGTGCTGCTCGCGGCGGCCGCGGCCTTCGCCTGCTGGGCGGTCTTCGGGCCCGAGCCGCGGATGGCCTACGCCCTGCTGACCGCCGTGGCCGTGCTGATCATCGCCTGCCCCTGCGCGTTGGGGCTGGCCACGCCCATGTCGGTGATGGTCGGGGTGGGCCGCGGCGCCCAGGCCGGCGTCCTCTTCCGGGACGCCGCCGCCCTGGAGACGCTCGGCCGCGCCCGGACGCTGGTCGTCGACAAGACCGGGACCCTGACCGAAGGCCGCCCGCGCGTGACGGCCGTCGCCGCGGCCCCCGGCGAAGACGAGCCCGGCGTCCTGGCCCTGGCGGCGGCGCTCGAGTCGGGCAGCGCCCATCCCCTGGCCCGGGCGATCCTCGAAGCCTGGCGCGATCGCAGCGGATCGGCGCCGCCGCCGGCCGCCGTCGACGTGCTGTCCTCGGCCGGCCGGGGCCTGTCCGGGACGGTCGACGGCCGGAGCTGCCTGATCGGCAACCGCGCGCTGATCGAGGAATCGGGCATCGCCGCCGGAGAGCTCGGCGACCGCGCCGACGAGTTCGAGGAGCGCGGCCACACGGTGATGTTCGTGGCTGCCGCCGGCCGGCTCATCGGGATCGTCGCCGCCGCCGACCCGCTGAAGCCGGCGGCTTCGACGGCGGTGCGAGAGCTCCGGGCCCTGGGCCTGCGGGTGGTCATGGCCACGGGCGACAATCCGGCGGCCGCGGCGCGCGTCGCCGCGGAACTGGACATCGCCGAGTTCCATGCCGGCATGCTTCCGGCCGGAAAGCTCGAACTGGTCAGCTCGCTCCAGGCCGCCGGGCAGCCGGTGGCCATGGCCGGGGACGGCATCAACGACGGCCCGGCGCTGGCCCGGGCCGACGTGGGCATCGCCATGGGCACGGGCTCGGACGTGGCGCTGGAGAGCGCCGGGGTCACGCTCCTGCACGGAGACCTGGCCGGGATCCTGCGCGCGCGCCGGCTCAGCCTGGCGGTCATGCGCAACATCCGCCAGAACCTGGCCTTCTCCTTCGGCTACAACGCGCTGGGCATTCCCATCGCGGCCGGAGCGCTCCATCCGCTCTGGGGCGTTCTGCCCGGCCCGATCGTCGCCAGCGCGGCCATGAGCTTCAGCTCGGTGTCGGTCATAGCCAACGCGCTGCGCCTCCGGCGGCTGAGACTCTAACCGCACTCAGAAGGCCATTTCACCGCAGAGACACGGAGACGCAGAGCCGGCTCCGGTACGCGGCGGATAATCTTTGACAGGGACCAGTCTCGGCCGCGAACAGCATTTCATCTCTGCGTCTCGGCGACTCTGCGGTAAGGACCGTTTCCGAGAACGGTCCTTGCCAGCGCGCGCAACTCACTTGACATCCGCAGCCCATCCGGATAATCGCGGGTGGCAGTCGGGTCGACCGCTCGCGTCGTGCGGTCTTTGCGGGGAGGTATCGACGAGGATCAGCCTATGCCCAGTTCCCGGATCTCGAGAAGAAGCGCAACCGGAACCGGCTCCCGGCGGGTCGGGGCCAGCCTGACCAGGATCCTGGGGGCCCTCGAGCTCCAGGTGGCCGGCAGCCCCACCGAGTACCGCTTCGGGCGCAAGGGGGAGCTGACCATCGCGGTCGCCGACACCCTCGAGACCCGGAAGCGAGCCGCGGCCCTGCTCGGCACCCGCAGCCGGCACACCCTCTGCGATCTGCTGCCCTCCAGCACGGTGTTTCTGGTCGAGCGTCGCGGCAGGGACGTGGCCACCGCGGCGGTGGTCATGGACGGGCCGCTGGGCCTGCCCGCCGACGCCACGGCGGCCGCGCAGCTCGACGGGCTGCGCAAGAAGGGCCGCAAGCTCTGCGAGATCCACGCCGTGGGGCTGTCCAAGTCGCTGGGCTTCGCCGGCAAGGACGTGCTCCTGCATCTCTTCCGGCTGGCCCATCTGTGCGCCAGGAAGATCGAGAACGCCACGGATCTGCTGGTGGCCACTCCCACCCGGCACGCCGGCTACTCCAAGCGGTTCGCCATGCAGCTCATGCTCCTTACCGCCCCCGGGGCCGGGATCACCGCCAGTTCCGCGGTGCTGCGGCTGGACCTCAAGGAGGCGGAGCTCGAGTACTACTGCCGGTACGCCGGCCTGCCGGGAGACCGCGACCTGCACAACTTCATGCACGACGACGAGCTCTACGCGCTGGCCTGGCTCAAGAAGCACCGCCTGCCCCTGGCCGAGGACGACCTCATCGCACTCCTGGCCGAACACCGCGAGGAGTTCGCCGGGCTCCCGGTCGCCAGGCGTCACGCTTTCGAGGATCTGTACCTGGCCTACGATCTGAACCAGGCGCTCGAGGACCGATAGTCAGCCAGTCTCTGGCTTCAGCCCGCGCCGCCGCCCCCGCCGAAAGCGGCCGCTATGGCCGGCCCGAACGGAGGCCGGAGCGCCCCGCGGTCGGTGATGAGCGCGGCTATGAACTCGGCCGGCGTCACGTCGAAGGCCGGGTTCCAGACCTCCGGACAGCCGCCGGGCTCCGGCCATCCGCCGGCCGCCAGAACCTCCCGCGGCGCGCGCTCCTCGATGGCGATCCCCGCTCCGTCGCCGCACGCCAGATCGAACGTGGAAACCGGCGCGGCCACGTAGAACGGCACGCCGTGGTGGCGCGCCAGGACCGCGACCCCGTACGTGCCGATCTTGTTGGCGGCGTCACCGTTGGCGGCGATGCGGTCGGCGCCGGTGATGACCAGGTCGACCTTCCCCTGGCGCATGGCCGCGGCGGCCATGTTGTCGCAGAGCACTTTCACCGGGATGCCGGCCTTGCCGAGCTCCCAGGCGGTAAGCCGCGAACCCTGCAGCAGCGGGCGGGTCTCGTCGGCCAGCACGGAGACGCGCTTGCCCTCCGCCGCGGCGGCGTAGACGCACGCCAGGGCCGTGCCCAGCCCGCCGGTGGCCAGCGCCCCGGCGTTGCAGTGGGTCAGGACCGTGGCCCCGTCGGGAATCAACTCCGCTCCGGCCCGTCCGATGCGCCGGGAGAGCTCCAGGTCCTCCTCGTGCACGGCCCGGGCCTCGGCCAGCAACCCGCGCCTGTACTCATCGGGGGACAGCGTCGCCAGACGCGCCGAGGCGCGCTCCATGCGCTCGAGCGCCCAGAAGAGATTCACCGCCGTGGGCCGGCTCGCGGCCAGCCGCCTGCAGCCGGCGGCGAGCCTGCGGTGCAGCGCGGCGGAATCCCCGTCCCGCTCTGACCACACGGTCATGACCGCCCCGTAGGCGGCGGCCACCCCGATGGCCGGGGCGCCGCGCACCGCCAGCGTGCGGATGGCCTCGAAGAGCTCCTCGACCGTCCGGCAGTCGAGGTGCACAAGCTCCGCCGGCAACCTCCGCTGGTCGATCAGCCGCACGGCGCCGTCGAGCCACGTCACCGTCTCTATGGGGGGGATGAACTCGCGGCCCGCGGCTCCGGACGAAGACATGCCGGCTCAGTGCCCGAGCAGCTCGTAGGGGACCACGTGCCGCGGCAGGCCGTCGTGCTCCCAACTCAGCTCAAGGCCCGCCCACCTGCCGCCCGTGTCGTCGACGGTCATGGCCAGGTCGTGGAAGCCGGCCTGCAGGTCCAGGTCGACGACGCCGCCGAAGTGAGCATCGATCAGCTTCTTGCCGTCGAGCCACATCCTGCCGTTGTCGTCGGAGCGCAGGTACAAGCGGTACTTTCCGGCCTTCTCGATCAGGATCTTGCCGCTGACGCGCGCGCCGAAGCCGTCCTTGGGCGCCCCGGGCGCGGGAGCGCGCTCGTTCCACCAGAAGTAGGCCGCCGGCTCCACGCGGGTGGCGACCTTCTTGGTCATCCCGGCGTCGCTGAAGTACTCCGCGGCCATCCCCGGCTTGACGCCGTTTTGCCGGAACCGGGCCGCGATCTCCGCTCGCCGCTTGAGCCAGGCCTCGTCCGGCTGGCAGACGATCTCCACGTTGTCGAAGGCCGCCTCGGTGCCCCAGACCCCCAGGCCGAGCCGGGCGCCCTTGAGGTCCATCCTGATCGTGTCCCGGACCAGTTCCTTGCCGTCGAGGCTGAGGCGCACCTCGTTGCCCGCGACCTCCAGCCGCATGCGGTACTTCCTGCCCCGCTCAAGGGCCATGTCCTGGTCGGCCTGCTTGCGTTCCTCCCCCTGCCGGATGTAGGGCTTGCCGTTCTCGGGGAACCAGGCGCGGAGGGTGTCCTCCTTCCGGAACATGTCCGCCTTGGAAAGGCCCACCCCCACGCTGAGGCGCCCGCGCAAGGGAGTCACGTCGAACTGCACGCTGGCGAACTTGCCCACCGGCACGGCCCAGTTCGCCGCGATGCTCCGGTCCCGTCCGGACGGGCTCACCATCAGCTGGCCGTCGTCGCTCAGGAACACGTCGATGCCGTTGCGCTCGTAGATGACCTGGGGCCACCGCCACATGTCGCCGGTGCTCTGCCAGTCGAGCACCTGGGACGACTCGACGTTGAAGTCATAGGTCACCACCAGCCCGCCCGGACCGGCCGACGCCTTGCCCAGGAAGAGCGACGCGGGATCCAGACCGGCCAGCGCCGCCTCGACTTCGAGGGCATCGAGCCCCGCCCGAGCCGCGGCGAAGGCCTTGGTCTTCGCGTACTTGGCGCGAAGCTCGGCCATCAGCCTGCCGAACTCGGCGTAGTTCCGGCCGGCGTGCGCCGCCCGGGCCTTGCGGATCAGGTCATCGGCGGTGAACTCCGCCAGGCCGTTCTCGAGCAGATCCAGGCGTCGGATCTCCCGGTCGCGGAGCGCGCCCTCGGCCATGTTCCGGGCGTAGGTCCGTGCCGAAGCATAGTCGCCGCGCCAGGTGAGATACAGGGCCGCCCGCGCCGCGTTGGCCGGCGAGCCGTTGCCGAAGCCGGTCAGTTCGACGACTTCCGAGGCCACCATCTCCGAGGCGGTTATGGGGAACTCGGCCCCCTCGCCGGGCGAGACCCAGACCCGGTCGTCCTTCAGCTCCAGGACGCGGGCCGCTATGGGCTGCCGGTTCCAGGTGAACCGGATGGTGCTGCGCATCGCTCCCAGACTGGCCAGGATGCCGTCGGCAGCCTTGCGCATCTCGGCCAGGTCGCCCACCTCGGCCTGGATGTACTCCCGTGCGGCCGCGTATTCCGCCTTGCCGGCCGCGCCGCGGCAGAAGCGCTCGGCCGCGTCGAATCCGCCGGCGGCCTCCTTGCCGTAAAGGCCAATCACGAACCTGGCGAAGGCCACGTCGCGCTGGCGCAAGGCCTCCTCCTGCTGGCGCAGTTGCTGGTCGGCCAGCAGCTTCTTGTAGTCGGCCTCGGCCTTGTCGATCCCGCCCAGGGCCCCGGCGGCGCGCTCGTTGATCCCGGACGTGCCGGCCACGGCCAGGCCCCTGATGACCTCGCGAGCCTTGTCGAACTCGTGCCTGGCCACCAGGTCGGCGGCGCGCTTCTCCTCTCCGGAGATCCAGCGCCCGGCCATGTCCTCGAGGTCCTTCCGGGCCTTGCGGTAGCGCCCGGCCCAGTCCGGCTGGCTGGCCTGCCGGTAGCGGCTGGGGAACCCGGCATCCAGGGTCGAGACGGCCTCGGCGAAGCGATGCTCGCGGGCCTTGGCCTCGACGTCCGGCCAGCACGCGTCCCAGCTCTTCTGGATGACCCCGTAGAGTTCCTTCTTCAAGGCGTCGAGCCGCGCCTTGGCGTCGATGTTGGCCGCCGTGCCCTTGGTGTCGGCGACCACCTGCTCGAGCAGCTTGATGTTGGCCTCGTGGTCCCGGGGGTTCTCGGCGATCTTCTTGAGGGCGTAGTCGAGCATCTCCTTGGCGGCCGCCGAGCGGTCGTCCGGACCGGGCACCGGGGTCGGGTTGGGGTCGGGAGTCGGCACCGGGGTCGGGACCGGGGTGGGCAGGGGCGTCGGCTTCGTCCCGTCGTCGCGCATCGCGACGTACGCGCCCAGCCCTCCCGCCAGGAGGATCAGCGCGGCGGCCACCGCCGCTCCGATCAGCACCGTGTTGCGCCGGCCGACCGGGGGCAGCGGGGAGGTCATGGCCGTCCCGCCGGTCTCGGGACCGAGCGCCACCGAGCTGGCGCCCTTGAAGGACCGCGCCTTGCCGGGAGGCAACCCGCGCTGGACCTTGTCCACGTCCCCGAGCAGCTCGGCCGCCGACTGGTAGCGGTCCTCGGGCTCCCGGGCCATCATCATCTCGATGAGGCGGGAGATGCTCCGCGACAGCCCCGGCCGCACCTCGCGCGGGTTGGGCACCGTGGCGGTCAGGTGCGCGCGGATGATCTCCTCGGGGCTCGATCCCGTGAAGGGCGGCGAGCCGACCACCATGTGGTAGAGCGTGGCGCCCAGCGAGTAGAGGTCGCTGCGCGCGTCGACGTCGGCATCGCCCCGGGCCTGCTCCGGGGAGATGTAGTAGGGGGTGCCCACCCGCTGCCCGGACTCGTCGGTGGCGTCGGCCGTCTTGGCGATGCCCAGGTCGAGCAGCTTGGCCACGCCCGCGGGCGTGACGATGATGTTGTCGGGCTTGATGTCGCGGTGGACCAGGCCCGCCTTGGCCGCGTGGTCCAGAGCCTTGGCGATCTGGACGACGATCTCCAGGGCGGCCTTCTCGCCGTACGGCCCCTTGCTCTTCAGGGTCTCCCGGACGGTGACCCCCTCGACGTACTCCATGGCGAAGTAGTAGTATCCGCCGGCCTCGCCGACGTCGATGCCCTGGACGATGTTGACGTGGTTGAGCTTGGCCACCGCCCGGGCCTCGCGCATGAAGCGCTCGACGTAGACCGGGTCCTTGGCGAGCCTGGGCGGCAGGATCTTGACGGCCACGAAGCGGTCCATGGAGACCTGCCGGGCCTTGAAGACCGCGCCCATCGAGCCCTGGCCGATGCGGGCGACCATCTCGAAGTTGCCGAGCTTGCGGTGGCCGGACAGGGCCTTCTCCAGACGGCGCGCGTCGGCCTCGCCGAGATAGCCCTTCTTGACCAGGATATCGGGGAGCTTCTCGTCCAGGCCCATGGCCCGGATCTTCTCCCGGATGCCCAGGCACTCCTCGACCTGGGCGCGCGAGACGTAGCCGCGCTCGATGGCGAGATCCGCGAACACGCGGGTGTCGCTGAGGCCGAACCCGGCCCCGTTGGCACCGTTGGCTCCGTTGCTCCCGCTCATCGTTGCTCCACCAAGAGCCTACTCAGCCACCATGCTAAACGGACAACCCTTCGCGCACTTTGCGGTCTTTTGCCGCAACTCCCGCGGCCATCTCCGCCTTGTGCTTCGCGAGCCTGCCGGCCAGTTCGGCGTCTCCGACCGCCAGGATCTGGGCGGCGAGCACCGCGGCGTTCCGGGCGCCCAGTTCCCCGACCGCCACGGTGGCGACCGGGACGCCCGGAGGCATCTGCACGGTGGCGAGCAAAGCGTCAAGCCCGCCGAGCGAGCCGGAGACCAGCGGCACGCCGATCACCGGAAGGGACGTCTGGGCCGCCACCGCCCCGGCCAGATGCGCCGCCGCACCCGCGCCGCAGATGATGGCCCCGATGCCCCGGCCCGCCGCCTCGCGGGCGAACTCGGCAGTCGCCTCGGGCGAGCGATGGGCGGAGAGCACCCGCACCTCGCAGCCCAGGCCGAACGCCTTCAGTCCCTCGACCGCCAGCTTCATCACCGGCAGGTCGCTGTCCGAGCCCATCAGCACGGCCACGCGCGCCCCGGAACCGCCCGGCGCGGCCTTGGATGCAGCCATCAGAGCTCTCCTCCCATGTCGATGATTCTGGGCACCCGGAAGAACCAGCCGTCGGAGTCGGGGGCCTGGGCGAGCGCCTCGGCCCGTTCGAGCGAAGGCTTAACTTCGTCCTCGCGGAAGACATTCCCGGAAGCGGCGGCGTGGGCCAGCGGCTCCACCCCGGAGGTGTCCGCCTCGTTGAGCTTCTCGACGTATCCCAGGATGTTGTCGAGCTGCCGGTGGAAGCGGGTCAGCTCCTCCTCGGAGAGCTCCAGCCGCGCCAGCAACGCGACGTGCTCGACCTCCTTGCGCTCGAGGGCCATCAGGTCCTCCTCCATGCGTATGTGGCCGCTTTAGCGCCGGTTATCATGCTAGACTCCCGCGCTCAGCCGCCGGGCGAACTTCTCGGGCAGCCCGGCCTGGACGATGGCCCGCTGCGCCCCGGCGATGTCGTAGGGTTTGCGTATGAAGGTCACCGTCAGGTTCTCGGTGTCGAAGATGGCGAAGGACGAGAGCGGGCACCGGTCGCGCGGCTGGCCGACCGATCCCGGGTTGATCATGTAGACCTCGCCGGCCTCGAGCTGGAAGCTGCGCGTGGCCCGCAGGTCGGCGAAGACCCCGCGCGTGCTGATCAGCATGGGCACGTGAGTGTGTCCGAACATGCAGATCTTGATCTGCGGGAAGTCCCGGATCATGGACTCGAGGTTCCGCTTGACCTCGCCGGCGGTCAGGATGTACGCGTCGCGCTCGACGAGCGAGCCGTGCACCAGCACGAAGCGCTCGTCGACGATCTGGCCGTCGGGCAGAGTGGAGAGGTAGCGGCAGTTGGCCGGCGAGAGGTTGTCCCGGGTCCACTCCAGGGCCTTGGTGGCAGTCAGGCGCATGCGCGGGTCGATGTCGCCGGCCACCTGGCGGTCGTGGTTGCCGGCGATGGTGGTCATGTGCACCTGTTCGCGGGCCAGCGTCACGCATTCGGCGGGACCGGCTCCGTAGCCGACCAGGTCGCCCATGTTGAGGATCTTGTCGACGCCGGCGGCCTTGAGGTGCTTGATGGCCACCTCGAAGGCCTGCAGGTTGGCGTGGACGTCGGCGATCAGACCGTAGAGCATGGCCGGAGTTACGAAGACAGAAGGCCGAAGGCAGAAACACGGAGACGAAGCGACCAGGGGCTTCGTTCCGCCCGGTTTCTGCCTTCTTCCTTCATCCTTCTGCCTTATCCCAGTCGCCCGGCGGCCCTCGCCGCCTTCCAGAGCAGCCACAGGCCGTGGGCCGCGGCGCGTTCGCGGACCCAGTCGCGCGATCCGCCAAAATGCTGCGAGTCGACCTCCACCCCACGCGCCGTCGCCAGGCCGAAATGCACTGTGCCGACGGGCTTGGCCGCGGTGCCGCCCTCCGGCCCGGCGATGCCCGTGACGGAGAGGGTTATATCCGCCCCGCTCCTCTCGCGCAAGCCCGTCGCCATGGCTTCGGCGCATTCGCGGCTGACCGCGCCGCGGTTCATGATGACCACCGCCGGAACGCCCAGGAGCCGCATCTTGGCCTCGTTGCTGTAGGTGACCAGCGACTCGACGAAGGACGCCGATATTCCGGGGGTGCCCACCAGCCGCGCGGCGAGCAGCCCGCCCGTGCAGCTCTCGGCCAGGGCCACCCGGACCCCCCGCTCGATCAGCGCCCGGCCGGCGGCCGCATCGAGCGTGTCGGACTTGTCCGTGCCGAAGAGCGCGTCGCCGAAGCGCTCGCGCATCCGCCGGTCGCCCTCGGCCAGCCGCGCATCCGCCCCGGGCCCCTCCCCCACCGCTCTCAGCGTCACCCAGCCGCGGCCGAGCAGCGTGCCGAACTCGAGCGGCCCATCGGGCGCGAGCAAGCCGGCGAGCGCTTTGCGCCCCTCGGCGTCGGCCTGGCTCTCGGGCCAGGCGGCCAGATGCCAGTAGCGCTCCAGGCGGCGCGCCCTGTCCGGGAACTCCTTCTCTACGAGCGGCGCGACGGACTCGGTGAAGATGGCCTTCATCTCGTGGGGGACTCCGGGGAGGAGGAAGAGGTGGGCATTTGTGGGGACGGGGGACGTGGTGCGAGGGGCGGGTCCCGGCGTCTCCCCCCCGCCCCCCGCCCCCCGCCCCCCGCCCCCGCGGATGAGTATCCCCGGCGCCGCGCCCACGGGGTTGGGCAGGACCGCGGCCCCCTCCGGCACCCGCGCCATCCGCCGGCCGCCGGGCGAAAGCTCGGAGACCTGCCGGCCCTGGCGAGCGGCGATGGCCTCGAGGACGGCCCGGTCCTCGACGAGCTTCACGCCCATGAGGCGCGCGACGGCGTCGGCGGTGAGATCGTCCCCGGTGGGCCCCAGCCCCCCGGTGGCCACAACGAGCGGGGCGCCCGCGGCCGCCCCCCGGAGCGCCTCGACGATGGCGTCCTCCCGATCGGCGACCGCCCGGTGCTCGGCGACGCGGAAACCGAGGGAGGTCAGCTCGGCGCCGAGCCACGCGGCGTTGGTGTTGGTCACCTCGCCGCGGAGGACCTCCTCGCCGATGCACAGGATGATGGCGGCTGGGGCGTTGGCAGTGGCGGCCAAGGGCAGATTCCTTCGCTCAGCGAGCCGGCTCGGCGGCTCCGGAGGTTTAAGATAACGGCGGAAGGCGCCACGTCAACTTCCGCCCTACTGCCCGGTCGCCTGGGCGGGAACGCCCTCCCCCATCATCTCCCTGACCGCCGGCAGGATGGCCTCTGCCTCGATCTCGTAGCCCCTGGCGGTGGGGTGGAGCAGGTCCCACATGATCTTCTTGGAAAGCATGCCGTCGGCGTCCAGGAACTTGGCGCCGATGTCCAGGAACTTCACGGTCTTGCCGCCGTCGTCGAGCTTGGCGATGAGCGCGTTGACCTTGTCGTTGTTGAGGCGCTTGGCGTCCTTGGCATCCGGACCCCGCGGGAAGACCGCCAGGAGCAGCACCCTGGCCTTGGGGCACTTGGCCTTTACCGTCTCGATGATCGCCGAGACTCCGGCGGCGATCTCCTCGGGCTGGTGGCCGGCATGGGTGTTGTTGGTGCCGATCATCAGCACGGCGAGCTTCGGCGCTATGCCCTCGAGCTCCCCGTTCTGGAGCCGCCAGAGCAGGTGCTCGGTGCGGTCGCCGCCGATTCCGAAGTTGGCGGCCTTGAGGGGCTCGAAGTTCTTCTTCCAGACATCCTTCCCGGCGCCGCGCCAGCCGTCGGTGATGGAGTCGCCGATGAAGAGCAGGTCGATCCCGCCCTTCTTGGCCTCGTCGACCATGCCCTCGTGGCGCTTGACCCAGCTGGCCTCGCGCTTGGCCGGCCTGGCCGCGGCGGGGACCGCCTTGGACGCTTCCGGCTTCGCCGGGGCGGCTTCGACGGCGAGGGCGGCCGAGGCCGCCAATAGGACGGCGCCCAGGGACACCGCAATGCTCCGGACCGGTCCGAACAGTCTCTCACGAATCATCCGAGTTCTCCTCGTATCATGAGTCCCCGTGAGGGGACTGCCGTGATGGTTCTGCTTTC
>CALGYR010000097.1 GCA_937935355.1 uncultured bacterium | reverse complement strand
CTACTCATGCCATCCGTCCCATTTTCGCCCTTGACTGCTCATAGTCGGTCTCATTTGGATACTGCCCAGCCGACGAACACCAACCACGGCTGTTTGCTTTGAACCGTCCTTTGGACGACCTCGAGGGTCTGCTGCTAACGGACTTTGCCGGGCGCACTCTCACGGTACGCCAGCTCTATGAACGCCATAGCATCGACAAGCCCTACATCCTGAAGAACTATAAGGATGTGCTCAAGAACCTGGAAGCCAAGGGGGCAGTTTCTGCCGAGCCACCGAAAGACAAACGCAAACCAGGCACGCTAGCCGATAAGGTGGTAGTGTCGTTTCCTGGCAGGAGAAGCTAGAGATGGGCACCAACTCCTCAATCGAATGGACCGAGTCCACCTGGAACCCGGTGACCGGCTGCACCAAGATCAGCCCAGGGTGCCAGCATTGCTACGCCGAGCGCATGACCAGGCGGCTCAAGGCCATGGGCCAGCCCAACTACCGTAACGGCTTCAGGGTGGCGACCCACGCCGGGGCGCTCGACCTGCCGTTGCGCTGGAAGCAACCGCAGACCGTCTTCGTGAACTCGATGAGCGACCTCTTCCACGAAGAGGTGCCCGCCGAGTTCATCCTGCGGGTCTTCGAGGTCATGAACCGCGCACGCCACCATCGTTACCAGGTGCTCACCAAGCGCGCCGAGCGGCTGGCCGAACTGGCCCCCCGGTTGCCCTGGGCCCCGCACATCTGGATGGGCGTGACCGTCGAGAGCCGGCAGTACGCCTATCGCATCGACCGCCTTCGCGGCACTGACGCCCACGTAAAGTTCCTGTCCCTCGAGCCGCTGCTCAGCGCCATGCCAGACCTGGACTTGGGCGGCATCGACTGGGTCATCGTCGGCGGCGAGTCCGGCCCCGGCGCCCGGCCGATGGACCCGGCCTGGGCGACCGACCTCCGCGACCAGTGCCTGGCGGCAGGTGTCGCATTCTTCTTCAAGCAGTGGGGCGGAGTAAACAAGAAGAAGGCCGGGCGAATGCTCGACGGCAGAATCTGGAATGAGATGCCGGCGGCGTTGGCCGAGGCAACCTCCTCCTGACCTCCTCCTGACCTCCCGAGATGTAGAAATATCGAAAGCCCCGCCCCGGACAGCCCCCTATATCCCCGTGGAGGGGGGACTTCCGAAAGGCGTGGCGTTATGCCGGATAACGACGGCGCTTCCCAGGACGCACATGGACCTGAGCCGCTCCGGGCGACCGAGGCGGAGGCGGCGGACCGACCGCTCGAACCGACCAGGACCTGGCCATCCGTCTCAGGCGGTCGCTGGCGCTGGCGCCATCGCCTGCGCTGGCCGACCGCCTTCCTGGTCCTGAACGTCCTGGGGCTGGCCACCGTCCTCTGGCGGGTCGAGGCCGCCAACCGCGCCGGGCGGGAGCTCGCGGTCGCCGGGTTCCTCCCCGGGAGCCCGGCCGAGCCGGAGAGCACCCGGGAGCTCTCCGTGGAGCTCGACGCGCCCGTCGACTCCGCGACCCTGGGCACCGAGACCCTCCGGCTCGTGCCCCACGTGACCGGCCGGACCATGCTCGGCGGGCCACGCACCCTGGTCTACGCGCTCGACGAGAAGCTCAAGGGCGCCACCGCCTACCGGCTGGAGTTCTCGCCGCAGCTGCGCGGCGCCGCCGGCGAGCTGCCGCCCCGGCGGTCCGTCTTCTTCGAGACCCCGCGGCTCCGCCTGCTCGGCGTGGCCCAGGCCGACCGCCGCGGATCCGACGACTGCACCCTGGCCTTCAGCTTCAGCGCGCCGGTGAGCCCCGACGAGCTGCTCCGGTCGCTTACGGTGACATCGCCCGAGAAGACCCACCCCGACATCGAGAAGCTCGGCGCCAAGCCCGAGAAGAACGTGCGCGTGCGCTGCCGGAACGCCCCCTGGAGCCGGCTGCACGTCGGGGTCGCCGCGGGCCTGGCCGGCATCGAAGGACCGCTGGGGCTGGCCTCGCCCTACGCGGCCGAGGTGGAGATATCCGGCCGGCTGCGGCTCCTGGCCATGCACGCGGACTTCGACGGGGAAACGCCGGAGATCCGGGTGCACATGAATGCGCCGGTGGAAGCCGCTTCTGCCGAGCGCTTCGTCAATATCGATCCGCCGGTGAAGTTCGCCGCCGAGTCCGACTACCAGGGCCTGGTCCTCAAGGGTCCCTTCGAGTGCGGCGGCCGCTACACCGTTACCCTCAAGCCAGGCCTGGCCGCCGGCGCGGTCCGGCCTCTGGCGGTCGAGGCCAGCCGCACGGTCTGGTTCCCGGACATGCCGGAGAGCCTGCGATTCTCAGGAGAGGGCGGCTACCTGTCGCCGTCGGGATTGCTCAAGGTCCCGGTGCGCTCGACCAACGTGACCAGGCTGAGCGTCGGCATCCAGAAGCTCCACGCCCACAACGTGGTCGAGTACGTCCTGGCCCGCGACGAGGGCGATGCCAGCCGGCTCTGCGCCGGGGCGCCGCGTACGGAGATCCGCGCGGCCGGGGACCGGAATCGCGAAGTGGAGACGCTCCTGGATATGCGGGAAATGATCGCCAGGGCCTTCCCCGCCAAGGCGTCGCCCCGCACGGCCGCGGGGCAGGGAGACGCGCCCGGTTCCGAAGGCGCGGATGGTCCCGCTGCGGCAGATCGGCCCGACGAGCGGACCGATGCGGCTGACGCACCGGAGGGGGGCCGGATCGCCGCCCAACCTGCCGCCGCCGGGACCGCGCCGCCACCTTCGCCACTGTCGTCGCCATCGTCGCCGTCGTCGCCGCACACCGGCATCTACTGCCTCGACCTCCAGGGCGACGCCGAGCGCTGGTGGGGCCGGGAGACGGCCCTGATCGTCGTCACCGACCTGGGCGTCTCGGCGCGCATCTGGGAGGGCGGCGCGCTCCTCTGGGTGACGTCCATAGCCACGGGCCGGCCGGTCGAGGGCGCCCGGGCCACGGTCTATTCGTCGTGCCGGGTCCCCCTCGGCTCCGGGACGACCGACTCCACCGGGCGCGTCGCGCTGCAGCTCGCGCCCCCGGCCGAGGACGACGAGCCCGCGGTCGTGGTCGTCGAGCGCGGCGCGGACCTGAGCTATCTGAACCTCGACCGCGGCGAGCGCTCGCGCGGCGAGGCGGCCGCCGAGGGCCGCGAGTTCCTGTCCCGAGGCTACGAGGTCTCGGCCTCGAGCGAGCGCGGCGCCTACCGCCCCGGCGACACCGCGCACCTCTGGGCATTGGTCCGCGGCGAGCGGCTGGCCGTGCCGCCGGCCATGCCCCTGGAGGTCGAGGTCACCAAGCCCGGCGGCCGGCGGCTGGCCCGCTTCACGGCGATGAGCGACGCGTCCGGGCGGTTGGCCGTCGACGTGCCCATCCCGGCCGGCGCGCCCACCGGGCGCTATCGAGCCAGCTGGCGGCTGCCGGGTTCCGACAAGTCGCTCGGCGCCTGCAGCTTCCTGGTCGCCGACTACATGCCGCGCACTCTGCGCATGAAGCTCGAGGCCGCCGGCGGCCGGCTGCCGGCGCGCGAACCCTTCAAGGTCACGGCCGAAGTCCGGCATCTCTTCGGAGACAGCGCCGCGGGGCTGGCCGCGGGCTGCCGCGCGCGCTTCGCGGCCCGCGACTTCGCGCCCGCCGGCTGGGAGGCGTTCAAGTTCGGCGACCCGCGCAAAAAGCGCGGCGAAGCCCGTAGCGACCTCGCCGAGCGGCGCCTCGACGGATCCGGACGGACGGTCTTCGAGCTCCGGCCCCCGCAGGTGGAGACGCCCGCCGCCGTCCGCGCCGAGGTGGACGTCGAGGTCCTCGAGCCGGGCGGAAGGGCGCTTTCCGAGCGGCTGGTCCGCGACCTGGACCCCTGGCCCTTCTACGTGGGCGTGAAGCCGCCCGGGAAGTCGTCCGTCGCCGGAACGGCCGCGGTATTCGAGGTCGCCGCGGTCCGGCCCGACGGAAAGGCCGTAGAGGCCGCCGGGCGCTACTCGGCGACGCTCTACCGGGTGGTCCACAACCGGGTGCTCCAGCGCGTGGGTCGCGGCCGGCTGGAATACGCCGACACGCCGCACGAGGAACTCGTCGCCACCATCACCGGCGAGACGCCCGGCGGCCGCGCCGAGGTCCGGGTCGCGCCCGAGCGCTCCGGCGAGCACCGCCTGGTCGTGGAGGTCGCGGGCGGATGCCCGGCAAGCTGCGACTTCTTCGCCGGGGGCCCGGGCAACGTTGGCGGCGCGGCGCTGGCCGACCCGGAGTCGATCCATCTCTCTCTCGACAAGGCCGCCTACCGGCCGGGCGAGACCGCCCGCCTCTCGGTCCGCGCGCCATTCGGCGGGACGCTGCTGCTCGCCGTCGAGACCGACCGGGTCCTCGAGAGCCGCGTGACCGAACTCCCCGCTGGCGGCGAGGGCGACTTCGACTTCGCGGTCTCGGAGCAGTGGCGGCCCAACGCCTTCCTCACCGCCACGGTCCTGCGTGCCGCCGAGCCCGAAGAGGAGTGGCGGCCGCACCGCGCCTCCGGAGTCGTACGCCTGGCACTCGACAACTCCGACCGCCGGCTCAAGCTCGAGGTCGAGTCGCCGACGGACGCCCGGCCCGAGCGCGAGGTGGAACTGGCCGTGCGGGTGCTCGGCGCCGACGGCGCGATCCGGCCCGGCGCGGCGGTGGTGCTCTCCGCCGTGGACGAGGGCGTGCTCGCCCTCACCGGCTTCCGCTCGCCCGACCCGTTCGGCTTCTTCTACGCCAACCGCCGGCTCCCGGTGCGGGAGCACGACATGTACTCGCGCCTGGCCCCCGAGCTCGTCGCCTGGAAGGCGGCCGCCCCCGCCGCCCCGGGCGGCGACGCCGGCCCCGAAGAGGCTGCGGACGACGACACCGGCTCGGAGATGTCCCGGCGGCTGAGCCCGGTCGAGGCCGGGCGGGTGCGCACGGCGGTGCTCTGGGCCGGCGCGCTCACCGCCGGCCCCGACGGCGTGGCGCGGACCCGGCTCCGCGTTCCAGAATACGTCGGAGAGCTCCGGGTCATGGCCGCGGCCGCGGCGGATGGAGACTTCGGAACGGAGTCCAGGCCTCTCCCGGTCAGGAGTCCGCTCATGGTCAGGGCCTCCTGGCCGCGCTTCGCTTCGCCCGGAGACGAGTTCGACGTGCCGGTTACGGTCTTCAACCGCACCGCCGCCGACGGCCGGGCGACGCTCGCCGTCACCGGCGTCGCCGAAGCCGGCCCGACCGCCGACGCCTCGGCGCACCCCGACGCGCCCAGGCTCGTCTTCGTCGAGAAGCCCCCGGCCGAGGTGGAGATACCGGCCGGCGGCGAGCGGACCGTCAGGCTCCGGGTCCGGGCCGGCGCGGTGGGCAAGGCCTCCATCCGGCTCGCGCTCGCGCTCGGCGACGAAGGCTGCTCGGACTCGCTCGAGCTTCCGGTCAGGCCGGCGACGCCCATGGCCAAGCGCTGCGGCACGGTGCTCGTGGCCGCCGGGGAGGAGACGCGCATCACGCCCGACGCGGAGTTCCACCCCGGCACGGCGAGGTGCTCGCTGGTCGTGGGCGCCAGCCCCGTCGTGGAGCTCTCCGGCGCGCTCGGCTGGCTGCTCGAATACCCCTACGGCTGCGTCGAGCAGACCACTTCGCGGCTGGTGCCGCTCATCTATCTGCGGGACCTGGCCGCGCTCTCCGCGCCCGGCGCGCTCGGCTCGGGCGACGTGGAGGGCCCGCTCGCCGCCGGCTTCGCCCGGCTCGAGCTCATGCAGACCACGGGCGGCGGACTGGGTTACTGGCCGGGCGCCGCCGAGGAGTATCCCTGGGGCAGCGTCTACGCGGCCGACGTGCTCCTCGAGGCCCGCAAGGCCGGCCACGAGGTGCCTGCGGAACTGCTCGATCCGCTGCTCCGTTATCTCCGCGGCAGGCTCGACGTCTGGGCGGCCACCGACTCGCGCGGCGCCGCCCGCGACGACGACGACGACCGGCCGGAGGACGGGGGCGAGGCCCCGGCGCCGTCGTTGGCTTGGCGCCAGGGCCAGGGCTACGACCCGGCGCTGGCGGCCTACGCCTGCTACGTCCTGGCCCGGAGCGGCCAGCCGCCCCACGCCTGGATGGCGACGCTCGAGGAGAAGTTCCGCCGCGACGCGAAGTCCGTCCCGACCGGAGCCCGCTTCCACCTGGCGGCGGCGTTCCTGGCTGCGGGACAGGCCGGGGCGGCGAGGAACTTCGTCGCCGACGCCAGGCCGAACTGCCGGCTGCGCGATCCGGGCGGCTGCCTGGACTCGCCGACCCGCGAGGCCGCCGTGATGCTCTCGGTGCTCCTCGACGTCGACCCGGGATCGACCCAGGTGCCGGCCCTGGCCGAGCGCCTCCGCAAAGGCATGCGCCTGGGCCACTGGGGCACCACCCAGGACAACGCCTTCGCGCTCATGGCCCTGGGCAAGCACGCGCGCCGGCTCGGAGAAGCCTCGGAGCTCGGGGGCACGGCCGTGCTTCCCGACGGCTCGGAGCGGAAGTTCGGGCCGCGCGAGGGACTGTGCCTGGAGAACCTCCCGCCGGGCTCCTCCGTGCTCGTGCGCGCCTCCGGGGGCCGCGGCCGGCTCACCGCCTTCTGGCAGGCCGACGGCGTGCCCAAAGACGGCCGGGTCCGCGAAGAGGATTCGGGGCTCTCGGTGCGGCGCGAGATACTCTCGGCCGACGGGCGCGCGACGGTCAAGCCCTCCGAGCTCGTCCAGGGGCGGCTCTACCAGGTGCGCCTGGTCGTCGAAAGCTCCCGCTGGGCGGACAACGTGGTGGTCACCGACCTCCTGCCGGCGGGCCTGGAGATCGAGAACCCCGAACTCGCCGGCTCGGCGCCGGCGGCCGGGTCCGCCGAGGGCAAGGAACCGCCCAAGGGAGTCGAGCGGCTCCGCGCCCGGCACGTCGAGCGCCGCGACGACCGGCTGCTGGTCTTCGCCGACATGTGGTCGGGCAAGGCCGAGTACCGCTACGCGGTCCGCGCGGTGGCCGCCGGCCGGTTCGTCCTCCCGCCCGTCCAGGCCGAGTGCATGTACGACCCGGGGATCTACAGCACCCACGGAGCAGGGCGGATCGAGGTGCAGGCCAGGTGAGCTCCAGGCGGATGAAGGCGGCGCTCCGGGCAAGGCTGGTCCGGGCCGGCCGGCGAGGGCTGGTCATCCTCGCCGTCATCCTCGCTGCTCTCCTCGCGGCGGCGGCAACCATCCACCTGGCCTTTCCTTTCCCCGTGGGCCGGCTCGCCGAGGCCGGGCGCGGAGGCTCGGCCCTCGTCCTCGACCGCGACGGGCGGCCGCTCGCCTGGCGGGTGGGTTCGGCCGACGAGTTCCGCCTGCCGGTGCCGCTCTCGCGGATCTCGCCCTGGTTGGTGCGCGCCACGCTGGCCGCCGAGGACCGCCGTTTCCGGTCGCACTGCGGCGTCGATCCGCTGGCCGCGGCGCGCGCGGTCGCGCAGAACCTCTCCTCGGGACGGCGCGTCTCGGGGGCCTCGACCCTGACCATGCAGACCGTCCGGCTGCTCTGGCCCCGGCCCAGAACCTGGACGGCCAAGGCCGTCGAGGCCTTCCGCGCCCTGCAGTTCGAGCGCGTCGCGGACAAGGACCGGATCCTCGAAGCCTACCTGAACCTGGCGCCATACGGCGGCAACGTCGTCGGGGCCGAGGCCGCCGCACGGCTGTGCTTCGACAAGGGCGCGGAGGAGCTCACCCTGGGCGAGGCGGCGCTGCTCGCCGGGGTTCCCCAGTCGCCGGCCCGTCTCAACCCTCGCCGGCACCCGGAGGCGGCGCTCGAGCGACGGGAGTACGTCCTGGCGCGCATGCTCGAGCTGGGCCTGGCCAGCCACGCGGAGGTCGAGCGCGCCCGGCGCGAGCCCCTCGTCATGGTGATGGCCGAACGGTTGCACGAGACAACTGACCCCATGGGCGGCACGGACGCCGCCATGGCCGACTGGCTGGTCGGCCGCCTGGGGCGCAACTGCGGCGCAGTGCGGAGCACCCTGAATGCACGCATCCAGGCCGCCGCGCGCACCGCCGCCGGGCGCCACGCCGCCGGATTGCGCGACCGGGGCGTGGACGCCCTGGCCGTCGTTGTGATCGACGTGCGCCGCTCGGAGCTCGCCGCCATGGTCGCGTGCTCCGGGAGCTCCCAGGTCAACGGCGCCCTCGCGCCGCGCCAGCCGGGTTCGCTCCTGAAGCCCTTCGTCTACGCGCGGGCCTTCGACCTGGGACTGCTCGCGCCCGACTCGGTGGTCTACGACCTCCCCGGGATATGGGGCGGCTATCAGCCCGAGAACTTCGACCGGGAGTTCCTCGGGCCCATGAGCGCGGCCCGGGCGCTGGCCGAGTCGCGGAACCTGCCGGCCGTGAGGACGCTGGCCGCCACGGGGAGCGGGTCGCTCGCGCGCGACCTGGCCGCCCTGGGCGTGCCGCTCGCCCGGCCGGCCGACAGCTACGGGCTGTCGTTGGCGCTGGGCAGCGCCGAGGTCCGGCTCACCGATGTGACCAACGCCTATGCGGCGCTGGCCCGGCTCGGCCGATGGCGGTCCCTCAAGCTCCTGCGCGACGCGCCGGACGGCGAGGAACGGCGGGTGTTTTCCCAGGGAGCGAGCTATCTCGCGCTGCGCTGCCTCGGGGCCTCGACCGGGGAAGGCAGGCACCCGGCCTGCAAGACCGGCACTTCCTGGAACTTCCGGGACGCGTGGGCGGTGGCGGTCACGCCGGACTACGCGGTGGGCGTCTGGTGCGGGCGGCTCTCCGGAGCCGGCAACCCCTCCCTGGTAGGCGCGCGCGCCGCGCTGCCCCTGGCACTGGAGCTGGCCGAGGCCCTGCCCGCCTCGACGTGGGGCCGGCCGGAAGCCGTACGCGTGCGCCGGGTCTGCGCGCTATCCGGCGCCCCGCCGACGGCCTGCTGTCCGCACGCGGTCGAGGCCGAGTATCTGCCCGGCGTGAGCTCCGAGCCGCCCTGCCGGCTGCACCGCGCGTCCGGCGGCGCGATCGTCGAGTCCTGGCCGGCGGAGGTCGCCGTTCTTCTGAAGACGAAGGCCGATCGCGATGGCCGCGGCCGGCAGGATACGGCCGGGGACGAACCGGGGCCGCTGCACATCGTTTCGCCGCAAACCGGCACGGAGTACGTGCTGGCGCGCGGAGAGGAACGCGACCTGCGTCTCTCGGCGCTCGCGTCCCGCGACGGCGGGCCGGTGTGGTGGTTCGTAGACGGAAGGCTGCTCGGCCGCACCGCGGCCGGCGGAAACATATCCTGGTCGATGAGTCCCGGCGCCCACGAGGTGCTGGCCTGCGACGCGTCGGGGCGGAGCTCGGCGGTGCGGTTCTCGGTGGCTGCGGGAATCCCCGCTGGTGGCCGACGGGTCGGCCCCGAGCGATTTGCCGGAGCGGCTCGCTAGCCCGACGCGATCAGCCCGATCCGCTCCTCGCCGTCCGGAAGCAACTCCTCGGCCCCGCCCACATCCAGGGCCTGGCGGACGGCTTCGAGCAGCGAGGCGATCTTGAAGGGCTTGGGCATGACCCGGACCACTCCGAGCTCCTTGAGACGGCTGGCCTCCAGGCAGCCCACGTAGCCCGAGACCACGATGATCGGGGCCTTGAAGCCGGAGACCCGCAGCATGCCGATCAGCGAATTGCCTTTGACGTCGGGCATGTAGATGTCCGTGACCAGCAGATCGAATCCGCCCTCCAGGGCCATCCTGTAGCCCTGTCTGGCGTCCGGGGCCGCGCCCACGTCGAAGCCGTTCTCGAGCAGGACGCAGGTCATCAGGCTGAGCAGCTCGTCGCAGTCGTCGACGAGCAGCACCCGCATTTTCCTGCCGGCGGCCGGGCCGGGCTTCTCTCCGCGGTGTCTCATGTCCACGCGTCCCTCTCGACAACGATCCTGCCCATGGCCACATCGAACTCGACGCGGCGCGGCCCCCGGACGTTCGAGGCCCCGCAGTCCAGGGCCACGCGCGCCGGGATGCGACCGGGCAGGTCCTCCTCGGACTCCACGCCCAGGACCGCCGGCAGTCCCGGGCCGACGGCGTAGATTTCGAGAGACTCGGGGTCGCTGCCGCGCTCGACCAGCTGCGAGAGCAACCTCAGCGGCACGGCGTCGTTCCCGGCGCCGGCTTTCGGATCCGGAAGCAGGAAATGGGCGGCGGAGGCCATCTGCCTCGAGCGGTCGTAGACCACCATCACCGCCGAGCCGGAGACGCTCATCTCCAGCACCGCGCTGCGGTCGGCCACGACCGTCTCGCCGGGGACGACGCGATACATGGTCACGCGCTTGGCCCGCCCCCGCTGTCCCGACGTGCCGCGGCCGCCGGGGCAACCGGACCTGTCGCCGTTCACCTTGCGGCTCCCGGCGCGGAGTCAGGTCGTCCCGCGGCCGATCGCGAAGGCGGCAGCCCGGCCACGATCCCGACCAGTTCCTGGCTTTCGAACGGGCACTCCAGCAACGCGGATGCGCCGGCAGAGCGGGCATCGTGCGACCGCTCGGCATCGCCCTTGTCGACCAGCGCCACCGCGTGCAGCGACCCGAGCTCCGCCACCTGCCGGAGCAGCTTGGTGCCCCTGGCGACGATCCGGCGGCAATCGACCACGCAACCGAACACGGGACGGGTGGCGGCCAGCGAGCGCACGTCGAGCAAGGTCTCGGCCTGGTCGACCACGAAGCCTCCGCTCTTGAGGATGACCTCGGCGAGGTCGCGAATCACCGAGTCCTGGCTGAGCACCAGCATCCTGCGGTTGCGCGCCCCGTGATCGGCGAAGGACTCCCCGCCTGCGCCCCTGCCGTTCGTGATTCTGATCTGGCTCGCCAAGGATTCCACCTTTCCCAAGCTCAGAGCTTCCTGGTGTGGCGCTCTGTTATGCAATGGCGGGGCCACGCACCGCGCCGGAATCCACAGCTCTGCTCTGTGATGCACACGACTGTATTTCCGTAACTTACATTCAAGAAAGGCGTGACACACAAGGATGGATCGGGACATGCTTGATTCCGCCGGATGGACAATAATTATCCAGTTGGTCCGGTCACGCATCGCATAAATCGTAATGACGACACTTGTGCCAATTGGTCGAAATTTGACCGGTTTACGGGAGTGGCGTTCACGCCTTGCGGTCGGAGGCGAGACCGTACTTGACCATCTTGGCGCGAAGCGTGGCTCGGGTAATTCCCAATATCCCTGCGGCGCGGCTCTTGTTGCCGCCTGACGATTCGAGCGCGGCGGCTATGGCGGAGCGCTCGGCCTCGGCCATGCTCGCCGCCCCGTCCCGGGCCGCCGACCTGACGACCGGGCGGCGCAGTTCGGGCGGCAGATGCTCCGGCGTGATGGCTTCGGTCCGTCCGGAGATGATCACCGCGCGCTCGACCACGTTGGCCAGTTCGCGAATGTTCCCCGGCCAATCGTAGGCTTTGAGGCACCTGAGCGCGTCGGCCCGGAGACGCTTGGCCGCCGGGGCGGTCACGCGAGAGTGCTTCAGGAAGTGCGCGGCCAGGGCGGGCACGTCCTCGAGGCGTTCGCGCAGCGGCGGCACGGTGAAGCTGAGCACGTTGAGCCGGAAGTAGAGGTCGGCCCGGAAGCGCCCGGCCTTGACCTCCGCGGCCAGGTCCCGGTTGGTCGCGGCCACCACCCGCAGGTCGGCCCGACGCTCCCGCACCGACCCGACCCGCCGGAACTCGCCGCGCTCGAGCACGCGCAGCAGCGTGGACTGGAGCTCGAGGGGCATTTCGCCGATCTCGTCGACGAAGAGCGTGCCGCCGTCGGCGATCTCGACGAGGCCCGCCTTGGCCTCGGCCGCCCCGGTGAAGGCGCCCTTCTCGTGGCCGAAGAGCTCGCTCTCGAGCAGCGAGCCGGTGAGCGCCGCGCAGTCGACCACCACGAAAGGCCCCTCGGCTCGCGGACTGTTGAGGTGCACAGCGCGGGCGACCACTTCCTTGCCCACGCCGCTCTCGCCGAGCACCAGCACCGGGGCGGATGCCTCCGCGGCCGAGCGGATGAAGCCGGCGATGCGGCGGTGGGCCGGCCCTTCGCCGATCAACTCCGAACCCGGACCTGACCTGCGCAGGACGATGCCGGCGTACTCCTGGGCGCGCTGGACCTCCTCGGTCAGACGCTCGCGCTCGCTGAGATCGGTGATGACCCAGATGAGCGCCGAAGGCCGGCCGTCGGCCCCGCGCAGCGGCGAAATGGATAGGTGCAGGGGCATCTCCCGGCCGTCGGAGGAACGGCCCACGCACTCGTGGCTCAACGCCGCGCCGGAGCGGGCACGCTCCAGGACTTCGTCGCGCCGGCCGCCGGGCTCCGGCTCCGCGAAGAGGCCGGCGATCCCGCCGCCCGGACGCACCCCCTGCTCCCAGGCGAAGAGCTGCCGGGCCGCCGGGTTGGCCGAGAGCAGCGCGCCATCCAGATCGGTGGTGACGATGGCGTGATCGACGTTCTCGAAGAGCGCGCGGTAGCGCTCCTCGGAGATGCGGATCTCGCGGGTGCGCTCGGCCACCTCGGCCTCCAGCCGCCGGGCGTACTCGCGCTGCTCCGTCTGCAGCCGGCGCCGGTCGGTGATGTCCCGGCCGTAGACGTTGACGTGACCGGCGTCGGGAGCGGGGGCGATAAGCACCTCGAAGACCCGGCCGGCGGCGTCGACCTCGGCGGCCTTGTTGGCTCCCTCGTCGAGCGCCTCGGCCACGAGCGCCGGGAGAAAGCCCGATGCCGCCTCCTCCCCGGCAAGCACGCCGGCGAGCAGCGGGGCGCTGGCGGAGTTCGCATACAGGACCCGGCCTTCGCGCGAGACCCGCAGCACCGGGTTGGGGCTCTCCTCCGGAATGCGCGCCAGGCTGCGGACCTCCTCCTCGGCGCGGTGGCGCTCGGTGATATCCTGGCCCACGGCCAGCACCCCCGCCGTCCGGCCGGAGTGGTCGCGAAGCGTCCGGCTGCTCCACTCGAACAGGCGCTGCCGCCCATCCCGGGTGATTATGGGGTTCTGGCCGCCCCTGGTCTCGTGCTTCTCGATCACCGTTGCGAACGTCTGGCGCACCCGGTCCCGACAATCCTCGGGCAGGAAGGTCTCGAACCAGTCGCGGCCGCGGGCCTCCTCGGGGCGGTAGCCGCAAAGCTCCGCCATGTAGGGATTGAAGGTCACGATCCGCCCGTCGACGTCGAGCATCAGCATGATGACCTGGGCCGTGCGGAACATGCTCTCGGACAGGTCCCGCTCGGCGCGCAGCTCCGCCTCGGCCCGCTTGCGCTCGGTGATGTCGTTCACCATGGAGAGGTAGTACCGCAGATCACCCCGCTCGTCGCGGATGCTCGAGACCAGCAGGCTGCCCCACAAAACCTGTCCATTCTTGCCGATGTACCTCTTTTCAGTCTGATAGAAGGGGAGTTCGCCCCGCCCCACCTGGCCGACGAGCCTCCGGTCCTGATCGAGATGTTCCGGGTGGGTTATGTCGGCAAAGGTCATGGAGGTGAGCTCTTCCTCGGAATATCCCATCATGCGGCAGAACGCAGGATTGGCCCTTTCGAATTTGTACGACGGCGAGGTGATGACTATGCCCAGATGAGCCTCTTCGAAAACGCTCTTGAAGCGCGCTTCGCTGTCCCGCAGCGCCGCCTCGGCCCGCTTGCGCTCGGAGATATCCCGGACCATGGCCTGCAGCCACAGCCCATCACTCAGCCGAACCCTGCTCAAGCTGACCTCGGCAGGGAAGGCGGTGCCATCGAATCTGACGTGCGCCCACTCGAAGAACTGGGGTTTGCCGGCCAGCGCGGCGGCTATCTTCTCCCCGGCCATCTCCCGCGACCCCCGGCCGTCGGGCTGAAGCGCCGGAGACAGCTCGTGGGGCGCACGCCCCACGAGCTTTTCGCGCTCCAGGCAGCCGAACATCTCCAGGGCGCGGGGGTTGCACCCCACGAACCGGCCTTCCCGCATGAGCAGGATGGCGTCGCCGGCGCCCTCGAACAGAGCGCGGTACCTCTCCTCGCTCTCGCGCAGGGCCTGCTCCGCCCGGATCCGGCCGGTGATGTCCCGGAAGGACCAGACCCGACCGGCGATCCGTCCCTCCACGAGCAACGGCCGGGAGTAGCGTTCGAAGGTCCTCCCGTCCTTGAACTTGATCTCGTCCTTGTCCTCGGCATCCGACGCGTAGAGTTCGCGCACCCTGGACAGAAAGGCTTCCGGAGCGGAGACCTGCTCCATGACACAGGAGAGCAATGGCTCGTCGTCGCCGAGCTCCACCAACTCCCGCGGGATGCGCCACATCTCGGCGAACCTGGAGTTGTGAATGATGACCCGTCCATCCCTGTCGACCACCAGCAAACCGTCGGCGGTGGACTCCACGACGCCGCCAAGCCTGACCTCGTATTCGTGCCGGGCCTCTTCCGCACCGCGGCGCTCGGATATGTCCCGGCAGAGGCTCAGGATGCGGGGCTGGCCGTCCTTGGGCACCACGGTGGCGTTGATCTCCACCGGCGTGAGCTTGCCGCGGCCGCTGACGTAGTCGATCTCCAGATTGCGAACGAAGCCGTCCCGAACGCACTGCTCGACGGCCCGCGCGTTCTTCTCCTGATGGCAAGTGGCCGTCCATTCGACCACGCTGCGCCCCAGGATATCCCCGAGCCGCGCGTGGCCGGTCAGGCGCACGTACTCCTGATTGGCGTCGAGCACCCGCCCCCCGGCATCGAGCACCACGAAACCGGTCCCGGTGGTCTCGACCAGTGCCCGGTACTGCGCCTCGCTGTCCCGCAGCGCCGTCTCGGCCTGTTTGCGCACGGATATGTCCCGGACGATCACCTGGGCGGCCGGCCGCCCCTCGTACTCGAAGGGCGCGGCGGCCACTTCCACGTCGACGACACCGCCGTCCAGCCGCAGGTATCTCTCTTCGAAATGCGGAGCGGCGACCCGCGCTTCGCGCAAAGCGGCGATGCGTGCGGCCACGAACTCGCGATGTTCGGGATGGATGAAGTCGAGCACCGGCCGGCCCAGGACCTCGCTCGGATCGCAGGCGCCCAGTAGCCGCAGGGTGGCGCGGTTCGCGAAGACTATCCGGCCATCGCACTGGATGTGGATGGCTTCCGGAGACAACTCCACCAGCTGGCGGTAACGCTCGTCAGGACCGGGGACGGGATTGCCCGGGGCCGGCAGCGGCCCCGGAGCGGACCCTTTCTCGCCGGCCGGCCGGTCAGGCTGGGAGGTCATGGCCGCTCCTGCTCGACTGCGCCGGGGTCGCCGGCAGCGGCGGCCCGGACGGCCCCAGTCTATGCGGAGCCGGGGACGATGCAAACGCCTTATCTTCCGGCCCGAAGGCCCGCGTGGCGCCAAGGGAACCCTCTGCGGCCACGCTTGATACCCGGCCCCTCCGGGGTAAACTAGTCGGCAAGTACCGACGCTGCCGCCGGATTCGCAGCCGCGAGGAGCCCGAGGAGCCCGAAATGCCCGTGACCCTGGAAAGCCGCTACGACCCCAAGCGGGTCGAGGACGCCATCTACAAGGCCTGGGAGGCCGAGGGCTGCTTCGCCTCGGCGCCCGACGCCGAGCGCACGCCCTACACCGTGGTCATCCCGCCCCCGAACGTCACCGGCGCGCTGCACATGGGCCACGCCCTCAACAACACCGTCCAGGACATCCTGGTGCGCAGCCGGCGCATGCAGGGCCGCAACACTCTCTGGCTGCCCGGCACCGACCACGCCGGCATCGCCACCCAGAACGTGGTCGAGCGGGAGCTCGCCCGGGAGGGATCCTCGCGCGAACAGCTCGGCCGCGAGAAGTTCCTGGAGCGGGTCTGGAAGTGGAAGGGCGAGTACGGCGACCGGATCCTCGGCCAGCTCAGGCGCCTGGGTGCCAGCTGCGACTGGTCGCGGCTGCGCTTCACCATGGACGAGGGCCTGGAGCGCGCCGTGACCGAGGCCTTCTGCCGGCTCTTCGAGAAGGGGCTCATCTACCGCGGGCACTACCTGGTCAACTGGTGCCCGCGCTGCCGCACGGCCCTGGCCGACGACGAGGTCGACCGCCCGGAGACCGACGGCTGGCTCTGGCACATCCGCTACCCCTCGGTCGACGGCCGCTTCTCGGTCGTGGTGGCCACCACCCGGCCGGAGACCATGCTGGGCGACACCGGCGTGGCGGTGAACCCCGAGGACGAGCGCTACAAGGCCCTGGTGGGCAAGAAGCTCAAGCTGCCGCTCCTGGGCCGCGAGATTCCCATCGTCGCCGACGCCGCCGTGGACATGTCCTTCGGCACCGGCGCGGTGAAGGTCACCCCGGCCCACGACCTGGCCGACTTCGAGATGGGCAACCGGCACAACCTGCCGCGCATCGCCATCCTCGACGAGGGCGCCCGGACGACGGCCGAGGCCGGCGCCTACGCTGGGCTCGACCGGCTGGAGGCCCGCGAGCGGGTGCTCGAGGACCTCAAGAAGGAGCGGCTTCTCGAGAAGACCGAGCCTCACCGCCACGCGGTGGGCCAGTGCTACCGCTGCCACGCGACCATCGAGCCGCACCTGTCCGACCAGTGGTTCGTGAAGATGAAGCCGCTGGCCCAGGCGGCGATCGAGGCCTCGCGCTCCGGGCGCGTGAAGTTCCACCCGGCGCGCTGGGAGAAGGTCTACCTCTCCTGGCTAGAGAACGTCCGCGACTGGTGCATCAGCCGGCAGATCTGGTGGGGCCACCGAATCCCGGTCTGGTACTGCCGGTCCTGCGAGAAGGTCATCGCCGCGCGCTCGACGCCGGAGAAGTGCCCGCGCTGCGGCGGCGCCGACCTCAAGCAGGACGAGGACGTGCTCGACACCTGGTTCAGCTCGTCGCTCTGGCCCTTCTCGACGCTGGGCTGGCCCGGCGAGACGCCGGAGCTCGGCTACTACTATCCGACCAGCGCGCTGGTCACCGACCGCGGCATCATCTACTTCTGGGTGGCGCGCATGGTGATGATGGGCCTCGAGCTCATGCGCAACGTGCCCTTCCGGGATGTGTGCATCCACGGCACGGTGCTCGACGAGACCGGCGCCAAGATGTCCAAGTCCAAGGGCAACGGCATCGACCCGATCGTGATGATCGACGGCGGGACGCAGGACTACCTGGGCAAGGCCTACGAGAGCCCCGGCTACGGCGCCGACGCGGTGCGCTTCTCGCTGATGGTCCTGACCACCGAGGGGCAGGACGTCAAGCTCAGCCCCACCAAGTTCGAACTGGGCCGGAACTTCTGCAACAAGGTCTGGAACGCCAGCCGCTTCGTGCTCATGAACCTCGAGGGCCTGGGCAAGCCCGAGGGGCCCATCGCCGAAGAGGACCTGGCCCGCGAGGACCGCTGGATCCTCTCGCGGCTGGAGCTGGCCGTCGAGCGGACCACGACGGGCATCGATGGCTTCCGCTTCAATGACGCCGCCCAGGCCGCCTACGACTTCGTCTGGCGCGACTTCTGCGACTGGTACGTGGAACTGGCCAAGTCCCGCATCCGTCGCGCCGAGAAGGCCAGGGACCAGGCCGGGGCCGTCCGGGTCAGGCGCCTCCTGGCCTACCTGCTGGACCGCTCGCTGCGGCTGCTGCATCCGGTGACGCCCTTCATCACCGAGGAGCTCTGGGGGCACCTCAACGCATCCTGCCCCGACCGCGAGTGCTTCTCCATGGCCGCCGCGCCCGCGCCGAAGCGGCTCATGCTCGCCGCCTGGCCGCAGCCCGAGCCGGGGCGCCGCGACGAGGCGCTCGAGGCCGAGCTCGAGCTCGTCCAGGAGGTGGTCCGCGAGGTGCGCAACATCCGCCAGAAGACCGGCGTGCCCAACAAGGAGAAGGTCAAGCTCATCCTCGCCCCGGACAAGGAGGCCAGGGTGCCCGACCTCGCGCCGCATCTGGCGCTCATCGCCGAGATGGCCGGCTCCGAACCGCCCCAGGTGCGGCCGGGCATCGAGGGCAAGCCGGAGGGTTACGCCAGCGCGGTGCTCACCGGCATCAAGGTCTTCGTGGGGCTCGGCGAGCGCCATGACGCGGCCGGCGAGAAGACCCGCCTCGAGGCCGAGCTCGCCAAGGAGGAGGAGGTCCTCGTCCGGGCCGAGGCCAGGCTCTCCAACCAGTCGTTCCTGGCCAAGGCCCCGCCGAAACTGGTCGAGGAGTACCGCGCCAAGCGCGACGAGATCGTCGCGCGCATCCACGCGCTGAAGAAGTCGCTGGAGAGCCTCTGAGGTGGGCCTCGCCGACATCGCCAAGCTCGCCGGGCTGCTCGGCCCCAAGGTGCTCGCCGGCGGTGACATCGCCGGCGCCTGCGCGAAGTTCGCGGAGAAGAAGAACCGCGAACACGCCCGGGCCTTCGCGGCCGTGCCCTTCGCCGAGCGCATCGTCTTCGTGCCCCAGTGCATGCGGGCCACCGGCCGCTGCCGGGCCGAGGAGAAGGGCGCCGAGTACATCTGCACCCGCTGCGGCGGTTGCAGCGTGGCCCCCATCGCCCGGCGCGCCATGGAGCTCGGCTACATGGGGCTCAAAATCCTCAAGGGCGGCAGCGCGGTGGCCCGGCACGTCGAGAAGATGAAGCCCCGGGCCGTGCTGGGGCTGGCCTGCCAGTACGAGGGGGCGCTGGGCATCTTCGAGTGCGAGCGCCTGGGGGTGGCCGTGCAGTTCGTGCCGCTCCTTCGCGACGGCTGCGCCGACACCGACGTGGAACTCGAGAAGGTCTTCGCGGTCCTAGAGTTGACCGCCCCGGCGCCAGCCGGCAAGGACAGGAAAGCCAGGGCGAAACCCCGGGGCTGAGGGCAATCCGCCGAGAGGAGTCCTCCATGTACGTCGCCGATTCCGAGAGCATCCCGGCCGAGGAATTGAACCTCGGCGGCGCCAAGGGCTCCTCCATCAAGTGGCTGGTGGGGCCCAAACAGGGCGCCAACGACTTCGCCATGCGCATCGTGACCGTGGCGCCCGGCGGGCAGACGCCCAGCCACGAGCACGCCTGGGAGCACCAGTGGTACGTGCTCGCCGGCGAGGGCGAGGCGGTCGACGCCTGGGGCCAGCGCTGGCCGGTCGGCCCCGGCTACTGCGCCTACGTGCCCGAGGGCGAGAAGCACTGCCTGGTGAACACCGGCAGCTCTCCGCTCTCGATCATCTGCATGATCAAGTGCACGCCGGAGAGCGCGCCGGGGTGCGCTTCGCCGAAGAGCTGCGGATAGCCTGCGAGACAACGCGTTGATGCGCTGACACACTGACGCGGAGACACGGAGACACGGGGACACGGAGACGCGGGGACACGGGGACAGCGCCGGGGACTTGCGCCGGGACTGGGGTTTGAACGCATTATGGGGCAGCTCACTTCCGGGGCCCTTCGGGGCTTCGCCTTCAGGGGCGCCGGGCTCCTCTCCTGCCTGGGCCTGACGCTGGTTTCCGGCGCCTGCATCTGTCAGGACCGGATCGTCTACCATCCCACGCGGACCATAGCGCGCACCCCGGCCGACGCCGGGATGCCCTACGAGGAGGTGGCCTTCGCGGCCGCCGACGGCGTAAGGCTCTCCGGCTGGTTCGTGCCCGCCGCCGGGCCGCGGCGCGGAACGCTGCTCTTCTGCCACGGCAACACCGGCAACATCTCCGACCCGGTCGAGTCGCTGGCCATGTACCGCTCGCTGGGCCTCGACGTCCTGGCCTTCGACTACCGCGGCTACGGCCGCAGCGAGGGCCGGCCGTCGGAGGGCGGCACCTACCTCGACGCCGAGGCCGCCTGGCGCCACCTCGTCGAGGACCGCGGCGTGCCGTCCGGCTCCATAGTGGTCCTGGGCCGGTCGCTGGGCGGAGCCATCGCCGCGCACCTGGCCGCGGCCCATCGGCCGCGGGCGCTGGTCGTGGAGTCGGCCTTCTGCTCCGCCCCGGACCTCTGCGCCCAGAAGGTCCCCTGGCTGCCCGTGAGGCGGCTGGTCCGCTTCGACTACGCCACCGAGCGCTACGTCGGGTCCGTCTCCTGCCCGGTGTTGGTGATCCACAGCCCGGACGACCGGCTCATCCCCTACGGCAACGGCCTGCGCATCTTCTACGCGGCGCCCGGGCCCAAGCAGTTCCTGGCCATCCGCGGAGGGCACGCCCGCGGCTGGTTCCAGAGCGGGGAGCGCTACGTCCGGGGGCTCGCCCGCTTCCTGGACGCCTGCCCGGACGCCCGGCCCGGAGCGCCTCCGGTGGCGACCGGCCGGACCGGTCCCGCCGCCCACAGCTGAGTCCCGCGAAGACGAGGAGCGAAGATGGAAGCGCCGGCACTCGAGAAGAAGCCCGGACCGCCGCCCGGCCGCAGGCTGCTGAGGTCCGCGCTGCGGATCGCCGGAGTCCTGGCCTGTCTCTACGTCGCCCTGACCGTCGCCGCCTGCTCCTGGCAGGCGAAGATGGTCTACTTCCCGCACAAGGAGATCGCCCGCACCCCGGCCGACGCCGGAATGGCCTACGAGGAGGTCGCGCTCCGGGCCGCCGACGGCGTGAGGCTCGGCGCCTGGTACGTGCCGGCCGGGAGCCCCTCGCGCGGCGCGGTGCTCTTCTGCCACGGCAACGCCGGGAACATCTCCCACCGGACCGGGCTGATCGCCGTCTTCCGGCGGCTCGGCTTCGACGTGCTGATCTTCGACTATCGCGGCTACGGCCGGAGCGAGGGGGAGCCGTCGGAGAAGGGCACCTACCTCGACGCCGAAGCCGCCTGGGACCACCTGGTGGGCGCCCGCATGGTGCCGCCCGGGCGGATCGTGATCTTCGGCAACTCGCTCGGCGGCGGAGTGGCGACGCATCTGGCGGCCGAGCGCACGCCCGGCGCGCTCGTTCTCCAGTCGACCTTCACGTCGATACCCGACGTCGGCGCCGAGCGCATCCGCTGGCTGCCCATAAGGTGGATATGCCGCATCAAGTACCCGTCGCTGAAGACCATCCCGAACGTCAAATGTCCGGTCCTGGTGGTCCACAGCCCCTCCGACGAGGTCATCCCGTTCCATCACGGCCGGGAGCTCTTCGCCGCGGCGGGCGAACCCAAGGAGTTCCTGGAGATCCAGGGCGACCACAACAACGGCTGGGCGGCCAGCGGCCCGGTCTACCTGCGCGGGCTGGCCGGGTTCCTCGATCGGCACCAGAAGAGCGCGGGGCAGAAGCCTTGACCGCCAAGGGCTTCGGGCCCTACGCCAACGCCAAGGTGCCGGACCGGAAGTACCTATGGACGGTGGTTGGGCTCTTCACCCTCCTGGGGCTCGCCGGGCTGGGGGCGCTGCTGTACAGGCCGCTGCGGCTGCAATACGCGGTCTACAAGGTCCGACACACCACTTGGGAGCAGTGGCGCCGCGACTTCGATCAAGGGAAGGACGCCGCCTATGAGCGCTACCTGAAGGAATGCGTCGAGGCCGCCTGCCGGGGGAACCGTCCGGCTATGGAGGCGGTGATCGATGCCTCGGGTTTCGGCGACGGCTATATCGCCGAAACCACCTCCGAGATCGCCTATCAGGTTGCCGCCAGCCAACCTGACGCCTTCTTCCGGGCGCTGGACCGACGGAAGGCCGGGCGAGTGCGGGAGGTCCTGTCCGACATTGCCGACTCCTGCGCGTCGAAGTCGGAGGCAGAATATGGCCCCGGTGCAGAGGACCCATCTCCGAAGAGCCTGGCGAAAGCTTTCAAGGCGTACTCCGAAGCGAAGGCTCCAGAGGTCCGTCTCGTGGCCGCCGCCACCCTGGACTTCATCCGCCACCGATTCTCCAAGGAGCTGGCCGAGGCGGAGGGGCGGAATGCCAAGGAACCCGCCCGATGACATCGGCAATTGGCATCCTGAGCGCAGCACCGGATGATTCCACAGGGAAGACCCTTCGCCCGCCGCGGCGGGTGAACTGCACTCAGGGTGACAGAAGGGACCGCGGCGCAGCCCTGCGCGGCCACCAGCCGCCGTCGTTGTCATCCTGAGCGGAGCGAAGGATCTTCCTGCCCTTCTCAGCTCGACTTCTGCCCTTTTTGGGCAGGGTGGTGAGGACTTTGGCTAAAGAA
>CALGYR010000096.1 GCA_937935355.1 uncultured bacterium | reverse complement strand
CGTCACCCTGCGGGTCTACCACAACGCCGGCGCGGCACTGAACCTGAACACCGGCAACGGCGCCCCGCGCCTCTCGGCGCTGTGGCTGCGACCGGTGACGTCATGACCATGAGACGAGAGAGGGGGCGGGGATGAGCGACACGGAGCTCTTCGGGCTGACTGCCGAACAGCGGTTCTACATCGACACGGCTGCAGAGAAGGCTGCAGAGAAGGCGGTCGCGAAGCTGCTCGCCCAGGACTGCCCGCACGACTGCAAGGACGTCTCGGGCGTCAAGACGACGCTCTACGGCGACGACGGCAAGTCGGGCCTCTGCGGCGAGTTCGGCACCGTCAAGGAGCAGGTCGGCAACCTCGTCTGGCAGACGCGCGTCATCGCCGCCGCGGTCGTGACCTCCATCGTCGGTCTCGTCGCCTCGTTCATCGCGAGTCACGGCTGATTCTGCACGTAGAGCGGGGCCCGAGAAATCGCGACGATTTCTCACGTGAATATTCACGGGGACTGGACGTCCAAGGAGATCGCCCTGCTGCGCGAGCATGCCCCCGAGGGCGCCGCCGCCTGCTCCCGCCTGCTCGGGCGGACGATCGGCTCCGTCCGCTCGGCGGCAGCTCGTCACCGGATCTCGCTCCGTCAGCCGAACTGCCGGCGCGGTCGCCTGCTCGGGCAGCCGCGCGGCGTCAGCCTCAAGCGCGAGGTCCGCGAGACGCTCATCCACGGGCGTCGTGACGAGCTCGTCGCCGAGCGCATGAAGCTCGACGCCGAGGCCGAGCTATGCCCAGCGTGTGGGCGGCGGCCGCAACGTGTGGCCGCGACCGGCCTCTGCCGCACCTGCCACCTCTCCCGCCTCTCGGAGCTGTACGAAGAGATGACGGCCGACGATAAGGCCATGCAGGCGGCGTGGGCAGCGCGGCAGCGTCGGAAGGCCGTGCTCGACACGCTGGACGCGCCGTGAGCGGCTTCGCCCGCCCCTGCCCTACCTGCGGCGCACGGGTCCCCCCGGGCGGCGTCTGTCCCCGCTGTGGGGGCAACAGGCGGCCGTCGAGCTGCCGCGAGTGTGGGGCGCGTACCGACGGCTCTCCCTACTGCCCCGCCCACGTCCACCTCGAGAACGAGGCCGCGCGCGTCGCCAAACAGCCGTGGCGCATGGCGTACAGAGACCCGCTCTATCACAAGCACAAGGCCCAGCGTTACAAGCTCGCGGGCGGGTGTTGCGAGGACTGCGGCCAGCCGGTCGGCAAGGGCGAGTGGGAGTGCGACCACCTGGTCCCGCTGTCGCAGGGCGGCACCAACGAGATCGAGAACCTGCGCATCCGCTGCACCCTCCCGCGCTTCGGCGCTCCCCGCGGCTGTCACGGCTTGAAGACGCGCCACGACCGGCGTGAGCGTGGGCGAGCGTGACGCGGCACGCACCATGAGGGACGTGAGCACGCAGAGACGAGCCGTGAGGAGGGGACCATGCCCACCATCCGTAGCAAGACGAGCCCGAACAAGACGAAGCGCCCGAACGGGAGGCGCGACGTCCAGGGCGGACTCATCCACTGGACCGCGACGAAGGCGCGCGTCTCGGCGATGGACATCGCGCGCTACTTCGCCAACGCGGCGGCGCAGGTGTCGGCCCACTGCGTCGTCGACCGCAACGGCGACCGTGTGCGCTGCGTACCGCTCGGCTACGCCGCCTGGCACGCGGGCAGGAGTCGCTACGACTTCAACCGCGACGGCGAGATCACGGCCGACGAGCACCGCGTCAACACACGGACGGTCGGCTGGGAACTCTGCCACTACCCCGGCGAGGACTGGCCCGACGCGCAGATCCGCGCGCTCGCCAAGGAGATCAGGCGCACGCGGCGCCTCTGTCCCGAGTTCAAGCTCCGCCTCATGACCGACCACGAGGCCGTGAGTCTCTCGGGCAAGTGGGACGTCGACAAGACGTTCCCCGCGGCGCGGCTGTTCTGGTACGTGATCCACCCGCGCAAGGCCGTCCCCAAGAACGTCTACGACGCTCTGCCCAAGTGGGCGCGCAAGCAGGTCGACGAGATCAAGCGATAGGAGCACCCATGCCCGACGAGCACGACGAGATGAAGCCCAACGAGATGAAGCTGCCGCAGCCGAAGTTCACCGGCACGGCGACCAACACGCCGCCGCCCGCAGACGACGAACAGGAAGGTGAGTAATGGCCTCAGGCGTTCACATCAACCCCGCGTCGGCGGTCCTCATGGCCGACGTCTACGTCGACCAGATCGACACGGGCGGCAGCATGAAGGTCTTCTCCGGCGCGCTCCCGGCCGAGTGCGCGACGGCCGACCCGTCCGGGACGCTCGTCACCATCACGCTGCCGGAGCCCGCCTTCGCCGCCGCCGCCGACACGACCGACGAGGCCACGGCCGCCAAGTCCGGCACGTGGTCGGGCACCGCCTCGGGCTCCGGCGACGCCGCCTGCTTCCGGATCTATGACGGCGCCACCTGCATCGGGCAGGGCACGGCGGGCGAAGCTGCCGACGCTCCCGACCTCGAGTTCGACGAGAAGACCATCGCCTCGGGCGCGACCATCACCATCACGGCCTTCAGCTTCTCGCAGCCGTACAACCCCGAAGGCTGATAGCGGCGGGTCCGGTGAGGACCGCCGCGACAAGCGCGAGCACCACGGGCGGCTGAGGGCCGGCCTTGGCGACCCAGCAGAGAGTCCCGACCGGCGACGACTCGGTCTCATCGACCTTCACCCTCTACCCGACCTCGCCCACCACCCGGTACGACAAGGTCGACGATGCGATCGGCTCGCCCGACGACGACTCGACCTACATCGAAGGCACGAACAACGCGGGCGGCTACGCCTGCTTCACGTTCGCCGCCTTCACCATCCCGGCAGGCTCGACCATTCAGTCTGTCGCCGTCACCTACCGGGCCAAAGAGACGGGCGTCGGGGCGTCGTCGTCGTACGGCTGCATCAAGACCGGCACCACGCAGCGCACCTCGTCGGGCGCCGACCCGGGCGGCTCCTACTCGGACCGCACCGTCACGTGGACCACCAACCCCGCGACCTCGGCGGCGTGGCAAGTCGACGAGGTCAACGGCACCGACTCAGAGACCACCCACCGCCTGACCGCGTTCGGCATCGGCGGCACCGACTGGGCACCGGACACCCGCTTCACGCAGGTCTACTGCACCGTCACCTACACTGAGCCCAGCGCCAGCGCGAGCGGCAGCCTCAAGCCTCAGCTCCCGCTGCTTGGCGGCACCGCCACCAACGTACCGCCCGCACGCTCGGCGTCCGGCTCCCTCAAGCCGCAACTGCCGCTCTTGGGCGGGACGGCCACCAACGTTCCCCCGGCACGGAGCGCGAGCGGCGGGCTGGCCCTGCAGCTCCCGCTTCTCGGCGGTACGGCCACCAACGCGGCGGCGGCGGCGCGTAGCGCGGCAGGCGGCCTCAGAGCCCAGCTACCGCTCTTCGGCGGCACAGGGACGAACACGCCCCCTGCACGCTCCGCCAGCGGCTCGCTCGCGGTGCAGCTCCCGCTCTTCTCCGGCACGGCCACGAACGTCCCGCCGCCGAGGTCGGCCGCCGGGTCGCTCGCGCTGCAACTGCCCTTGCTCGGCGGCACAGCGACGAACGGCCCACCGTCGCGCGAGGCCGCGGGTGGACTGGCCGCGCAGCTCCCGGCGCTCGGAGGCTCGGCGACGAACGTGCCGCCCGCGCGATCGGGAGCCGGTGGGCTCGCGGCACAGCTCCCGCTGTTCAGTGGCGAGGCGACCAACGTGCCACCGGCGCGGACGGCGAGCGGCGGCCTGAGGCTTCAGCTCCCGTCACTCGGCGGCAGCGCGACGTCGGCTGCCGTCAGGAGCGCCGCCGGTGGCCTCGCCCTCAGCCTCCCGTCGCTCGGCGGGTCGGCGACGAACACACCGCCGCCGAGGTCCGCGAGCGGTGGCCTTGCGCTGTCGCTGCCGGCGCTCGGAGGGACCGCCACGAACACGCCGCCGCCACGGACCGCTGCCGGTGGGCTCAGAGTTCCGCTGCCGTCGCTCGGCGGCGCGGCTACGGTCGCAGAGGCGGAGCCGAGGACGGCCGCGGGCGGGCTCGCACTCTCAGCGCCGTCCCTCTCCGGCACGGCTGCCCAGACCTACCCCGCCCTGTTCTTCGACGGCATCGACGACACCGTCCCGCTCGGCGACCTCGGACTCTGTGAGGACGGCGCCTTCACCTTCGAGACCATCTGCCGCCCGTACGATGCCGAGGGCACGCGCTACGTGCTCGGCGAGTCGGGAGCCGTGGCGCGGGTCGGGCTCGGCGTCGCGGACGGGGCGGCCTACGCGCGCCTCGTCTCGGACACCGGCGTCGTCGTGACACTGACCGGCGCCGACGTCACGGACGACGAGCTGCGCTACATGGCGCTTGCGGCCTACGGCGGCACGGCCTACCTCTACGTCGACGGCGCCCTGGCCGACTCTGAGGCGCTGCCCGCGGGCGGCTTCACCATGACCGCCACGACGCTCGGGGCGCTCGCCGGCGCGGACTTCTGGTACGGCGAGGTGGCGGTCGCACGGACGTACCCGATGGGCCTCGACGCCACCGCGATCGCGGCACAGTACGACGCCTGGCTCGAGTGGCTCGTGCACGTGGCGGACGCCGACCTCGTGGCGACGCTCGCGCCGGCGGGCTTCCGCGCCCGTCTCGTGCCGATCGCCTTCGAGGCCGAGCAGACGGCGGGCGGCTTCCGCGCGCGGACCGCCCCCACGGGCTTCGAGGCCGAGATCACGACACCCGGATTCTCCACGACCACAAGGAGCTGAGATGGCCGACGTCACCTACCTGCTGGGCTCGAACCCCTACCACGTCGCCGAGCTCGAGCGCACCGCGCTGTCGGACGACTACACGCCCGCGAACTGGACCTACTCCCTGGTCATGAAGAAGCTCGGCGAGGCGTTCGACGGCGCGACCGAGACCTGGGTCGCGGCCGCCTACGAGCTCGCGACCGACTCCGAGGGCGAGACGCACCACACGGTCAAGGCGCTCCTGACCGACCTCATCACGGTACGCGGCCAGTACACGACCTACGTGCGCCTCGTGAACGCCGCCTCGGAGGCCGAGACGCCGCAGTACATCCCCGTGTCCGGGATCGCGACCGTGAAGTGATGGCCGGCCTGCGTATCACCTGCCCCTGTCGCCGCTGTGGCCGTGAGGCCTCCTGCGCGTGGCTCCTGCGCGGCCTGCGCGGCGCGATCGCGGAGGCGCGGCTGCAGGGGCTCTCAGAAGACGCGATGCCGGAGGTCGTGGTCGACTGCACGGCCCACTTCGTGCCGCTGAATCGACACATAGAGAACCCCGGGCCGCCGCTCTAGGCTCGACGAGAAGGGGGCTCGCCCAGCCCCCGGGGCGGCCGGTTCATGGAGACCCCCCGGCCGGCCGCCCCACAGCCCCGTCGGCGACGAAGGAGGAGGACTTGAGCGGTGTCAGAACGTGCGTCACAGTCATCATCCTCGCCGCGATCGCGCTGGCCGCGTTCGGCGTCTGCGCGGATCCTTGCGGCGCTTACAGTGTTCGTCGCGGCGTGTACTACCGCGAGGCTCTTGAGGCCCAAGCCAAGGCTCGTGCTGCCGCCCGGGCCGCGGCTCGACTCGAGGCAGCTCGAGCGCGCGAGGAACGCGAACGCAAGGCGCTCATCGCAACCTACACGGCCAAGTACGGCAGCCGTGTCGGACGATGGGCTCCCTTGGTACGGCGATGCTTCGGCCGTGGGCCGCTTCCCTTCGCCATGTTCATCGTCTACCGCGAGTCGCGCGGAGACCGCTGCGCCCGCAACCCCTACTCCGATTGCCGAGGTCTGTTCCAACTCCACCCCTGCCACTGGAGCGGGCGCTTCAACCCCTACAACGCCGAGCGCAACGTGAAGTACGCGGCGAAGCTCTGGCGGGGAGCGGGGTGGGGGCCGTGGGGCTACTAGATGGTCGAGCTCCACACAGCCCGGGGCGGCCGGGCCCTGACGTCCGCGGCGGAGTACGGGGGCGGGGCACCGGCGCCGCTCTACGGGGAGCCGGGGGAGCTGTGCGCGGCCGGCTGCGGCACCGTGCTGCGGCGCACGAACCCGTGGGACGTCTGCGCGGCGTGCGAGGCGGCGGGGCACAAGGGGACGCCGCGGGCGCGTGTGAAGCGTTGTGAGGAGGCGAAGGTGAAGAAGGCTGAGGAGCAGAAGCGGCGCGACCAGGAGGCCATCCTCGCATACCTGCAGGGGCACGCCGGGACGGTCGTGAAGCGGGCCGAGCTGGAGGAGCACACCGGCCTCGCGGGGCGCGCCATCGGTCAGCACGTCGGCCGTCTGCGGGTCGCGGGCCACGCGATCGACGTGACGGCCGACTACGACCGCAAGGTCTTCGAGTACGTCTACCACAGCCAGAAGACGGCGCCGGTTCCCCAGGCGGCGCCCGCTCCCGAACTGTCGCGGGAGCAGTCCGCGGAGGTGGCGGCGGAGGTCCCTCCCGTCCCTTCGCCGCCTGCCGCGGACACTCACGAGGCCGCGATGGCCGAGTGGCAGCACGGCTTCGAAGCGTGGAAGAAGGAGCAGGGGTGGGTCGTCGTCGCTAGCGTGCAACAGGACCCCGAGCTGCAGATCCTCGCCATGCTCGACGACCTCGACCCCGAAGCCCGCGAGCGCGTGCTGCAGTTCGCGGTCGCGAAGTGG
>CALGYR010000095.1 GCA_937935355.1 uncultured bacterium | reverse complement strand
GCCGACTTCGTCGCCGCGCCTTGCGCCCGGCCCGGCGGCGTCCCCAACGCGCCCCGCCCAGGTTTCCGGACGCACTCTAAGCTGCCGGAAAGAACTCGGGACGGCCCCGATCGACCCAGGTAGGGGCGACCCGCCGGGTCGCCCCTACGGGTGGCGATTCCGGCTGCGGAATTCACCTTGCAGGCAGGCCCGCCCCCGAGTTGCTTCCGGCAGCCCTTAAGCTTCCCCTCTCTGCGTCTCAGCGTCTCGGCGGTTGCCCGTCTATTCGTCCGTAGGCTCCCCGGGCAGCACCTGCGACCCCGGCCGGAGCGCCCCCGAGCCGAAGGCCGCGCGGAGCTCGTCCTTGGCGCGGTCGAAGCGCCGCGCACGGTCCTCGCCCGGGTCGGCGAAGAGCTCGCCCTGGACGGCCCCGGGCCACTCGAGGCCCGAGACCGAGACGCCTATGAGCCGGAGGGGCCTCCCCGCGCGCTCGAGCCGCTCCTCGAGGAGCTCGCGGGCGGCGGCGCGGATCGCCGCGGTGCGGTCGGTCGGCGCCGGAAGGGTCTTGGCCCGCGTGGCAGTGGCGAAGTCCGGGAAGCGGGCTTTGAGGTGCACGGTGCGCGCCTCGTTGCCGGCCTCCCGCAGTTCCCGGGCGACGCGCTCGACCAGCCGGTCGAGGTGCAGCCGGAGTTCGGCCGCGTCGCCGATGTCCGAGGGGAAGGTGGTCTCGGCGCCGATCGATTTGGGCTCGGAGTCGGCCACGACCGGGCGCTCGTCGATTCCGCGGGCGA
This sequence comes from uncultured bacterium, assembly GCA_937935355.1. GTDB lineage: Bacteria > Planctomycetota > SZUA-567 > JAKLDR01 > JAKLDR01 > JAKLDR01. The sequence continues at coordinate 114,814 of CALGYR010000095.1, read as the reverse complement.
GCTCGAGAAGCGTCGCGGCGTACGAGCCCAGCCGGCGCTCGAGCAGCGCGCTCGATGCGCTGAGGAGCTCGCCGATCTTCCGGACGCCCAGGGCGGCCAGGGTCTCGGCCGTCGCCGGGCCCACGCCCCAGAGGCGCGTCACCGGGAGCGCGGCGAGCAGCCCCTGGGCCTCGGCCTCGGTCACGACAAGGAAACCGTCGGGCTTCCGGAGGTCGCTGGCGAGCTTGGCCAGGAACTTGTTGGGGGCCACGCCAACCGAGGCGACGAGCCGGGTCTCCTCGCGCACGCGCGCCTTGATCCGCCGGCCGATCTCCGCGGCCGCTCCGTGCAGGCGCTCGCAGCCGGTCACGTCGAGGAAGGCCTCGTCGATGGACAGCGGCTCGACGAGCGGCGTGTAATCGCGCAGGATATCGAAGACCCGGTCGGAGAGCTCGCGGTAGCGGCCGAAGCGCGGCGGCAGGAGCACGGCCTTCGGGCACAGCCGCAGCGCCCGGGCGGTGCTCATGGCGCTGTGCACGCCGAACTTCCGCGCCTCGTAGGAGGCCGCCGCGACCACCCCGCGGTCCTCGGCCCGGCCGCCGACGATCACCGGCAGCCCGGCGAGAGCCGGATCGTCGAGCGTTTCCACGGACGCGTAGAAGGCGTCCATGTCCACGTGGATGATCGCGCGGGAGGGCATGGGGGGATTATAGCACGGCGTAACACGCATGAAACCACGAAGACGGGAAGGCGCAAAGGCACAGAGGCACAAAGGCACTAAGGCACAAAGGAATCACCAAGAACGGCCTGGACTGCCGTACGCGGCTATAGTCGCTCATGCGTTCAAGAGTTCCCTCTGCGGACGCCAGACAGGCCCTCGCCCTTTGTGTCCCTTTGTCCCTTTGTGCCTCTGTGCCTTTGTGCCTACCCTGCTAGCGTCCCCGGGTTTGACACGCTCCCGTGCGCTGCCTATGATGCGCGCACGCCCGAGAGGTCCGGTTCCCGGACCATCGTCGCCTTTGCCTGGAGGGACAACCCATGCGCATGTTCCCGGCCGTCGCTCTCGTCTGCCTGCTTTCCACCTGCGCCCTGGCCCTGGAGGTCCCGCTTACTGTCGAGGAGCCCTCCGGTGCCGAGCGGAGGCTCGAGGTTGTCTCCGGCGGCATCCCGCTGCCCGAGGGCAAGTACAAGGACGCGGCGGCCTTCAGCCTGTTCGACGGCGGGGCCGAGGTGCCCGTCCAGGTCGACCCCATCGTCAAGTACCCGGACGGCTCGCTGCACTGGGCGCTGGTCAGCTTCCCGGTCTCGCTCCCGGCCAAGGCGAAGAAGACCTTCACGCTCCGCGACGCGCCCGGCAAGGCCGCGCCGCCCAACCCGGTGACGGTCAAGGAGAACGGCGACCTGGTCGAGGTCGCCAACGGCCTGGTCGCCTTCACCGTCAACAAGGCGAATTTCAACGGCTTCGAATCGGTGAAGCTCGGCGGCAAGGAGGTCTTCAAGGCCGCCAAGGCCGGGCTCACCGCCAACGGCAAGGGCGGGCCCGCGAAGCCCATCCACTTCGCCTATGCTTACCGTGGGCCGGTGCGCACCACGCTCTACATCAAGGGCGGCTACGGCGACCTGGCCGAGCCGAACTGGGCCATGACCGTCACGCTCAACGCCGGCGAGAGCGCCATCCGCGTCGAGCACGCGCTACGCAACGCCGGCAAGGGCGCCAAGGACGTGGACGTGACTTCGGCCCGGCTGTGCCTGGCGCTGGCGGAGGGCGGCGCGCTCGCCGCGGGCGGCTCCGGAGACTCCGGCAACGGGGCGGCCTACGCCTGGCGGAGCTTCACGGGCGCCGCGGACCTCCTGGTCTTCATGCGCCACGGCGGGCGCGGCAACGCCGGTCAGTACAAGGTCGAGGTCGCCGACGGCGAGTTGGCCGTCGAGCTCTCTCCGGCCGCGGGCAGCTACAAGCTGGCCTGGGGCGCGCACAAGGACACCGAGCTCGCGCTCGTCTTCGGCAAGACCTCGACGCCCGAGGCCCTTGCCGGCCCGCTCCACGCCCTGGCCCCCTGCGCCTGGTACTCGGAGCACGACGGCATGGGTATCGGCCGCGGCTTCGGCTCGCTCGCCGACGAGACCGCCACCTACAAGGCCATGGGCTGGAAGGACTTCGACGATCCCAAGAAGATGCCCCGCGAGGGTCCGGCCCCGGGCATGTACGTGGGCAGCTTCGACGCCCACGCCACCAGCGAGTGCGACCACCTCCAGGGGCTGGTCTTCGGCTACATCCGCACGGGGCAGCGCGGCTTCCTCGACCAGGCCCACGCCTGGGCGCGCTACTGGAGGACCTACCTGCTCTACCGCTCCGACGAGTGGGAGTACGGCAAGGACGGCAAGTATCCCACGCCCAAGTGGGGCTCGGGCCGGGTCTGCTCGGAGGGCTGCCACTTCTACGCGGCCGGGCTCTTCAACTACGCGCTCCTGACCGGCTCGATCGACTCGCTCGAAGGCGCCTTCGACGCCGCCGAGTTCGCCAACGTCGCCTGGTACGGCCTCTACGCCGGCAAGAAGCCCGGCGACAACTTCAGCGGCTACGGCTCGCGCGGCTTCTCGCGCTGCTACATCGTGATGAGCCGGGCCTACGACGTGGCCCGCGACGAGAAGTGGCTCAAGTACATCCTGCACTACGCCCAGATGGCCGCGCGCTCGCCGAACCGCGATCCCCGCGGCTTCGTCTGGGGCAACTCCATGTCCGGGGCGGGCTCGGCCGCCGGCGCCATCAAGGGCAGCCCCGAGCTCCAGGAGCTCCTCCAGAAGGAGGGCGTGACCGTCGAGGGCAATTCCTGCGTACACCCCAAGTACGGCAAGTACATGCCCAAGGGCTTCGGCACCTGGCCGGCCTCGATGATCGCCCAGGCCAACTACGTCAGCTGGGAGGCGCTCTCGGCCTCGCCCGCGCCGGAGGCCCAGGTGGCCGCCGAGGACGCCATGGACTTCGCCATCGCCCAGGCCCACCTCGGCGCCAGGTACGCCTACAACCCGGTGCAGAAGGCGGTCTACTACTACATGCACCTCGACTACCCGCTGCCGGACATGGTCCCGGAGTGGAACGGCGGCAAGTACAAGGAGTACCAGCCGACCGGCTCGGACAGCTGGTACACCAAGTGGTGGCCCAACGCCATGGCCGCCGGCTACCGCCTGACCGGCGAGAAGGTCTTCAGGGACAAGTCCATGGAGATCCTCTGGTGGGGCCTGAGCCGCGACTACGTCGGCAAGCCCTCCGTGCCGGAGGGCACCGCACCGACCTACGCGCGCGTCGAGAAGAACACCAAGGGCGATTGGATGACGCCCACCTCGCTGGCGCTGGGCCTGGTCGCCCATCCGCGCAAAGACGAGCAGCCGCCCAAGGCGGTGGCCGACCTGAAGGCCACGGCGGTCGGCGGCGGCAAGGTCGAGCTCGCCTGGACCGCCCCGGCCGACGAGGGCGGCGGCAAGGTGGCGCGCTACCAGCTCAAGTGGGCCGAGAAGCCCGTCAAGGACTACCTGGACGTCAACTACCGCGAGGAGTCAGACAAGGTCTGCTACTGGAACATGGCGACGAACGTCGCCGGCGAGCCCGCCCCCCAGGCGCCCGGCGCGGCCGAGAAGATGACCGTGACCGTGCCGGCCGGCAAGACGCTCCACTTTGCGCTGCGCAGCTTCGACGACTCCTCCAACCGGAGCAAGGTCGGCAGCGTCGTCCAGGTGGAGGTCAAGTAGCGGGAGTCGAACCGGACCGGGTTCACCGCCGAGTCGCGGAGACGCCGAGCTTGAATGGGCGGGCTGTTGGGCCATGGGGAGGGCGCTGGATTCAGACGCCCAATCCCTCCACGCTCCGTCCGTCCGTTCTCTGCGGCTCGGCGCCTCGGCGGTGAGGAAGTTCCGCGTCCTCCGTCCTTCGTGACCTCTTTGTGACTTCGTGGCTTTGTGGTTGGAGCCGGCCTACATTCCCGGGTCCTTCGGCCGGCGGCCGACGGTGATCGGCTGTTCCTGCCGCTTGCCGTTGCGATAGAGGACGAGCTTCACCGCCGTGCCCGGGTCGATGGCCGCGATCGTCTCGACCATGCCGGCCGAGCCGGCGACCACCTTGCCGTCCACGCTGTAGACGAAATCGCCGGGGCGCAGGCCGGCCGCGGCCGCCGGGGTGTCGGCTAGAGTTTCGACGACCACCGCGCCGCCGTCTTCGGGCAGCTCGCGGCCGTCGCGGTCGAAGGCCTCCGGGTCGCGGATCTGCACGCCCAGGAAGCCCTGACCCACGATCTCGGCCAGGAGCGCGCGGCTGCGCGAGGCCACCTCCATGTCGGAGTCGGCCAGCGCCGCCTTGAGCCGCCCGACCGCCGGCTTGCCGATCTCCAGAAGCTGCTTCTGGGCAGCCTCGCGCCGGTCCCAGCTCTCGTCTCCGAGCTGCCGGACGAGCGCGGCGATCTCCTCGTCTTGCGAGGCGGGCTTGGCCGGCTTGGCCCGCGGAACGGGCTTGGCGGATTCAGCTGGGACAGTGGCGGGGGCTGGGGCGGGGGCGGGGGCATCGGTTGGGGCGGCAGCAGGCGCCGGGGTTGGTGCGGTGACGGGGGCGTCGGCGGTCGCCTGGGGACGCGCGCCGGTCGGGGCGGGCCGCGAGGCGCAGCCGGCCGCGAGGCCCCCCGCCAGCGTCAGCGCTGCCGCAAGCGCGACGACGGCGGCGGCCGGGGCGCGCCGGCCGGTTCGCTGCCTGCAAGTCCGCTCGATCATGGCCTTACGCATGTCCTTGTACGACATCGGCATCCGCTCTCCGGGGTTGACACCGGCGCTGCCCAATGGAGAATAATAGACAGGCGTTCCGGTGTTGTCAATAAAGGACGTCTTCGGCGCGCCGGTCGCAGCCGACAGCCCTGGAAGGAGCATGCCATGTACACCGAGAAGGTCATGGACCACTTCCGCAACCCGCGCAACGTCGGCGAGGTCGAGAACCCCGACGGCGTGGGCGAGGTCGGCAACCCGACCTGCGGCGACATGATGAAGATCACCATCCGCGTGGAGGGCGAGCGCATCGCCGACGTGAAGTTCAAGACCCTGGGCTGCGGCGCGGCCATCGCCACGAGCTCGATCACCACGGAACTCGCCAAGGGCCGGACCCTGGACGAGGCCCTGGCCATCACCCGCGACCGGGTGGCGAGCGAGCTCGGGGGGTTGCCGCCCAACAAGATGCACTGCTCCAACCTCGCGGCCGACGGGCTGCACAAGGCCATCGAGGATTACCGGTCGCGCAAGAGCCGGTGATTCCGCGCAGGAGGATCGTGTACCGTCATGTTCATCTTCGACTCCCTCTACTGGTTGATGGCGCTTCCCGGGCTGGCCCTGGGCATCTGGGCCGCCTGGCTGGTGCGCTCCACCTACGCCAAGTACTCCCGGGTCGCAGCCTCGAGCGGAGCCACGGGCCAGTGGGTGGCACGGGCCCTGCTCGACGCCCACGGACTCCAGCACGTGCCGGTGCAGGAGATCCCCGGCGAACTGTCCGACCGCTATAACCCCCGCACCCAGACGCTGCAGCTGAGCAGCGGCGTCTTCCATGGCCGTTCGGTGGCGGCCATCGGGGTGGCCGCCCACGAGGCCGGCCACGCCATCCAGCACGCCGACAAGTACGTGCCGCTGGCCATCCGCGGAGGGATCGCGCCAATAGCCCAGTTGGGGCCGAACCTGGCCATCTTCATGTTCATGATCAGCCTGTTCATGGGGGTGCCGCTGCTGGCCAATATCGCCATCGCCATATACGTCGGCGTGGTCGTCTTCGCCCTGATAACGCTGCCGGTGGAGTTCAACGCCAGCAGGCGGGCCATGCGCCTGCTGGGCTCCGTGGGCGTGCTCTCGGCCGAAGAGCTGCCCGGGGCCCGCAAGGTGCTGACCGCCGCCGCCCTGACCTACGTGGCCGCCGCAGTGCAGGCCATCCTCATGCTGCTCTACATGTTCCTGCGTCGCAGGGACTGATCCGGTGCCCGCGGAAGAGAGGTCGGGAGCCCCGCAGATGGAGGCGTCCTCCGACGAGGGCGCCTTCGCGCCTTCGCACTCGCAGGCGCAAGCGCCCTCCCGCTGGGCGCGCTTCGCCGAAGCGGCCCAGCGCGACCTGAAGCTGTGGCTGGTCTTCATGGGCCTGCTCTCGCTCTGCCGGCTCGGCCTGATCGTGGCCTTCCGCGGACGCATGGACCCGGGGACCGGCTTCGGACCGGTGCTGACGGCCCTGGCCAACGGTCTGCGCTTCGACGGCCAGGTGGCCACCGTCTGGATGGCGCCGAGCCTGCTCGTCGGAGTCGTCGCGGCCTTCACCGGATGGCGGCGCCCCCCCTCGGCGGTCCGGCAGGTCCTGGCCGGGCTCTTCATCTTCACGACCGTGCTGCTGGCGGTGATCACCTACGGGTACTTCCGCGAGTACGGCAACCAGTTCGACGAGCGGGTCTTCGGCGTCGTGGAAGACGACTTCGGGGCGGTGCTGGCCACTGTCTGGAAGGAGTACCCGGCGACGACCGTGGCCCTGGTGATGCTGGCATTCGACGCCGGGCTCTTCTTCGGAGTGCGCTGGCTGGTCCGCCGGCCGTGGGTGTACGGCGGGAGGCTCGACGCGCTCCGGCCGGCCTGGCGCGCCGCGGCCGCGGCGGGGCTGGTCGTCTTCCTGGCCGTGGCCGCCCGCGGGTCGGTCGGCCGCCGCCCGGTCCAGGACAAGGACGCGGCCGTCACCTCCGACGACTTCCTCAACAAGACGGTGGTCAACGCCTACAAGGCCCTGGACTCGACCATCGGGGTCCGCCGGCGGCTGATGAAGTCGTCGAACGGCATCCGCGTGCTCCTGCCCGACGGGGACATCCGCGCCGCGGTCCGGCGGGCCTTCGGCGAGGAGCGACTGCCGGGCGACCTCGACCGGTGCATGCTCCGGACCGCCCCCGGCGCGAAGCATCCCCCGCGGCACGTCTTCCTGGTGGTCGGGGAGAGCTACTCGGCCTGGCCGCTCGAGGAGCCCTACCGCAAGCTGGGCGTGGCCGGGGAGGTGGAGCGCCTGGGACGCGACGGGGTGTTGCTCCGGCACGTCCTGCCGGCCAGCAGCGGGACGATGACTTCGCTGGCCACCATCGTCACCGGCATCATGGAGCACGGCGCGCCCATCTGCTACCAGCCCAACTCCCGCCGGCCCTATCCGACGAGCATCGCGGCCATCTTCAGGCAGCTCGGCTACCGCACGCGCTTCTTCTACGGCGGATACCTGAGCTGGCAGCGGATGGGCGACTTCGCGCGCGACCAGGGCTTCGAGGAGGTCTACGGCGGCGGCGACGTCGGCGGGCGGATCGGCGGCAACGAGTGGGGCGTGCCCGACGGGGAGCTCTTCGACTTCGCGCTCGGCAAGGCGACCGACGACGCGCCGAGCTTCAACGTGTTCATGACCGTCTCCAACCACCCGCCCTTCGACGTGGACGTCGGGAAGACGGGTTTCCCGCTCAAGGCCATGCCCGCCGAGCTCGCGCCGCTCTGGGACGGGGAGTACACCCTGAGTCAGATCGGCCACTTCTGGTACGGCGACCGCTGCCTGGGGCGCTTCGCCGATGCGGTCGAGAAGAAGCTCCCCCGGACGCTCTTGGCCGTCACCGGCGACCACTACGGCCGGCGGTTCCTGAACGCCAAGCCGGGCCTGGTCGAGCGCTCCTTCGTGCCGCTCCTGCTCCACGGGCCGGAGGTTCTCGAGGGCCTGAAGCCCCCGGCAGGGGTCTGCGCGAGCCACGTGGACATCCCGGCGACGCTCGTCGAGCTCTCGGCCCCGGCGGGCTTCGAGTACCACGCGATGGGCCGGAGCGTCTTCTCCGCGAGGGCCGCCGAGCCGGCCTTCGGCGCGGGCAAGGTCGTCGGGCCGGACTTCGTCGCCGAGCTCGACGGCGGCGGCTCCTGGGCGAGGCTGCCCGGCGCGGCCGCTGCGGACGACGCCCCGGCGGCCGGCGCACCGGACCTAAAGGCCCTGAAGCGGCGGGAGCGCGACCTCAAGGCGGTGGGCTGGTGGCGGGTGCTGCGCGGGCCGGAGCTGCCGGCGGAGAAGGCCGAGAAGGTTCTTGGAGGTCGCGAGCGGTAAAGCAGCGCTCTGGCGCGCGCTATTTCTTCAGCCGGTCAGGTCGGCCATCCTCTGCTCGGGCTACCTCCCCGGCAGCTTGTTCCAGTTCCTGGGGACGGCGTTCTCGAGGGCGCTCTGGGCGGCGCGCATGATGGCCTGGCTCACGACCGCCGCGTCGGCCGTCGCCTCGACCTGGGTGCTCTGGGCGGCCTTGATCCGGCCCGGGACCTCCTTGACGGCCGCGATGGCCGCGGCGTCGGTTTCCCGGTGGCTGGTCACGCCGGCCTCGGCGATCGCCCCGCCCTTGACCACCACCTGCACGGAAATGTCGCCCCGGAGGCCGCGGCTCATCCCGGTATAGGTGCCGTCGGGCACGGCGGCGAGGGCCAGCGGACGCGAGGAGGCCAGGGCGGCGGCCGCCGCGCGCTTGATGGCGTTGCTGGTGACCGTGGCGCCGGAGACGCCGTCGACCTTGATGCTCTGCCTCTCGCCGATGCGCTCGGGCAGGGTCTTCACGGCCACGGCGGCCTTCTTGTTGCTCTCCTTCTGCTCGACGACCTTGACCTCGGCGATCTTGCCCAGGGTCACGACCACCTCGACCTCCACGTCGTCGGCGTAGCCGCGGCTTTTACCCCGGAAGGCGCCGTCGCCGGGCAGCTTCGGGTCGGACCCGGCGCCGCCCGGCGGAGTTCCGCCCGGCGATCCGGTCGGGCCGCCCGCCGGCTCGCCGGCCTTCTGCTCCTCGGGGGTCAGCCACTTGTCCCCGACCCGCTTGTGGCCGAGCAGCCCGCGGGCCTCGACGTTCTCGGGGTCGGCGACGACGACCTGCTCGAGCTCCAGGCGCATCTGCCGGTCGAGCTTGCGCTCCTTGCACCACCTGGCCAGCTCCATGTGGCCGGAGACGTCCTCGCGCTTGAGCGCCCTGGCCCTGGCCTCGTACTCCTCCCAGGGCGGGGCGCTCTTCTCCACGCGATCCACGTCGGCTTTGGCGAAGGTCATCGAGCCGCGCTCCAGGCGGACGATGACGTTGCCGTCCTTCTCCTCGACGGTGCCCTCGAACTTGCGGCCGTTCTTGAGGTAGACCACGTCGGCCAGGGCCGCGCTCGCGGCGGCGCATGCCAGGCAGGCGGCGACCAGGATAAGCGGCGTTCTGCGCATGTCCGTGCTCCTTACCGGGACCTCGCGGGCGATTATACGCGGTTTCCGGATGGGTGCACGGTCAGAGCTACTTCTTCTGCGCCGGGAAGATCCGGCGGAAGGACGGCTCGAAGGCGGCGAGCTCCCGGTCCATACCGGCCAGCTTCAGGTACTTGAGCAGGTTCTCGCCGATCAGGCGCAGGGCCTCGCGCTCCTCGGGCTTGTTGTTCTGGGTGCCGGCCTCGACCAGCCGCCAGACCGAGCTCAGCGCCTCGACCGCCTTCCGGGGCTCGGTCTTGGACAGGAGCGCGTCGATGCTCTTGGCCGCCTCCTGGGTGACGTGCCCGTCCTGCGGGAAGGTGGCCACCGCATCCAGGTAGGACTTGAGGGCCAGGTCGGCCTTGCCGTCGGCCTCGCGCCGGCGGCCCTGCGCGACCTTGAGCTCGGCGGCCAGGTCCGGGCGCTTCCGGAAGTAGTTGAAGCACACCTCGTAGAGCCGGTCGCGGGCGGCCTCGTCCTTGACCGCGGCCAGGAAGCGCTCGACGGTGCTGCAGGCGAAGTCCGGCGAGTACTGGTCCACCGTCCGGAAGAGGTGGTCGCTGAAGGACTGGATCTCCTGGAGCGTGAAGACCCCCTTGGCCGCGGCGATGCCGACCACGTTCCAGGTGCGCCGGGAGAAGGGGTTCATCTGCACGGACGAAAAGAGCAGGTCGTAGGCCAGCTTGCGCCGCTCGGGCGCAAGCGCCGGCAGGTCCGGCAGGGCGTCCTCCGGGCGTCCCGGGGCCGGCCGGCGCGGACGGGAGGACTTGCCGGCGTCCCGGGCAGGAGCGGGAGCGCCGTCCCCGGCCAGGCCCGAGAGGATGAAGATGGCCAGGTTGCGCCGGGCGTCGGCCGACTCCAGGGTCGCCTTGGGCAGGGCGAGGATGCCGGCGGTCATGGCCACCTCGCCGTCGGTCAACGAGGCCTTGCGGAAGGTCGGGTCGTAGACCTCGCCCTTCCAGTAATGGTCGTAGGAGTACCGTCCGGAGGCGAAGTCCCAGGCGGCTCCGCCGCCCTGGATCTTGAGGATGCCGGTCCAGGCGTGCCCGCCGCGGGCGCCGGTGCCGCGGCAGTAGGCGGCCGGCACCCCCACGCACTTGGCGATGGACGTCGCGTAGTAGGCCTGCTCCATGCAGACTCCGCTGCGCTCCTTGATGTTCATCAGGCTGTAGCGGACGCTCTTGTTGTGGCCCTGGTACAGGGAGTTCGTGTCCATGATCCACTTGATGTCGAAGAAGAGCCCGCCCAGGTTGGCGCGGCCGCGGAAGCCCAGCGCGTAGTCGCGCTCGTCCTTGGGCAGGGGCTGGTCGACCACGTGGACCATGAGCTCGTGGGGCAGGCGGTCGGGCGGGATCTGCATGGCCGGGGCGTAGGTCATGTAGTACTCGTAGATCTCCTCGAGCCGCTCCGGCGGCACGGAGATGTTGGTCCACCACATCCAATCGTAGGTGTCCCAGACCCGCGCGAAGGCGATGAGCATCTCGCCGTGCTGCAGGTAGCGCTTCTCGTCGACGCCCTTGACGGCCTTGAGCCTCCGCAGGACCTCCACGGCCTTGTCGGGCCGGTCGGTCGGCTCCAGCGCGTGCAGGAATCGCGAGCAGAGCTCCCGCTGGCCGAGGAGCCAGACCAGGAAGTCCCGGGCCGCCTCGTCGCCCTGGAAGTCGAGCAGCCGGCCGACGTTGAAGTAGTGCTCGAGGGTCTCGAGGTCCTTCGCGCCCTTGCCGAGCGCCGTCGGCTCGTTGAGGGCCTTGGCCAGCCGGGCGCCGACATCCTGGCGGAAGGCGCCGAGCGTCCCGGCCTTGACGGCCGCCTCGGCTTTGGCGCGCAGCTCCTCCTCGAGGGCAGGCTCGCCGGAGCGTGCGGGACCGGCCAGGCCGAAGCCGAAGGCGAAGGCGATCAGGACGGCCGAAGCGAGACGGGTGCCGGTACGCATTGCGGCGTGCATAGGCATGCCCGGAGTCCTTTCCCAATGGGTCCGGAGGTACTATGGCCCATCCGCAGGCGGGTGTCAAGCCTGTCCGTCGGGCCTGCACGGCCATTGCAGGAAACGATGCCCGCCGCCGGGACGCGGAGACGCCGAGGCAAGATCTTGTCCGCGGCCTAGGTTCTTCCCTGCAGAAACTGTCCGCTGCGTTCCTGAGCCTGCCCTGCGTCTCGACGCCTCCGCGGTAAGAAGGACTTCTCGAACAGCCCTGGTCGGGGCCTGCGGCGGCCGGGTGGCAATCGGGCCGCAGACTCCTATAATTCCCGATTCGTGAGCACCCCCGACCTTCAGGAGCTCCGGGCCGCCGTCGCTCCGCACTTCGGCGGCGCAGTGATGGCCTTCGAGCCCATCCGCACCGGCAGGTTCAACGCCGGATACTTCCTCTCCGGCGAGCCCGGCGAGTTCGTGCTGCGCGTGGCGCCGCCGGACGACGCCGGGTTCCTCTTCTACGAACGCCGGATGATGCGCCAGGAGCCGGAGATCCACCAGCTCATCCGCGAGGAGACCAACGTCCCGGTGGCCGAGGTGATCGCCCTGGACGCCTCGCGCCGGACGGTCGACCGCGACTTCATGATCATGCGCCGGCTGCCCGGGCGCGCGGCCAGCGATCTGGCCTTCACCCGCGATATGGTCGCCCGGCTGCACCGCGAGGTGGGCCGCTCGCTCGCGAGGATCCACGCCATCACCCGGCGGCGCTACGGCTACCTCGGGGCCCACAGGCCCATGCGGCCGCAGGATTCCTGGCGCGCGGCCTTCGAGACCATGTGGAACAAGCTGATCGCCGACTGCCGCCGGTGCGGCGGCTACAGCCGCGAGGAGGCCGCGCTGATGAGCCGGGCGCTCCGCCGCAGGCTCGACCTCTTCGACTACGCGCGGCCGGCCTCGCTGCTGCACATGGACATCTGGGCCCAGAACGTGCTCTGCGACGGGGAGGGCCGGCTCACCGGCCTGGTGGACTTCGACCGGGCGCTGTGGGGCGACCCGGAGGTCGAGTTCGCGGTGCTCGACTATTGCGGTTTTTCCACGCCGGAGTTCTTCGCCGGCTACGGGCGGCCGCGTCCGGACGGCCCCGGGGCGCGGGCCCGCCAGGTCTTCTACTACCTCTACGAGGTGCAGAAGTACGTGGTCATCGAGCGGCTGCGCCGCAACAACCCGGCCCGGGCCGAGAGCTACAAGCGCCAGGCTTTCACGCTGCTCACCCGCGCGGTGGGCATGGACGCATGAAACCTCTCGGCCACAGATGAACACAGATGAACACGGATAACAACGGTTGTTTTGTGGTTGTTCTTATCCGTGTTCATCCGTGTTCATCTGTGGCTGACTAACCCTGCCACTTCCACTCGCGGATCTCGGGCAGGTCCTGGCCGTGTTCGCGGATGTACTGCTTGTGCTCGATGAGCTTGTCGCGGAGCATCTGCTTGAGGTGCGCCGCGCGGCCGGCCAGGCCCGGCACCCGGTCGATGACGTCGCCGAAAAGGTGGAAGCGGTCCAGGTCGTTCATCACCACCATGTCGAAGGGCGTGGTGGTGGTGCCCTCCTCCTTGTAGCCGCGCACGTGCAGGTTGTGGTGGTTGGTCCGCCGGTAGGCGAGCCGGTGGATCAGCCAGGGGTAGCCGTGGTAGGCGAAGATGACCGGCTTGTTCGCGGTGAATATCTGGTCGAAGTCCCGGTCGGCCAGGCCATGGGGATGCTCGGAGGGCGACTGGATGGTCATGAGATCGACGACGTTCACCACTCTGACCTTGAGGTCGGGCAGGTGCCGGCGGAACAGCGAGGCGCAGGCCAGCACCTCCAGGGTGGGCACGTCGCCGCAGCCGGCCAGGACCACGTCGGGCTCGCCGCCGCCGTCGGTGGAGGCCCAGTCCCAGATGCCCAGCCCCGCGGTGCAGTGCTTCACGGCCGCATCCATGTCCAGCCACTGCGGCGAGGGTTGCTTGCCGGCCACGATCACGTTGACGTAGTTGCGGCTCCTCAGGCAGTGATCGGCGACCGAGAGCAGCGTGTTGGCGTCCGGCGGCAGGTAGACGCGCACCACCTCGGCCTTCTTGTTGACCACGTGGTCGATGAAGCCCGGGTCCTGGTGGCTGAAGCCGTTGTGGTCCTGCCGCCAGACGTGGGAGGTGAGCAGGTAGTTGAGCGAGGCGATGGGCCGGCGCCAGGGGATATGCCGCGTGGTCTTGAGCCACTTGGCGTGCTGGTTGAACATCGAGTCCACGATGTGGATGAAGGCCTCGTAGCACGAGAAGAGCCCGTGCCGGCCGGTGAGCAGGTAGCCCTCGAGCCAGCCCTGGCAGAGGTGCTCGCTCAGGACCTCCATGACCCGGCCGTCGGGAGAGAGGTGGTCGTCGCCGGCCAGTCGCTCCGCCAGCCAGTCGCGGTCGGTCGCCTCGAAGACCGCGCTCAGGCGGTTGGAGGCGGTCTCGTCGGGCCCGAAGAGCCGGAAGCTGCGGGTCTCGCGGTTGAGCTTGAAGATGTCGCGCAGGAAGCCGCCCAGCACCCGCGTGGCCTCGGCCTCGACCGCGCCGGGCGCGGGGACGGCCAGGGCGTATTCCCGGAAGTCGGGCAGGCGCAGGTCGCGCAGCAGCAGGCCGCCGTTGGCGTGCGGGTTGGCGCCCATTCGCCGCGGGCCCTCGGGGGCGAGCGCGGCGAGCTCGGGGAGAAGCCGCCCGGAGGCGTCGAAGAGCTCCCCGGGCCGGTAGCTCTTCATCCAGTCCTCGAGCAGCTTGACGTGCTCGGGCCGCGAGGCCATCTCGGCCAGCGGCACCTGGTGCGAGCGCCAGGTGCCCTCGGTCGGCTTGCCGTCCACCGACTTGGGACCGGTCCAGCCCTTGGGGGTGACCAGCACGATCATCGGCCAGACCGGGCGCTCGACGGCCCCCGGGTCCCTGGCGGCGGTGGCGCGGGCCTTCGTCTGGATCGCCCGGACCTTCGCGACGGCCGCGTCGAGCGTCCCGGCCATGAGCTGATGCATGGCCGCGGGCTCGTCGCCCTCGACGAAGAGCGGCTCGTAGCCGCAGCCGCGGAGCAGCTCCGCGAGCTCCTCCCGCGGGATGCGGGCGAGCACGGTGGGGTTGGCGATCTTGTAGCCGTTCAAGTGCAGAATGGGGAGCACCGCTCCGTCGGTCGCCGGGTTCAGGAACTTGTTGGAGTGCCAGCTCGCCGCCAGCGCCCCGGTCTCGGCCTCGCCGTCGCCGATCACGCAGCAGACGAAGATGCCGGGGTTGTCCAGCGCCGCCCCGTAGGCGTGGGCCAGCGAGTAGCCGAGCTCCCCGCCCTCGTGGATGGAGCCGGGTGTCTCCGGGGCCACGTGGCTGGGCACGCCGCCCGGGAAGGAGAACTGCTTGAAGAGCCGCCTCATCCCGGCGGCGTCCTGCGAGACCGCCGGGTAGAGTTCGCTGTAGGTGCCCTCGAGGTAGGTGTTGGCCACCAGCCCCGGCCCGCCGTGGCCCGGCCCGGTGACGTAGATGGCGTCCAGTCCGTGCTCGCGGATGGCCCGGTTCATGTGCACGTAGATGAAGTTGAGCCCCGGCGTGGTGCCCCAGTGGCCCAGGAGCCGCGGCTTGACGTGCTCGATCCGGAGCGGCTCCACGAGGAGCGGGTTGTCGAGCAGGTAGATCTGGCCAACCGACAGGTAGTTCGCGGCCCGCCAGTAGGCGTTCATCTTTCGGAGCATCTCGGGAGAGAGGGGGCGGTCCATGAGCTGATCCTCCTGGATGGCGCCTTGAGATGGCTCGGCGCCGCGGTTTCCTCGCGGCTATTAACGACGGGCAAGCCACGGAGATTGCGGAGAAAGATGGACGGCGACACGGACGCGATGGAACGACACGGACAAACACGGACAGACACGGACTTGCACGGACCTAAGAACGGGGCCATGGGTCTTGTCCGTGTTCGTCCGTGTGCGTCCGTGTCCGTCCGTGTCGAACACCGCCCGCAAAACAACCGCGCCGGGCCAGTCCACGAGGACCGCCCGGCGCGGGGTTTCGCCCCCGGGGAGGGCCGGGAGCCGTTGGGCGCTTCGTCTATTGGGCCGAGGGCAGGAGCGGCTTGCCCAGCCGGCTGGCCAGCAGCACCACCGGACCGGAGGCGCCGCCCGCCTTCATGTTCTCGGCGGCACCGGCGCGGAAGGCCAGCCAGGTCGCGCCGCCGGCGCGGCGCGCGGCCAGCGCGGCGAGCGCCGTCAGGTCGTCGCCCATGACGCCCTTGCCGATCACGTCGGCCAGGGACTTGGCGTCTCCGGAGCTCTCGCCCGGGTCGGCCAGGAGCGCCCCGGCCAGGACGCGCACGGGAGCGAGGGCGCCGTCCTTCTTGCCGGCGGCCAGCAGCGGGCGGGCCTTCTCGAGGTATTCGGCGAGGCGGTCCTTCCTGACGAACCCCAGCTCGCGGCCGTTGCGGAGAGAGAGAGCCGCGTAGAGCGTCGCCAGGTAGGCGGCGCCGTCCTCGGGGTCCTTCTCGAGCGCGGCCAGGGCAGCGTCGGCGGACTTGCCGGTCTCGCCCAGGGCCTGCTTGGCCAGCGCGCCGAGGCCCCGGTCGGACTTGACGGCCAGGGCGCTCTCGGTCACCGCCCAGGCCGAGCGCAGCGCGGTAACCGGACGGCTGGTGCCGGCCAGCTCCCTGGCGAAGCCGCTCTGCCAGGCGGATTCCAGCCAGGTGAGCGACTCGGTGTCGGCCTCTCCGGCCGCGGCCGCGGCCAGCAGCCTCCAGCTGGCGCCGCAGAGCACCGCGTAGGCCTCCCGGTTCTCCGCGGCCGACTCCATGCCGGCCATGAGCTCCTTCCGGGCGGCGGCGCGCGCGGCGACCTGCTTGCCGAGCGGGCCCTCGCCGGCCTCGAGCGCGGCGATGAAGCGGGCTGCGCGGGCGTGGGCCTCGGCGTTGCCGAAGACCACCAGTTCGCCAGGGGCGAGCCAGAAGCAGTCCTCGTCCCGGGCGGCGCCGGTCGCCTTGCGGGCCTCGGCCAGGAATTCCGCGGCCGCCTCGCCGGCCGCCTTCACGGACTTCTGCCAGTCGCCGCCGCCCAGCTCCTTGGGGTCGGGCACGGCCAGCTCGGCCACGTCGTAGGTCCAGGGGGAATCGACCGCGCCGCGTCGCGACGACCAGACCGCGAGCTTCCCGCGCGCCGCGCTCCAGTCCAGGTGCGCCGAACCGCAGAGGTAGTCCATGGCGTCGGCCGCGGTGCAGCGGCGCAGGTCGAGGTAGGTGACCCGCACCGCGCGCGAGCCGAGCAGCCGGCGCGCGTCGGTGACCGCGCCGGGGGCGACCTCCAGCTTGAGCCCCGCCGCACCGGCCACGTCGGCCAGGGCGTCGGCCAGGTCGCGCTGGCGGATCACCAGGTCGAGCCGGGCCTTGAGCTTCGGCTCGGCCGCGATCCGGGCGTCGCCGAGCTTCGAATCGATCTCCTCGATCCGGGCCAGCGCCTGCGAGGCGATCTCGCCACCGCCGGTGCGAGCCTCGTCGAAGAGCCAGGCGAGCTGGAACGCGCCGCGGGCCGCCTCGAGCCTGCCGGCCTCGAGCAGCTTGGCGGCCGCGTCCAGGAGCTCCTGCGACTTCTTCCCGTCGGCCTCGGAGCGCTTGGCGTAGTCCTGGGCCAGGGCCTGCCCCGTCAGGGAGCCGGCCTGGGCGGCCGAGGTGCGGTCAGCCAGCTTCTTCGCGTCGAGCGCGCCGATTTCCTTATCGGCCGAGGCGAGGGTCAGGACCGTCCCGCCCTTCCCGCCGCCGGCGCCTCCCCAGTATCCCCGGGCCGGTGCGGCCGGCGCGTTGGCGGCAAAGGCTCCGGCCGCGCCGGACTGGGCGGCCTGCATCTTGAGCCGCTCGCCGGCCTTGCCGGCAGGCACGTGCCTCGCCCTGCCGTCTTTGGCGGCGTAGCCGTAGGCCCCGCGACCGGCCTCCGCGGAACTCTTCCGCGGCGCCGAGAGAGCGTAGCCCATGCCGGGTTTGGCGGCGGGCATGACCGCGCGCGGAGCGGGAGCGAGGCTCTCCGCCCTGGACTGCTCGCGCAGGAGCATGACGCCGTTGGCCGCGGCCATGTCCGCTTCCTCGGCCTTCAGCGCCACGTCGCCTCCCGCATAGCCGAAGCACGCCGGGTTGACGCCCTCGGGCACCGGGACGGGAACGGCCACCCGGCGCGGCGGCCTGGCCGCGTCCAGGTCCTTGAGGGTCTTCTCGTCGACGGCCACGAAGCTGGTGTACTGGCTCATCAGTCGGTACTCGAGAGCTATCTTCGTGACCGCCTCAATGACCTCCGGCGAGTCGTCGGCGTAGGCCACCGAGTCCATCAGGCTTTCGATCTTCTGGCGCGCCCAGGTGACGGCCAGCTGGTCGTTGTCCGCCTCCTTCTTCGGCAGTTCCGCGGCCACCTCGAAGGACACGGGCTGGCCCTCGGCCTCGCCGGAGATGCGGATCCGGCCCTTGCCGTGCCCGCTGTAGCGGCCGAAGACCACCACCGGCCGGCCGGCCCAGAGCTCGGGCACGCGCGCCGGGTAGGTCTCGTAGACGTTGAGGTCGCCCCAGTTGATGGCGAGGTTGGCCAGCTGCGCGCGGTGGATGCGCAGCACCACCTCGCCGACCAGCTCCTTGACCTCGTCGGGCGAGCTGTTGAGGCTGAGCACCTTGGACATGCCGCCGCCCTGCTTGGCCACGCCGTCGATCAGGAAGCGGTTGACGTTGTTGCCGACCCCGATGCACCAGAAGCGGATCCGGTCGCCGCATTTGGCGCCGACCTCCTTGACGATCTCCGACTCGTTGCCGATGAAGCCGTCGCTGAGCATGATCACGATGCGCACGCGCTCGGCGTCGAGCGGATCCTCGATGGCCGCCTTGATGCCCTTGAGCATCTCGGTGCCACCGCCGCCCCGGTAGCCCTCGGAGAATTCGACGACCTTTTTGACGTTCTCCGGGGTGCACTCCACCGGCTGGGCGAAGAGCTTGCTGGTCGAGCTCGCGAAGGTGATGAGCTGGACCTTGTCCTTGGGGCTGGACTGCTCCAGGAACATCTGCATGGCCTGCTTGACCTTGGCGGTGGGTGCGCCGCCCATCGATCCGGAGACGTCCACCAGGAAGGTCACCTCGCGCGGCGGGGCCTTCTTCAAGGCCTCGTCCTCGCGCGGCTGGACCATGAGCATGAAGTAGCCGTCGCGGCCGCTGTCGGCGTGGGCGAGCACCGCCATCTCCGGCTTCTCGCCCACGACCTTGTAGCGGAGCTCGAAGTCCTTGTTGGGGATGGCATCGGCGGCGGCGATCCGGCAGGTCGCGGTCGACTTGCCGGTCTGCTTCATCTCCACCTTGTGGTTCACCGACTTGAGGTCCTGGACGGGCACCCCGGCGTCGAGCGCGACCGAGAGCGAGATGTCCGCGCCGCTCCGCTCGGCGCCCGGCGGGATACGCGGCGGGGTGATGCGGCTGGCGTCCGGCACCCGCTCGGTGTCGGTCGCCGTCCCCGTGCCGCTCCTGCCGAGGCCGGCGCTCCCCGGGATGTAGCGGTGCCCGACCACCATCGGGAAGTGGAAGGTGTAGACGCCCATGTCGTACTCCAGGACGTCCACGTAGGTGATCTCGATGCGCACCGTGCCGCCCGGCTCGATGTTGCCGACCGACTGGGTGAAGATGTTGGGCCGCTCCTGCTCGAGGAGCGCGGCGGTGTAGCCCTGGGCCACGGCCTGCTCGTAGATCTCGCGGGCGGCCTCGCGGCGCTTGATGACCCCCACCACGGTGCGGTCGCCGACCTTCATGGTCATGCTGTCGACCGCCGCCTTGTGGGGCAGCGGGAAGACGTAGACGGCCTCGATCTTGTCGGGGGCGGAGTTGACGAAGGTCTGGGTGACCTTCACCCGGGCCAGGAACCCGGCGACCTCGGCCTGGACGTCGGTGTGCTTGAGGGGGCACTCCACGTAGGTGCCGGCGGCGTTCTTGAAGCGCAGCGCGCCCTGGGTTACGTCGTTGGTGACCTCGTCGGCCGGCTGCGGAGCGGCGGCCTTGTCGCTGGCGGCCGGCCCGGACGGCGCGGCCGCGCGGGATGCACCTGTCCAGGCAAGAAGAAGGGCCGCCGCGGCGGCCAGGGACCAGCGCACGATCGTCGTCGAACTCCTCGGCATGGCGTCGCCTCCGTCCTCTGTTCTATCTCGGTTCGTCTGTGCGGGCACCCCTCGCCGGCGGTCCGGTAAGGAGCGCCTTCCGCACACGCCCGGTTTGACGCTCGGGGAGGCGAAGCGTTTTGGGAAAAAACGGGGATTCAGTCCCAGTCGGAAGACAGGCGCAGCTCCCCATCGCGGTAATACAGTCTCATGGAGAGAAGGCGGGATGTCCATGCGAGCGCCGTCCGGCCGGAGACGTCGCGCAGACGCAAGGTCACCGGCTTCTTTATTTCCGAGTCGGGGACGATCTTAACGCCGGCCGAGTCGGCCAGGAAGGCCAGGGCCTCCGCCGCCGGCTTCTCATTCCAGTCGAGCGAGACCCGGCTGTCGGCCAGCCGCTTCCAGGCCTCGGGATTGACCTTCGACTTGATCTCCTCGGCCAGTTCGGCGGCCCGCTTGTCGGCCTCGGGCCCCTCCGGGACGAGGTCGCCGACGTCGTAGCTGGCCAGCAGGAATTCGCTCCTGAGAGCCAGGGCGCTGGCCTGCGGGAGCAGCAGCGCCGCGGCGACGGTCAGCAGTGCGGCGAGCGGTCGTATGGACATGGCGGTCCTCCTTCGATCACAGGGCAGAGACGGTTCTCCGAGGCTCGCGTGACTATCCCGGTTGCCGTCCGGCCGCCTCCGGGATATAGTGAAGCCGGACCCGATCTGGAGCGGACCATGGGCTCAGGCGGCGGCGCGGTCTATATGGGCGCGGCCTATCAGCTGCTGGCCGGGGGGCTGCGCGAGTCGCTGGCCCTCTCCGGACGGATCGGGTTGTCCACCGGCCGGACCACCATCAAGGATACCCCGCTGCTCATCAAGATGCTCTCGGTCGAGGCCGAGGGCGTGGCCGGCGAGGCCCGCAAGACGCTCGCGATCCTGGCCGGCCGCGACCTGGGCGCCGAGCCCGGGCCGTGGAAGGCCTGGTGGCGCGGGCAGAGCCAGGCATTGCTCGCCCATGAGGCGGACTGCCGTCGCGCCGGAGAGCTTTTCCACGGGCTCAAGCGCGACGTGGTCACCGGCCATTGGGCCGCCGTGCACGAGCGCCTCTCGACGGAGCTTCAGGGCCGGCTCTCGGCGGCGGAAGCGGAGCGCCGGCTGGCCGGGCTCTCGGCCGTGCTGCGCAAAGCCTACCGCGACGCGGAGATCGCCGGCGTGCGCCTCGACGACGACGACGGCGACGGCGGGGCGCTGCTCGTCGACTGGGGCGTGGCGGGCTTCGCCTTCGACGAGCTGCCCCTGGTGCGGGAGGCCGGCGGGTGGCGCTTCGCGTCGCCGCCCTGGGCCGACGAGGTGATTCACTGCCCGCCGAAGGCCATCGAGGCCCGCGGTCCGCTCAAGGTCCGGAAACGGCGCAAGTCGGTCTTCGACACCTGGCTGAAGTGGGGGCCGGCCATAGGAGTCCTGGCCGCCCTGTTGGCCATAATACAGCTGATCATCTTCAGAGACCGCTGGCTCTTCTTCGTGCCGAACAGAGTCAGCGGCATGATCATGAAGTTCCTGTTCATTGTCGTGCCCATAGGTGTCTGCGTGCTGCTGCTGGTGACCCTGATCTATGTGGTCTTCATCCGCCCCCTACCAAACTCGCGCGAGCTCCGCAGGGGGCTGCGCAGGAAGAGGAAGTGAGCCCGGCCATGCCTGACCCCAACCGCCTCGCCGCCGCGCTCCGGGCGCTGGCCCCGGACGTCATCCCGCCGGAGGAACACGGACGGCGCCGGACCATGTGGGCGCTCGACGTCATGAAGCGCATGGCCGCCGCCGCGCTCCGGGAGGAGCGCGAGTGGGCCGGGGTCCGTACCGTTGCGGACTGGGAGAGCTTCCGCGACCGGCGCGTCGCGGCGCTGCGCGCCTCCCTGGCGCTGCCTGACGCTCCGGCGGCGCCGCAGAAGGCCCGCGTCACCGGCGAGCTCTCCGGCGACGGCTGGCGCCTGCGGAAGGTCGTTTACGAGACTCAGCCCGGCGTGGTGGCCGGCGCGCTGCTCTACCTGCCGGAGAAGCCGGGCCGGGCCATGCCCGCCATCCAGGTCTGCCACTCGCACCACCGGCCCAAGGACCAAGTCGAGCTCCAGGACCTGGGCGTCAACTGGGCGCGCGCCGGGTGCGCGGTGTTGGTGCCCGACCTCGTCGGCCACGGCGAGCGCCGCGAGGACCCCTTCGGCGGCCGGCAGGGCTACTACGCGCGCTACCACAGCGCCATGCAGCTGGGCCTCGTCGGATTGAGCCTGGCCGGCTGGATGGTCTGGGACCTCATCCGCGGCCACGACGTGCTCCTGGGCCTGCCCGGCGTCGATCCGGAGCGGCTCATCCTGGTGGGCGCGGTGGCCGGCGGCGGGGACCTCGCCGTGATCGCGGCGGCGCTCGACCCGCGGGTGCGCTGCGTCGTGCCCTTCAACTTCGGCAAGGCCGGCGCCTGGCCCGAGGACCTCGGCTGGGATGGCCCGCCCGGCGGCAACCCGGCGGGCAACGGCTACTGGGAGACGACCCGCAACCTGTGGCTGAGCGCGCGCGACGGCTTCACGCCCTGGGCCATCGTGGCGGCCGCCGCTCCGCGGCATCTGATCTACGCCCACGAGTTCGCCTGGGACGAGGCCTCCGACGCCGCCTGGGCCCGCATCCGCCGGGTCTACGAACTCTACGGCCATCCCGAACGCCTGGGCTGGACCAAGGGCGAGGGCCGCTGCGCGCCCGGGGCGGGGAACACCCACTGCACCAACGTCGGGCCGATCCACCGCGCCGGCGTCTACCCGTGGCTCGAGAAGTGGTTCGGCATGGCCCCGCCGCTGCCCGAGGTCCAGGACCGCCGCGCTCCGGAGGCGCTCGAGTGCCGCGACGCCGGGGCGGCGGCGGAGTCCGTGCCGCTCCGGAAGATCGCCGCCGGCCGCGCCGCCGGGATGCTCTCCGGACTGCGCGCGGAGCTCGAGCGGCTCCCGCCCGAGGGGCGCCGCTCCCGGCTCCGTGGGCTCTGGAGCGAAGTCCTCGGCGGTGCCGCCCCGGCCGGTGCGCCGCGCGTCCGCTCGCAGAAGGCCATCGGGGTGCCCGGGTGCTCCGCGGAGCGGCTCTGGCTCGAGGTCGAGCCGGGCGTGGACGTCCCGGCGCTGCTCCTGATGCCCCGGCGGGAGGCGGGTCAGGCCGGCGCGCGGCCACCCGTGGTCGTCGGCTTCGCCCAGCAGGGCAAGGCGCTCTTCCTCGAGCGCCACGCGCCGGAGATCGCCCGGCTGCTTGAGGCCGGAGCGGCCGTCTGCCTGCCGGACCTCCGCGGTACGGGCGAGACGCGACCCGACGAGATGCACGGGCCGGAGAGCGCGTACATCAGTCTCTCCGAGGACGAGCGCATGCTCGGCCGGAGCGTCCTGGCGAACCAGCTCCGCGACCTGCGCTCCGTCCTGGCGCACCTCCGGGAAAGGGCCGATCCCGACGGCTCGCGCCTGGCGCTCTGGGGCGACTCGCTCGCCCCCTTCAACCTGGCCGGAGCGCCGCTCGAGGAGCGCGACAGCCGCAAGGTGGACAACCCCGTGCGGCCCAACCTGCCCTATGGCCCGGCGATCGCCGAGCCCTCCGGGGCGATGCTCGCGCTGCTCGGCGGCCTCTTCGAGGACGGCGTGGCCGCGGTGCTCGCCAGGCGCGGGCTCGTCGGGCTCCCGGCCGCCTTCGACTCGTGCTTCCTCGAGATCCCCAGCGACGCGGTGGTGCCGGGCATGCTCCGCGCCGGTGACGTCTGCGACCTGGCCGCGTCCCTGGCGCCGGCGGCGGTGCGGATCGAGAGCCCGGTCACCGCCCGGAACTGCCTGGTCCCGGCCGCCGATCTCGACCGCTGGTTCGAGCCGTCCACCCGGGCCGGCCCGGCCGGGCCGCCGGACCTGGTCGTTCGCGCCGAGGCCGGCGGCGACGCCCCGGAGTGGCTGGCGGAGAGGCTGCGGCTGCGTGGGTAGCGAAGAGGTGCGCGAGATGGACCCCGCAGGCGGAGCCCGGGGCGGTTCCGAACCCGGCGCCGGCGCCGGCGCAGGCGCCGGTCCGGATGCATCCTCTCAAACTCCAGATGCCCGGCTCTTGGCCCTTTCCGACTTACTCCTGGCGACCATAGGCGGCGTCTTCGCGCTGGCTGCGCTGGCCCTCTGCATCGGCGTTTCCGTTATGATCGCAAGCCGCGGTCACCGGATCGTCGGCCTGGCTGGCGCGGCGGCGTTGATCGCGGCTCTGGTGCTGTGGTTTCGCTGGCAGAAGGTCCACGGTCAACCCAGGCTGCTTGCCCGGATGGAGCGCCGGCTGGGCCGGGTGGTGGCCGTCTGGGGGCTCATCCTGGCGGCGGCGATTCCGTTTCTGATGGTGCGCGATCAGGCGCAGACCAGGAAGGGCGCCTGCTTCCACCGGGTGATGGCCGCTCTCGAAAGCAGCGGGGAACTCGCCGCGCGTCTCGGCCAGCCCCTCAGCGTGGGCTGGTGGGTGAGCGGCAGCGAGCAACTCGCGAAGAGCGGCGAACAATGGCACTTCGAGTTCAGTATCTCCGGGCCGAAGGGCTCCGCGCACGTATGGACCGAGGGCAAGGGCCTGCTCGGCCATGGGGCCGTGCAGCGCGAGCGATTGCTCGTGACCATCGACCGGACCGGCGAGTGCATCGAACTGACCGGACCGCAGCCTGCGCGGGAGGCGCCTTGATCCGGTGACCGCGCAGGCGGCGCTCCGGCGCCGCCTACTCGCTCTTGTACTTGATGCCCTTGGCCTCGGCCTGCTTCTTGAGCATCTCCAGGACCTTGCCGTCGAAGGCGTCGCGCTCGCCCTTGCCCTCTTCCTTGAGCTTCCTGGCGATGAACTCGTCGCGCTCCCGGCTGAGTTTGACGATCTCGTCCTGGATGGCCTTGCGTTCGGCGATCTTCTTGTCGATGAGCGCCTTGCGCTCGTCGGCGGAGAGCTTCTTCATCTCCTCGGGCAGTTGGTCGTCCTTGAGGTCCGCCAGCTTGACGCTGCCGGCCTCGACCGCCGCGACCAGGTCCCACTCGGCGCGGAAGCCGAAGGCCCCCGACGCGGCCGCCGGAGCGGCGGCTTTGCTGGCCTCGCGGGCGTAACCGGCGCGCTCGGCCAGCGCCGCGGCGGGCATGTCCGCGAGCAGCTTGTCCTTGGCCTCGGCGCGATCCCTGGAGCCGGCCCCGCCGTAGGCCACCGAGGTGCCGCCCATCTTGCGCGAGAGCTCGGCGATCCGGCCGTCGACCGGCGTCTCGATGACGCGCATGCCGCCGGACTGCATGATGGCCGCGAACTCGCCCTTGCCGCTTTCGGCGATCTCCGTCCAGTACTTGCGGGCGGTCCCGTCGGAGCCGCACAGGACGGTGTTGACGCGGATGTCCTTCTCTAGGGCGTCCTTGACGGCCTTCTTGTAGTCAAAGCCGTCCTTGTAGTCGGTGTGCGGCGGGGCGTCGCCGACCAGGAAGACCAGGCGCAGGGTCTTCTCGTCCTTGCTCCAGGACATTTTGGTGACCGCCTCGGTCAGCGCCTGGGAGACGTGCTCCGGGGTGTCGCCGCCCCCGTCGGCCTGGAAGGTGCGCAGGTTCTTGTAGACCTCGTCGAGGTCGGCGCTGAGGTCGAAGACCTTGGTGACGTAGGCGTCGCCCTTGTCGCGGTAGGAGATCAGTCCGAAGCGCACCTCCGGGCGGGGGTCGCCGGAGAGGATGGCCTGGGCGATGGCCCAGATCTTGCTTTTGGCGCCCTCGATCAGCCCGGACATGCTGCCGGTGGAGTCGAGCACGAAGACGGCCTCGACCTTGGCCGCGCCCTTCGACGGATTGGCGAATGGCGGGCTGTGCGGATCGTCGTCCGCCTCCGCCGCCGGGGCCGAATACCCGCCGCAGGTCGCCGCCAGGGCCAGCACCAGGGATCCGAAGATAGCGCGTCGCATCGCCGAGCTCCTTTCTCCGTCGAGACCTGCCGGGCCGGCCGCAGAGCCGCCGCCCGGATCGATCACGCCCGGTTGGACGGCAGCCCGGCCCAGCCGGTTTCGGGAAAAAGGTTCTCGTCTGCAGGCAGTCCAAGCCGTTCTTGGTGACTTCTTTGTGTCTTGGTGTCTTCGTGGTTGGGGCGACTTGCGCGACCCTCGGCGCCTCGATACGATGCCCCACGGAAGCGCCAGGAGGACAAGCCCATGTTCGATTCGGCCCGCCCGCAGTACGCAGAGCTTCTCGAATCCATCCGTTCGGCCGGCACCTGGAAGGGCGAGCGGGTGCTCTCGTCACCGCAGGGAGCGGTCATCCGCGTGGCCGCGCCGGGCGGAGCGGGCGGCGGCGGCCCCGGGCGCGAGGTGCTCAACTTCTGCGCCAACAACTACCTGGGCCTGGCCGACCACCCGGAGCTCGTGAAGGCCGCCAAGGAGGCGCTCGACCGCTGGGGCTTCGGGCTCTCCTCTGTGCGCTTCATCTGCGGGACGCAGGGCGTCCACAAGCAGCTCGAGGCCGCCGTGGCGCGTTTCCTGGGCCTCGACGACGCCATCCTCTACTCGTCGTGCTTCGACGCCAACGGCGGGCTCTTCGAGACGCTCTTGGACGACCAGTGCGCGATCGTCTCCGACGAGCTCAACCACGCCAGCATCATCGACGGCATCCGTCTGTGCAAGGCGACCCGCCTGCGTTACAAGCACATGGACCTGGCCGACCTGGAGGCCAGACTCAAGGAGGCGGCCGGGGCCAGGCGCCGGATGATCGCCACCGACGGCGTCTTCAGCATGGACGGGGACATCGCGCCGCTCGCCGGGATCTGCGACCTGGCCGAGCGCTACGACGCCATGGTCATGGTCGACGACTCGCACGCCACCGGCTTCATCGGCGAGGGCGGCCGCGGCAGCATCGAGCACTGCGGGGTGATGGGGCGCGTCGACGTGGTCACGAGCACGCTGGGCAAGGCCCTCGGGGGCGCCTCGGGCGGCTTCACCGCCGCGCGCCGGGAGATCGTCGACCTCCTCCGGCAGCGCTCGCGGCCCTACCTCTTCAGCAACACGCTGGCACCCTCGGTGGCCGCGGCCTCGCTCCGGGGCATCGAGATGCTCGAGGGCTCCGGCGACCTCCGCCGGCGGCTCCGCGAGAACACCGAGCTCTTCCGCCGGGAGATGACCTCCGCCGGCTTCAAGATCCGCCCGGGCGTACACCCCATCGTGCCGGTGATGCTCGGAGAGGCCAGGCTCGCCGCGGGGATGGCCGAGCGCATGCTCGCCGAGGGCATCTACGTCATCGGATTCAGCTACCCCGTCGTGCCCCAGGGCGCCGCGCGCATCCGCGTGCAGCTCTCGGCGGCGCACGAGAAGGCGCACGTCGAGCGGGCGGTGGCGGCGTTCAGAAAGGTCGGGAAGGAGCTGGGGGTTATCTGAAGGCAGAAGGAAGAAGGAAGAAGGCAGAAAGGGAAAAGCGGGCCGGAGGCTCCTCGTTTCTTCCTTTTGCCTTCTGCCTTAGTCTCGTCCCTACAGCCCCAGGATCATCAGCCCCGAATACTCCCCGACCGTCTTGTAGGTGCGCAGCGCGAAGTGCCCGCCCGGGAGCGGCTCGGGGTCCTGCCAGTCGAAGATCTTCCGGCCGTCGATGTAATAGCGCAGCCGGCCTCCGGCCGCCGCGAAGCTGATCTCGTACTCGCGACCCAGATCGCTGGGCACCTCGAACTTCTCATCGATGAGCGTGAAGCCCGGGTTGCGCCGGAGGCGCGTGCGGCCGTGGCTGTCGCGAGCGCCGGTGTCCTCGTTGAAGTCGCCCACGAAGGTCACGATGTAATTGGGTATCGCCTGATAGCCCTTGTAGCGGCCGAGCTCGACGATCGGCCAGCGGCCGGCCTCGGGCCCCCGGCAGTGGCTGATCAGGTTGATGTTGTTCTGCCCCTGGGGCGGCACGAGCCGGCAGCGGTAGCGCACCAGGATGTCGGCCGGCAGCGGCTTCTTGTAGAAGGCCGTGTAGCCGCCCTCGTGCGCGTCCACGTGAAGGACCTCGCCCTCCAGCCGGAAGCGCCCCAGACCCTCCTCGTGCCAGTCGGCCATGTCCGACCCGAAGCCCTGCAGGATGGCGCGACCTTCGAAGGAATCTTCGCCGGCCTGGACTCTCACGTGGGTCATCTCTCCCCTGCCCTCTCTTCTGCCGCCGTCGCGCTGCGCGGCGCGTATTACTCCCAGAACTCGTACTTCACGGGCAGCGCCTCGTCGCCGGGGTCGGCCGCGAAGACCTCGAGCGCCCCGGCGATCTCGCCGAGCGAGTCCCGGAAGGGTGCGAAGAGCTGGATGAAGGTCGGCCGGCGGATGCCCTTGACCCGCAGCCCGGCGCCGCGCTCGGCCATGTGGCGGGCGCCGGCCGAGGGCGTACGCTTCCAGGCCGGCCGGCCCCGGAGCAGCGCGGCGGCCAGTTCCGGGAACATGCGCGGCGGCCGGTAGTCGCGTGGCGGTTTGCTGCCTCCCAGCGGCGAGCCGAAGAAGCCGTAGACCACTGCCTCGCCGCACTCGGGGAAGTCCGGCCGGCGGCGCCACAGCGTCGTGGAGCACGGCACGCGCGCGACGCGCTCCAGGCGCAGCAGAGTCTTCTTGAGCGGCAGGAAGGCGGCCGGGTCGAAGTCCATGTCGTCGCCGCAGAGGAAGCGCTCGGCGTGCGGGAAGAGAACCCGGCGGAAGAGGTCGCCGTCCAGGAACGCCTGCCCGATCCGGGCGACCTCGGCCAGCTCGCGCTTCACGTCCTTCATGGGCAAGGCCACTATCTTCTTCATGAGGGGCTCCTATGAAATCGAGTCCCGGGCGAAGTCGCGCAGAGCGGCCCAACGCCGGGCGTCGGCTCCGCCCCAGCCAACCTGGGCGCGGTCCTCGGAGCCCCAGTCACGGGCCTTCCTGCCGGTGGCCGCACTCCGCATCTTACGCGCCGGGGCGCCCAGGCGCCGGCCCAGGAGCCCGTCCACCCGGGCCTTGAGCCTGGACTTCGAGCCGCCCGAGCGTTCGACGGAGGCCTGAAGGGCATCGACGGTCTGGAGAGAATTGCGCAGGACCTTCAGGCGCACCGAGGGGAAGGTCTCCTCCGAGCCCAGCGGCCCTCCCGGATACATGAAGGTGGCTGCGCCTTTCTCGGGGAGGTCGTGCCAGGGATCGCCGCCCCAGCCGGCCATGCTCGCCCATCTGGGCATGAAGCCGTCGAGGTCGCGCAGCCAGATGAGCAGCGGCTGCACGGCGGCGGCACTCGGATGGCCGACCTGGCTCGAGGCCGTGTTCAGGCAGGACCAGACCTGACGGCCGGCGCGGTGCAGCCCGGGCAGGCACCGGGCGTGCTCGGCCGGGCCGTTGGTGTTGGCGATGAAGACGTCGATGAACTCGGCCAGGTCCGAGCGGATGTCCTGGTCGTAGGTCCAGGTCGTGCCCAGGGTGTACTTGAACTTCACCGGCCGGGCCGAGGGCCAGTCGAAGGTGCCCTCCCAGAGCTTCCGCACGTAGCGGTGCAGGTCGTTGTCCGGGAGGAAGCGCGCTTCCTCGCAGTCCCACGGGAAGAAGCGGAAGCGCTGCTTGTGGTTGAGGAACATGTCGAAGCAGGTGCGGGTCCAGCCGCGCCGACGGAAGTGCCCGACCATGTCGCGTCCGACCGCGCGCCACTCGGCCGCGTAGCCGGCCTGGCCGAACTTCAGGAAGTCGGCCGGCCAGCACAGGTTGAGCGGCAGGTAGAAGCGGCGCACCGGCGTCGGACCCCGGCGCGTTCCCCGGAAGGCCGAGCCGTCGAAATAGGGGCCGAAGTGCCGGTCCCAGCCGGACCAGTCGGCCACCCGCTTGCCGGCGCCCTCGCCGGCCAGCGGCGGGGCGAAGCCCGCGTGGATGAAGCCGGCGTGGGTGTAGGGCATGTAGTGCAGGAAGGCCCGGTGGTCGTGGGCCGCGCGGAAGACGCCGCGCTCGATCCGCAGGTACTTCTCGGCGGCCGCCCGGCCGGACATCTTCTTGAGTTCCGGCCAGCCGGCCGATATCCCGTCGGCGTAGTTGTTCATGGAGACGTCGAGCGCTGGCTCGGAGGGCAGCCGGCCGGAGAGCACCTCGAGCTCCACGGGCAGGTCCTCGCGCCGGGGGCCGCTGCGGACCTTGAAGATGCCCGCGTAGCGGCCCGGCCGCGCGTCGGGCGGCACGAAGACGTCGACCCAGAAGCCGGCCAGGCGCGTCGAGGCCGGCAGGCCCATGTCGGCGCGGAGCCTCGGGTGCGAGCCGCCCGAGAAGCCCTGGGGAATCAGGGCGTCGGGCCACCAGCGCCCGTCGAGGCGGTGGCACCACTCGACGTGGACCTCGCAGTCGCCTGGGCCGAGCCCCGCCTTGCCCGGCCCCCGGAGGGTCCCCGGGGTAACGCTCGCGACGTCGCCGCGCGACCGCAGGGGGACGTGCACCTGGAAGCTGACCGTCTCGTTGCGGGCGGCCCTGAGCCGCACCGGCGACGCCT
This sequence comes from uncultured bacterium, assembly GCA_937935355.1. Lineage (GTDB taxonomy): Bacteria > Planctomycetota > SZUA-567 > JAKLDR01 > JAKLDR01 > JAKLDR01. The sequence continues at coordinate 85,079 of CALGYR010000095.1, read as the reverse complement.
CAACGCCGGAAGCCTCTCCGTCGAGTGGCCCTCCGCCCTGGGGGTCGATGCGCACCATTTCGTCGGACCACAGCACTGCGTTACTCATCCGCGGCCTCCACTTCCCTTACTGCGCAAAGCATCAGGAAATCTTCAGCGTCAGGACTATCGATCGGTTGCCCACGGGCACGCTGAGCACCGCCACTGGCTCCGGCTTCTTCAGCGAGCCCTCGGGAGCATACGGCGTCATGGGGAACCTGAGCACGGCCTCCGCCGGCACCTGGGCCCGCCATCGGCCCTGGCCGAAGGAGCCGCCCAGTTCTTTGCCCGAGCGCTCCCACGGCCTGGCGTCGGACGAGGTGTCCAGCTTCTCTCCGGCGCCGGTGACCACCGGTTCGCCGGGGGCCACCATGAAGTTCGGATTGAACAGGACTTCCGTGTCCTTGGGCAGCGCGCTGGCCGCGGCCGTCACCCGACAGGTTGTCGCATCGGCGAACCGCACCTCTAAGGAGGCGTCGAAGCCCCAGTACTCGAGGTCGAGCGTTCCCCCGTCGCGGCCCATCCGGCACTCGGCGGCCACCGGGACGTAGGCGTCGTCGGCCTCGACCCCGTCGCCCGCCGGGGAGTGCGGGTCGCGCATGACCCGCGCCCAGAAGGTGGCGGTCCGCGGCGAGTTGCGGTTGTTGCCACCGCCCACGATCAGACCGCAGTCGCGGTGCCAGACGCCGAGGAGGTTCTGGCGGTCTAGGGTGTTGGCGTGGGGGCGCGGCCGGCTGGGTATCCCGGAGAGCGCGGCCACCCAGGGATCGAGCTTGGCCAACCCCGCGGGCAGGTCGCTGAGCTTCGCCACGTGCTCCGCCCTTGCGGCCGGCGGCGGGCTGATCGGTCCCGAACGGTAGTAGAGGAAGGCCGTCACCAGGCTGCTCACGGCGCCGCCCTCGAGCGCTCCGCCGGCATCGAGCCCGCCGTTGGCGAAGTACCACTCGGCGAGCCACCGGCCTTCGGGCCAGCGGCTGAAGGCGTAGATGGCGTTGAGATGGGCCTCCCGCCGCCAGCGGACGCGCTGGTCGATGGTCTCGACGCAGGTGGCGTCGGGCCAGGTCCAGTCGATGTGGAAGCCGAGCGCCCGGCGGACCTGGGCGTCGAAGACGTCCTGGCCGGTGAACTCCTCCACGAGCGCCAGGGCGTCGAGAGTCACGAAGTTGTAGGACGTGGTCGGTCCGTGGGTCTCCGCCCAGTAGCCGTCGGGATGCTGGTGGGCGGCGATCCGGCGCGCCACGTCCAGGCCCAGGTCCACGTGCTCCTGCACGCCGAAGAGCTTCCCGATCCGCACCAGGATGGCGGCGAAGAAGGCGAAGTGGTTGGTGGAGATCTTGAGGTTGGGGCTGGTCATGCGCCGGAGGCCCGCGGCCTGCGAGCAGTACCGGCTGTAGACCTCCCCGCAGCGCAGGAAGGTGGGAATCCACTCCGCGACGAGATCCTTCTCGCCGGCCTCGGTCAGGAGCTCGTAGGCCTGGAGCCACGCCTCCAGGATCCACTCGTGGGGTCGGCTGCCCTCGAACCACAGTCCCTCAAGAGAGGTCTTCCGCGGGTCGGCGAAGTCGGCCACCAGGGTCCGGCCGGCGCGCTCGAGCAGCGCGCGCAGCCGCGGGTCGCCCCGGAAGGGGTTCCCCGTCAGTTCGCGTGCGTAGAGCAGGGCCGGGGCGCCCAGGCCGTACCAGTCGCGCTTGAGGTGCTTTCCCGGGTGGATTCTGATCCGGCCGTCGGGGCCGGTGTGCGCGAGGTAGCTCCTCGTCGCCTCGACCAGCACGGGCACGATGGCGCCGGGCAGTCTTGCCTGGGTTCCTGGAGGATTGACCACCAGTGCGTTCATGCGAGCCCCTTCATTGCCTGGCCGCGGTCCGCTTGTAACGGTAGACCTTGATGGTCCCGTCGGTGCGGCCGTCGCGGCAGGCGTAGTAGACGTGCACGTTGAGCTCAGGCGAGTAGAAGGAACTGCCCGCGCCTGAGTCTCCGGTCTCGATGTCCTCCCAGGCGTTCCTCTCCGGGTTGTAGACCGCCAGCCCCAGGCTTTTCGAGGGGATGTTGCGCGGGTCGCCGCTACCCTGGTCGATTACCAGGTTCATCACCGCCACGTCGTTGACCGAATCGTAGTGCACGCCCGAGGTGGTCGAGCCCAGCTTCCTCACGCCCCTGGCGTAGTCTTGGCCGGGATACGGCTGGTTCTTGGCGTGCGGGTTGCTCCAGGTGTCGGTCTTGATGTCGTAGATCCAGGGGATCTCCTTCTGGCCGCTGTTGAAGACGTAGAGCCGGTCGCGCTTGGTGTCGTGGCAGAGGGTGCCCTCGTAGCCCATCCTGGTGCCCTGCGGCGGCTCGCCTTTGCCCTCCACATGGCTCCACTTGCCGGCCTCGGGGTCGTAGAGCCAGAAGTCCGAGCCGCGGCCGTAGTACATGACCCGCTTCAGGCTCTCCACCCAGGTGAGCGACTTGCAGAAGTTGGTCTTCGGACCGTCGCCCTCGACCCTGCGCCGCTCCCAGCGGCCGGTCTTGGCGTCGTAGAGGAAGGGATTCTTGCCCAGGGCGCGCCCGTAGGGCTTGTCGCCGAGCCAGGCCTTGCGGAACTCCATGAGCTTCTTGGAGTAGGGGCTGCCGGTCTCCAGGGTCATGAACTTGCCGAACCCGGGAATGTACTCGTTGCACTCGTAGCCGTGGACCGCGAAGGCGATGGGCACGTTCTGGCCGTCCTCGGCGGCCTCGAAGCCGTTGGCGTCGAGCTTCATCTTGAAGCCGGCCATGTTGCTGCCCGGACTCACGCAGATCCAGCGGTTGGCCATGAGGTCGTAGAAGAAGACGTCGTCCGCATAGTACTCTCCGCCGCCGCGCTTGTGGGTGGCCCCGTGGGGACCCTCTCCGCATAGGAAAGCCCCGACCAGGTCCGGCGCGTAGGCCATCTTGTTGGTGTAGCCCCGACCCTCCGCCAAGCCCCATTTGGGATCGGGCGCCGGCTGGCCGAGGTCCAGCCACTCGTTGTCGCCCAGCGCCTTGATCTTCTCGATGTGCGGCCCGGGTGCCGAGGGCAGGCCCGCCAGAGGTCCGGCGGGGGCGGCCTCCTTGCCGGCCTCTCCGGCCATGGCCGCGGCGGTAGCCAGACACAGGGCACAGACTGAAAGCAGATGCGTGCGCATGGGGTTCACTCCTTTGCAGGGGCTGCGAAGGCTGCAACTCCGCCGGTGGGCGGAGGGCAGCTGCTCTTACGGAACACCACCCGGGTCGGGACGATGATCGAGCGTCCTTCCGCGCTGTTCGCGGGCGCCAGGGCGGCCCTGGCCGCCTCCTGGCCCATCCGGCGGTGCTGGATGCGGCAACTGGTCAGCCAATCGCAGGCCCCCCGGTGGATGGCCGTGTCGCCGAAGCCGGCCACGCTCACGTCCCGGCCGGCGCGCAGCCCGAGGCGATCGAGCGCCTCGATGGCCGCCACGGCGCGGGCGTCGTTGAACGCGAATATCGCCGTCGGCGGCTCGGCCAGCGCCAGGAGGCGCTCGACCGCCGGACCGATGAACGCCTCGATGCCGGCCAGACCCGGCTTCTCGACCTCCTCGGGCACGGCCACCAGGCGCTCGTCGTAGGCCACGCCCGCCGCGGACAGGGCCGCGGCGTAGCCGTCGTGCTTGTCGCTGTTCCGGTTGGCCCGGTCGTAAAGGTCGATGAAGGCGATGCGCCGGTGGCCCAGGCCCAGCAGGTGCCGGGTGACGGCCAGCGCGCCGCCGAAGCTGTCGTCGTTCACCGACACCACCGGCAGGCTGCGCACGTTGCTGTCGAGCACCACCACCGGGCCGCGCCGCAGGGCAACGAGCCGGTGGACGATGCCCGGGTCGTCGACGCCGACCAGGATGAAGCCGTCGCAGCCGCGCATCTCCCGGGGCGAGGCGGCGCGCTCGCGGTCATCCTCGCGGTCGAGGGCAAGCACCACGCCCTCGGAGCCCGACCGCGACAGCTGGCCGAGCACTCCGCGGAGCATCTCGCCTTTGGGCTCCCAGGGTTCGTCGGCCTCGAAGCGCCGGCCGCAGATCACCGCCAGCCGCCGGTGCCGGGCGCGCCGGCGGCGCTCGCCGGCGTCGACCACGTAGGTCCCGGACCCGTGGCGGCGCTCGAGCATTCCCTCGGCTTCCATCTCGGCCAGCACGAACTTGAGAGTGCGCCCGGAGACGCCGATCTCCCTGGCCAGGTCACGGTAGCCGGGCAGGCGCGGCCCGCGGCGCGAGCCTTCCCTGATGAGGGCCTCGACCCGTTCGCGGACCTCCGGCCGGCGCAGCGGCCGGGGGCGCTCGGGCGATCGGGTGCTCCGGGTCATTCTTGAGGCCCCTCGCAGTAGCTCACTTGTAGCTCTCTCGGAGGATACACCGCCGGCCGGAGGTTGTCCACCGGAATTCGGAATGGGGGGCATCTTTCAGTCCCTTGGTGTTGGACGTTGGTTGTCGGTTGTTGGCTGTTGGTTGTTGATTGTTGGCTGTTGGACGTTGGTTGTTGGCTGTTGCATGTTGGTCTCCCCGGCGGGCGACACGAAGAACGACGCGTTGACGGTGATCCGCGGCAGGAACTCCTGGACCTGCAGGAAGCATTCGCCGCGCACGACAGCCAAAACCGTTCTTTGTGTTTTCTTCGTGTCTTGGTGTCTTGGTGGTTAGGAGGTCATCCGTTCGTGTCGAATGGGAATCCCAAGGCCATGCTCTCCCCGCTTCGCCCCTTGACCGTCCCGCCCCGGCGGGTAGAGTTTCGCCGTGGCCCCGCCGGCTCGGACGACGCGCGTCCGACGAGCGGGGTGGCCGGATACCCGATCGAGACTTCAATTTCGCCGGCGCGTCAACCCTATTCCGCGAAGGACGGACATGCGGGTCCTGCTCCTCAATCCGCCGCATCCGGCGGTCTCGAGCCGCTGCCACTCGGGGCGCATGCCGCCGCTGGGGCTCCTGGCCGTGGGCGGGCCGCTCCTCGACGCCGGGCACGCGGTCCGGCTGCTCGATGCCGAGATCGGCCCACTGTCGACCGCGCGCATCGTCGCCTTCGCGCGGGAGCAGGCGCCGGACGCGGTGCTCCTGGGGCACTCGGGCTCCACCTCGGCCCACCCGATCGTCGCGGAGCTCTGCCACGCGCTCAAGGCCGCACTGCCGGGCATCCGGACGGTCTACGGCGGGCCCTTCCCGACCTTCCACGCGGAGGATGTGCTCGCCTCCTGTCCGGAGATCGACTTCGTCGTCCGCGGCGAAGGCGAGGCTACGGCCCGCGAGCTGCTCGGCGCGCTCGAGGCCGGCCGACCGGCCGACTCCGTGCCGGGCATCGCGCTACGCGTGGACGGCGCGCCGCTGCTCACGCCGCCGGCCGCGCCCATCCGGGACCTCGACGCCTTCCGCGTCGGCTGGGAGCTCATCGAGGACTGGGACCGCTACCGCTACTGGGGCGCGGGCCGCGCCGCCGTGATCCAGTTCTCGCGGGGCTGTCCTCACTCCTGCAGCTACTGCGGACAGCGCGGCTTCTGGGGCGGCTGGCGCCACCGCGATCCGGCGCGCGCCGCGCGGGAGATCGGCTGGCTCCACCGGACGCACGGGGTCCGCTTTGTGGACCTGGCCGACGAGAACCCCACCGCGTCGCGCGAGCCCTGGCTGGCCTTCCTCGAGGCGCTCGCCGCCGAGGCTGTGCCGGTGGAGCTCGTGGCCACCATGCGCTCCGACGCCATCGTCTGCGACGCCGAGGTCCTGCCGCTCTACAAGCGCGCCGGGTTCTCGCGCATCCTGCTGGGCGTCGAGACCACCGACCCGGAGACCATCGCGGCCATCGGCAAGAATTCCAGCGCCGCGACCGACCGCGAGGCCATCCGGCTGCTGCGCCGGCACGACATCCTCTCCCAGGCCGCCCACGTGGTGGGGCTCCGCCCCGAGACCGACCGCGGGCACTTCCGCGCCCTGCGGCGGCTCGTGTCCTACGACCCGGACCTGATCAACGCCATGCACGCGACCCCGCACCGTTGGACGCCGTTCCACGAGCAGAACGCCGGCCGCGGGATCGTGGAGCTCGACCAGAGCCGCTGGGACTACCGCCACCAGGTGCTGGCCTCGCGCGTGCCGCCGTGGCGCGTCTTCCTGTGGGTCAAGCTCACCGAGGCCGCCGTGCAGCTCCGGCCGCGGGCCCTCTGGCGGGTGCTCTTCCACCGCGACCGGAAGCTCCGCCGGGCGCTGCGCTGGTGCTACGGCGTGGCCGCCCGCGCGGTCCTCTTCGAACTGCGGGAGTTCCTGTCCGGGCGCCGGCGGAGGCCGGGGCCCGGGCCCGGGCCGGGCGGCCGGCGGACGCTGGGGGAGTTCTGGGATGTCGGGAGAGGGATGAATGGAAGAGTGGAAGGTTGGAAGGACGCATGACGGGATGAATGGCCGTGACCTCGTGGATGAGCTGGTCGCCGGCGGCCGGCTGCGGCCCGAGGAGGCCGAGTTGTTGAACCGGGAGCTCCTGGCGGCCGAGCGGCGTGGGGCGGCCCGGGCCGGGAAGGTCCTCGGATGGGGCACGGCGATCATCGTCGCGCTGTACTGCGGCCTGCAGGTGCCCTGGCTCCTGACCATCCCCAGCTTCACGAAGATGTTCTCGGAGATGGGCCTCGGCTCTCTGCCTGCGCTGACCGAACTGGTGCTGTCCGTGCCCATGTGGGTCTATCTGACCTGCGGCGGCCTGCTGGTCGCCGCCGTCGTCGTCAAGGAGGCGTTCGTCCGGAGCCGGATCGTCAACCTGACCCTGAACGGCGCGGCGATCGTGGCCGTCATGCTCGCCAAGGCCGTCGTGAGCTGGGCGCTCTTCATGCCCATGATCGACATCACGCATAGGCTGGGGTCGTAGGGTGGCGGAGCACGGGAGTCTCCCAATGTCCATGTCTCTTGAAGCCTTCCACGAATCGCTCGTGCGCGACGTCTTCCGCGGGCCGGTCTCCGACGCGGAGGCCCTGGCCATCATGGCCGTCCTGCACCACTATCGGATCGGGGTGCGGCCGGAAGTCCTGAGCGACACGAAGGAACGACTCCTTTCCGCCATTACCCAAAGGGATGCGGCCGCGTGCGTTGCCGCGCTGTGGGCCGGCACCGATGACACGAACAGGGCCAGCTACGCGCACTGGTATTGGGAATGGAACACGAAGGGCTGCGCCGAAACGCCCGAGGGCCTGCCCGACTGGCTCACTATGCGTTGCTGCTGGGCCAAGTCCAGAATCGAGGCGCACCCGGATGTCGAGAAGCTGGAGTTGGAGGATCAGTAGAGCTGGCGCGGCAGACTAATGGGTTTCGTGCCAAGACTACCCCGCCGAGAAGATCACCACCAGTTGCACCGGCCAGGTGACCAGGTCCGCGGCCACCGCGACGGGCAGGAGCGCCTGCGTGGCCTTGCCGCCCGGCGTGCGGTAGTCGCGGCTGGGCAGGTCGAAGACCACGACATCCGGTCCCTCTGTCTCCGGGAAGTCGGTCACCCAGCGGAGGCGGCCGGCCGGCCTCGGGGCGAATGAGCGGGAGAATGCCGGGTGTGCCGGGCACCTGTAGGGAGGGTCCGACGGAGCCGAAGGCGACGGAAGCACCGGCGGGAAGACCTTGCCGCCGGGGATGGCCGGCGAGCCTTCGGCCGCCGTTCTCGGGTCGACGTCGCGGAGTTCCCACGAGCGCCAGGGGCAGCTTTCGACCACGCGGCCGGCCAGGAATTCCTCGCCGAGCCGGAAGACGTTGGCCTCGCCCTCCCGGCACCAGGAGACGCCGGACCACCGGCCCGCGCCGCCGGCCGCGGCCTTGAGGACCTCCTCCTTGCAGATCACCAGCCAGCGCTCCTCGGGTTCGCCGAAGCGCTCGGCGCACCAGTAAGGTCCATGGTGGCCGCGCCCCTTGGCGACCTTCGCTGTGTACCTGACCGCCAGGGAACCGTCGGCCGGGTGCGCGAAGGAAGCCAGCCGCGGGTCCTTCGCGCAGCTCGCATTCGGCCCCACCGAGGCGAGCGGCACCTCGTAGCGCCTGCCGGCGCTGGCCACGGTCGCAGTGAAGAAGCAGCAGCCGCCGGCCGGCAGGAAGAGCGCCAGTGCGGCAGAGATCCTGAGCGGCGTGCTGATTCCAGTCATGGGGGACCTCCTCTCGCCTGCGCCCGGCGGCCTGCGCCGCCACCGACTTCAGCACAGGAGGAGACGAAAGGTTCCCGGATTCCCAGTAACTGCTCAGGATTTCCGAAGCTATCTGGGCTTGAAGCGGTCCGGGGAAGGACGGCGCCCGCGCTGGCCGTCTGCCGGCCCGCGGCGCTCCGGGGTGCGGCGACCGCCCCTGCCGAGGCCATCGCCCTCGGCGTCCGGCTCGCCGGGCCCCGCCTCGTCCTCGCCCGGCGCGCGCCGCGGGATCTTCCGGCCGGGCAGCACCTGGGCGAAGATTACCTTGAGGTAGCGGCCCTCGGGGAAGTTCGAGGCCACCGGGTGGTCGGGGGAGGCGCCGTTCAAGGCCAGGACCTTGAGGATCGCCCCGGCCTCCTGCGCGGAGTTCCTGACGATGCTCATGAAGGCGTCCGGGCTGATGAGCCCCGAGCACGAGCAGGTGACGAGTATGCCGCCGGGCCGGACGGCCTCGACGGCGAGCTTGTTGAGGTCGCCGTAGGTGCGCATGCCCCGGGAGATCTCCGCCCGGACGCCGGCGAGCTTCGAGGGGTCGGCGATCACGAGGTCCGCCTTGCGGCCCTCGGCCTGCATCCTGCGCAGGTAGTCGAAGGCATTGGCGTGGACCCACTCGGCCTTGACGCTATTGCGCTCGGCGTTCTTCGCGGCGGTCTCGAGCGCCTTCTCGTCGAGGTCGACGCCGGTGGCCCGGGCCGCGCCGCCGAGGAGAGCCGAGATGGTGAATCCGCCGGTGTAGCAGCAGAGGTCGAGCACCTCGCGCCCGCGGGCCATGGAGGCCGTCCGGGCGCGGTTCTCGCGCTGGTCGAGGAAGAAGCCGGTCTTGTGGCCGCTCTTGAAGTCGACCCACATGCGCAATTGGTTCTCGCGGATCTCGACGCCGTCGGGCGCCGGATACTGCTTGGCGAGCGCAGCGAAGCTCACGCCCTCGATCTCCTCGGTGCGCGGGTCGGGCCGGAAACAGACCCACGCGCCGGGGTAGAGCTCCTGGAGGACGCGGATCAAGCGGGGCGCGAGCGCCACGTAGCCGGCGCTGAAGGGCTCGATGACGATCACGTCGGCGAACTTGTCGACGATCAGGCCCGAGAGCCCGTCGCTCTCGCTGTGGACCAGGCGGTAGCTGTCGCCGGTCTCGCCCAGGCGCAGCACGTCCTCGCGCAGGCTCTTGGCGGCGATCAGCTTGCGGCGAAAGAAGTCGTCGTCGATCTGCTCGGCCGGGAACTCGGTGAGGAGCCGCAGCGCGATGGTTTTCGCCGGGTTGTAGATCCCGCGGCCCACGAAACCGCCGTCGCGGTCCCGGACCTCGACGAGCGCGCCAGGGCCAACCCGGCGGTCGATGCGGCCGACCATCTTGCCGAAGATCCACGGATGGGTGGAGTTGCGAAGGGTTTTCAGGTGCAGGACGGGGAGCTGGGCCATGGGAGCGGTCAACCTTCCTTCTGTCCGGCGCGGGCTGCGCCACGTGCATCAATATCGCCGGAGGAGGCCGGGGGCGCAAGGTGAAAGGTTGAGGGTGGAAGGTGGAGGGTGGAAGGCGCCTCCTCACAGACTCCCTCTCCCCTTGGGGGAGAGGGTTGGGGTGAGGGGTGTCTTCGAAAAGTAAAGGGTCCGAAAAGTAAAGGGTCCTGACCCCTTTATCGCAAGCCACGGAAAAGTAAAGGGTCCTGACCCCTTTATCGCAAGCCACGTATTGCCGCGAGATGGGTTTTGGCCTTTAGAGCCCCGCCTTCTCCATCCTCTTGATCAAAGTGGGCTTCCGGCCATGTGCGGTTCGGAGCGCCTCAAGCTTCCGGCGGAAGTCCGCCTGCTGTCCGCTGCGCTCCGCCAGGTCGCGCAGGTCGAGCAGGACCTTCACGGCTTCGTCGTAGCCCCCGGGCGCCCTGGTGGCGATCGACTTCTCCGCCTTCGACCAGAGCTCCGGCTCCCTGCCGGCGAGCCCGTCGAGGCGCTTCTTGCGGGCGGCGGCCTCTTCGGCCTCGCGGCGTGCCCTGGCGGCTGCGGCCTTCCTGGCCGCCGCCTCGGCCGCGATGCGCTGCAGCTCCTCCGCCCGCGCCAGCAGTTGGCCGGCGGTCCGCGCCGGTCCGGAGGCGGGCTCGGCGGCGGCCCCGCGCTCCTTGCGGAACTCGCTCATGGCTTCCTCTCTCCTCCTAGCAGTCCCTACATGCTCTCCCGACACAACCTCAGCGCCTGCCCGGCCATGTAGAGCGGCAGGGACAGCAGCCGGAACGGCCGGTTGTCGCCGCCGCTCAGACTGGTCTCGGCGTCCAACAACGAAGGGACATCGCTGTTGAAGCGCAGGGCGAAGTCCCGTTCCTTCTCGCGCAGGAAGGCCTGCAGGCTCCTGAGCGCCCCGGTCTTTCCGGCTTTGACCTCGACCGGCACAACCTTCCCGCCCACGGCGAGCAGGTAGTCCACCTCCGCGTTCGACTGGCGCTTCTCGCGCATCCAGCAGAAGAGCTCCGGCTCGGCGTAAGGCTCCCCGGCGTACAGCAGGTGCTGGCCGACGAACTGTTCGGCGACCGCCCCGGAATTGACCAGGAGCGGGTCGGCGGCCCCCTCGATGTCCAGCACGCTCAGGCCGCAGCTCCGGCAAAGGAGGCCGACGTCCATGAAGAGGACTTTGAACTTGCGGTCATCGGCCTCCGCGCCCAGCGGCACGCCGTTGGCCGCGGTGTGCCGGACGCGATGGGCTACGCGGGCCATGCAGAGCAGATCGAGCGCCCGGCCGAGCTCCCGCGAGCGCTCCTCGTGGTCCACGTTGCGGTACATGAACTTCTGTCCGACGAGCAGGGGAATGGCCGCTAAGATCTTGTCTATTCTACGGACATCGACCTGCCGTCCGTATTTGGCGAAGTCCTCGCGGTAGGTCGAGAGGATGGCCTGGCGCTCGGCCTCGCTCTCGCGATGGCTTCCGGGGCCGACGAAAGCCGCCACGGATGCGGGCATGCCCCCGACCACCAGGAACTGCCGCAACAAGCGCATCGACTCGGAATGGATGGCCTCGGGCACCTCCTTGCCGATGGAGAACCCGGCAATGAAGTCCCGCAGAGCGGCGCGGTCCTGGGCCAGCAGGAACTCCTCGAAGCTCATGGGGCCCAGGTGAAGGTACTCGATCCGGCCCACGGGCACCGAATACCGGGGCTGGGCCAGCGCGAAGTCCAGAAGCGACCCGGCGGCGATCACATGCAGATCGGGGAGCTTCTCGTGGAAGTAGCGGAGACTGGCGAGCATCTCCGGCGCCGCCTGGATCTCATCCAGGAAGAGCAGCGTGCCTCCCGGCTTCACCGGCTGGCCGTACCGCGCCTCAAGCATGGGCAGAATCGTGGCCGGATCCAGCGAGGCGAAGAGCGATGGCGCCCCGGAATCCGTTTCCAGGTTGATCTCGAGAAGGTTATCGAAGGACTTCCCGGCGAACATCCTGACCAGGAAGGACTTGCCGACCTGCCGCGCGCCGCGGATTACGAGAGGCTTACGGCTGGGTTTGGTCTTCCAGTCGTCCAAGTGAGCCAAGGCAGTCCTGTACATGGCACCCCCTGCGGCTAAATGTAAGGGCAATTATAGCCACGATATGGTTATTTGCAAGGGCATTTATATCCATATAATGGCTATTTGTAAGCCCTTAATCTATCAGGATCTACGCTTGGCTCCCCACCACTCTCAAGAACCCATCCAGTATCGTCAGCGGATGCGGCGGGCACCCCGGGATCCACAGGTCCACCGGGACGATGTCTCCGGCGCCGTTGTGGACCTCGGCGTGTCCGGCGAAAGGCCCGCCGGCGATGGCACAGGCGCCTATCGCGATCACCACGCGCGGCGGCGGCAGCGCCCGGTAGGTCTTCTCGAGCGCGAGCCGCATGTTCTCCGGGACCGGGCCGGTGACGGCCAAGCCGTCGGCGTGGCGCGGGGAGGCCACGATCTGGATGCCGAAGCGCCCCAGGTCGAAGCCGACCGTGGTGAGCACGTTGATGTCCGCCTCGCAGGCGTTGCAGCCCCCCGCCGAGACCTGCCGGAGCTTGAGCGAGCGGCGGAAGATCGCGAGCTTCTCCGGATCGGCCGGCCCTTGGGGCGCCGGGGCGCCGTCGCGGATCACCAGGTCGTCGCGCGACCAGGCGGCCAGGCGGTGCTCGCGGGTGAAGCCGAGCGCGCCTTGCTTGCAGGCCACGGCGCAGTCGCCGCAGAAGAGGCACCGGCCCATGTCGAGCGCCGGCTTGCCGCCCACTGTCGAGATCGCACCCACCGGACAGGCCGCGCGGCATGCGTCGCAGCCGTCCGGGCACTTCGCGAAGTCGATCGCCGGCCGGCCGCGGAAGCGGTCGGGGAGCACGGCCTCGCCCTTCGGGTAGGCCATGGTGCGGTGGCCCTGGCTCAACCGCTCCGCAAGTTCCTTCAGCATGCGCACACTCCACAAGCACGAAGAGACCAGCCACAGATGAACACAGATAAACACAGATGACAACAACGGCAGCTTTCTCCTGCTGTAACGACAACAGAGGAAAGCATCTCGTTGTTGCGCCTCCTATCTGTGTTCATCTGTGTGCATCTGTGGCTAATCACAGGTCGTGTCCGCAGTAGGAGAGGTTGAAGCTCTTGTTGCAGAGCGGGAAGTCGGAGATCTGCTGGTCGCGCAGCGCCATGGCCAGGCCCATCCAGTTGCGGAATGAGGGGTCTACCACCTTGTAGCGCTCGAAGTGCCCGCGCCGGTCGGTGAGGACCGCGTGGCAGACCTCGCCGCGCCAGCCCTCGACGAGCGAGACGACCAGGCTCTCGGGCGCGAGCGTCCGGCACTCGGTGCGGAGCGCCCCGCCGGGCAGCGAGCGGAGTTGCTCGCGGATGAAGTCCGCCGAGCGCTGGATCTCGAGCCAGCGCACCCAGGCCCGGGCGAAGACGTCGCCGCTCGACCAGGTCGAGACCGGGATCTGCGCCAGGCGGTAGATGCCCGAGGGGAAGTCGAAGCGTGCGTCGCGCTCGATGCCGCACCCTCGCGCGGCGACCCCGACCAGGCCCAGGTCCTCGGCCGTGGAGCGCGGGACCGCGCCCGTGTCCTCGAAACGGGCCAGCACCGAGGGCGTCTCCCAGAGGAGCCCGACCGCCCCGGCGACGTCCTTCATCGTCGCGTCGAGACGCGCGGAGAGCTCCGCGGCGCGCGCCGGCTCCAGGTCGAAGCCCGCGCCGCCGGGCCGCACCAGCCCCCGGCCGAAGCGGTTCCCGCAGAGGAGCGCGGTCATGTTGAGGAAGTCGCCGCGCAGCCGCCCGCAGAAGGACTGGGTGGGCAGGTAGCCTACGTCGCCGGCCAGCGCCCCGAGATCTCCGGTGTGGTTGGCCAGGCGCTCGAGCTCGAGCCCGATCGCCCGGATCGCCTCGGCCCGCGCCGGGACGGAGCAACCCGAGAGCGCCTCGAGCGCCTGGCAGCAGGCCGAGGCGTGGCCGATCGTGGTGTCGCCGGCTGCGGTCTCCACGTAGTGCATGGTGCGCGCCGCCGGGCCGCCGGCCAGCGCGCGCTCGATGCCGCGGTGCTGGTAGCCGAGCGAGATCTCCAGGTGGAAGACCCGCTCGCCGTGGCACTGGAAGCGGAAGTGCCCGGGCTCGATCACCCCGGCGTGGACCGGGCCGACCGCCACCTCGTGGACCTCCTCGCCCTCGACGCGGAAGAAGTCGGTCACGCCCGGCAGCATTCCGCCGACGTCGGGCTTTTCGGTTTTGGGGGAGGGGGCACCCCGTAGCGAAGGAACGCGCAGCGTTTCTTCGCGAGGATCAACGTTCCGGTCCTTCTCCTGAGGATTCGGTGCAGGAGACGTAATGCATTCAGGCCCTTCGGCCTCTGGCCGCAGGGCCTGAATCAGTGCCCCCTCCCCCAAAACCGAAAAGCCCTTGGATGCCAGAGTGGCCGGCCGGCTCCAGGCGTCGCGCGCGGCGCAGTGCGGGCGGTGGAAACGGACGGGCTTGAGCCACGGGTGGCCCTCGGGCCGCACGCCGGACTGCTCGGCGATCTCGCGCTCGAACCAGTGGGCCTGCGGGCAATCGGGGGTGAGCGAGCGATAGCTCGCCCCCACCTCGGTCGTCGCGGCGGTGAGCAGTCCCTCGCCGTCGCGGGCGAGGATCGCGAGCAACTGAGTGGCGTCGCCGGCGGCCGGCAGGCCGAAGAGCGCCACGAGCCGCGCGCCGTTCTCGACGCCGCCGACCGCGAACTCGCGGAACTCGTCGAAGGCCAGCGCCGGCACGCTCCGGCGCGGCACGGCCTGGCCGGCGTGGAAGGCGAAGGGGCGCCCGGCGTTCACGGCCGGCCTCCCAGGATCGCAGCCGCCCTGCCGATGGCCTCCGACAGGGGCGCCGGCAGCCAGAGGCCCAGCAGGAGCACCAGAGCCAGGCCGCCGAACACGAGGAGCGCGTCGACCAGGGCCGGCCGCTCGCGCCCGCCGTCGGCGCCATCGGCCTCTTTGTCGCCCTCGGCCGGCCCGCCCCAGGCCACCGCGATGGCCTGGCGCAGGACGCCCACGAAGACGATGCCCAGGCCCAGGAGGAAGAGCGCCATGGTCAGGTACTGCCACGGGTCGGCTTCCCCGGCCTCGGCCGCGGCACGCAGCACCTGGAACTCGCTCATGAAGATGGCGAAGGGCGCGACGCCGATGAGCGCGAGCATCGCCCCGAGGAGGCCGGCGCCCCACACCGGCGAGCGCCGCAGCGCCCCGCCCAGCTTCTCGAGGTCGTGCGTGCCGTGGAGCTGTCCCAGGCGGCCGACCGAGAAGAAGGCCAGGCTCTTCGAGATCGAGTGGTTGAGGGTGTGCCAGAGCGCCGCGAAGGCGCCGAGCCCGCCCAGGCCCAGGCCCAGGGCGATGACCCCCAGGTGCTCGACGCTCGAGTAGGCGAGCAGGCGCTTGCCGTCGGTCTGAAAGACGGTGAACGCGGCGGCGGCGAGGACCGAGACCAGGCCCAGGGCGACGAGCAGAGAGCGGCCCCAGCCGGCGTTCCCGGTCGCGCCCTCGACGAGCGGCAGGCAGCGCATCACGCAATAGAGCGCGGCGCTGAGCATGAAGCCCGAGAAGAGCGCCGAGACCGGCGCCGGCGCCTGGCTGTGGGCGTCGGGCAGCCAGCTGTGCATGGGCGCGAGCCCCGCCTTGGTGCCGTAGCCCACCACCAGAAAGACGAAGGCCAGCTTCATGGCCGCGGGGTCGAGCCGCCCGGCCGATCCGGCCAGCCGCGTCCAGAGGAGCGTCTCGGCGGGCTCCACTCCCAGGCCGCGCGCCGAGGCGGCCACCAGCAGCGTGCCCACGAAGGCGAAGGCCACGCCCACCGAGCAGACCACCAGGTACTTCCACATGGCCTCGAGCGAGAGCGGGTTGACGTGCGCGCAGATCAGGAAGGCGGTGAGGAGCGTCGTGGCCTCGACGCCCACCCACATCAGGCCCAGGTTGTTGCTGGCGAGCACCAGGGCCATGGCCGCGGCCGAGCCCGACCAGAGCGCCCCGAAGCGCCGCGCCGCGCCGGCCGCGAACTGCCCGGCGGCAAGCTCCCTGCGGAAGTAGCCCCAGGCGTAGAGCGAGCCCGCCCCGAAGACCAGCCCCAGCACGCCGAGGTGGAACCCGGAGAGGGCATCGAGGTAGAGCCAGCCCGCGCCGGCCGAGACCGGCTCGCCGAATATCGCGGCGACCGCCACGGCCGCGGCCAGAAGCGCCCAGGAGGCACCGGCCGCCGAGGCGACGAGCAGCGCCAGCCGCGCGGTGCGCGCGGCGAGGCACCCCAGCGCCGCGGCGGCGGGGAAGGCCAGGAGCGCCCAGAGCAGCCAGGAGCCGTCCATCGGTCAGCCCCTCAGCCGGTCGAGCCGGTCGACCTCGATGTGGTCGAACTCCCGGCTGATGTGGTAGGCGGCGATGCTCATGATGAAGACGGCCACGAAGGCGTCCATGAGCACGCCGAGTTCGACGAGCATGGGCACGCCGCCCACCAGGGCGACGCCGAAGGTGTAGATGCCGTTCTCGACCACGATGTAGCCGAGCACCTGGCTGAGCGCGTTGCGGCGGCTGGCTATGAGGAAGAGCCCGATGAGCAGCGTGGCCAGTCCCGCCGGGACCATCAGGCTCGAGCCGGTGAGCGCCGTCCCGGGCAGCTCCAGGCGCGAGCCGACCCACAGAGAGAAGACCAGCGCGCCGACCCCGCCGAGGATCGACAGCGTGTAACCGACGTAGGGTTCCACTTCGCGCCGCGCCCCGGTGTCGCGCAGAACGCGGAGCAGGAGCAGCGGGAAGACCGCGCCCTTGAGCAGCATGCTCGCACCGGCCAGCCCCCAGGCCCGCGCCGGAGCCTCGGCGCCGTGGAGGAGGACGGGCAGAAGGCCCAACGCCAGCCCCTGGACCGCGACCACCCGGATGCAGGTCCGGAAGCGGCTCGAACCCAGGAGCAAGAGGTCGGTGATGACCAGGAGGACCAGGACCGCCTCGATGGGCAGCGAACCGTTCATGGCCGGCCTCCGCCCCTGAGCACCAGCACCAGGGCGAGCGCGGCCAGCGCCAGCGCGCCGACCAGCAGCTTGGGCACGCGCGTCATGCGCAGGCGGGCCATGCTCGACTCGACGATCCCGATGCCCACGGCCAGGAGGAGCATCCCGCCGACCGCCGCCGCCGCGTCCGCGGCCGCGCTCCCGGTGCGCACCGGAACGACCAGGCCCGCGAGCAGCGCGAGCAGCGCCCAGAGCTTGAGGGCCGAGCCGTACAGGATGAAGGCCAGGTCCGGCCCGCCGTGGTCGAGCACCATGACCTCGTGGATCATGGTGAGCTCGAGGTGGGTGTTGGGATCGTCCACGGGAATGCGCGCGTTTTCGGCAAGCACCACGACCCCGAGAGCCGCGGCGACGAGCGCGAGCGCCGGCCCCTGGGTGAGCCAGCTACCCGGCCCCACGCCCGAGATCATGCCGGAGAGCGAGAGACTCCCGGAGTGGCGGGCCAGCGCCGCCAGGGCCAGGAAGAGCGCCGGCTCGGCCAGGGCCGAGAAGAGCACCTCGCGGCTCGCGCCCATGCCCTCGAAGGCCGAGCCGGTGTCGAGCGCGGCCAGCACCGTGAAGAAGCGCATCAGGCACAGCAGGTAGGCGAAGAGCAGCAGGTCGCCGGCGAAGGGCATGGTCGCAGCCAGCCCCCCCAGCGGCACGAGCGCCAGCGCAGCCATGACCGCGGCCAGCCCCACGACCGGCCCGGCGCGGAAGACCCAGGTGGTCGTGCGGCTGTAGGTCGCGCCCTTGCGGAGCAGCTTGAAGATGTCGAAGTAGAGCTGCAGGAGCGGCTGGCCCCGCCGGCCGGCGAAGAGGGCCTTGGTCCGGTTGATCACGCCGAGGAGGAGCGGCGAGAGCAGGAAGGCCGCGGCCGGAGGGATGAGCGGGCGCCAGTTCAGTTCCATCGCTCAGCCCAGCTTCCAGACGAGGAGCGCGAGCAGGGTCAGCACCACGTATAGCACGTAGAGCTGCACCCGGCCTTGCTGAAGGACGCGCAGGCGGCTGAAGAGCCATGCCAGGCCCCCGAAGGCCGGACGGAAGAGGCCGCGCTCGCACGCGTCGGGCGTCTCGGTGGCGAGCCCGGCCGCGGAGGGGAAGAGCCCCTCGGGCGCGCGCAGCTTTTCGCGGGTGCCGAGGAAGATCCGGAAGAGCGCGGACAACGGCTGGGCGAAGGACGAGGCCGTGTACTGCATCCGCGCGGTGGGCCGGGCGTAGCCGCAGTCCCAGGTGACGGTCTCCTCGACCGGCCGGCCGGCCAGGAGCCTCAGCCGGAGGAGGGCGAGCAGCGCGACGAGCGCGAGACAGAGGCCGGCGCCGATCGTGATGGCCAGCAGCATGCCGCCGGCGGCGGCCAACTCCCCGCCAACCTTCGAGGCGGCCGGACCGGCCAGCGGCTCGATAACCGGCCCCATGGCGCGCACGACGGGAAGCGGGCAGAGCCCGATCGCCGCGCAACCGGCCGCCAGGACCAGCATGGGCAGGCGCATGGACAGGCCCGGCTCGTGGGCGCTCTCGCAGCGGGCGCTTCGGGCTTCTCCCAGGAAGACGATCCCGAAGGCCTTGGTGAAGCACGCGGCGGCCAGCCCGCCGATCAGC
This sequence comes from uncultured bacterium, assembly GCA_937935355.1. Classification (GTDB taxonomy): domain Bacteria; phylum Planctomycetota; class SZUA-567; order JAKLDR01; family JAKLDR01; genus JAKLDR01. Next base: position 66,864 of record CALGYR010000095.1, on the reverse strand, counting down.
GCCAGGGCCGCAATGGCCATGACGGCCGGGACCGCCGCCGGAATCGTTCCGCCATCGGCCGCGGTCGCCCTGAAGGCGCCCAGGTAGATCAGGAACTCGCTCGTGAAGCCGTTGAGCGGCGGCAGTCCGGAGATGGCCGCGGCGCCCACCAGGAAGGCTGCGCCCGTCTGGGGCATGCGCTTCAAGAGGCCGCCGAGATGGTCGATCTCGCGCGTGCCCGTGGCGTGGAGCACCGAGCCGGCCCCCAGGAAGAGCAGGCCCTTGAAGATCGCGTGGTTGAGCACGTGGAGCAGCCCGCCGGCGAAGCCCAGGACCGCGAGCGCCGGCAGGTTCAGGCTCACGCCGAGCAGCCCGAGGCCCAGGCCCAGGGCGATGATGCCGATGTTCTCGACGCTGTGATAGGCGAGCAACCGCTTCAGGTCGTGCTGGGCGAGCGCGAAGAGCACGCCGAGTATCCCGGAGGTCGCGCCCACGGCCACGAGCGTCCAGCCCCACCACGCGGGCGGCGGCCCGATCATGGCCAGCAACCGGACGAGGCCGTAGATGCCGGTCTTGATCATCACCCCGGACATCACCGCCGAGACGTGGCTGGGCGCGGCCGGATGGGCCTCGGGCAGCCAGACGTGGAGCGGCATGAAGCCGGCCTTGGTCCCGAAGCCGAGGAGCGCCAGGACGAAGGCCAACCCGGCGAGCGCCGGCGACAGCTGCGCGGCCCGGCCCATGGCCTCGAACTCGAACGAGCCGGCGCGGCTCCCGAGCACGGCGAACATGGCCAGCAGACAGGCCGTGCCCAGGTGGGTGGCCACCATGTAGACCCAGGCCGAGCGGCGCACTCCCGGCTTCCCGGCCTCGAAGGCCACCAGGAAGAAAGAGGAGAGGGCCATCGCCTCCCAGGCGAGCAGGAACAATACGGCGTTCCTCGCCACCATGACCAGCGCCATGCTGACCACGAGCAGGTTGAAGCTGAACCATGCGGCGCCCAGATTCTTCCGGCCGCGCCAGGCCGCGAGATACTCGCCGCCGTAGACCGCGGCCAGGCCCGAGAGCAGCAGCGTGGGAATCAGGAAGAAGGCCGAGAGCGCGTCGAGCTCGAGGCTCAGGCTCCCGCCGGGCATGCTCCACTGCGGCGCGCCGGCGAGCGGCCGGCCCGCGCCGCTAAGGAGCGCGCCGAGCGCGGCGTAAAGGCCGAGCGCCGAGCCGGCCGCCGCAGAGCCGACGCCGAACGCCGTGGCCGCGCGCGGCCTCCGACCGGCCGCGAGGGCGCAGAGCCCGCCCAGGGCCGTCAGGCCCATCGCGACGAGAAGCAGGGTCATGCGGGTTTAGCCTGGCTGCGCCGGAGAGGCGGCAGGCTGGGCCATGCCTGAGTCCACGCGTCGGAGCTCGGCGAAGATCTCGTCCCGCAGGGCCTGGCGGGAGACGGCGCCCTTGAAGCCCGGGTCGCGCAGCGCGAAGGCCAGCCTGGAGAGCAGGTGGAGATGCGCGCGCACCGTGGGGCTCACCATGGTGAAGAGGCAGTGGACCGGCTGCCCGTCGAGGGCGCCGAAGTCCACGGGATGTTCGAGGAAGCACAAGGTGATGGTCGGCCGGGGCACGTGCAGGACGATGGGGTTGCGCACGTGCGGGATGGCGATGCCGTCGCCGATGCCGGTCGAGGCCAGGGCCTCGCGCGCGAGCAACACCCGGAGGAGTTGCTCGCGGTCGACCTCGTCGGGAAGGCGCATGGCCTCGACCGAGGCACCGAGCACCGCCGCCTTGTCGTCGCCGACCAGGCGGTAGACGATCCCGCCGGCCTGCAGAGCGTCGGTCAGGGTCGGCAGGCCGGCGCTGCCGTCATCGGCTTCATGGAAGATGTCCGCCGAGACGCCGATCTTGTGGGCCGTGGCCCACTCGAGCAGTTCGGCGCGGTGGAAACGGTACTGCTCGTTGACCCGGTAGGTGGGGATGCTGCCATCCTTGATCCACCGGTAGATGGTCTTCTCGGAGACGTTGAGAAGGCCCGCCACGTCACGGACCGTAAGTTGCAAGGGCGCGACCTCCGCTTGGCGTCCAGTCTCATGAATGCCTCGGACTGGACAACAGGGGACATATCATACGGACAGGACCCAAAAGTCAAATGGATGCCATCCATTTCCTTGCCAGTCGGTGCAGCGGGTTATTGCGGAGCCAGATCATGGCGCCGCGAACGACGCTGCCGCCGGGTCTGCGAGCAGAGGTCTACTTCTTGCCGCTCTTGTCCTGCCCCATCGCCTTGCGCAGCTTCTTGAAGTTCTCGAAGTCCCCGGGCAGCACCTTGAAGTAATCGATGACCTTGCTCTCCATCACCCGGGTGTGGGTGGCGAAGACCTGCTCTCCATCGGGCGAGAGGAAGAGCACGGTGGGGAGCGAGCCGACGTTGTACTTCTGCAGCAGGTCCCGGTAGTCCTTGACGAGCTGCTCCTTGAGCTTGCGGTAGGCGTCGATCACGGCCGGAGGGGCGTCACGGGGGACGTAGATGTCGGTCGGGGCCAGGACGCGCGCGGCGACAACGCCCGACTCTCTCACCGTCTTGCGGCCGTTGACTCCGTAGAACCACTCGAAGCGCTCGGCATCGCCGCCGGCCAGCACCAGCATGATCGGCTTGTCGACCCTGGCGGCCTCGGCCAGGGCGCCGGCCATGGTCTCGTGCCATGTTATGGCCGGGCCGAACTCGCCCGGCCCGGAGGCCGGAGGCTTGGCCGCCGGCAGCTTCTGTCCCTTGAGGTAATTATGGAAGGCCTCGCGGCTCTTCTTGTAGTTCTCGAAGTCGCTCTGCAGGGCGCGGAAGTAGTTGATCACCGTGCCCTCCATGACGCGCGTGTAGGAGCGCAGGACCGTCTCCCCGTCGGGCGACAGGAAGACGATGGTGGGCAGCATGCTCACGTTGTACTTGCGGATCAGGTCGGCGTACTCCTTCTGGAGCTTGTTGAAGGCGTCGGCGTAGAGCTGGCGCTGCTGCGGGGTGGCGCTCGCCGGGATGTTCGGAGCCTGCGGGGCGAGCAGCCGCACGCAGACCACGTCTGACCCCTTGACGAAGGCCCGGGCGTAGTAGTCGTCGAACCACTCGTGGCGGTTGGCTGCCGCCTCGGGGAAGACCAGCACTATGGGGCGGTCCTTCTTGGTGGCCTCGGCGATGCCGTCGCTCATGGTCTCGCACCAGGTCACCGGCGTCTCGTCGCGCGCGATGATCGGATCGTCCGGCGCCCGCGGCGGCTCGACCCTCAGGGGCGTGCCGCAGAGAGCGACGCCCTGGCAGAGCGCGACGACCGCCGCCAGCGCGATGGCATGAAAAGACAGCGTGGAGCGAAGCGACATTCTCATGAGTTGGCTCTCCGGCAAGAAATCCGTTCTCTCGTTCAGTTCGGCGCCATCGCCGGGCCTTTGAAGGCGGCGATGGCCGGCACCGTTCCAGATAATAATCTCGTTCCTGCCGGGGTCAATACTTTTCTTGCGGTCCCAAGGCCATTGGGTGCACCAACGCTCCTGCGGGCCGGGCCTACCTGCCAGGGCAATCCGGTCATCCGGATTGCCCTGGCAGTTCCGGGATTCCTGCCGTCGTCTCGCTCGAACGGCGCAGGAGGAATCCTGGCTGCGGCCGAAGGCCGCGCCAGGATGGTGGCGGCCGAGAGAACGCGAATCGCCCCGCGCTTCCGCGCGGGCCGATTCACGTTGTAGGCCCGGCCCGCAGGAGCGTTGTTGCACCCAAGGCCATTGCAGGAAACGGTCTTCGCCGCAGACTCCGCTTCGCCCTGCGTGGCGAAGCGGAGTCTGCGGTGAAACGGCCCTCTTGAAACAGTCCGCTGATGCGGACCCAGCCGCAGGCCGGAAAAGGGGAGGGGCGCCCCCCGAAGGAGGCGCCCCCGTTTTCCGAAGCGGGCCAAGGGAGAGACCCGCCCCGGTACGAACCGGCCGGGCTATTGCCTGACCAGCCCGATCTCGCCGATCCTGACGCCGGCCTCGCGACCGACCACCACCAGGACGTGTTCGCCCGCCGGGAGGTCGAACGTCTTGGGATCGATCTCGTTGCGGTCCGGCGTGCCCGCGCCCCGCCACGAGGCGGTTCGCAACTCGGCGCCGGCCGAGCCGGTCACCGGGATGTCCCAGATCATGGTCGGCGCCACCTCGCCGTCGACGTTCACCAGGACGGAGTTGGCCGCGGTCGTCGGCGCCTCCAGCCTGGCCTGGACCACGTAGCGGCCGGCCTCGCTTACCCTGAAGCGATAGGTGACGCGACCCGCGTCGGACGGGTCGAGCAGTTCCCGATCCTGAACGACGGCGCCGTCGGCGGCCACCGCGAAGGGCTCGGCCACCTTGCCGGCCGAGGCCTTCCACCACAGCCCGGCCAAGGGCAGCTCGTCCTCCGGAACCAGGCCGATCTTGTCGAGGAAGGTGCCCGCCTCGCGGCCGAGCACGACCAGCCGGTGATCCCCGGCCGCCAGGGCGAAGACCTTCGGCGCGAACTGGTTGGCGGCGGGCGTGCCCGTGCCGCGCCAGGAGCCGATCCGCTCCTCCGCGCCCGCGGTCACGGGGATGTCCCAGACCATGTCGGGCGACGTCGGTTCGGCGTCCACGTTGACGAGCACCGAGTTGGAGCCCTCGTTAGGGGCGTTGACCACGGCTTTCACCGCGTAGCGGCCGGCCGCGGCCAGCCGGAAGCGGTAGACCGCCCGTCCCATCCGGGCCGGGTCGAGCACCTGGACCGCCTGGGAGATGCCGCCGTCGGCTACGGCGAAGGGCGCGGAGATCTCTCCGGACTCCGCCTCCCAGGACAGGCCGTCGGGAACGACCGCGACCGTCACCGCGACCGGCTGGCTCGCGACGGCGGCGCCGTCGGAGTCCGTGGCCACCGCGGTGATGGCGTGGCTGCCCGTGGCCTCGGGAGCGTAGGCGACCTCGTAAGGCTCGGCCGCGCTCGCACCCACCGACCTGCCGTCGACGAAGAACTCCACCTTCACGACCCGACCGTCAGGGTCGGACGCGTCCGCGGAGATGGTGGTGCTCACTCCGGCGCTGAGCACGGCGCCTTCCGACGGGAAGGTTACGACCGCCGTCGGCGGCTGGTTGGGGGCCTTGACCGTCACCGCGACCGCCGCGGAGGTCGTCGTCGCCCCCCGGTTGTCCGTGGCCCGCGCGGTCAGCGCGTAGCTGCCGGCGGCGACGTTCGTCCAGGTGAAGGCGTAGGGCGCGCTCGCGTCCTCGCCGAGCTTCGTCGAGCCCGCGTAGAACTCGACCTTGGCGACCGTGCCGTCAGGATCGGAGGCGGCCGCTGCGATGGCCACCGAGGCCGGCGCGGTGAAGGCCGCTCCGGCAGCCGGGGCGGTCAGGCTAACGGCCGGCGGCTGGTTCGGCGGGGGGGGCGGCGGAGGCGGCGGCGTGGAGCCGAAGAATACCGCCGTGGTCACGAGCTTCGTGCCCATGGCACCCGCCGCGCCGAAGTGCGCGCTTGCGTTCTTCGGGGTGAAGTCCCAGTCGCTCGCGAAGGTCCGCGGGTCCAGGATCGTGTTGGTGTTCGGGCCCAGGTGCTTGAAGCTCCCACGCTCGAAGGCCGGGTCCTGGACGAGCCCCACGGTCAGGCCGCCGCCCACGGAGCTCGCACCGGGGTACTGCATGTTGTTCGATGCGCTGTAGCCTATCTCCGTGCGCATGATCCGCCCGCCGTAGAAGATGCTGTTCTTCAGGGTGTGCCCCGAACCGCGCAACACCGTGCAGTTCGTCTCCGAGCTGTTCGGCGGCTTATGGCCGACGAAGGTGCAGCCGTCGATGACCCAGTTGTTGCCGGCGGTCTTCTCGAGGGCCCCCTGCCACTGCTGGTTGCCCATGTTGCCGACGAGCAGGCAGTTGCGGATGGTCACGTTGTGGACGTAGTCGGCGTCGCCCACGTTGGTCTCGCCCAGGATCAGCGACTGGTTGTGGTTCGGGCCGATGATGCAGTCCTCGTAGAGGTAGTTGCTCATCTGTCCGCCGTCGAAGATCTGCATGCCGTCGTGGTGGGCGGTGTAGTTGAAGGACAGGGTCGTCGCCGTGGGGTGCGGGCGGCTGTTGTAGATCCAGGTGCGGCGCATGGTGAAGTTGCTGACGCTGCGGCCCTGGATGCCGTCCTGCCCGCAGTCGTGGATCACGCAACGCTCTATGGTGTGGCCGTTGCCGCGGATCTCCACGCCCTTCTGGTCGGGGTACCAGACGCTCCCCGACTGCCGGGCGATGCCGCAGTCGTAGATGCGCAGGTTGCGGAGCGTGATGTTGCCGGCGGCCGGGGCCGAGGTGTTGCTGTTGCTCAGCCTCACGCCGTGGCCGTTCGTGCCGTGGATGACGATCTTCATCCAATCGCCGCCGTCGACCTCGACGTGGCGCACGTTGTCGAAGTACATGCCGTAGGGCAGTACGCCGGAGGTCTGGTAGCCGTAGCCGGACTGCCCCGAGTAGGGCAGCAGCGTCGAGCGGCCTCCGAAGATGGTGATCGTGCCGTTGTGGCCGGACTCGGTCGAGCGCAGCACGCGGATGGGCGCGTCGGCCGTGCCGCTGGTCCTGGGCACCAGCGCCGTGCGGTAGGTCAGCCCGCCCGGGCCGCCGTCCAGGTAGATGGTGTCGCCGGGCCGGACCGCCGGCCAGTCGATGCGGTCGAGCTCGGTCCAGGCGTTGGCCCAGGACGTCCCGTTGTTGGCACCGGCGGCGTTCTTCGAAACGTAATAGGTGGCGGCCTCCGCGTCGGAGAATAGAAGCGCGCACAGTCCCAGATGCAGGGCAATGGCTCCAACGACTATGGAGCCGAGGCGCCTTCCACTTGGAGTCATTCTCTGGCCCTCCTCAGGCCCGCTCGCCGACGGGTATCCCCTCACCGCGCCCGCCGCGCCAGCACTCGTACTCTTTCAGGTTGTTCCGTTGGAATGGCCCTCCATGGACAGGAGAGCCGTTCTCTGACCCCCGCCCGCTCACGTCACCTCGGGCGTCCCCGCTCGTCGCCCAGTGGCTTCACGCACACTCTCCTTTCACCGGCGCGGTCATCTGTCACGGCTCTCTGCCGGCCGGCTGACTGGTACGACCAGTCGCACGGCAGCGAAACCGGACAGATCAGAGCGTCCGATAATTTACTGCACAATGTGCGCATGTCAAGGTCACGATGTGGTAACGCAATCCGAGATCGCCTAAATGGCGTGATGTGACGTGTTGCGCGCATTGCGGGGCCGGTCTGTCACAGACTTGACTGCATATGAGCGGTTGTACGGTCAGGATGTTTATTTGCCACCCAGCGCGCGCTTCCGTATCGTAACGTGCTGGCGACGCCCACGGCTCCATAGACCTGGAATTTGTTGAGAGCCTTGCCATCGGCTCCGCCGATAAGGAAGACAGGAGGTGCTGTGATGTCAGGGAAGAAGCGCTCGCGATCGGATATCTGTCAGCTGCGACTCCTGCCCTTCGGCGAGGTCGAGCCTGCGGCAGGGAAGCTGCCCAGGAAAGCGCGGCGCGTCGTCCGCAGAGACAAGTGCGGCACGGTCTGCCGGCAGTTGCAGGGCGAAGTTGCCGACTTCATCAGACATTGGGCCGAGGTCCCGTCCCCGCTGCTCGTCGCCGACGAGGTCGAGCGGCTCCACGGGGCCACCTTCGACGAGCTCCGCAAACTCGGGCTGCTCGTTGCCGGCGGCATGTCCGCGGCCGTGGGCTGCGAGGCCTGCGAGCACGATCACGCCGAGTGGATCGAGGCCGTCCGGGGGCCCGACGGCGAGGAGCGCTTCTTCATCGATTGTCCGGAGAAGGGTCGCGTCGAGGTGGCCAGGCGCCGGCTGCAGCACTGGGCGGTAGACTTCACTCCTCTTGCCAGGGGAGTGAAGGAGGGGCTCCGGGGCTTCGGCATTCTGGAGGCGGTCGTCCCCGGCAGGCTCTGGCGGCTGGGCAAGGCGGCGCTGGCCGGCCGTACGCGCGACCTCTGGATGTTGCGTCAGCCGCCGGCGGGGCGGGGCCCGGCCGCGGCCGGATCGGTCATCAGGCCCGACGGCGCGGTCGTCTTCATCCTCGGGCGCACGCCGGCGGACGGACTACGAGAGCTCGGCGAGGCGGCGCTCTTCGACGTTCACAAGGTCGTGCACCTCGGCGGCGCGGGCTTCCACGTCGACCGGCACGCGGTCGAGCGCCGGCTGCGCTCCGAGGCGGCGGCCGGCGAGGCGGCCGCGACGCAGCTGCTCTGCTGCTGCGGTTGACGGGGAGGGGTCAGGGCTTTTCAACTCTCGTCGGCGGGCTTATCCGAAAGCCAAGTCCCGCTTTCGGGACTTGGCTTTCGGTAAAGTCCACGGTCAGTTCCCCCACGGATCGTCCTCCCCCGCGAAAAACTTCTCCCGCGAGGTCATCGTCGAGCCCTTGCCCCGCGCCGCCCCGGCGCGGGGCGCCAGGTCGAAGGCGTCGAAGCCCCGCCCGACGCCGGTGAAGCCCGTCGCCGGAAAGAGCGGGTCGGCGTCCTCGCCGATCTTCAGTCCGGGCGCGTCGTGCTCGACGTTGCCTGAGCATCTCGGCTCAGAGTCCGGAAATCGCACGCCGCCGCCGTAGACGATGCAATCGGAGACGGCGTGCTCGACGCCCCGGATGTAGAGGTTGAGCCACTGGGCCAGGCGCGGGTCGCGCCATAGCGTGCAGCGCTCGATCCGCCAGCGCCGGGGCGGCACGTCGGCGGGCAGCTTCGGGTGGCTGATGATGCTCGCATTCGAGCTCTTCCCGAAGTGTCCGACGAAGGTGCTGTTCCGGACGGTAACGTCGTCGACCACCGCCCAGGGCTCGCCGGGATAGGAGTTGCCGTCGCCGAGGATCAGCCCCTGGTTGAACCCGGGGCCCACGATGCAGTCCTCGACGAGCACGCCGTCCTGCCGGTGCCCGCCGTAGATCTGCAGGCCGTCTGAGTGCGTCGGCCAGTTGAAGGGCTCGGCCGGATCGGTCGGGTGGGGGCGGGAGTTATAGAGCCAGCTCCGGCGCAGCGCGAAGTTGCTCACCCCGCCGGACTGGATGCAGTCCTGGCCGCAGTCGTGGATGATGGCCCGTTCCACGGCAATGTTCCGGCCGGCCAGGCGGATGCCGGGCAGGTCCGAGGTCCAGGAGCCGTCCTTCCGCCGCACGGCGACGCCGTTGTCGGCGATCTCCACGTTGCGGATGGTCACGTCCGAGGCTGACCCGGCCAGGTCCACGCCCGGCCCGTTGTGGCCGCGGATGAGGATGCCCCGCCACGCGCCGCCGTCGATCACCAGGTGCGAGACGCGCTCGAGCCGTACGCCCGAGCGGCGGACGCCATCCGCGCGGGAGACGTAGTCCCGCTGTCCCGACCAGGGCAGAGCGACTCCGCGGCCTCCGTCGATGACCACCTGCCCGGAATGGCCGGGCGAGTCCGCGCGGCGCACGGTGATCGGCCGGCCGGGCCCGCCGCTCGCGGCCGGGGCGAGGGTCGATTCGTAGACCGCGCGCTCGGCGCCGCCGTCGAGGATCACGGTGTCGCCCGGGCGCACCCTGGTCCAATCGACGCCGTCGAGGCCGCGCCAGGCGGTCTCCCAGGAGCGCCCGTCGCCGCGGCCCTCGCGCGCCCCGGAGCCGGAGGGGACGACGTAATGGACGGCGCCCGGATCGGCCGGCTCCGCGGGGGCTCCGGCCAGGATCGAGCCGACGATCATCAGCGCGGCACCCGCTGCGATCATGCCCAGGCCCCGCAGCAGCCGCTCCCGGTTCACGCCTGCAGCACCCCGACGAGCACGTCGCGCAGCTCCCGGGCCACGTGGCGGACCTGCTCGTCGGTGAGCTCGGCGTACATCGGCAGGGAGAGCTCCTCGGCGGCGGCGCGCTCGGCGACCGGGAAGCTGCCGCGGCCCAGGCCCAGGTAGGCGTAGGCCTCCTGCAGGTGGACGGGCACCGGATAGTGGATGCCGCAGTGGATGTCGCGCTGCTTGAGCCGCTCGATCACGTTGTCGCGGTCGCGGACGCGGGCCGCGTAGACGTGATAGACGTGCCGGCAGCCGCCCGCCTCGACGGGCAGCCCCAGGCCCTCGGTGCCGTCGAGCAGCTCGGCGTAGCGCCGGGCGATGGCCCGGCGGGCCTCGTTCCACGCGGGCAGGTGCCGGAGCTTGACGCTCAGCACCGCGCCCTGGATGCCGTCCATGCGGGCGTTCCAGCCGATGAGCCGGTGGTGGTACTTGCGGGCCTGGCCGTGGTCCCGGAGCATGCGGACGCGCTCGGCCAGCTCCCCGTCGTCGGTGACCACCGCCCCGGCCTCGCCGTAGGCGCCGAGGTTCTTGCCGGGATAGAAGCTGAAGCAGCCGGCGTGTCCCAGCGACCCCGCCGGGCGGCCCCGGTACTCGGCCCCGTGGGCCTGGGCGGCGTCCTCCACCACCAACAGATTATGGGCGCGGGCGATCTCCGCGATCCGGCCCATCTCCGCGGTCTGGCCGTAGAGGTGCACGGGGATGACCGCCGCGGTGCGCGGGGTGATGGCCGCCTCCAGGGCCTCCGGAGACATGGTGTGGGTGGCCTCGTCGACGTCGACGAAGACCGGCCGGGCGCCGGCGAAGCTGATGGCCTCGGCCGTGGCCATGAAGGTGTTGGGCACGGTGATCACCTCGTCGCCGGGGCCGATGCCCAGGCCCAGCAGGGCCAGCCACAGCGCGGAGGTGCCGCTCGAGACCCCCACCGCGTGCTTGGTGTCCGTGAAGGCGGCGAACTCCCGCTCGAACTTCTCCACGTAGGGGCCGCCGGCGTAGGCGGCGCCGGCCATCACCTGGCCCACCGCCGGGGCCACCTCGTCGCGGATGGTCTCATACTGCGCCTTCAAGTCCAGAAAAGGGACGTGCATGATAAGCGCCTCCTCAAAGGGGCCGCGACGGTCGATCCGACGGATCCGTCGGATCCGACCGATCCGTCGGATCGGAAACCAAGTCCCGCGCCCCGACGCTCCTGAGCACCCGCGCCGGGTTGCCGGCCACGATCGCCCCGGCGGGCACGTCGCGGGTCACCACCGCGCCGGCGCCCACCATGGCGCCCTCGCCGACGGTCACGCCGGCGAGGATCGTGGCGCTCGAGCCGATGGAGGCCCCGCGCCGGACCAGCGTCGGCACGCACTTCCAGTCGGCCTCGGTCTGCGGCGAGCCGTCGACCCGCGTCGCGCGGGGATGGAGGTCGTTGATGAAGGTCACGTTGTGGCCGATGAAGCATTCGTCCTCGATGGTCACGCCCTCGCAGACGAAGGTGTGGCTCTGCAGCTTGCAGTTCCTCCCGATGCGCGCGCCCTTCTGGATCTCCACGAAGGTCCCCACGCGGGTGCCGTCGCCGATCTCGCAGCCGTAGAGGTTGACGAAGCCGTGGATGCGCACGTCGCGCCCGAGCTTCACGTCGGGGGCGATGCGCAGGAAGCCCTCGCTAGGACCGGTCACTGGCGACCTCCTCCTTCTCGCCGGGCGCCGCCCCCGGCGCGTCCGCGCCGCGCCCGGCGTCCGGCCGGGCCCGGCGGATCCGGCGGTACGCGGCGACCAGCGCCGAACCAGCGCCCAGGCACAGGCGGCTGAGCCACCCGCCCGGCGCCTCGAACTGGCCGATGTGGCGCACGACCGCGCCGGTCTTGCCGGCCAGGCCCAGCTTGAACTGCGCCGGCCCGGGGGCGCGAGCGGCGTCGATGCCCCCCATGTCCAGGCGTCGGAATCCGCGCTCGTGGAGCAGCTCCACCGCGCGCCACCACAGCACGTGGCCGGCGCGCATCTCGCGGCCCCGCGGGCCGGTGGCCGCGAGTATCCCCACCGCGCGCTTGCCCAGCGCCGAGTAGACCAGCGCCGCGACCGGCTCGCCGGCCTGGCGGCACAGCAGGATGCGCATCCGCAGGGCCTCGGGCAGCCGCTCCTGGACCGCGCGGAACTCCCGGGCGTCGACGAAGGTGGTGAACTGCTTGCGCTCCTTCATCTCGGCGTAGATCCACAGGAACGCGTCGTAGAAGGACGGGTCGGTGCCCTCGGCCACGTCCAGCCCGTTGCGCTCGCCGCGGGCGAGCTGCTGCCGCCAGGCGCGGGCCGCGCCCTTGCGGATCTCCTCCGGGGCGAGCGAGAGGTCGAGCTCCACGGTCTCGTAGCGGTCCGCCCCCGGCTGGAGGGCGAACCCCTCCGCCTCGAGGACCCCCCGGACGCCGCCGTCTTCGCGGCTCTCGCCGCCTCCGTCCTGGGGCCTGAGGCACAGGCACAGCCCCAGGCGCCCGGCGCACTCGGAGCGCAGGGCGCGCAGCACCAGCCGGCAGGCGTCCAGGTCGGGACCGGAGCCGCCCGGGCGGAAGAGCGGGGCCCACGGCACGTAGGCCACGCCCACGCCGAGGCCCGGGAGCGGCAGCCGGGCGAGCCGGACCTGCGCCGCGGCGGCCGCGCGCCCGTCGCCGTCCCTGGTCACGACCACGTGGGCCAGGTTCCGCTCGCCCCAGCGCACCGCGCCGTACGGCCAGGTCTGGTAGAGCACCAGGTCGTCGAAGCCCAGCGTCAGGCGCGTCCATTCGTCGGGACTGCACGACCCGAAGCGGACCCGGTATCCGCCCGGCGCGCCCCTCAGGTTGACTTCCCGGAGCATGCTCCCGTCCTTCCCATGCGTCCCGCCTTCGCCGCGCGCCGCGCCCTTCGCCTCTCGAGCCAGTCGTACAGGCGGCGCTTCAGGACGCTGCCGGCCGGCAGCCAGCAGTAGGCCCCGCGCAGCTTCAGGCGGAACTCGATGCGCCAGTCCCGCGGGCTGACCGGGAAGCGGCCGTAGCACAGCCGGCCCTCGTCGAGGCAGGCCAGCTCCGGGCTAACCGTGAAGACCCGCGAGTAGCCGGCCTCCCTGGCCAGGTCGAGCACGCGGACGTTGTAGTCGCCATGCGGGGCGCTCAGCAGCTCGACCGGCCGGCCGGTGATGTGCTCCAGGCGCGCTCGCGATTCGATCAGCTGGCGACGGATCTCGTCCTCGTGCAGGCTGGAGAGCCGGACGTGGTCGAGCGAGTGCGAGCCCACCCGGATGTCCCGGGGCAGGAGCCGCAGGTCGTCGACGTCCAGCAATCGCTCGCCGGCGTCGGGGTGGCTGCCCCCGGCCAGCCACGGCGGAGTGCCGCCGAGGCAGCCGGCGGTCACGAAGAGAGCGGCAGGGATGCCCCGGCGCACCAGTTCGGGCACCGCGTTCTCGGCCACGCAGCGGAAGCCGTCGTCGAAGGTGACCATCGCATAGAGCCCGTCGCCGCCGTCCGGCAGCTCCGTGGCGTCGGCGGCCAGCGGCCTGGCCAGCCGGAGGAGCTCCTCCATCTGCCAGGCGAACGACTCGCGCTCGTCGGTCCGCACGGCATGGTAGTAGAGGGCCACGCAGCGCGGCCGGGGCCTCCCGAGCAAGGTGCGCAGCCGCGCGACCAGCCAGAGCACCGTCCAGCAGATCAAGCTGGCGGCCAGGGCCAGGAGGCGCACGGGAAGCCACAGGCGGCTCATGCCAGCGCTCCTCCGTCGATCACCGTCCGGAGGCGGTTCACGAAATGGCGCCTTTCGATCTCCCAGCGGTGGCGGCGGTAGACGGCCATCCCGCGCTCGAGGACCGGGCGCCAGGCGTCCTCCGGCCCGAGCGCCCGCCGGATGGCCGCGGCCAGGCTCCCGGCGTCGCCGGGTTCGAACAGGAACAGAGCGTCCTCGCCGAAATAGTCGAGCACCCCGCGGGTGCGCGGCGCCACCACCCGCTTGCCCAGCGCCAGGTACTCGAAGATCCTGGTGGGCAGGTTGATCTCGGTGAAGGGGCTGCGTTTGTTGGGGACGACCCCGACGTCGACGTCCGGGATGGCGTTGGCGATGCGCTCCAGGCTGACGAAGCCGTGGTAGTCTACGCATGCGCCCAGGCCCAGTTCGGCGGTCAGGCGCCGGAAATCGTTCACGAAGTCGCCGTCCCCGTAGACGTGGAAGCGCAGCTCCGGGATATCCTCGCGCAGGCGTGAGACGGCCAGGAGCGCGGTGTCCAGTCCGTGGCGCTCCACGATGGTGCCGTGGTACATGAGCACCCGGGAGTCCGGGCCGGGGACTTCGGGCTGCGGCTCCGTCCCCGCCCTGCGCCGGGCGCCCTCGAATGCGGGACTCGCGGAGGTGCGGACCGCCGGCGCGGAGCCCGGACCGCCGGCGTCCCGCCCCTGAAGGAACACGCTCTCCTGCGGCGAGTTCATGACGATGTCGATCTTCCGGGGCGGGCAGCCCCGGGAGACGAACAGGTTCCGGAAGGCCAGGTTCGGCGTCAGCACCAGGTGGGCGAAGGCGATGCTGCACCTCTCCAGCACCCGCAGGACGCGGATGACCGGGTGGCCGGCGCCCAGGCCGTACTTGGTCATGTAGACCTCGGGCATGGGGTCGTGCAGGTCGAGCACCACCCTCGCCCCGGTCAACCGGGGCAGCAGCGCCGCGAAGACCAGCACGTCGGGCATGTTGTGGACGTGCACCAGCCGGTAGCGGCGGCCGAGGTGCAGCCGCGAGACCTTCAGGAAGGCCAGCAGCAGGAAGGCGGCGTACTCGAGAAGATAGCGGAGCCTGCCGCCGCGCCGGCGCTCCACCGGCAGCCGGAAGACCCGCACGCCGCGGACCGTCTCGCGCCGGAGCTCGTCCGGGCCGGCCAGACAGACCACGTCGAGCTCGGCGCCCTCGTCGGCCAGGGCCTCGGCCTCCCGGCGGACCCGCGGGTCGGCCGGATAGTGGGAGAAGACCACCATGCATCCCCGGATCACGTCCGCCCCCATATCTCCCGGATGCGATCCATCTGCTCGCGTCGCGCGAAGGCGATGGTCCGCGGGTCCGGCCCTTGCGGCACGCGGCTGGTCCAGGCCCAGGCGTATCCGACCATGCGACAGGCCCCGCCGACCAGCCAGGGGCGCGCGAAGGTCCGGCGCACGCACTTGAGCCCGAGGTAGAGCGGGTGGTAGCCCAGGGCGTAGTCGCGCACGCCCTCGAGGAACTGCTGCCGGCCCCGTTCCTTCAGGCCGCCGCCGGGCACCTTGTGGTGTTCGACCCGCAGGTGGGGAAAGGAGGACACCTCCCAACCGTGCATGCGCGCGGCGGACTGGGCGGCGGCGTCCTCGCCGCCGTAGGGCAGCTCCGGAAAGCCGCCGGCCTCCTCGAAGCAGCGGCGCCGGAAGAGCTGGACGGCCCCGGCCACGTCGCGGTCGGAGTTGCCGAAGCGCGGCCGGTAGCGTCCGGAGCGCTTCTCGCAGATCCAGCCGCCGGCCACGCCCAGGCGCGGGTTCTTGAGGAACTCGTCGAGCAGGCGCTCGAAGAAGTCGGCCTCGAAGGTGACGTCCGCGTCGAGGCTGCCGACGAAGTCGAAGTCCAGCCGCCGGAGCCCCTCCCAGCCCATCGCGAAGGCCCGCACCTTCGAGGCGAAGCCCGCCGCGCCGTCCGGTTCGCGGTGGAGCACCCGGATGAGCGGGTGCTTCATGGCGTACTCCCTGGCGATGACCTCGGTGCGGTCGGTGGAGCCGTCGTCGATGATGATCCAGCGCCCGGGTCTCAGGCGCTGGGCCAGCACCGACTCGATGGTCGCGCCGACGTGGGCCTCCTCGTTGCGCGCCGGAGTGACCAGGGCGTACTTGCGGAGGGGGGGCTGCTTCATGCGCCAGTACTTCTCTACCGCCATGGCGGGCCCTCCTTCCCTCTCTTCGCAAGGCGCGTGCCGGCGGTCCAGGCGGTCCCGGCGGGACCCTGGCCGGAGCGGGCGGTGTCGGAGTCGACGGCCGGGAGCGCCTCCCTTCCGGCCGGCGCCTCCGGCAGCCGTGCGGCCAGGGCCCAGGCCAGCCAGAAGATCACCGCCTGCAGGCTGCCCCCGCCGGTGATCAACGACTCGACCATGTTGGTGGCCAGGCTCATGGTCATGATCGACAGGACCACGGCCCGGGGCGGTCCGGGCGGGAGGTCCAGCAGCCTGACGTACGGAAGCAGCAGGAGCGCCAGCCACAGCAGGAAGGCCACGGCGCCGCCGCCGAGGACCACCGAGAGGTAGCCGTTGTGGGTCGACTGGCTGGGCAGCACCGTCCAGTTGACCCCGGCGATCCTCTGGAACTCGGAATCGCCGAGCAGCTTGTTCTGGGTTTCGAACCCGTAGCCGGCGAGCGGCCGCTCCAGGAAGAGCCGCCACGAGGCGTTCCAGATGTCGGGCCGGCCGGTGAGGTTCACCGCGGCGTCGTCGCTGACCTCGCGCCGCAGGCTCTCCGGCGGATGGGCCAGGACCGCGGCCGCGGCCAGCGCCACCGCGCCCGCGAAGGCCAGCGCGGTCCGGGGCCTCCGGGCGGCCAGCAGGAAGACCAGGATGCCCACGCCCGCCCCGATCATCGAGCTTCGCGACCCGGAGAGGAGCTGCATCAGCCCGCAGGCGGGAATCGCCGCGGCCGCGACCAGCCGCACGGCGCCCCGCGAGGTCATCAGCTTCCACAGGAAGAGGGGATAGGCCATCATGCAGAAGCCGCCCATGCTGTTGGGGTGATCGGAGAGCCCCTGGAATCGGTCGGGTGCGTTCCACCACCAGGTCCTCGCGGGCCAGAGCGCCATGGCCGCGAGGTTGGCCAGGGCCCAGAGCGCGGAGAAGCCGAAGGCGGCGTTCAGGACGCGCTCGATCCCGCCGGGCTCGCGGCTCCAGGCCACGACTCCGGCCAGGAGGCAGGCCAGGGCCAGGAAGGACCCGGCCTTGACCAGCGTGTAGGCCGGATCCACCGACCAGGCGGCCGAGGCCAGCGCCAGGAGCAGAAACGCGCCCAGGAGCAGAAACTGTCCGGGGAGCCGGCCCCGGGCCGCCTCCCCGGAGCGCGCGCGCAGGAAGGCGACGAGCCCGGCGAGCCCGGCGAGCAGCAGCAGCGACACCCGGATGTAGGCGCCGATGCCCGTATCGGCCATCTCCGCCTCCTCGCTGTTGCCTTTGAGCGCCGCCGAGACCAGGGGGGAAAGCAGCGCGATCGCCACCGCCAGGGACGGCCTGCGGCTGAGCCAGAGGGCCCCCGCCGCGCCCAGGACCGCCAGAACGGCCGCCAGGACCGCCAGGAGGGCGTGGTCGCGGAGCATGGCGCCGTCGCCCGCGTGCTACACGCGCACCGCCTGGCCGCCGTCCCGCAGCGAGGCGCTGGCCGCCTCCAGGACCCGGACCACCGCCAGGCCCTCGCGCCCGCCGGAGTCGCAGCCGGTGCCCTTGGTGACGCAGTCAACGAAGCGCTGGCATTCCACTCGCAGCGGCTCCTCCTGCCGGATGTGCGGGGCGAGCATGTCTCCGTAGTGATAGGAGAAGGGGAAGGCCCCGAAGGACTCGTAGTGCGGCGGGGCCTCCACGCGCTTATCGTAGATCTTGATCTTCTCGAGCGGCTCGATGTCGTCGTAGACGATCATCTTGCGGCTGCCCACGATGGTGGTGCGCCGGGTCTTGTTGGGGTCGAGCCAGCTCGACTGGATGGCGGCGAAGGGGCCGTCGGCGAACTTCAGGGTCATCACCGTGACGTCCTCGACGCCGGCGGCCATGTGGGCCTGGCCCTGGCAGTTGACGCTCTCCGGCATCCGGCCCAGCAGGTGCAGGATGATGGAGATGTCGTGCGGCGCCAGGTCCCAGGCCACGTTGATGTCGCGCTGGTAGAGCCCGAGGTTGAGCCGCTGCGAGCTGATGTAGAAGACCCGGCCGAGTTCGCCGCCTTCGAGCAGCGCCTTGATCATGCGCACCGCCGGCGAGTAGACGAAGACGTGCCCGACCATCAGGGCCAGGCCCTTCCTCTCGGCCAGGGCGATGAGCTCCTCGGCCTCGGCGACCGAGCCGGTCATGGGCTTCTCGATGAATACGTGCCGGCCGGTCTCGAGCGCCTGCCTGGCGATGGAGAAGTGGGTGCGCACCGGCGTGGCCACCGCCACCGCCCGGACGCCGTCGTCGGCCAGCAGTTCGTCGACCGAGCCGGCCTGCCGGGCGGCCGGGTACCGGGCCGCGACCCGGGCGAGGCGCTCGCGGTCCGGGTCGCAGATGGCCCGCACCCGGCAGTCGCCCAGCGAGTCGAAGTTGCGGATCAGGTTGGGGCCCCAGTAGCCGCAGCCGATGACGGCCACGTCAAGCGGATTGCTCATTGAGGACCTCCTTGACTTTCGAACGGCCGGCGCGCAGGTGGCCAAGCACGGCCAGCGGAGTCCTGGCCAGGATCTTGAGATCGAGCCAGGGCGAGAGCCGCCGGGCGTAGGCGATGTCCAGGAGGATCATCTCCCGGAAGGTGCACTCGTTCTTGCCGCTGACCTGCCAGAGCCCGGTCATGCCCGGGGGCAGGTCGAAGCGCCGCGCGTGCCAGCGGGAGTACTCCGCGGCCTCGTAGGGCAGGCAGGGCCGCGGGCCCACCAGGCTCATCTCCCCGCGGAGCACGTTGATGAGCTGGGGCAGCTCGTCGAGGCAGGTCTTGCGCAGCAACCGGCCGAGCGGGAAGATCCGGGGGTCGTCCTCGATCTTCCGCATCGGCCGGTCGGAGTGGATCAGCTCGGCCACGTAGTTGCGGTGTCCGGAGGGATCGTTGGCCGCGTGCATGCTCCGGAACTTCAGGAAGGTGAAGACCCGGCCGGCGACCGTGACCCGCTCCTGCCGGAAGAGCGCCGGCCCGGGCGAGACCAGCCGAACGGCCGCGGCCACCAGGAGCATGAGCGGCCAGAGGACGGCCAGCCCGGCGGCCGCGCCGAGCAGGTCGAGCCCCCGCTTCCAGAGCGGCACGCGCACGGCGAAGAGCGGCTCCATGGGCTCGTCGTCCTCGGCGCAGTCGTGGCTCTGAAATTGGGGCCTCGATCCGACGGATCCGTCGGATCCGCCCGATCCGTCCGATCGCTCGGATCGGCCGTCCCTGGCCCACGGGCTGCAGTGGCTCGAGAACACGCAGATCTTGTAGTGGACCGGCCAGCCCAGGGCGGCCAGACGCCCGGCGGTCTCGTTGCCCAGCCGGTGGGCGCCCTCCGGGGAGGTCTCCGGCAGGATCACGCCCACCCGGGTCTCGTCGAGCCATCCGGCGGTGTCGGTCGAGCGCACCCGCTTGAAGAGCGCCCCGGCCAGCCGCGGAACCAGTCGTCTCCCGTCCTCGCCCGGCGGGATCAGGAAGGTGAGCAGCGTGAAGCCCTGCGTCGTGCGCTCGGCGCGGGAGCGCTCGAGCTCGAGCAGCCTCCGGAACTCGGCGGCCGGGATCAGCCCCTCCTCCTCGGCCCACCAGGGCAGGACGGGCAGCATCCCGTGGATCCTCTTCCATAGCGACATGGCGCCCCCTCTCCGGGACGGGGCGGTCACAGGCGGTCGTAGAGCCACCTGGGGACCGGGAACCGGCGCTTGTTGAGGACGACACCGACGGTGCGGACCTTGGCCTTATCGAGCAGCTGCCGGGCGCGCTCGACGCTCTCGTGGCGCGAGCGGCCGGCCTCGACCACCAGCACCGCGCCGTCGAGCAGCGCGGCCATGCGCAGGGCGCTGCCCGCGGCGCAGACCGGCGGCAGGTCCAGGACCACGAAGCGGTAGCGCTTCCTCCACTCGGCCAGGAGCACCTCCAGCGCCGCGAGCCTCTGGGTCATGGGGATGAAGCGTCCGGAACGTCCGGCCGGAAGCACGTCGAGGTGCGGGACCGGCGAACTGATCATCGGCACGTCGGTGATCCGCCCGCCCTCGAGCTCCCCCAGGCCGGGCGACTGGGGCAGATCGAACATCTCGTGGATCGCCGGGCGTTCCAGGCTGCAGTCGACGAGCAGGCCGGGTCCGTCGCCGCTCCCGGCGAGCTTCACGGCCAGGTTGGTGGCCACGGTGCTGGCGCCCTCGCCGCCGGAGGTGCCCAGCACCCCGAAGGCCGCCGGCAGGCTCCAGCCCTGCAGGATCATGAGTTCGTCGCGGAGCTCGTCGTAGGCGTCGGGCTCCCGCCGCGATGGTCTGGCGGGCGGGGCGGCTTCGATCCGCGGCGCGGGGCCCGGAGGCGGCGCATCGGCCACGAGGACGGCCTCGGCGCCGGCGGGGGGCGACGGCTCTGCTTCGTCGGCCTGCGCCGCGGCGTCCGGGCCGGAATCCGCGTCCTGTTCCCGATCGCGGACCTCCAGGGAGCGCTCCCAGCCGCCGGCCGGACCGTCACCGGGCTCCTCCGGAGCGCCCGCGGGCCCGGCGGGCAGTTCCAGGACGGTCGGAGGACCGCCGAGCCCGTCCCGGATTGTCGGCGCGTCGAGCAGCACCACCGGTTCGCCGCTAAGAGGCACGGCGGCAAGCACCGGGACGCCCAGCACCCGCTCCACGTCCTGCGGACTGTGGAAGGAGCGGTCCAGGCGGTCGGTGACGAAGGCCAGGCCGATCCCGCCGCTCAGGCCCAGGAGGAGGGCCAGTACCAGGATGACCGACTTCTTGGGGCGCACCGGCTTCTCCGGCAGCGTAGCCGGCTGCACTATGCTGATATTGGAGATGCGCTCGGCCTCCAGCTGGTCGTCGATCCGGGCCTGCTCCATCTTGGCCGTGTAGCTCTCCAGCGTGGTGCGCTCGAAGCCCTGCCGGCGCTCGAGTTGCTCGATGCGCATGGTCACGTCGTTGAGCTTGACGAGCTCGGCGGCGAGCTCCTCGCGCCTGGCCTTGAGCACCGCGCCCTCGGCCTCGAGCGAGGCCAGGCCGTCGCGCTCGGCGAGAATCCTGAGCTCGAGATCCCGGCGCACCTGGTTGGCCTCCCGCCGGAGCTCCTTGTGCCGGGCCTCCTCGGCCTCCAGCAGCGTCCGGGAGTCCTCGATCTGCTTGCGGATGCGCCGGACCGGCTGGCTCTCCGGCGTGTAGCGCGACAGCAGCGCCTGTTCCTCGATCTGGAGCTCGTAGAGCCGCTGGCGCATCAGGTCCACGGCGGACCCGGCCATGCCGGTGTTGACCTGGGCCAGGACCATCTCGGGCTGCCCGGCGAACTGCTTCTCGAGCACCGCGACCCGGGCGGCGGATGCGGCCCGCGCCGACTCGTTGGCGTCGAACTGCCGGTCGACCTCGGACAGGCGGGACGAGAGCGCCTCGCGCTGGCTGCCCAGCGCCACGATGCCCGAGGCGCTCTTGAGGTCGCGCAACCTCCGCTCGGTGCGATCGAGCTCCCCGCGCAGTGCGACCACCTCCCGTTCGAAGAACTGGTGCGAGCCGCGGGTGTGGTGGGCGTTGATGTGCTCCTCTAGGAAGAAGGCCAAGAGCCTGTCGAGCACGAGCTGGGCCCGCCGGGGATCGTCCGCCTCGTAGGCCGCACTGATGACGTTGCTGTCCTTGACCGCCCGCACCTCCAGGCGTTCGAGCAGCGACTCCGTGGCGCGCAACCGGCGCCTCCCGGCCTCGTCGTCGCCGCCGGCCCCCTCCAGACCCACCAGGCGCTCCAGGCGCCGGAGCGGACCTGCTCCGCCCTCCAGGACGGCATCGGGTCCAAGGGCGTCGACCACCCGGCCGGCCAGGCGCCGGCTGGTGAGGATCTCGATCTCGGAGTTGACCTCCTGTAGCCGCGTCAGGGCCAGGCTGACCACCTGGCCGGTCGTGGCCGTGGGGTCGAGGGAGACGCTCTCCCGGCCGATGCGCACCAGCATCTTGGCGTCGGAGCGCCACACCTTCTTGAGGACCAGCGTCGCGCCCAGGGCCAGGGCCACGACCAGCCCGGCGAAGCCGGCGGCCAGCCAGAACCGCCTGAAGAGCACGCCGGCGAAGTCCCTCACCGTGCTCTCGCGTCCCGTCGAGCCGCGCTCGTTGTCGATGGGCATGGCCATATCCCCGCCCGGTCCGGACACTCTTCTTCGGCGCTACAGCCCGTTGCTCAGGTTCACCCCGTAAGTGCTGTTTCCAGAGGTGTGCGTGTAGATGGCCCCCAGCCGCGGGACAATCTGGTTGATGTGCTGGCTGATCCACTGGTCGATCTTGACGATCCGGGTGCGCGGGACGTAGACGATGTCCTGCGGCTGCAGAAAGCGCATCTCCGCGGTTTCTCCGTCGATGGCGTCCTTGAGGTTCACGCGGAAGCCCCGGTAGGTCCCGGCGCGCGTCCGGCGCATGACCACCACGCTGCGGACCTCGGCGGTGAGCGAATTGGGGCCCCCGGCCTGCGCGACGGCTTCCATCACGGTCATCGGCCCGCCCGGAATGGCCACCGCTCCGGGCAGCAGCACCTCGCCGATCACGAACACCCGGCGGGCTCCGAAGGTCCGGACCAGCACCACCGGCTCGGGCTCGCGGAGCTGCGGCCGGTAGAGCTCCCGGAGTTCCTCCGCCAGCTTACCGGGGGTCAGCCCCGCGGCCTGGACCTCGCCCACCAGCTGCATGACGATCATGCCGTCCGGCCGGATGGTCTGCAGCTCGTTGAGCTCGGGCGTGGCGTAGAACTTGATTTCGATGGAGTCCCCGGGAGCGAGCACCGCCGGCTCGTCACGGAGATCCATGTTGGCCGGCAGGCTTCCGGTGCGCGTCCCGCCGCAGCCGGCCGCGAGCGCCGCCAGGACCAGGGCCGCCAGAAGCGGGTGCGGGAACCATGGCCCGGCACCGCGGGCCGGACGGACGCAGGATTTCGCGAGTCGCGGCTGTCCCATACCCGGTCCCCCGGTCTCCGATTCTCCGGCGTCGAGGGGACGTTAAGCAATGCGCGGGCCAGAAGCATGCGCCCCGGACGAGCGCCGCCGCCGGGGGCGCGCCCGGCATCCGCTCCAGCGCCGGGCAAAGCTTCGCGGCTTTCCTCGCTTCCGAAGGCTACGCCGATCATGTCGAACCTATCTATCGGATACGGAATCGTCGGCCGGACCCGGAGAGGACAGGCCCCGCGCCCGCCGGCGGGACCGGATTCGGGCCGCCAGGGCGGGGATGCCGAGCATCGCGTTGCGGATGAGGCGCCGCTCGGATTCGCTGAAGAACCGGCCCGCGTACAGAAGTCCGGCCACGGCGGCGGCCGGCAGCAGCACGGCGGGATAGAAGACCGGAGCGGGGGCGTCGCGCATGACCAGGAAGAGCGCGCCGAACGCCGTGAAGCCCAGGCTGGCCACGGCGATCCTGCGGTAGTCGAGGTCCACCGGGTAGGAGCGCATCCCGGCGGCCAGCACCAACATCCCCATCATCGCCGTGGCCAGGTCGCTCGCGCCCACCGCCCCCCACAGGCCGAAGGCCGGCACCAGCGCGAAGTTCAGTCCCAGGCTCACCGCCCCCACGACGGCGGCGATGACTCCGGCGATCCGCGTCCTCCCGCGGATCAGCAGCTGGGTCTTGGCGAAGGCGTGCAGGCCCTCGAAGGCGATGGCCGGCAGCAGGAAGAGGAGTACCAGCAGCGCTCCGGAGTACTCTCCCGGGGCGATGACCTTGATTAGTTCCCGGGAGCCGACCAGCGCCAGGAAGGCCGCCGCGCCGAAGGCCAGCACGAAGTAGGTCAGCACCCGGCTCATGGTCTGGCGGATGTCCGGACGGCCGAGGTTCGCGAAGACGAACGGGGCGTAGGCCAGATCGAAGGGGAGGATCAGCACGACGGTCACGGCCTGGGCCAGCTTGAAGCCCAGCGAATAGATGGCCACCGCCTCGAGCCCCGCCCAGTGGCCCAGGAAGTAGACCGGGGCCGCGGTCATCAGCGTCCAGCAGAACTCGGCCATGACCAGCGGCGCCCCGAAAGCCACCACCTGCCGGGCGACTCGTCGGGACAAGGCCAGCCCGGTGCCGGGCAGGATCAGCGCGGCCACGGCCGCCGCGGAGATCAGGTAGGTGACCAGTTGGGCCAGGAGCACCCCGCGGATGCCCAGGCGCAACCACCAGAGGGCGGCCAGGTTGGCGACGACCAGCAGCACAGCGGTGGCCAGCCCGGCGAACATGAAGCGCAACGCTTGGTTGGTCGCGCGGTAGTAGTTGACCAGCTGGCCGCTGAGCGCCTGGGCCACGGTGGCCGCCGCGCCCAACGCCAGGTACTCGAGGGCCCGGTCCGAGTGGAGCATGCGGCCCAGCAGCGGCACGAAGAAGAGCAGTCCCGCGGCGGAGATGGCCAGTCCTCCGGCCAGCGTCGAGGCCAGGGCGCTGCCCAGCAGCTCGCCGGTGCGCCCGGCGGCCGCCGCCTCGGTCACGAAGCGCGTCAGGCTCTCGCGGATGCCCAGGTTGGTCAGCACCAGCAGGATCTGCATGGTGAAGAGCAGGGTGAAGAGCATCCCGAACTCGGCCTGGGAGAGCATGTGGGTGTAGAGCGGGATGAGCAGGAAGGACACGGCCCGCAGCCCGGCGTTGCCGACCATGTAGATCAGCGCATTGCGCCCGAAGTGCCGGAGGCTCATCGGTCGGAAACGCAGCTCGGGCGTCCGTTGCGCCGCACCCGGCAGCGCCGGTCGATCTCCCGAATGGGCCGGCAGGGGTTGCCGGCGGCCATGACGTTCGCCGGGACGTCCGCGACCACCACCGAGCCGGCGCCGATGATGCTGTTGTCGCCGATCCTCACCCCCGGAAGGATGGTGACGTTGGTGGTTATCCAGACGTTCCGGCCGATGACCACCGGCCGGGCGTGCACGCAGTCGTAGTCGCGCTCGGCGGTTATGACCACGTTGCGATAGGAGAACCAGGTGCACTCGCCGATGTACACGGGCGCGTAGTCGAGGAAAAAGGTGTCGGCCAGATCCACGCACTCGCCGCAATGCAGCCGGCCGGTGGAGCAGAAGAACCCCGGGTTCATGTTCACCGACGCCGGCAGCCCCAGGTGCCTCCGGATGAGGGTGCGCATCAGGCGGCCCCGGCCCATGCCCGGCAGCTCGAAGACCCGCCGAAGCAGATTGAAATGGAAGGGCGTGCGCGGCAGCCTTTCGGTGCCGCCCTGGAAGACGAGGGGCTCCGTGGCACCGGGCAGCCTGGTGAGGTGTGGCATATCCCTGTCTCCGTGCCCGGACGCCGGTCCGCGTGCCTGGAGACTGCCGGCCGCCCGGCCCTCGAGCAGACTGGCGCCCCGTTACGCGCCCCTCGGGCCGCGCGATGAAACCGGCCGGCCGGCGCGCGTTGGCCCGCGCCGCGCCTGCAGGGACAAGCAAGGGCCGGGCCAGCGGAGCGGCGGGGCGCGCCGCCGCCGCGCGCCCGGAGAACGACGGGCCACCGCGGGCGGAACGCTACGCTCCCGCCGTCCGGGCATAGCCGTCGGACATGCGGCCTCCACGGCCATTGCGAGCAACGTTCCTCACCGCCGAGACACAGAGACGCAGAGGTGAAATGCTGTCCGCGGCCGGGCCTCCAGCCGGTCGGGAATCGCCCGCCGCGTTCGTCAGCCAGCTCTGCGTCTCCGTGTCTCCGCGGTGAAACGGCCTTGCTGAAACAGCGCTGGTGCGGCCTTCCGGGCGTTTGACACCCTCCCGCCCGGCGCTATTCTTCTTCAGTCCGCCCTGCCGGCAGACTGCGCGGCAGGCCCTTGAGGAGGATGCCCGAAGATGCGCCTGGCCACCGAGAAAGCCGTCCGCGCCGCAGTGAAGAAGGCCGTCGACTCCGCCGCGGTCGTGGACATGCACACCCATCTCTACGAGCCGCGCTTCGGCGGGCTGCTGCTCTACGGGATCGACGAGCTCCTGACCTACCACTACCTGGTGGCCGAGGTCTTCCGCGCGCGGCCGGACCTGGACTACGCCGGCTTCTGGGCCATGCCCAAGCCGAAGCAGGCCGGGCTGATCTGGGACGAGCTCTTCGTCAGGCGCTCGCCGGTGAGCGAGGCCTGCCGCGGGGTGGTCACCTGCATCGAGGCGCTGGGCGTCAAGCCCGGTCCCAAGGCCCTGGCCCAGACCAGGAAGCTGCTGGCCCGCCGGACGGCGGAGCAGCACGTCGACGCGGTCTTCAAGCTCGCCGGCGTCTCGAAGGCGGTGATGACCAACGACCCCTTCGACGACGCCGAGCGCGCCGTCTGGCTCGCGGGCAAGGGGCCGCGCGACGACCGCTTCGTGGCCGCGCTGCGCATCGACGCGCTCTTCGGCGACTGGCCGGCGGTCGCGAAGAAGCTCGAGAGCATGGGCTACAAGCCCGGCGGAGGCGCCTCCGGCCCGGACGCCCGCGGCTTCTCCGAGGTGAAGCGCTTCCTGGCCGACTGGGCCGACCGGATGAAGCCGGCGTACCTCGCCGCCTCGCTGCCGCCGGACCTCGACTATCCGGAGGGCGGCTCGCGCGGCAGGGTGATGGCCGAGTGCATCCTGCCCTTCGCCAGGGAGCGCGGCCTGCCGGCGGCCTTCATGATCGGCGTCCGGAAGCTGGTCAATCCCGAGCTTCGCCTGGCCGGCGACAGCCTGGGCTTATCGAAGGTCGAGGCCGTCGAGCGCATGTGCCGCGACTGGCCGGGGGTGCGCTTCTTCATCACCCTGCTCGCCCGCGAGAACCAGCACGCGCTGTGCATCGCCGCGCGCAAGTTCAAGAACCTCACGCCCTTCGGCTGCTGGTGGTTCCTGAACGACCCGTCGATCATCGCGGAGATGACCGCCGAACGCCTGGAACTGCTGGGCCTGTCCATGATTCCGCAGCACTCCGACGCGCGGGTGCTCGACCAGCTCGTCTACAAATGGACCCACTCGCGAATGGTCATCGGCGAGGTCCTGGCCGGCAAGTACGCCGACCTGCTCGAGGCCGGCTGGCCGGTCACGAGCGAGCAGGTGAAGGCCGACGTCGAGCGGCTCTTCTCGCGGAACTTCCTGGAGCTGGCCGGGGTCTGAGGCGGGGGAGACCGACTTGTCCAAGCGCAGCATGATCGGCGCCTACGGCTCCTGGGCCGCGAAGCTCCTCGGTCCCGGGCCGGCGGAACTGTCCTTCCGCCACCCGCGGTTCAAGGCGGCGGGGCTCGCCGGCTGGCGCCGACTGGCGCTGGCCAGGGCCCGCGACCTGATCGCCGAGCCGGAGCTTCCCTGGAAGCCGCGGGTCCGCGTGGAGCGGCGCGCCGAGGTCGACGGGCTGGCGGTCGAGGAGCTCTCCTGGCAGCTGCCCTACGGCCCGCGCACCGCGGGGCGCTTCCTGAAGCCGGCCGGGGCGCGCGGGCCGCTGCCGGCCGTCCTCGCGCTCCACGACCACGGCGGCAACAAGTTCTTCGGGCTCGAGAAGATCAGCCGCGGCGCCGTCCGCCGGCACCCGCTGATGCGCGAGCACCAGGAGCACTACTACGCGGGCAAGGCCTGGGCCAATGAGATCGCCCGGCGCGGCTACGCCGTGCTGGTCCCGGACGCCTTCCCCTTCGCCAGCCGCCGGGTGCGCTACGCCGATGTCTCGAAGTGCCTGGTCGGGGACCGGCGCGAGCCCGATCCTCGTTCGGCCGTGGACATCGCCGGGTACAACGCCTGGGCGGCCGGGCACGAGCACGTCATGGCCAAGAGCCTCTTCTGCACCGGGACCACCTGGCCGGGCGTCTTTCTCTACGAGGACCGCCGGGCGCTCGACTATCTCTGCTCGCGGCCGGACGTGGACGCCTCGCGGGTCGGTTGCGGCGGCCTCTCCGGCGGCGGGATGCGCACCGTGTTCCTGGCCGGGACGGACCCGCGCATCAAGGCGGCGGTCTGCGTGGGGCTGATGACCACCTGGCGCGACTGCCTGCTCGACAAGTGTCACACCCACACCTGGATGCTCTACGTCCCGCGGCTCGCGCAATACCTGGACTTCCCGGAAATCCTGGGCCTGCGCGTGCCGAGTCCCACCATGGTCCTCAACGACAGCGGAGACAACCTGTTCACCCTGCCGGAGATGCGCCGGGCCGACGGCATCCTCCGCGAGGTCTATGCCAAGGCCGGCGCGTCCGACCGCTACCGCTGCTCGTTCCATCCGGGGCCGCACAAGTTCGACCTGGCCATGCAGCGCGAGGCCTTCGGCTGGTTCGACCGCTGGCTCGCCGATGGAGGCCGCCCGTGAGCTCCAAACCCACCTGGCGCCTCAACCTGGCCGACGCCGCATCGCCGCGGGGCTGGCTGCGTTCCAGGCCGGCGGTCCTGGCGGTCGGCGCCCTGACGGTCGCCGGACTCTGGTGCGTCGACCGCAGCGTCACCGAGCAGGTCCGCTTCTACGCCCTCTACCTGCTGCCCATCGCCCTGGTCGCCTGGTACTGCGGGCGGCTGTGCGCCGTGGCCCTGGCGCTCCTGGCCGTGGGGCTCTGGGCCTTCGGCGACCCCGAGCTCCGGCGGCAATTCGAGTACGCCTTCACCCCGTTCTGGAACGTGGCCATGCGGCTGGGGACGTTCCTGGCCGTCGCCCTGGTCACCGCCCGGCTGCGCTCCGAGCTCGAGCGCGAGCGGGACCTGGCCCGCACCGACCAGGTCACCGGCGCCCCCAACCGCCACCGCTTCGTGGAGGCCGCCGAGGCCGAGCTCTCGCGCGCCCGGCGCTACCAGCGGACCTTCGCGGTGGCCTACGTCGACGTGGACGACTTCAAGCAGCTCAACGACCGCCAGGGCCACGACGCCGGAGACGCGGCGCTGCGCCGCACGGCCGAGGTCATCGCCGCCAACCTCCGCGGGCCGGACGTCTACGCGCGGATCGGCGGCGACGAGTTCGCGGTGCTGCTGCCCGAGACCGGCGCGGAGGCCGCCCGCGAGGTGGCCGACCGCATCCGCGGCAAGCTCCTCGAGGCCGCCGGCGAGGCCGGCTGGCCCATCACCTTCAGCATGGGCGTGGCCGGGTTCACCAAGCCGCCGGTGAACGCCGAGGCGCTGCTGCGCGTGGCCGACGAGTTGATGTACAAGGCCAAGCAGGCCGGCAAGAACCGGATCGAGAGCCTGGCGCTCTAACGACCCGGTGCGCAGTTCCTGGTTCCGGGTTCCGGATTAGCTTGTCAGAGGCGCAGCCTATCGGAAGTCGGGTGGTTCCATCATGAACGCGACGGCTACCGTGCCGGCGAAGATCAACGCTGCCGCTACGTAACCCGCGAGGATGGCCAGGGTGACCCGCAGCGTGAGGCGCCCGGCCCCGGCTCTCGCCGCCGGGATGCCCACGAAGGCCCAGGCTGCGACGATCGGCGCCGCGGCGTAGAGCATGAACAGGTGCGCGAAGCACGGGTCGTCGTCCCGCATCAGGAAGTAGGCGCCCAGCGCCAGCGCGTGCGAAACGACCAGGGCCAGCGCCGACCACAGGGCCAGCCGCCGGCTTTCGCGCCTGAGCCACATCGCCGCCACCAGGGCGACGAAGGGCGAGTGGAACACCAGGTAGAGCGCGACGTCCTTGGCGTCCACGTTCACCAACGCACCGGTCCTTCTCTCACCACACTCTCGCCGACTCGTCCGGCTCGGCACCGTCGTCGGCCGCTCCGCTCTGGCGGTCCAGCCAGATGCCGATCGCGTTGCCGTCCTCCCCCCGGCGCCGGACGGTGAGCGTCCGCTCTCCGAAGCGATAGCGGATCTCGTCGGGCCGTCCGAGGAATGGCGCGATGGCCGCGCGAGCCTCGGGGCAGAGGAAGTCCGGGACGAGCACCCAGCGGCCGGCGTCCTCGCGGACCTCCCCGCGCCTGCCGGCCAGGTCCTTCGGCGCGAGGTCCGCGAGTGCGACGCAGACGCCGCCGGCGCGCACGAATTCGCGCACCGCAGCGAGCGTCGGTTCGCCGATCGTCACGCCGGTCAGGCAGACGAGCTTCAGACCCTCGAGCTCCTTCGGCCCCGCGAGGTGGTCGTAGACCGCGACTCCGCGCAGCGGGCAGAAGAAGTCGTGCCGGACGTCGCCCGACGGCTTCGCTCCCGCGGCGTAGGGCGAGCCCTCGGTGCCGGACGCCGGACGCACTTCGCGGTAGCTCCTGACGTGGTAGGAAAGCCCGTCAGGGTGGACTTTCCCGTGGGTCAGGACGTGCCACAGCCCGAACCAGGCGGCGGTCGCGGGCGTGGTTTTGAGATTCGCCGCGCCGTAGAGCGCGTCGGGCAGCCAGGAGTTTCCCTGGCCCCAGCAGGAGTCGTCGAGCCGGACGATGCCGACCTCCGGCCGGACGTCGCGCCAGTCGCAGGGGCGCGGGTGCGCCGGGACGTACTCGCGGGCGAACCAGCGGTAGACCTCGCCGTACGCGGTCGGCCGGAAGCGCGCCGCGGCGCCGTCGCCGGAGCGCTCGAGCAGCCCGGCGGGAGCTTCCAGGAAGTCGGCGTGGATGTTCTCGACGAAGATGCGCTCGGCGCCCATCCAGTAGGCATAGAGCAGCGCCGCGCGCAGTTCCTCCGGCGAGTGCCCCGGAAAGCCGCACTTCGCGAAGCCGAACGCAGAGATGCCCCACATGTCCGGCGTCACCGCGAAGCCCGTGCCGTATTGTCGCGCCGCGCCGAGCGCGATGGCCGCATAGACCGGGTCGATGCCCTCCTTCATGAACTTGGTGCAGGCGGTGATCCCGGCGCGGGCGAAGGTGTGGAACATGACCGGGAAGACGTGCTCGGTGAAGATGCGCGTCCCGGCCCGTCGGTAGCCGTCGGCGACGGCCCGGGCCGAGCCATGGACGGCCTCGCAGGCCTGCCCGAGCGTCATCCCGTCGGTCCGCGCCCAGTAGGGGTGGACCCGGCCGCTCCGCGAGCCGTCGGTGCCGCCGTTGGTGTTGGCCTCCCGGCGCATCTGGCCGTGTTCGGCCTCGTCGTAGAGCACGCCCTCGAACCCGGGCAGCCGCGCGGCTATGGCGAGCTCTTCATCCGGTAGATCCCAGCGGTGGGTTCCGTCGGGGTGGGCCAGGACGTCCCGTCCGGAGCGGTCGAGGAACGCTCCCTCGGCGGAGTAGTTGGTGATCTCTTGGTTGAGAATGAAGCTGAGCCCGGCCGCGCGGCAGTCAGCGGCGAATGCCGCAAGGCTCTCCGACGAGGAGGTCAGCCCCGCGCTGATCCAGGCGAGCTTGCGGGCCACGTCGGTGGTCGGCTCCGGAGTGCACTGCGCGACCAGAAAGTCGGCGCCGAGGTCGCGCACCGCCGAGAGGAACGCCGGACGCTCGGCGGCCGGAGCGGCGGGGCCTTCGACGCCCAGGGAGACGGGGTGGCTCAAGGCGGTCCTCCTTGCAGGACGTGGAAATTCTAATGGGGACGAGACGAGCCAACAACCAACAGCCAACGTCCAACAACCAACAACCAACAACCAACAGCTGGCGAAAAGGACTGATTCTCAATGACATTGACAACAGCTTTTGCGTTTCTCGCCAACTCCAACTTCGCAAGAAAGACATCCTTGTTGTTGGATGTTGGTTGTTGGACGTTGGCTGTTGGGTGTTGACGCTGTCGTCCCCGTGTCTCCGTGTCCCCGTGTCGCCTCGTCGCCTCTTCGCCCAGCAGTCCGCCTACTCCGCCAGCCGGAACTGCCCGTAGAAGACCGGTTCCAGGAGCGACTCGCTGTTGCCGTGCCAGTAGCCCACGGTCTTCTTGCCGTCGGCGGAGGCCTGGGTGCGGGTGAAGTTGGCCAGGAAGCTCTTCGAGCCCTTGAGGCCCACCAGGGCCAGCGGGATCCTGCACTCGAAGGTGCTCTTGTCGGCGCCAATCTTGATCTCGATGCCCTCGGCGCCCTTCTCGCAGGAGACCTTGGCGGCCAGGCGGTCGATGGTCACGGCCACCGGCTTGGCCTCGGCGTTGGGGGCGAGGTACAGGGTGGCCTCGTCGCCGGCCGCCCCGGCGCCGCCGCCGAACTGCGCCAGGCAGTACAGGTTCTCGGCGTCGATGGCCAGACGGAAGCGCGCCTGGTCCTGGCAGGGCTTGTTGACCATGTAGCCGCGCTTCTTGGTCGGGTCGGCCTTTTCGTAGGCGTACAGGTCGGTGCAGAGCGGGGACTTGCCCCACTCGGCCTCCTCGGCATTGCCGTCGACCTTGACGGCCGCGCCCTTGGGCAGTTCGCACACGCCGGCGGCGCTGTCCAGGTCCACGGTCTTGAAGACCTGGGACTTGTTCTTGGGGTTGAACAGGCACAGGTCGATCTTGTACTTGCCGTCGGCCACGCCGGGGTTGCGCTTCAGGGTGACCTCGAAGCTCTCCTTTTTGCCGCCGCCCTGCCGGGCCTTGGGGTTGACCGGCCGGAGCATCGGGTACTGCTTCCAGTCGGCGGAGGGCTTGACCGTCGCCGTGAACTCCTGGGAGCGGACCTCCAGACCGATGGTTTCGATCTCCCGGTCCATGGTGTTCATCAGGTAGACTTTGAAGGCGGCCTCCTGGCCGATGCGCAACTGGCCGTCGCGGACGTCGACCTTGACGGCCAGGTTGTCCTTGGCCTGCGCGAAGACGTCGTTGCAGAGGTGGGCCAGGGCCGCGCCCGGCAGCGCCAGGCAGACGATGACCAGGGCGAGCTTGGGCCAGAGCTTCATGGGGCGTTCTCCCGACATTCCCGCGGGGGGCTCGGAATTGCCGGCCCCTTCTCCGGTGGCCGGGATTCTACGCCCCGGCCCCGGGGCGGCAAGAACAGGTCGGGGCTTGCGGCCGGCGGCGGGACGGGGAGAATTTGGGGCTAGTTCCGAGTTCCGAGTTCCGAGTTCCTGGTTAACGAGGGTAACGACGACCACGAACCAGGAACCAGGAACCGGTAAGCAGGAACCGTCGTGAGTTCCGGAGACGGCCATGCCCGAGGCTTCCGCGCACTCCGCATCGCCCCCGCGCACCTGGCGCCCGATGGCGCTCTGGAGCGCCGGGGTCCTGCTGGCGCTGGGGCTGGCGTGGTTCGTGGCGGCGATGGCCGTGCCCTGCCACCAGGGGCGAGAAGCGGCCAAGACGAAAGATACGGAGCGCCTCGGACCTCCGGCCGAGGCGGCGCGCAAGCTGGCCATCTATCTCCTGGTCTCCCGACTCCGCCCCAGAGGCGATGAGGAGGCCATTCGCAGAGAGGCTGCGCTCATGCTATTCTCCATGGCCGGCGACGAGGCGTTTCCCGGTCTGCAGTCAGCGGTCAGCGATCCGGACGAGCATATTCGCGACCTTGCCGTGCAGTCCTTCGGAATGAAGTACCCCGAGCGCGCGTCCGAAACGGTTCCGCTGTTGATCGGTGCGCTGAGGGACCGGGACAGCCAGGTCCGCTACCACGCCACCATGTCTCTCGGCTTTACGGGGCCGCCCGCGGCCAAGGCGGTCCCCGCCATATTGGCGGCGATAAGGCCTTCGCTGAAGAATCAGTACGATGTCTGGTTGTACGCCGTCGACTCTCTCCCCCGAATCGGACGGGGAGTGCCGGAGGCGACCGAGATATTCGCGGAGGCGCTTGGGGATGCCGATCCAACGATCCGACAGAATGCCTGCGATGCAATCTCCCGGCTTGGTCCGGCGGCGAAGGCGGCAATGCCGGAACTCGAGGCGCTCCTCAATGACCAGGATGCCTCCATGCGTCGGTTTGCCGCCGATATGCTCGGAACGATCGGGGATCAAGCGGCGACGGACCCGCTCATCGCTGCCCTAGAGAAGGAGACGGACTCTTTCTCGCGGACCACCATCTTCGGGGCCTTGGGAGATCTCGCCTCGCCCCGGGCCGTCGAACCGCTCGTCCGCATTCTCCAGAGCGACGAGGGCGATGGTCGTAGCGGTGCAGCTTGGGCTTTGGGGTGCCTCGGTCCAGTGGCCCATGAGGCCATTCCCGCTTTGGAGGCCGCATTGACAGATCGGGAGGAGTCCGTCCGGGCCGCCGCCGCCTGCGCGCTCGGGGCCATCGGCCCTCCGGCCGCGCCTGCCATTCCGGCGCTTGAGCGGGCGCTCGGCGACGCGGAAGAGTCGGTGCGTACCGCGGCGGCCGGGGCGCTCGAGAAGATCCGGGGCCTGGAGGCTGCGGAGTAGTCAAAGGCCACGACTGGTCAGATCCGGGCCCTCTTTCGCAACATCATCAATTAGAGCCACTTGGATGCGCATTCCGGTTTTACTCAGGATGATGAGCAAGATTACTCAACGTCCTGAGTAATATTAGGCCCAGAGCGCCGAGCCTTTCCGGCCAGCGTCGAGAAGCTCATACCTCACCCCCACCTCCGGCACCAGACACCTGAGCCGCTCCGGCAGCCCCGCCGCATCGCGCTCGAGTTCCCCGCGCGGTACCGTGTTCCCTGCGAACATCCCGAAGTGGTGGGGCACGAACCAGCCGATGCCGGCGGTCAGGCAGAGCTTGGCGGCCTCGGCGAAGGTGAAGTTGCCGAGATAGCCTTTGCGATGGCGCTCCTCGTCGCGGCCGTTGGCGGGGAGCAGGGCGACGTTGGGCCGTAGCGCCGAGAGCCGCTCGGCGAGGCCCTCGTACGGCACGCAGTCTCCGGAGTGGTAGACGCGCAGAGCGCCGAGCTCGAGGACAAACCCGATCGCCAGGTGCGCGCCGGTTGCGTCGGTTTCGAGCTCCTCGTGCGCCGAGGGCAGGACGCGGACCGTAGCCGCGCCGCCGGCGAGCCCGATCCGGTCGCCGTCCCGCGCCGGACGGAGCCGCTCCTCGGGCAGGCCGAGCTCGAGGGTCCTGTCGCGCGCCGCGGCCGGTACGACAAAGACGCACTCCGGATTGGCCTTCGCCAGCGCCGGCAGCGCGCCCGGATCGATGTGGTCGATGTGATCGTGCGAGCAGAGCACCGCCGCGAGCCCCAGCGGCTCGGCCGGGTCGAAGGCCGGCGGCACCAGACGCCGCGGCGCGCTCGAGAGGTACGGATCGACCGCGCAGAGGAAATCCCCGGAGCGGATCAGGAACCCGGCCTGGCCGAGCCACCACATCCGGACCGGGTCGCCAGGGGCCGCCGCGCGCCTGGCGTCGTCAGTCAGGCCGCCGTCGAGCTTTCCGGGCCTCAGTTCCAACATTCCCAATGCCGCCATCTGTGTTCATCTGTGGCTGAGTTACATCAGGTGCTTCCTGAAGAACGCCACCGACTTGTTCCCGCCCCAGGCGTGCTCTCTGGGGAAGAGGTCGAGCTCGAGCCGGTCGGCTGCGCCGGCGGCCCCGTAGATCTTCTCGAGTTGCCGGTAGCAGGCCATGGCCGTCTCCACCCGGAAGCAGCTGTCGTAGGCGCCGATGTCGACGAGCAGCGGCTTGGGCGCGAGCAACCCCTGCAGGTCGGGCAGATCGACCAGCTTGTAAAGCCCCGGGGCCACCTGCATCCCGCAGTAGTTGATGTCGCGGATGCCGAAGGCCGCCCAGAGGTCGCTGTAGCAGATGATCTCGGCGGCCTTGAAGCGCGCGTCGCAGAGCGCGCTCCACAGGGTCATGGTCCCTCCGCCGGACAGGCCCATCACGCCCAGTCGCTTCGGGTCGACGTTCGGCAGCGTGCAGGCGAAGTCGGTCGCGACCATGCCCTGGGCCACGTTCATGGCCAGCGGCGTGGTCCCGAACATGGTGGCGTGTAGATAGAGCGGGTTGCACCAGTCGGCCTCGCCCATGTGGCGGAGGTGATGCGGCTTCTTCGAGTCGTCGCGGTCGCCCTTGCCCATCCAGTCGATGGCGAAGGTCACGAAGCCGGCCTTGGCCATCTGGTGGCCGTAGCTGTAATTGCAGCCCTGGATGGAGGCGCGCAGTTCCGGCGAGGAGTCGTTGCCCATCACCGGCTCCTTGCCGAAGCGGCCGTGGCCGTGCCAGCACAGCAGCGCCGGACGCTTCTCTTCGCGCGCGAGGCCCCTGGGCCGGTTGACCAGGCAGACCGCCGATATGTGCCGGCCGACGTCGATCGTCCAGCGCTGCTTGACGAGGCCGTCGTGCTCGTGCTCGGCGACGAGCTCCGGCCGCGGCGGCACCCGTCCCGGGCGGTCGCCCAGGGTGGCGAGGACCGCCGGCAGCGCCTTCCTCTTCCAGGCGGCGAAGTCGCGGGCGGTCCTCCCGCGGAAGGCCATGGCCGGCCGGTGCTCGGCGGCCATCCGGGCGAACATGGTCATGGGGCTCAGGTTGCGCTCAGGCATGACGGGCGTCCTCCTGTGAGCGCGGAGTCTAGCGCCGGCGGCCGGCCGCGCAACGCGAAAAGCGCTCCCGTCCGTCCGTGTCCACAAGGCAAGCGCACGCGATCAGTCCGGTCGACGTCGGCCAGAACCTTTGCAGGAAGACGGTTTCACCGCTGAGACGCGGAGGCGCAGAGTTGCCTCGGGAACGCGGCGGATGTCTTCCGTACGGAAGAACCCCGGCCGCGGACAGGATCTGGGCTCGGCGTCTCCGCGCCTCGGCGGTGAACATCGTTTCCTGTAATGGCCGTGGCGCCGGCCCAGGACGTTGACTCGGCCCGCGGGCGGATGTATATTCTGGCCGAGGAGGCCGGAGCTGGTCGTGACCACCGAGATTCTCTACTGCGCGCGCTGTCGCCGCGTGATCCGCCCCCGCGAGGTGGCCGAGGGCAAGTACCACTTCGCCGACGGCGAGCCGGTCTGCGCCGAATGCTTCACGCGCCTCTCGCGCCGCCTTCGGCCGGTCTCGGGCGTCTACGAACCGCCCAAGCCGGTGGACCTCTCCGGCATAGTGGACAACGGTAGCGGCCCGGCAGTCGAGGAGAGCGCCGCGGCCAAACCCAAGGCCGCCGCACCCGTGGCGCCCGTGGCGGCAGCTGCGCCGGAGCCGGCGGCCAGAACGCCCGCTCCCAGGACGCCTGCCGTGCGCACCACGGCCTCCGGGCCGGGCTTGGGCGCCAGGTTCATCGTGGTGATGGCTTTTGCGCTCGCCGGGGCGCTGGCCGGATGCGGCGTCTATCTGGCCACCCACCGCGCCGCCGGCCAGGCGGGCTCCGACGCCGGGAAGCCCCGGCCCCAGGCGACTTCCGCCGACAAGACCTCCGGCCAGGGAGCCAACCAGAGCGGTAACCACGCGTCCGCCGGCGACGGCGGAGCTCATTCGGGCAATCCGACCGACGCGGCCAGGTGAGGCCGCTCGAGGCCCAGGCAAGGCCGTCGTCCGGGAACCGGGATTTCGGGCTAATTCCCGGACCGCTGGCGCGTCATAAGTAAGGAAGAGGGAGATGGTCGAGAAGGCAAACCTGGAGGTGAACGGAAACACCCTCGAGGTTCACAAGGACCTGTACTGGGAGGATCACGAGAGCTTCAGCAAGAGGTGCCAGGACCTGCTCTCCGGCGAAGGCCAGGAAGTGGTCATCGACCTCACCGACTGCGGGTTCGTGTTCAGCACCTACCTCGGGATCATCGGGAACCTCTTCGTGGAGGCCAAGGAGCGGAACAAGAAACTCAAGCTCAGGGTCTCCCGGCGGATCGAGTGGATCTTCCAACTCGCCGGGTTCCGGGAGATGCTGGAGATAGAAGTCGTGGATTGAGAGCTGACGGAGGGTGAGGCCATGATCAATAGAACGCTTGCACTGCTGCTGGCCGGTAGCTTCGTCCTGACGGGCGCGGCGGGAGCCGCCCAGCCGGCGGGGGCCGGGGCCAAGGCCGGGTCCGCGGACGCCGGGAGCTGGGAGGCGCGCGCCGAGAAGGCCCTGGACGCCCAGGCCACGGTCGAGGGCTGGAAGGATGCCTCGCTCAAGGACGTCCTGGACGTCATATCCAAGGCCACCGGAGTGGCGGTCGTATTGGACCCCAAGGCCGTGCCGGAGGCTGACAAGACCAGAATCACCATGACCATTCCCAAGGAGAGCCAGATGACTCTCCGCTCGGTGCTGGGCAACGTGCTCAAGCTTGCCGGGCTGCGCTACACGCTCAAGGACCAGGCCATCTTCGTCTCGACCCGCGAGCGGCTGGTGGCCGATCTGCTGGCCGGCGACGCCGGGCCGGCGCCCTACGTCCCCGGCGTGAGCGGCCCGATGACCGCCGGCGACGCCATCGCCGCCACCGTCGACTTCTTCGACGGCTCCGAGGAGTTCATCCCCCAGAGCAACCTGGACTTCATCCGCGGGCCGGTGGACGCGCGCTTCGAGATCAAGCCGTACCGCGACGCCCAGGGCCGGCTCAACTTCCCCGGACCGCCGATGGTCATCGCCGATCCCAACCTTCTGAACCCGGTGTACCGCTTCGACACCCAGCCCTACTTCCTCAGGCCGGAGTACCTCGCGCCCCTCTACTGGGGTCCGCAGAGCCAGCCGCTGGGCGCCGAGGCCGCCTCCAAGGTCCGGGACACCGAGGTGCTCAAGGCGCTTTTGGAGTACATGAAGAAGCACCCGGAGCTGACCGTCGGGCAGCTCGTCCAGCAGCTCGAGCAGGTCCAGGCAAGGTAGGTAGGGGCGCAGTAACCCGCACCCTATCGAGAGGGCGTCTGATTGCCGGGCGGAGAAGGCGACTTCTCCGCCCGGATCTTTTCGAGGGTTGCTTCACGCCCTCGGGCGGTTCAAGATTTCAGAGGTCGGGAGCGGAGGGCGTGTCATGAGTGAGATCGTTTTTATTGTCGAGGAAGATCTTGAGGGCGGTTACACAGCCCGGGCGCTGGGCGAGTCCATTTTCACCCAGGCCGAGACCATGGAAGAACTCCGCCGGATGGTTCGCGAGGCCGTTCACTGCCATTTCCCGGACGAGAAGGCCCGCCCCGCGGTCATCCGTCTTCATTCGGTGAAGGACGAGGTTCTGGCGTCGTGAAACTGCCCCGCGACCTGTCCGGCCGCGATCTTGCCAAAGAAGCAGAAGGGCGGGACGCCCGTCCCGCCCTTCAAGTCTGGTTGCGCTGCCCGGAAGTCGTTCAACCCAGCGTCACCGGCTGATTCGTCCTCGCCGACTCCCTCATGGCCAGCAACACCTCGAGCACGTGCCGGCCTTCGCGGATCGGGGCGATGGTCAGAGGGTAGTGGCGGTTGGGCTTGACGCCGGTGATCGCGCCGATGAAGGCCACCATGCTGTCGTCGTCCCAGCCCTCGGGCGTGTGGAGCACGGAGTACCCGCCGAAGCCGTGGGTCTCGACGCTCTCCGGGTCGTGGCCGCGGATGTTGAGCTTGCCGTGGTCCTCGAGGCACATGGCCTTGCTGCCGAGGAACGAAAGGTGGTGGTCGGCCTGCGGGGCGACGCCGTCGGCCAATTCCAGGACCGCGCCCCGCTCGGTGGTGAGGATCGCGGCGATGGACTCCTCCGACGGGCACTCCGGCGCGCTCCGGGCGGTCTGGCAGTAGGCGCGCACCACCTTCTGCCGGGCGAGCCGGATGGCGAAATCCACCTGGTGGCACATGTGGTGGAGGATCCAGCCGCCCGAGACGTCCGGGTTCTTGACCGCCTTGTGGACGCCGCCCAGGGCGAATAGCCCGGTGCCGCGGCACTCGCGGCTGATGAGGTGCATGGGCTCGCCGAGCTTGCCGGCCGCGGACATCTCGATGAGCGTCCGCTGGACGCCGCCGTAGCGCATGCCGAAGTTGCAGTGGTTGACGATCCCGGCCTTCTCGACGGCGTCGAGGATGGTGTCGTAGTCCTTGAGGTTGAGGACCAGCGGCTTCTCGGCCCACAGGGCCTTCTTCGCCGCGCAGACCTTCAGACAGTGCTCCAGGTGCAGCGCGTTGGGCGAGGCCACGATCACCGCCTCGACCTTGGGGTGATCGATGACCTCGTCGACGTCGGTGGTGGCGTTGAAGCCGGCCCAGCGGATCTTGGCGGCGGTCTCCTCGCTGCGCGTCCAGACCGCGACGACCTCGCCGCGGGTGGAGTTGAGCACCTTGCGGGCCAGGTTCTGGCCCCACGGACCCCAGCCGATCAGCCCGAAGCCGACCTTCCTGATCGGAGCCGCATCCTTGCCCTGAGCCTTGTCGGTCGCCACGCGCGCACCCTCCTTTGCTGGTTTCTTTCCGGACCAATCCGAAGCGATGCCCGCGATTCTCGCCGGGGAGGGGCGGGTATCAAGTCCGCTTCCCGGGCAACGCCCGTTCTGCCGGCCGGAGGCGTCTTCAACGCAGAGGTCGCTGAGGCACGCAGAGTCCGCAGAGGGACGCTTGCTGTACGGATGCAGGCCATGGCCCGGAGCATCTCTGCGACCTCCGCGATCCTCTGCGGCCTCTGCGTTGAGAGCACTCGCAGATGGCCCCGCGCTTTTCGTTGACACCGCCGGGAGCCCCGGCTAAAACTGGGGCCAAGGGGAACTGGAGGATCCGTCTGCCTCAGCCGCTTGCCGTCATCACCGGCGCCGGAGTCGTCGCCCCCTCGGGCGTCATAGCCATCGAGCCGCTGACGCTCCCCGACGGCCGGCCGGTCCCGCCCTTCGGATGTCCTGTCCAGGGCTTCGAGGTCAAGAAGCACCTGCCCTCCATAATCAGCTACGTGGACCGCTGCTCGGCCCTGGCGCTCGTGGCCGTGAAGCTGGCCCTGGAGTCGGCGAAGGTCGCCCCGAAGTCCTCCGCCGCGCCTTCCACCCTCAACCCTCCACCCTCCACCCCGAGCCTATGGGGCCTCGCCTACTCCTCGGCCTGGGGCTGCCTCGACTCCATGGAGCTCTTCTTCGCCAAGGTCGCCGCGGGGCAGGCCAAGTTCGCGCCGCCCTTGGTCTTCAGCCACTCCTACGTTAACACCCCCTCGAGCCTGGCCTGCATCGAGTTCGGCCTGGCCGGACCGGGCGCGACCTTCTCGCAGGGGGTCGCGGGGGCCATCGTGGCGTTGGGCTGGGCGCGCGATCGGCTGCTCCGCACCGCCGGCGCCGAGTGCTCCGGATTCGTGGCCGCGGCATCCGACTCGCTCTCGAAGGCTCTGCGCCGCCACTACGCCGCGGCCGGCGAGCTCTCCGCCGACGGCAGCCTCGCGCCGCTCGACCCGAAAAGCGCCGGCACGGTCCTCGGCGAGGCCGGGGCGGCCCTGACTGTCGAGCTCGAGAGCGCCGCCGTCGCACGGGGAGCGCGGCCCCTGGCTGCCGTCCGCGGATGGGGCTCGGCGGTCGGGACCGACCCGCGCAGGGCTCTCGCCCAGGCGATCAACGCCGCCCTGACCGACTCCGCCGTTTCTCCGAATGCCGAGAGCCGAAAGTCGATAGTCGCCGTGTACTGCGACGCCTCCGGCCGGCCGGACCTGGACCGCGCCGAGGCCGCCGCGCTCGACGAGACCGTGGGGCCGGCCTCCGCGGTCCCCCGGCGGACCTTGAAGTCCCGCGCCGGCGAGTGCGGTCCGGCGGCGAGCCTGGTCTCGGCCGCCGAGATCTGCTCGGCCGCCCCGGGCGTCTACCTCGTCACCGCGCTCGACCGGTCGGGCGCGGCCGCCCTGATCCTCGAAAGGACCCCCTGAATGCCCTCCCGCGAGCCCCAGGAGATCCCGCTGCGCATCGCCATGAAGGGCGGCTTCCTCGCCGCCACGCTGCACATCCCGGGCGGCCGCGCGCCTAAGGCCGGCTGGCCCTCGGTGGTGATGTGCCACGGTTTCACCGGCAGCCGCCTCGAGAGCCACTTCCTCTTCGTCAAGGCCAGCCGGGCCTTCGCGGAGAAGGGCTTCGCCTCGCTGCGCTTCGACTTCCGCGGCTCGGGCGAGAGCTCCGGGCGTTTCCAGGACATGTCCGTGCTCACCGAGGTGGCCGACGCCCTGGCCGCCTGGCAGTTCGCCGGACGGCTCCGCGGGCTCGACGGCGAGCGGCGTTGCCTGCTGGGCCTGTCCTTCGGCGGGGCGGTCTCCGCGCTGCTGGCCGGGGGGCTGGCCGCCGAGGGCCGCCCGCCGGCCGGCTGCGTGCTCTGGAGCGCGGTCGGGGACATCGGCCAACTCTGGGACCGACGCATCGCGGCCATGGGCCGGGGCCGCCGCAAGCTCCGCTTCCCGCTCGATCGCTCCGGCCACCTGCTCGGCCGGCGCTTCTTCGAGGACATCCGCCAGGTGCCGCGCCCCATCGAGGCGCTGAGCGCGGCCGGGGTGCCGGCGCTCATCGTCCACGGCACGGCCGACGACGCCGTGCCGGTCGCCGACGCCCGCGCCTTCGCCGCCGGTTGCCGGCGCGGACTGGCCACCCTGCGGGTGCTGCCCGGATACGACCACACCTTCGCGCGCAGCGACCGCGAGCGCAAGGTCATCGGCCTGACCGCCGGCTGGCTGCGCCGCAAGATCTGAGGCCGAGACAAGAACCAGGAGGCTACCTTGCCTGACACGAACCCCGCCCTGCCCCCGCCGACGGCTGGAGACATCAAGACCTTCGTGCTCGACACCAACGTGCTGCTCCACAACCACTCGGCCCTGACCAGCTTCGCCGACAACAAGGTGGTCGTGCCCATGGTGGTGCTCGAGGAGCTCGACCGCTTCAAGAACCACAACGACGAACTGGGCCGCAACGCCCGCCAGGCCATCCGCACCCTCGACGCGCTGCGGGTGGCCGGCTCGCTGCGCTCGGGCGTGCCGCTGGAGAGCGGCGGCGAGCTCCGGGTCACCCCGCTGCAGGACGTCTCCGGAGACCTGCTCGACCTGCCGCTGACCGCCGCCGACAACCACATCCTGGGCGTGGCCTACGCCCTGGCCCGCCAGGGCGAGCCGGTGATCTTCGTCTCCAAGGACATCAACGCCCGCGTCAAGGCCGACGCCCTGGGGCTGATCGCCGAGGACTTCGAGAAGCAGACCGTCAACTTCGAGACCTTCTACGCCGGCTGGCGCGACCTGCCCGTGTCCAAGGAGATCATCGACCGCTTCTACGCCGAGAAGGGCCTGGCCCTGGGCGAGCTCTGCCTGACCGTGCCGCTGGCGCCCAACGAGTTCGTGATGCTCCGCGACCAGGGCAACCCCAAGCACACCGCCGTGACCCGCCACGACCCGGTCGAGGGCCGGCTGGTCAGCCTGGTCAGCGACTTCTCCAAGGTCTGGAACATCGCGCCGCGGTCCATCGAGCAGCGCATGGCCCTGGAGCTGCTCCTCGACGAGAGCGTGCGGCTGGTCACCCTGGTCGGGCGCGCCGGCACGGGCAAGACTCTGCTCGCCCTGGCCTCGGGTCTGGAGCTCATGCTCAAGAGCCACACCTACGAGAAGATGCTGGTCTCGCGGCCGATCATGCCCATGGGCAAGGACATCGGCTATCTGCCCGGCGACAAGGACGAGAAGCTCACCAACTGGATGCTGCCCATCTTCGACAACCTCAAGTACCTGCTCTCCGGCAAGCGCCGGCCGGTGGAGACCACCGTCGAGCAACTGCTGCGCGACGGGACGGTGTCGCTCGAGGCCCTGACCTACATCCGGGGCCGGAGCATCTCCAGCCAGTTTCTGGTGGTCGACGAGGCCCAGAACCTCACGCCCCACGAGGTCAAGACCATCATCAGCCGCGCCGGCGAGAACACCAAGCTGGTGCTCACCGGCGACCCCTACCAGATCGACAACCCCTACCTGGACAGCTCTTCGAACGGCCTGGTCTTCGCCGCCGAGCGCCTCAAGGACTCGCAGCTCGTCGGCCACATGGTGCTCTCCAAGAGCGAGCGCTCGGACCTGGCCAGCCTCGCGGCGGAGAGGCTGTAGGTCTTTTGTCTTCATACTTCGTCGTTCGTCGTCGCTGGCTCTGTAGGGGCGGGTTTGAAACCCGCCCCTACGAAACCATTCTCGTCTGAAACCAAAATCCCGGGCGTTGCGGCCTCGGGATCATTCTTTGTGAGGCTCTGAGGAGACATTCTGCTTTTCGCCGTTCGCAAAGGTGTCGCGGACGGAGCGTCCCGGCGCGTCTTAGCGGAAAAGCAGAATGTCCCCTTTTCCCTCTCCAATCGTCGACGCGCCGTCCATCGCTTCGTCCGGTCACACCGGCCGCGGCAGCGGCGTCCCTCCAGCGGCCGGCCTGGAGGACATCCGGCGAAGGAGGTGCGGTATGATCGGATGGGCGAGAGGACGTCTGGACAGATTGGTTGCGGCGGCGATC
Organism: uncultured bacterium; assembly: GCA_937935355.1. Taxonomy (GTDB): domain Bacteria; phylum Planctomycetota; class SZUA-567; order JAKLDR01; family JAKLDR01; genus JAKLDR01. The sequence goes on along the minus strand of CALGYR010000095.1, from coordinate 23,367 downwards.
GTCCTCGGGTGCGCTTCGCTCCTTGTCTGGCGGATCGTCCCCGGGCGCGGCCAGGCGGCCAGCGCCGCGGACATGAGCGCCGCGGCCGCCGAGGTGAGCGCCGCGGCGCATAGCGAACCCGTGGTCGAAGTCCCCGCCCCCAGCTATCACCGCAACTTCCTGGGCAACATGTCCAGGTGCGACGGAACCATAGCGCCCGAGCTGGTCGACGGGGCCTTCTTTCCGACGGTGCGAGTCCCCCCGCCGCCCCCGCCTCCGCCCCCGCCGGAGACGTTCGCCACTCAGAAGGAACCGACCATCGGCGCGCGCCTGCCCACCATGCAGCGCTGCACGCTCGCCGTGGGCTTCGGCGACGCGGGTGGGATCTGGCGCCACCGGGCGCTGCAGATCTGGCGCAGGCCAACCGGCACTGCCGACTGGCCGGACGAGCCGTTTCTTACCATCAAGGTCTCGGCCGACGGCGCCGGCGCCCTGCCCCCGGGGGTGACCGCGACGAAAGCGGGCTACGCCGTCTCCATCGACGACCAGAAGCCGCGCGCCGGGTGGGAGTACCGGGTCCGCGCCGCGGCGGTCTTCCCCGAAACGGTCACGGCCCTGCACGACGGCAAGTCCGGGGTCTTCATGGTGAAACTGCCCGACGACCCGGACGAACGCCTGGACCTGCTCCGGGACGACGCCGCGGCGCCCGGCGTCTCCAGGCTGCTTCTCGGCGGGCAGCCGGCCTTCGCGCCGCTCGGCGGAGGCCCCTTCTTCAGCCGATTCGTCGGACCGGTCGAGTTGAAGCTGCCCGGCGACACCCAGATCTCCTACGAGGCGCCGGTCACCATCGACGGCCGGGAGTCCGCCAACTTCCGGATCCGGCACCACCGCGCGGGAGCTTTCGGGGCGGACGCGGACGGATGGTGCGCCAGGCTGGAACGCTTCAAGCCCGGCGACGACATCCGCGTCGCGCGCTGGCAGATGGTCTTCAAGGATCCGGCCGGCGGCCGGGACCGGCGCGAGGCCGTCGCGGTCGACTCCGGCTTCAGGCTGGTCAGGCTCTTCACCAGGGCCGGGAGCGGGCTCGCTCCCGAGCGGGTGGCGCTTTTGAAGGACCTGACCACCGGCATGGAGGTCAACCTGGTAGCCCGCGCCGACGGCGGGGGCTGGTGGCCGAACGACCCGCCGCTCGCCACCGAGGGCGGGAATGTCGATCCGACCGCACCCGCTGTCCCGGCGCCGCAGGACGGCCCGCAACGCGCGGAGCAGGCCCGGGCGGGCGAAGCCAGCTAGCCGGCGCCGGACGGAACCGACTGGACCGGGCGCCTCCGCAGCCGGCGATCAGGTGGCCGGAACGACGACGCGCCGCGCCGCCCGGAAGCTCTTCCGAAGCCGGATGTGGCGCGACGAACTGCCGACCAGGATGTCGAAGCGCCCCGGCTCCATGACCCAGCCCCCGCCGTGCGGGTCGTAGAAGGAGAAGGCCCGGGCGTCGAGGTCGAAAACCACCCTCCGGGACTCGCCCGGCCGCAATGCGACCTTGCGGAAGGCCTTGAGCTCCTTGACCGGCCGGGGCAGGGACGATTCCGGATCGGAGACGTAGAGCTGGACCGTCTCCTTTCCGGCCATCCTGCCGGCGTTGGCCACCGTGACCTCCACGCGGACATCGGCGCCGGGCGCGGCCGGGCGGGAGACCTCGAGGTCGCGGTATTCGAACGTCGTGTAGGATAGTCCGAACCCGAAGGGGAAGAGAGGCTCGATCAGCTTCTTGTCGTAGTAGCGATAGCCGACGAAGACGCCCTCGCCGTAGAAGGCCTCGCGGATGCCCGGGTAGTGCAGGAAGGCGGGCGTGTCCTCGAGGCGCTTCGGGAAGGTCACCGGTAGACGTCCGGATGGGTTGACCGCGCCCAGCAGGATGCGGGCGATCGCCGCTCCGCCCTCCTGGCCGGGATAGTAGGCCAGCAGCAGCCCGGCAACGTCGTCGAGCCAGGGCATGGCCACGGGCGCCCCGACGTTCAGCACCACGACGGTGCGCGGGTTGGCCGCGGCGACCGCCCGGACCAGGGCGTTCTGCCGCTCCGGGAGGTCCAGGTGGGTCCGGTCGCGTCCCTCGGTCTCGTCGAGCGCCGAGAGCCCCACGAAGACCACGGCGGCGTCGGAGCGGCGGGCGAGGCTCACGGCCCGCTCGCGGAGCGCGTCGTCCTCGGGGCCGGGCAGCCGCTCGACGAAGACGCGCAGGTGGGAGACGTCCTCGGACTCCCGCTTGACGAACTCGACCTTGAGGGCGCGGCCCCGGCCGGCCTCCAGGCGGACGTCGACCATGCTCCGCGACTTCTCGTCGACCCCCGCGGCCACTCCGGACTGGGCCCTCAGGCGCAGGGGCGCGCCGTCCAGGTACCAGCGGACCTCGCCCACGTGGGTCATGGTGAAGCGGTAGTTGCCGGAGACCGGCGCCGTTAGCCGGCCGGTCCAGCGCACGCTGTACGCCCGGCCGGTGACCTGCGGCAGGAAGGTGCGGTTGGGCGAGAGCCAGAAGTCGATCGAGGAGTCCTTGCGCACGCCGGCCGGGCGCCCCGAGAAAGTCGTGTTGGTGAAGACCTCGGTGCGGAAGTCCCCGCCCCCGCCCCTGGCCGCGCCGAATTGCCGGGCGGAGAGCAGTGCGACCCCGGCGTCGCAGCCGGGCTCGTAGGCGATCCGCGCCCGGCCCTTGAGCATCGCGCGCAGCGCGGCCAGCGGCTGGGCGACGGTCAGCGGCTGGACGTGGGCGCTGCCGCCGCCCTGGATGGCCAGGTCTGAGGCGCCCAGGCCGATCACCGCCAGACTGCCGGTCCGTCCAGGGCGCAGCGGCAGGACGTCCCCGGCGTTCTTGAGCAGGGTGACGGACTCCTCGGCCAGCTCCCTGGCCAGGCGCCGGTGGGCCGGGGTGTTGACCGAGCCCCGGAAGGAACGCCGGCGGTCGCAGCGGAGCAGGAGCCGCAGAACCCTGCGGACCGCCTCGTCGAGGACCGGTTCCTCGATCTGCCAGGCGTCGAGCCCTTCGGAGAGCAGCCGTCCGAAGTACAGCGCCGGTCCGGGCATCTCGATGTCCAGCCCGGCCTGGACCGACTCGATGGCGGTGTGGTTGGCGCCCCAGTCGGAGATCACCGCGCCGGTGAACCCCCACTCTCCGCGGAGGATGTCGGTCAGCAGTTTGCGGTTCTGGCTGGCGTGGACCCCGTTGACCCGGTTGTAGGCGCACATGACCGTCCAGGGCCCGGCCTCCCTGACCGTGGCCTCGAAGGCCGGCAGGTAGATCTCCCTCATGGTGCGCTCGTCCACCACCGAGCTGCCGCGCCAGCGCTGGTTCTCCTGGTTGTTGCAGGCGAAGTGCTTGAGCGAGGCGCCCACTCCGCGGCCCTGCAGGCCCCGGACGTAGCTGACCGCCAGCCGGCCGGCCAGGTGCGGGTCCTCCGAGTAGGTCTCGAAGTTCCGGCCGGCCAGCGGCGTGCGGGCGATGTTGACGCACGGACCCAGCAGGATGTCGCAGCCCAGGGCGCGGGTCTCCTCGGCCAGCGCCCGCGCGACGCGCCCGACCAGGTCGGGGTTCCAGCTGGCCGCGAAGGAGACGCCGTTGGGGAAGGCGGTGGCCGGGCCCTGGCGGCGGCCGGTCTCCGGCGAGCAGGTCCTGACGCCGTGCGGCCCGTCGGTCATGGCCAGCGGGCGGATGCCCAGCCGCTCGACCGCCACGGTGTGCCACATGTCCCGGCCGGAGAGCAGGGAGACCTTCTCCCTCGGGGTCATCTTCCGCAGCCAGGCGTCGATGCGTCGTTCCATGCGGGGGTCGGGTTTCTGGGTCATGGTGCGAGTTCCTCTGGAATCGGGTCCGATCGGCGGAGTTCCCTGGCCGGTCGGCGCCGGCCCCACGGACCAAGAGTCTAGGCCGGCGACGGCCGCATTCAAGGGGTGCCGGCCGCCGCATAGATGCGGAGGGGCGGCTCCCCGAGCCGCCCCTCCGTTACTGATCGGCAACTGACGACCGGGGTTCTACACGTTCATGGTCATCAGGAACTCGGCGTTGGTCTTCTTGTTCTTGAGCTTCTCGGTCAGGAACTCCATGGCCTCGACCACGTTCATCTCGTTGAGGTATTTGCGCAGCGCCCAGACCCTGGCGAGCTCGTCCGGGTGCAGCAAGAGGTCCTCGCGGCGCGTGCCCGACTGGTTGATGTCGATGGCCGGGAAGACGCGGCGGTTGACGAGCCTCCGGTCGAGGTGCAGCTCCATGTTGCCGGTGCCCTTGAACTCCTCGAAGATGACCTCGTCCATGCGGCTGCCGGTGTCCACCAGCGCCGTGGCGATGATGGTCAGGCTCCCGCCGTGCTCGATGTTGCGCGCGGCGCCGAAGAAGCGCTTGGGGCCGCGCAGCGCGGTCGAGTCCACGCCGCCGGAGAGAATCTTGCCGCTGTGCGGGGTCTCGTTGTTGTAGGCCCGGCCGAGGCGCGTGATGCTGTCGAGCAGGATGACCACGTCCTGGCCGTATTCGGTCAGGCGCTTGGCCTTCTCGATGACCATCTCGGCGACCTGCACGTGGCGGCTGGAGGGCTGGTCGAAGGTCGAGCTGATGACCTCGCCCTTCACCGTGCGCTCCATGTCGGTGACTTCCTCGGGCCGCTCGTCCACCAGCAGCACCATCAGGTACACCTCGGGATTGTTGATGGCGATGGAGTGGGCCAGCTGCTGGAGCAGGACGGTCTTGCCGGTGCGGGGCGGCGCGACGATCAGGCCGCGCTGGCCCTTGCCGATGGGGGTGATCAGGTCGACCACGCGCATCGACAGGTTGTCCGGCGCGGTCTCGAGGAGCAGCCGCTTGTCCGGGAAGAGCGGGGTGAGGTCCTCGAAGTAGGCGCGTCCGAGCAGGCTCTGCGGCGGCTCGTAGTTGATGCTCTCCACGCGCAGCAGCGCGAAGTAGCGCTCGCCCTCCTTGGGCGGGCGGATCGCGCCGCAGACCACATGGCCGCTGCGCATCCCGAACTTCCGGACCTGGCTGGGCGACAGGTAGATGTCGTCCGGGCAGGGCTGGTAGCTGGCCTCGGCCGAGCGCAGGAAACCGAAGCCGTCGGGCAGGATCTCGAGCACGCCCGAGCCGTAGAGCGTCCCGCCGCGGGAGATGTACTGCTTGATCAGCCGGAAGATGACCTCCTGCTTGGGCAGGAGGTCGGCCTCCTCCACTCCCTCGGCCTTGGCGATGTGGCGCAGTTCGGCCACGGGCATCACCTTCAGGTCGGTGATGAACAGCCCCGACTTGCGGTACTCCTCGACGACCACGTTGAGCTCTTCGGCCGAGCGCACCTGCTCGGGCTTCTTGGGCTCGAAGGCCGGCTTCTTGAAGGCCTTGGGATGCGGCGGCGCCTGTTGGGCATCGCCGGGACGCCCAGCGGGACGCTGTCCCGGGTTGCCCGGCTGGGCCTGCCCCGCCGGCTGGGCGGGTGCGGCGGCGGCAGCGGCCGCCAGGCCGCTGGCCGCGTCGGGGGCGACCCCGCCGCCGGGCTGGCCCTGGGACGAGGACTGGCCGCCGCCGTGTCCCCGCGAATGGCCCGAGGGGAAGGCGCGGTTGCCGTTGGGCTCGGAGTCCTGGCGCCGCTGCGAGCCGGCGAAGGCCGGCGGGCCGCCGCGGCCGCCTCCGAACGGGCCGCCGGATCGACCGTTGTTGGGCCGGCCGCCGTTGCCGCGGAAGCCGCCGCCGCCGCCGCCGCGGTGGCCGTTATCGAAGCTCGGACGCGGACGCGACTGGACCATGCCTCCTCCGCCGCCGGTCACGCGCGAGACGTAAGGATTGCCGCCGGCCGGAGGCGGATAGCTGAAGCGCGGCACGGGCGGGGCGACCTTCCTCTGCTCCGCCGAAGCGCCGCCGGCATCCTGTCCGGTCGGGGCTGCCGCGGCGGTCACGGGCGCGTCGGCAGGGGCGGCCGGCCGGGCCTCGGCCTGCACTGGCGCAGGAGAGGCTGGCGCGGAGTTGGCCTCGGCTGCCGCGGCCGGAGCGTTCTCGGCCGCAGGGCTCTCGGAGACCGCCCCGGCCTGCCCCACGCCCTCGTCGGCCGCTTCGGCCGCTTCGGCCGCGTCGCTGGCCTTGCGGGTGCGCCTGTGGGCGCCCGCGCTGCGGCGGCGCCTGCTCTTTGCCTCGTCGCTCCCCGAACCACTCTTCTTCACTGGCATCCGAACTCCTCCCAGACGGCGGCTACGGCCGCCTCAAGTTGCTGTCGAGTGCCGGAGTTGTCCAGCACACGATCGGCGCGGAGGCGCTTGCCCTCGAGGGGCATCTGTTTCGCCTCCCGCCGCATTACTTCGTCCTCGGACCAGCCCCGCGACTCGCGGGCGCGCCGGAGCCGGAGCTCCCGGGGCGCGTCGACCAGCACCACCGCGTCGCACAGGGCCTCCAGGCCCATCTCGTAGACCAGGGCGCCGGCGATCACCACGGTGCCCGCCGCGCCCGACCGGCGGCGGTCCTCCACCATCTCCCGCACGCGGGAGCACATCCGCCCGTGGAGGATGCGCTCCAGCCGAGAGAGGGCCGCGTCGTCCGCGAAGACGATGTCGGCCAGCCGGCGGCGGAGTTCCTTGAGGTCGTCGGCGTCGGCGGCCTCCAGGAACGCCGCGTTGACCTCCTCGCGGACCTGCGGGTCGGCGAGCAGTTCGTGGCCCAGCGCGTCGAGGTCGACGATCCGCGCGCCCCGGCGCTCCAGGATCTCCGCGGCCGCGGACTTGCCGCCGGCCACCGGGCCGGTCAGGCCGATCACGCGCAGCGCGTCCTTGTCCTTCACTCCGTCCCGCTCCTCAGTACAGGAAGGTCAGCCGGCCCATGACCTCGAGCAGGTCATTGCCGCTGAGCTCCACCTCGTAGGGGCTGATCCAGCGCTCGCCGGGCCGCCCGGTGCGGGGCACGTACATGTGCCGGCGGCGGCTGAGAAAACGGGCCGTGTACGGCGGGCCCGGCGGCCGGTAGGCCGGGATCTCCCCCCGGGCCGCGCGCTCGACCGCCCGCAGCGCCGCCATGCGCACGGCCTCGCGGGCCCGGCCCACGGAGAGGTGCCGGGCGCAGTTGACGCCGATGCCGGCCTTGACCTGGGCGGTCTCGATCTCCGGGACGAACTCGCGGGCCTCGGCGCAGAGCTTGTCGTCGCCGGTGGCCAGCACCACGGGCACGCCGCAGGCGCCGGCGATGGCCGCGAAGGCGCCGAACTCTCCGATCTCCCGGTCGCAGAGCCACCAGCGCCGGCCGTCCTCGTAGCAGAAGGTGTGGGCCAGGGTCGCGCCGATCGTGCCGCCCATGGCGTGGCTGCCCACGTAGAAGGCGGCGGCGAACTCGGCGCCCATCTCGGGTAGCCAGGTGTGGTAGCCGGCGCCCTTGACGATCTCCAGGCGCTCGTCGGCCAGCTCGTAGATCATCGAGTCGCCGTGGCCCTGGACCAGGACCACCCCGGTGGCCCCGCCGGCGAAGGCCCCGTCGGCCGCGGCGTTGACCTCGGCCATCAGCAACTCGCACATCTCGCGGCGCCGGCTCGCCAGCCCGGGGCGGTCCGACTCGCGGTCGTCCCAGCCGTCCACGCCGGCGACGCCCTCGAGGTCGGTGTAGAGGAATATCTTCACCGTCCGCCCTCCCTGCGCTGTCTGGCCTGGTGAACGCGGTCGTCGAAGTCCTCCGCCGCGTATTCGCCCAGGTGGCGAAGGACGATCTCCCGGGCCGCCTTGACATCCAGGTCTTCGGAGAGAAGGAGCGCGGTGAGATCGAGGAAGTCCTTGTCCCGCCGGGCAGCCATCTTCATGGCGGTCAGATACGGCAGCGTGACCACCAGATAGTCCTGCCCCTCGACCGGCTCGGCCTTGCCGAGCGCCTCGGAGTAGAGCGCCCCGTAGGCGTCGGCGCGGACGATCCAGTCCACCGGGATGCCTTCGGAAGTGACGAGCTTGTCTCCGCCGAAAGCCACCTTGTCCTTCACGGCGGGCCCCTGAACGCTGCGGTCTGCGATGAAGTCCACATCCATGGTCAGCCGGTCGGAGCCGTAGAGCTGCATGGCCAGTCCGCCGACAACGGCCGCGCGGATGCCCTGCTCGCGCGCGAGTCCGGCCAGCTCGTTGGCGGCCCGATCGAGGGCCTCCGTCGACAGGAAACGCTTGCGCCGCGCCTGACTGACCACGCTACTTGACCTCCAGCCAGTTCGGGCCGGAGCCCACCGAGACCTTGAGCGGCACGGTGAGCTTCACCGCGTTCTCCATGATTTCCCGGACGCGCTCGGAGAGCTCCCCGACCTCGTCGGGCGGGGCCTCGAAGAGCAGTTCGTCGTGGATCTGCAGCAGCATCCGCGACTTCAGCGCGCCGCCGCCGGCCTCGAGCTCCCGGAAGACCCGGTTCATGGCCACCTTGATGATGTCCGCGGCCGAGCCCTGGAAGACGGCGTTGACCGCCGCGCGCTCGGCGCCGCCCCGGATGGAGGCCTCCTGGCTGTTGATGTCCGGGAAGTAGCGCCGGCGCTCGAGCACCGTGGTGACGAAGCCGTTCTTGCGGGCCTTCTCGAGGATCTCCTGGCGGCAGCGCTCCACGCCCGGGTAGCGGGCGTTGTAGGCCTTCATGAACTCGCGGGCCTCGTCCTGGCTGATGCCCAGGTGCTGCGAGAGCCCCCAGCCGGTCTGCCCGTAGATCAGCCCGAAGTTGACCGCCTTGGCCTGCCGGCGCATCTCGGAAGTGACGTCCTTCTCGGCGACGCCGTTGACCTCCGCGGCCACGAAGGCGTGGATGTCCTTGTCCTCGCGGAAGGCCGCGAGCAGCGCCTCATCCTGCGAGTAATGGGCGAGGATGCGCAGCTCGATCTGCGAGTAGTCGGCCGAGACCATGGCCCAGTCCGGTTCGGGCACGAAGCAGGCCCGGACCGAGCGGCCCAGCGCCGTGCGCACCGGGATGTTCTGGAGGTTCGGCTCGCTCGAGGACAGCCGCCCGGTGGCCGTGCCGGTCTGGTTGAGCGAGCAGTGGATCCTTCCGGTCTCGGGGTTGATCCACTCCGGCAGCTTGTCCACGTAGGTGTTCTTGAGCTTGGCCAGGCCCCGGTACTCGAGGACCAGCCTCGGCAGCGGGTGGAGCCCGGCCAGGCCCTCGAGGGTGGCCTCGTCGGTCGAGCGCCCGGTGCGGGTCTTGCGGCCCACCGGGAGCTTGAGCTCGTCGTAGAGCAGCTCGGCCAGCTGCTTGGGGCTCTGGATGTTGAACTCCCGCCCGGCGGCCTCGTGGATCTCGGACTGCTTGGCCTCCAGCACCGCCTTGAGGTCGGCGGACATGGCCTTGAGCGCCTCGACGTCCAGGCGGATGCCGGTGCGCTGCATGGCGGCCAGGACCTCCACGAGCGGGACCTCGACATCCTCCAGGAGCCTCAGGAGGCCGCGCTCCACGAGCCGGCCGCGCAGCAGGTGCGCCAGGCGCAGCGCCACGTCGGCGTCCTCGCAGGCGTAATTGGCCACGGTCTCGACCGGCACCAGGTCCATGGTGGTCTGTTCTTCGCCCCTGCCGATTACCTCCTGGGTGGCGATCTTGCGGATGCCCAGGTGCTCGAGGGCCAGCGCGTCGATGTTGTAGAGACCCTTGCCCGGCGATAGCAGGTAGTCCGCGAGCATGGTGTCAAACGAGACGCCCCGGAGGTTTATTCCGTGCCGGGCCAGCACGATCATGTCGTACTTGACGTTCTGGCCGAGCTTGGCCAGCCGCGGGTTCTCGAGCAGCGGCTTGAAGAGCCGGCGGAGCTCGTCGAGCGGCGCGGCCTCGGTTCCGGCCGGGGCGCGCACCGGCACGTAGCGGGCCTCGCCCTCCTTCGTCGAGAAGGACAGGCCCACGAGATCGGCCCGCAGCGGGTCGACGCCGGTGGTCTCGGTGTCAACCGAGACGGCCTCGGCCTCGACCAGCGCATGGGCCAGCGCGCGCAGCTCGCTGGGCTTGGCGACCGCGCGGTAGTCGCGCTTCATCGCGTCGGCCCCGGGCGCGCTCGTCCCGAACAGGCTCGGCGCGTCGGCGGCCGGGGCCGGCGACGCGGCCATGAGCTTCTTCAGGAACATGTTGAAGCCCAGCTCCTGGAAGACGGGCAGGAGCTTCTCGACGTCGGGCGGCTTGACCCGCGCGGCCTCCAGGTCGATCTTCACCGGGACCTCGTGGCTGATGGTCGCGAGCCGGTAGGAGAGCCGCGCCTTCTCGGCGTCGCGCTCGAGGTTCTCCCGGCGCTTGCCCTTCTCCTTCGCCGCGTTGGCCAGCACGCCCTCGAGCGACCCGTACTTGCCCAGGAGCTCCACGGCGGTCTTGGGGCCGATGCCGGCGACCCCCGGGATGTTGTCGGAGCTGTCGCCCACCAGGGCCAGGTAGTCGATCATCCGCTCGGGGGGCACGCCGCGCTCGGCCGCGACATCCTCGGGGCCGTAGAGCTTGCCCTCCTTGAAGTTCTTGGCCGGATCGTAGACCCGGACCGCGCCGCCCACCAGCTGCAGCAGGTCCTTGTCGGAGCTGACCACGAAGACTTCGAGTCCGGCGGCGGCCGCCTGGTCGGCCAGGGTGGCGATGATGTCGTCGGCCTCGTAGCCCGGGATCCGGTAGACCGGAATGCCGTAGCCCTCGCAGATGGCCATGACCTTCGGCACCTGCCAGCGCAGGTCCTCGGGCGAGGGAGGGCGGTTGGCCTTGTATTCCTTGTAGAACTCGTGCCGGAAGGTCTTCCCCGGCGAGTCGGCGGCTATGACCAGGAGGTCCGGACGCTGCTGGGCGAGCATGCCGGTCAGGACCTGCACGAAGTAGAAGGCCGCCGAGGTGGGGTGGCCGTCCCGGCTCATCATCTGTTGCCCACGCTGGGGCATGTGGTAGCCCCGGTGAATGGTGGCATGCGCGTCGATGATGTAGAGCCGCTGGCTCATTTAGTTCCTGTGAAAAAAGACCGGTGGAAAGGCCAAGCGCGTCCTCGTTCTGGTCGCATCCTTGGAGTTGCGGGTGCGCAACCGGGGACCTGGCGGTCCCTTCGTGCACGTCCGGGTTTTCGCGGAATGAACGCTTGTATCTTACGGTGCCCCAGAGGGGGTGTCAAGGATAATTCGGGAAAGGCACTGAGGCACTGAGGCACTTAGGGGGTGGTGAACTGGCCGGGGGATGGCTCCTTCCGGCCTCTGCGCAGCCGCCTTGACTCCCGCCCTCCGGCAGCTAGACTTGAGCCCGTCCGCCGGAAGAGGCTTCTGACTCACAGGAGATCCCACCCATGTTCCGCCGTTACCTGCCGGTTCTGGCCGTGGCCGCCGTGGCCGCCGCGATCGCCTGCTCCATCCCGCCGCTGGTGTCGCGGACCGGCAGCGCGGAGACCGGGTTGGCGGGCGAGGCCCCGGCCGCCCCGGAAACCAAACTCCGCGCCGCGGCGCCGGCCAAGCCCAAGGCCCCGCTGACCGCCGAAGGCAGGATGCGCGAGGCCGAGGCCCAGGCCCGGGTCCGGCGGCTGATCCTCGAAGGCTACGTGGAGAACGTGGACGAGAAGCAGCTCTTCTACGGCGCGCTCCGCGGCATGGTCCGCGAGCTCGACCCGCACAGCGCCTTCCTGACCCCCGAGGAATACCAGGACATGACCGCCACGACCACCGGCAAGTTCGGCGGCCTGGGCATCGAGGTGACCGTCAAGGACGCGTGGCTCACGGTGGTCACGCCGCTGATGGGCTCGCCGGCCTTCAAGGCCGGGGTGCTGCCCGCCGACCGCATCGTGCGCATCGACGGGGCCGATACCGACGGCATGGCCCTGGAGGAGGCCGTCCACAAGATGCGCGGCAAGCCCGGCACCGCGGTGGTCCTGACCGTGGCCCGGAAGGGCGAGACCGCGCTCAAGGACATCGAGATCGTCCGGGAGATCATCAACGTGGAGAGCGTGCGCATCCCGCAGATCGTCGACCCGGTCGACAAGATCGGATACGTGAGCGTGACCACCTTCCAGGAGGACACCGCCGAGGAACTGGCCAGGGTCGTCGCCAGGCTCGAGGCGCAGGGCATGAAGGCCCTGGTCCTCGACCTGCGCGTCAACGGCGGCGGGCGGCTCGACGCGGCCATCAAGGTGGCCGACCTCTTCCTGGACAAGGGCGTGATCGTCTCCATCCGGGGGCGCGCCGGTCGGCCCCAGGTCTACAGCGCGAGCAAGTCCGGGACCCGCCCGGACTACCCCATGGCCGTGCTCGTCAACCAGAGCTCGGCCAGCGCCTCGGAGATCGTGGCCGGGGCCTTCCGCGACCACCACCGGGCGGTGCTGGTCGGCGAGAAGACCTTCGGGAAGGGCTCGGTCCAGACGCTCCGCGATGTGCGCATCGGCGACGAGGTGGCGGGCCTGAAGCTCACCACCGCCCACTACTACACGCCCAGCGGCCAGTGCATCCACAAGATCGGCATCGATCCGGACATCAAGGTGCCCATGGAGCTCGACGTCCTCGCCGAGGTCCTCAAGCGCCAGCACGAGAAGTGGGTGGAGCAGAACGCCCCCAAGGATGCCGCCAAGGACGCCGCCAAGGGCGCTGCGAAGGACGGCGCCGAGCCGGCCGGGAAGCCAGAGGAGAAGGCCGCCTTGGCGCCGCCGCAGGCGCCCCGGGAGAAGACCGGGGAGCAGCCCGGCGCGGCCAAGCCGGCCGCCGGGGGCGCAGACAAGTCCCAGTTCACGGACGTTCAGCTCGAGGCCTCGCTCACCGCCCTCCGGGCCATGATCATCGATCGCGACCGCACGGGACCGGTCCGCAAGTACGAGCCGCCGGCCGAGACCGCCAAGGCCCCCGCCGGAGCGGCCGGGACCGAGAAGGCCCCCGACGAGCTCAAGCTCCACGACCTCGTGCCGGTGGAATAGCCCCGGAGCGGGGGGGCGGAACGAGAATCGCCGCGGTCCTGGACGAGCGGACGAGCATCTGAGAGCAAAGATCTGATGATGCAGTTTTCCTCCGTGTACTCCGTGTCCTCCGTGGTTGGCTTGCCGTGCTAGTCCTCGGCATCGAGTCCTCCTGCGACGAGACCGCCGCGGCCCTGGTCCGCGACGGCCGGGAGGTGCTCTCCAACGTCGTGGCCAGCCAGGTGGCGATCCACGCCCGCTTCGGCGGCGTGGTCCCCGAGGTGGCCAGCCGCGCCCACGCCGAGTGCGTGAGCCGGATCGTTCAGGAGGCCTTGACGGCAGGGGCGCGGGGCGAGGGATTGGGGGCGAGTGAGAACGCGGCCGGCCGCCCCTCTTTCCCCGCCCCCCGCCCCTCGTCCTTCGCCCCTCATCCCGACGCCATCGCCGTCACCGTCCGCCCGGGCCTGGCCGGCTCGCTGCTCGTCGGCACGAGCGCCGCCAGCGCCCTGGCCCTGGCCTGGGACCTGCCCATCGTGGGGGTCCATCACCTCCACGCCCACGCCTACGCGCCGTATCTCGCCGGCGTCGCCGAATACCCGTTCGCGTGCCTGGTGGCCTCCGGCGGACACACCAGCATCTACGAGTGCCGCGGTCCGCTCGAGGTCGAGCTGGTCGGGCAGACCATCGACGACGCCGCCGGCGAGGCCTTCGACAAGGCCGCCGCGGTGCTGGGCCTGGGCTTCCCGGGCGGCCCGGCCGTCTCGCGCGCCGCTGCGGCGGGGAACCCGCGCGCCTACGACTTTCCGCGCTCGAAGCTCGCCGACGAGGACGACGACTTCAGCTTCTCGGGTTTGAAGACCGCCCTGCTCTATGCCGTGGAGGGCCCGGGCATGAAGGGCCCGCGGCTCGAGCTCACCGACAAGGCCAGGGCCGACCTGGCCGCCTCCTTCGAACAGGCGGTCTGCGAGGTGCTGGCCGGGAAGCTCCTGCGCGCTGCCGCTCGCCGCGGGCTCGGGACCGTCTCGGTTGCCGGCGGGGTGGCCGCCAACCGGAAGCTCCGGGCCATGCTCGCCGAGCGCGCCGCGGCCGAGGGGATGAAGGCCGCGGTTGCGCCGGCCGAGTTCTGCACCGATAATGCCGCCATGATCGCCGGGTTGGGGCATCACCTGCTCACGCGCGGGAAGGGCTGCGGCCCGGACCGGCTGAAGCTGGAGATCGCGCCCCAACTCGAGCGTCCGTCGAGAAAGGAGAGGCGCAAGTGAGGCTTCCGGAAGTCGTGAGGAGGACGTGGTTGTTGCCGTTGCTGGTCGTGGCCCTGTTGTCGGCGGCGGGCTGCGATTCCGATCAGAAGCCCGAGCCGGCCGGCATCTCCATAGTCTCCGGTGCCGAGCAGACCGGGGCGCTCAACCAGGCTCTGGGCAAGCCGCTGCAGGTCGAGGTGATCACCGCTCCCGTGCGCGGCTGGCTGGGCGGCAAGGGAACGGGCAATCCGGTCAAGAACGTCCGGGTCACCTTCCAGCTCATGGGCAGCCGGCGGGGCGCCGGGCTCCGCCCGCAGGCGCCGGGCGCGTCCGAGGCGCCGGTCCCGGCCGGCGGGACGGTCGACATCGTCACCGACGCCGGCGGCACGGCCGTGGCGCTCCTGACCGCCGGCGGCGAGCCGGGCGACCTTCAGATCCGGGCCTTCCTGCCGGATTACCCGAACGTCAAGCCGGCCATCTTCCGGGCCACCGCCGGCGTCATCTGCGAGGGCGGCAGCCAGGAGGGCCGCGCCGGATCGTTGCTGGAGAACCCGCTGCGGGTGATCCTCTCCGGCCCCGACGGCAAGCCGCTGGCCAGGGTGCCGGTCTGTTTCTACGTGGAGAAGGGCCCCAAGGGCACCAAGCTGACCAATCCCGAGACGGAGACCGACGACCAGGGCCGCGCCGAGACCCAGCTGCTCATGGGCGAGGGCACCGGCCAGGTGGTGGTGGCCGCGGTCCCGTCCCCGGCGGGGCCGGGCCCGAACTACCGGCCGCTGCACTTCAACCTGTTCTCGCTCCACCCGGCCGGGATCCTGATCGTGGTCATCGGCGGGCTGGCCATCTTCATCCTGGGCATGCGCATCATGAGCGACAGCCTGGTCCACGTGGCCGGCGCCCGGATGAAGTCCATCCTCCAGGTCTTCACCCGCAATCCGGTCATCGGAGCGGTGGTGGGCACGGGGGTGACCGCGGCCATCCAAAGCTCGAGCGCCACCACGGTGATGGTGGTCGGCTTCGTCAACGCCGGGCTCCTGAGCCTGGAGCGGGCCATCGGCCTGATCATGGGCGCGAACATCGGCACCACGGTCACCGCCCAGATGATCTCCTTCAAGCTCGACAGCCTGGCGCTGCCGGCCGTGGCCCTGGGCGTCTTGATCCAGCTGGTCGCCAAGCGCAAGCTGGTCAAGCACTGGGGCATGGTGCTGGCCGGCTTCGGGCTGCTCTTCTTCGGGCTGACCACCATGGGCGGCGCGCTCAAGGGCCTGGAGCACAGCCCGACCATCACCGGCTTCTTCAAGAGCATCGACTGCACCCCGCGGACGCCGGGCGGGTTCATGCCCTTCGGCTCGGTGCTGCTGGCCGTGGGCATCGGCACGCTGGTTACCCTGGTGGTCCAGAGCTCGAGCGCCTCCATCGGCCTGCTCCAGGTGCTGGCCGCCACGGGGCTGCTCAACTACTACACGGTCATCCCCATCCTGCTGGGCGACAACATCGGCACGACCACCACGGCGCTCTTCGCGTCGATCGGCTCGAACCGCAACGCGCGCCGCGCGGCGGTGGCCCACATGCTCTTCAACTGCCTGGGCACGCTGGTGATGTTCTGCCTGTTCTTCGTGCCCTGGGACGGGCTGCCGGTCTTCCTGCGCCTGGTCAACATGGTCACCGGCGGGGACGCCTTCTCCGGCGAGAACATGCCCCGGCACATCGCCAACGCCCACACCATGTTCAACCTGTCGGCCACCGTCATCTTCCTGCCGCTGGTGCCGATCCTGGCCTTCCTGTGCCGAAGGCTGGTGCCCGAGTCGGCGCAGGAGAAGGAGGAGAAGCCGCGGTACCTCGAGCCGCACCTGCTCAACACGCCGACGCTGGCGCTCGACCGGGCGCGGAGCGAGCTGGTCTACATGACCAAGCTGGCGCGCAAGGCGGTGGAGGAGAACTACCGGGCCTTCGCGGCCGGGAGCATTCCCAACCGCGAGCGGCTCGATCGCCGCGAGGAGCGCATCGACGCCCTGCAGCACGACATCACCGCCTATCTGGTGAAGCTGTCCCAGCGGGACCTGGACGAGGCGGAGAGCGCGCAGCTGCCGGTGCTGATGCACTCGGTCAACGACGCCGAGCGCATCGGCGACCACGCCGAGAACCTGCTGGAGCTCGCCGAGCGGCGTGTCGAGCGCAAGCTGCCCATCTCCGACGACGCCCTGCGCGAGCTGGCCGACATGCACGGCGAGGTCGACTCCATGTTCGACCACGTGCTCTCGGCCCTGGAGAAGGGCGAGCCCGGGGCGGTCGACCGCGCGCTGCGCTGCGAGACGCGCATCAACGAGATGACCAAGGAGCTCGGCCAGAACCACGTCACGCGGCTGGAGAAGGGGGCCTGCAACCTGGTCAGCGGCGTGGCCTTCCTGGATATGGTCGCCAACCTCGAGAAGGTCGGCGACCACCTGACCAACATCGCCGAGGCCGCGGACAAGCTGCTTCCCGCCGCCGCGGCGAGGGATTGATCCCGGACCCCGCCCGGGACCGGGAGCGGCTGCAGGAGCGGGATACCACTTTCAGCGAAGGGCCGGTGATGAGCGCAACGTCTGGAATCGCGAGGTTGCTGGTTGCCGTTCCCGCGCTGGCCATGGCCGGCGCGCTCCTGTCCGGGTGCGACTCCGGAGGCCCTTTGGAGCCGTCCCGGCTGGCCGCGGTAACCGGCGAGGAGCAATACGGCCCGCTCAACGCCGCTCTTCCGGAGGCGCTCCGCGTCGAGGTGCTCTCCGCGCCGGGCAGGGGATGGCTCGGGGGCGTGAAGCCGGGCCAGCCCGTCGCGGGCGCCAGGGTGGTCTTCCGGCTGGTGGGCAACTCCCGGGGAGCCCGGCTGGACCCCCCCGGCGCGCCCGGCGGCGCCGGGAGCGGCGGGCCGTCCCCCGAGTTGGAGGCGACCACCAACGCCGGCGGCATGGCCATGGCCGTGCTCAGCACCGGCGGGACCGCCGGGGACATCGCCGTGGAGGCCGTTCTCCCGGATCACCCCGGCGTAAAGCCGGCCATCTTCCGGGCGGCCGCCGGACTGGTCTGCAGCGGCAGCGGCCAGGAGGGCCGCGCCGACGCGCTCCTCGACGATCCGCTGGGCGTCGTCGTGCTCGGTCCCGACGGCAAGCCGGCCGCGGGCGTGCCGGTCCGCTTCCACGTCGACCAGGCGCCGAAGGGCACCAGGGTGATATGTCCGCTGGTCTTCACCGATGCCAACGGACGCGCCGAGACCCAGATGCTGGTCGGCGACGAGACCGGCCAGGCGGTGGTTTCGGCCTCGGTCTCGGCGCCCGACTCCGGAATCACCTTCCAGCCGGTACGCTTCAAGGTGTTCAGCCTGAACGTGCCGGGCATCCTGGTGGTGGTGATCGGCGGGCTGGCCATCTTCATCATGGGCATGCGCATCATGGGCGACGGCCTGGTCCACGTGGCCGGCTCCCGGATGAAGGCCATCCTCCAGGCCTTCACCCGCAACCCCGTGGTGGGCGTGCTGGTGGGCACGGCGGTCACCGGCGTGATCCAGAGTTCGAGCGCCACGTCGGTGATGGTCATCGGCTTCGTGAACGCCGGACTGCTGAGCCTGGAGCGGGCCATCGGCCTGATCATGGGCGCGAACATCGGCACCACGGTCACCGCCCAGATGATCTCCTTCAAGCTCGAGAGCCTGGCGCTGCCGGCGGTGGCCGCCGGCGTGGTGATCCAGCTGGTCGCCAAGCGCAAGCTGATCAAGCACTGGGGCGAGGTCCTGGCCGGCTTCGGGCTGCTCTTCTTCGGGCTGACCACCATGAGCGGCGTGCTCAAGGGCCTGGAGCACAGCCCGACGGTCTCGGGGTTCTTCTCCTCCATAGACTGCTCGCCGCGGGAGGCCGGCGCGGGCATGCCCTTCTGGCCGCCCCTGAAGGCCATCGCGATCGGCGCGCTGGTCACCACCGTGGTCCAGAGCTCGAGCGCGGCCATCGGCCTGCTGCTGGTGCTGGCCGCCACGGGGCTGCTCAACTACTACACGGCGGTCCCGCTGCTCCTGGGCAGCAACATCGGCACCACCACCACGGCCCTCTTCGCCGTGGTCGGCGCCAACCGCAACGCCCGCCGCACGGCGGTGGCCCACCTGCTCTTCAATTCCGCCGGCACGGTGATCATGTTCTCGCTCTTCTTCGTGCCCTGGAAGGGACACCCGGTATATCTCCAGATGGTCAACGCCATCACCGGCGGCGACGCCTACGCCGGCGAGAACATGGCCCGGCACATCGCCAACGCCCACACGTTGTTCAACGTGGTCACCACCTTCCTGTTCATCCCTCTGGTGCCGGCGCTGGCCTGGGCGTGCCGCAAGCTGGTTCCGGAGACCGCCCAGGAGCGCGAGGAGAAGCCGCGGTACCTCGAGCCGCACCTGCTCAACACGCCGACGCTGGCGCTCGACCGGGCGCGGAGCGAGCTGGTCTACATGACCAAGCTGGCGCGCAAGGCGGTGGAGGAGAACTACCGGGCCTTCGCGGCCGGGAGCATTCCCAACCGCGAGCGGCTCGATCGCCGCGAGGAGCGCATCGACGCCCTGCAGCACGACATCACCGCCTATCTGGTGAAGCTGTCCCAGCGGGACCTGGACGAGGCGGAGAGCGCGCAGCTGCCGGTGCTGATGCACTCGGTCAACGACGCCGAGCGCATCGGCGACCACGCCGAGAACCTGCTGGAGCTCGCCGAGCGGCGTGTCGAGCGCAAGCTGCCCATCTCCGACGACGCCCTGCGCGAGCTGGCCGACATGCACGGCGAGGTCGACTCCATGTTCGACCACGTGCTCTCGGCCCTGGAGAAGGGCGAGCCCGGGGCGGTCGACCGCGCGCTGCGCTGCGAGACGCGCATCAACGAGATGACCAAGGAGCTCGGCCAGAACCACGTCACGCGGCTGGAGAAGGGGGCCTGCAACCTGGTCAGCGGCGTGGCCTTCCTGGACATGGTCGCCAACCTCGAGAAGATCGGCGACCACCTGACCAACATCGCCGAGGCCGCCGGACGGATCTCGGCCGTCTCCGAGTTGGCGGGATAGGTGCGAAGATGACCCCGGCCAGACTCGAGAAGCTGCTCAGGGATCTCGCCGCCGGACGGCGCTCGGTCGCCTCGGCCATGAAGCAGCTGCGCGAGCTGCCCGGCGAGGACCTCGACTTCGTCCGCATAGACCACCACCGCGAGCTGCGCTGTGGCTTCCCGGAGGTGATCTTCTGCCCGGGCAAGACCCCGGAGCAGGTGGCGAAGATCGCCGGGCGCATGCGGAAGGCCGGCTCGACGGTGCTGGCCACCCGGGCGAGCGACGAGCAGATCAGGCTCGTGCGCCGCAGGTTCCCGAAGGCCCGCATCGAGAAGGCCGCCCGGGCCATCGTAATCGGGCCGAAGCCCGCCGCCTCCGGCGGGCGCGTGGCGGTGGTCTCGGCGGGCACGAGCGACATCCCCGTGGCCGAGGAGGCCCGGGTCACCGCCGAGCTGATGGGCGTCGCGGTCACGCCCATCTACGACGCCGGCGTGGCCGGCCTCCACCGCATCCTCGCGCGCCGGCGCGAGTTGGCCGAGAGCGACGCGGTGGTGGTGACGGCCGGCATGGAGGGCGCGCTGGCCAGCGTGGTCGGGGGGCTCGTCGCCTGTCCGGTGGTGGCCTGCCCGACCTCCATCGGCTACGGGGCGAGCTTCGGGGGCGTGGCGGCCTTGCTCGCCATGCTCAACAGCTGCTGCCCGGGGGTGTCGGTCGTGAACATCGACGACGGGTTCGGCGCCGGGTACGTCGCGGGGCTGATCGCCAGGCGGCGGGGAGCCTGATCGGCGAACCGCTGGTTCGAGTCCCAAAGTGAAGGGGCCGCCGGTTTGCCGGCGGCCTCTTCACTTGCAGGAGAGAATGTCACGCAGGGCTTGAGCACACTCCCGATATCGGGTATAGTGGGGATAATGGCTGCGAGTGCGCGGGCGTTCTTGCCCATTCTCCTCTTCCTCGTCGCCTGGGCCGGACTGCCTGGGAGAGTCCTGGCCCATACGGGCGCGAGTGCCGGCGCGCCTTATTGTCACTTCTTGACCGACGATGCCTTGAGCGGTGTGGGCACCCCCTCATACGCCTTGCCGGGGGAGGAATCCGCCGGCCGGTCATTTGCCTGCCTGCGCGGCAGGCCCGGTACGGAAGCGCCGTCTCGCCCAGACATCGCCGGGCAGGCCCTGGCCGGCTGCCTCCTCACCAACGGCTGGGCAGCGGTCAAACACCCTGGAGTCTGTGAGGGGAGGCAGAAGCTCAGGTGTTCGCTTACGGCCTTCGATGAAATCCCTGGGGAACCCACGGGGGCTTAGGATGCCATGCCGGAAGTGACTGACCAACCCGCCAAGTCGATGCGCACTTGGCGCCCGATCACTCTCTGGTCGGCAGGCATCGTGCTGACCCTCGGTTCCATCTGGGTCATCGTGGCCGCGGTGAGCCGTCAAAATGACTGAGCCTGCCGGCCGGCCCGCCAGTTCGCCCCGCACCTGGCGCCAGATGGTGCTTTGGACCGCCGGCATCCTGCTCGCGTTGGGGCTGGTCTGGTTCGTCGGTGCGGTGATGGTGCCGTACTACCAGGGTCGTGAGGCGGCCAAGTGCGGTAGTGTGGATCCCGTCGGGTCTCCGGCGCAGGTGGCCCGCAATCTGGACATCTATCTCCGGGTCTCGAGGATCTTTGCCCGGAAGGACGAGGAGGTCACGCGCCAGGGCGAGGGGCGCATGCGTCTGGGCGCAGCCGAGATGCTCTACGGCATGGACGGTGATTGGGCGTTTTCGGCGCTATGCGCCGCCCTCAAGGACCCGGATTGGAAGATTCGCGATCTGGCGGTGCAGGCCCTGGGTCGATACCGCGACCACGCATCGGAGTCGGTGCCGCTGCTGATCGAAGCTCTGAAGGATCCCGACTATCGGGTCCGCAGCCATGCCGCCAACTCGTTGGGCGAAATCGGCCCGGCCGCGGCGGAGGCGGTTCCCGCGCTGATAGCGGCGTGGAGGCTCTCCCTTGGGCAAGAGAGCGACCCGTGGCGCAACCAGCTCGACGTCTGGCATTTCGCTTGTTGGTCTGTGCCTGGGATCGGCAAGGGCGCCCCAGAGGCCGTCGAAATGCTGGTTCAGGCGCTTGGCGACAAGGATCCGAGGATACGGGCAAATGCCGCGTGCTCGTTGGGCCTACTGGGCTGGGGGACCGAGGAGACGAAGAAGGCGATCCCGGCACTTGAGGCGCTTCAGAATGATCCGGACGAATCGGTCCGCGAGTGTGCTCGGACAGCCATCCAGGCCATCCGCGAAGGGAGAAGTCAGCCCGATGGCGGCGGGCTCTCCCTTTTCATCCTGTGGCCCAGCCCGTAAGGCATGGCACAGGAGCGGAAAGAATGGGGATGAAGATCACGATGGACTGC
The DNA here is from genome assembly GCA_937935355.1 of uncultured bacterium. GTDB lineage: Bacteria > Planctomycetota > SZUA-567 > JAKLDR01 > JAKLDR01 > JAKLDR01. Next base: position 1,892 of record CALGYR010000095.1, on the reverse strand, counting down.
TCACCAATGGCCTTCGGCGAAATACCCGGGCCATCCGTGGGGGCTTAGGATGCCATGCCGGAAATAGCTGACCAGTCAGCCAAGCGCGGGCGGAGCCTTACCGGGTTCTACATAGCTTTGGGCGGGGTGGCGCTAGTGGTGGGCTTGGGCGCATGGCTCTACGAACCTGTCAAGAAACGCTACGCGATCTCCCAGTACAGGAGAGCTGGCTCGGAGAGCGAAGTGCCAGGCTGGGCATGGCGCTATCTGTTTGACGCCGCAAGCAACGGTGACCGCGAAGCCACCGAGACGCTGCTTTCAACGAATCATCCCTGTCAGGACTTCGTGGTTCACATGGGCCCGAGGTGGTCGCGAGAGCGTCGAGCGCTATTTTATGATGTCGTGGCTCAATCCTCCGACTCCAATGCCATCCTGCTACTGCAGTGGATGTCATGGGGCATCTGCAACTGGTATGGTTGGCCGGTGAGCGTTGAAGGGACGAACACCAACATCGAGGACATGATTCGCAGTGTAGAGGAATTGCAGAAGAGCGCCGATGACCCGCACGTAAAGGAGTTAGCCGCAGAGTTCATCCCCGTTGCGCGCTATCGCGGGATAGGGGTGCTTATCGGCATGCTCAAACAGGGGGATCTCCATGAACGATGCTGCGCAGCGTGGTCCCTGGGTGCGCTGATGGACCCTCGGGCAATCAAGCCGCTCGAAGGATTGTTGGGAGATTCTGATGCCCGCCATGCCGCCGCGGAGGCTCTCAAGAAGATCAGGGGCGAGGAGCCGCCGAAGTGAGCTGTGAAACACCGACGGCCTTCGGCGAAATACCCGGGCCGCCCATGGGACGATTAGGATGCCATGCCGGACGTAGCTGAGCAGTCCGCAAAGCACGGGCAGAGCCTGACCGGCCTCTATATCGCAGTTGGCGTCCTGGCCATGCTTGTCGTCCTCGGCGCCGTCCTGTGGCAGCCGCTGAGGGCATGGTATCACGAACCGTACGAGCGCGAGCTCATCTTCGACAGGGTTGTCTCGCGGTGCAGAAATTACGTCGAGGCCCAGGCCCTTTATCGGGCCAAGGACTGGAACAAGGACGGCAGGATGGAGTACGCCCACCCTTTCGGACTGCTTGCGTCCAGTTGGGATGAGAACGGCAATGAAATTCAGCTGATAGATGGCGCCTTCGCGCAGGCTGACGGTTTGGGGAATAGCCTTCCTGCAACCGGTTACTACTTCCGCGATTGCCAGACCATCGGCGGCGTGGCCATCGACTGGGGACGGGACTTTGCACTCTCGGCGTACCCGGCGGTCTACGGCCGGACCGGCTACCGGGCCTTCATCGTCGGGACCGACGGCGTCGTCTGGGCGAAGGATCTGGGCCGGGCCAAACCGGTGGCGGACTTCCCCGCCGACCCGGGCAAGGCGGGCTGGAAGCGCGTTGAGCTGCGGAAGCGCGAGGAGCAAGGGCTGAAGTGAGCTGGCGTTCAGCGGTGGCCTGCGGCCTGATGGTCGGGGAGCCCCTCGAAAAGCCGGATTGTTCAACGGGCGGAAGGTCAACGCCGCCTGATGGCGAGGAACGCCAGGAATAGCCTCCCAGCCCCGCATCTGTGTCCATCTGGGTCCATCTGTGGCTCGCATCTCCCTCCCGGTCGGCGGAGAATGGCGGTGCGTCCGTTGACCCCGGCCGGGGCCGGATGTATATTGCCAATGCGTGCGAGGGGATGGGGCGGCCGGACCATCCCTCGCCCGGCCGATGGCTCTGAAGCGCCCCTATCCGGAGTCTGACGGAGAACGAGTTGGCGATGACGCCGCGCGAGACCCAGTTCGTCAAGGTGCTGATCGACAGCGGGGTGATTACGTTCGCCGCCGCGGCCGAGCTCGAGCAGGCGAGCGCGGGGCAGCCCTCG
>CALGYR010000094.1 GCA_937935355.1 uncultured bacterium | reverse complement strand
CGATATCGTATTCGGTGACTGGAGTTCAGACGTGTGCTCTTCCGATCTGGCCAGAGCTTCGCAGGCCGCGGCGCGGACCACCTGCGAGCCGTCCTCCATGGCCTTGACCAGCTCCGGCGCGAGCCGCTCGCCCTCGTAGGGCGCCAGGGCCAGCGCGGCGCGCCGGCCGGGCTCCCCGCCGGCGCGGAGCTGCGCGGCCAGGCGGTCGAGGGCGGCGTCGCGCCCGACCAGCGAGAAGAGCCGCGCGGCGTTGGTCCAGAGCTCGGTGCGGTCGCTGGCCAGGGCCGAGCCCAGGAGCGCCGCTCCCCGGGAGGCGCCGATCTCGGCGGAGAGCTCCAGGGCCTTGATGGCCCGGTCGCCGGCCCGGTCGGCCGCCGCGGCCGAGAGGTAGTCCCAGCCGTCCTGGTTTCCTGGCGTGCGGGCCAGCGCCGCGGCACACTCCAGGCGGACGAGCTCGTTGGCCTTGGTGTCGGCCATTCCGGCCTCGAGCGCTTTGGCCGCTTCCAGGCCGTAAGCGCCGCCGGCGCCGAAAGCCAGGGCCCGGGCGGCGGCGGCGCGGACCAGCCAGTCGCGGTCGCGGCCAAGGACCGAGGCGAGCGCCTTTTCGACCTCTCCGCCGGCGGGGATGCCCCGCGCGGCCAGGCCCCGGGTCGCCGCGGTCCTCGCGGGCCGATGCGGCGAACGGAGCGCGGCCAGCAGCGCGCGCTCGGCGGTCTCGTCGGGATAGAGCCCCAGCACCTCGACGGCTGCGGAGGCGAAGGTCTCGTCGCGCCGGACCATCTTCTCGAGGGGTCGCACGGCCTCCGGCGGGCGCGTCCGAGCGGCGGCCACCAGGCCCAGGATGCGCTGGCCGACCTTCTTGGAGCCCAGCGCCTCGACGATGGCGGCCGGCGTCTTGGGCTCGCTGCCCTTCGGGGCGCCGATGGGCTTGACCAGCAGCTCGGAGAGCTTCTCGGCCTCGGGCTGCGGTGGCGGCGGAGGGGGCGGAGGTTCGGCCCCGCTGACCACCGCCGCCGGGGCGGCCTGGGATGCGGTCGGACCGGCCGGAGGCGTGGGCGCGCCCTGCGCGGCGGAGTCGGACTGCGTCCGGGCTCCGGTGGAACCGCCGAACGGCCAGCAGCCGGAGAGCGCCAGGGCCGCGACAGCGGCCAGGACGAGGGCCGGCACGGTTGTCAGTCGCGATGTCGGCGTCACTTCTTTCCCAGCTTCTCCAGGGCGGCGCGGCGCATGGCCTCGCGGGGCGCGCTCCGGCCGGTCCAGAGCTCGACCTGCCGGGCCCCCTGGGCCACGAACATCCCCAGACCATCGACGGTCCGGGCGCCCCGCTCCTTAGCCTCGCGCAGCAACCGGGTCTCGAGCGGGTTGTAGATGGTGTCGAAGACCACCGTGCCCGGCTGGATGAGGTCGGCCGGCAGCGGCGTGGCCTCGACGTTCGGGTGCATGCCCACCGAGGTGGTGTTGACCACCGCGTCGGGCGCCAGGCCGGCGAGCCCGTCGAGCGGGCGGAACTCGGCCCCGAGCTCGGCCGCCAGGTTCATGCCCCGATCGCGCGAGCGGTTGGCGATCATCACCCGGGCCCGGCCGCGCTCGACCAGGCCCCAGGCCACCGCCCGGGCGGCCCCGCCGGCGCCGAGGACCAGGACGGTCTTGCCTCGCAGATGATCAGACGGATCGGTCGGATCCGACGGATCCGTCGGATCGACTCCCGCGAAGGCCCTCGCCAGCTCGCCGACCGCCGCGTCGGCGTCGGTGTTGGCGGCCACCAGACGGCAGTTGCCAGTTGCCCGTTGCCGGTTGTCAGCCTGACTGGCAACTGACAACTGGCAACTGACAACTGATATCGTGTTCGCCGCCCCGATCTTCGCCGCCACCGGGTCGACCTCGTCGGCGGCGGTTAGCGCGGCCAGCTTGTGCGGGAGCGTGACGCTCAGTCCCTCGAAGCCCAGCCGCGCGTAGCGCCGGACGAACTCCGCGGCGTCGGAGTCGGCCGGCACCCGGAAGCTGACGTAGAGGGCGTCGAGGCCCATCTCGCGGTAGGCGGCGTTGTGGATGGCCGGCGAGAGCGAGTGGGCTATCGGGTCGCCGATCACCCCGAAGAGGCGGGTCGAGCTGCCGACCTCCTTCGCGCGGTAGTCCCGGACCATCTCCTCGACGGTGAACTGCCCAGGCGCGGTGCTCGTCCCGCGCTCGAGCGCCCCGTAGGACAGGTAGGCCCCGAAGCGCAGCGCCGCCAGGCGGGTGGCCGCGCCGGCCTCGCCCATGCCGATGACGATGGCCGGCTTGCGCAGCTTGCCGAGCAGATCGTAGAGAGCCAGGCACTCGAGCGGGTCGCGGGGGGCCACCGCCAGCTTGACGATGTCCGCGCCGGTGGCCTCCATCTCCAGGGCGATGGCCTCGAGACGCCTCGGAAGGCCCGTGAAGTCGTGCTGGCTGACGATGACCTTGCCGGGGCCGGCCCGGACGATGCCGCGCTCCGAACCGAGCTCGACGTCGACGTAATCGGCGCCGAGCTCAAGCGCCCGGTTTAGGAGCGCCAGGCGTTTGCGCTCCTCCATCATGTGGCCGCTGCCCTGGTCCTTGCGGCGGAAGGTGACGATCACCGGGATGGGCCGGTCGCCCAGCAGTGCCTCGAGGTCGTACTCCTCCATGAGGTCGAGCCGGAGCTCGGCCAGGTCAGCCCCGGCCGCGCGCGCGCGAAGCATGGCCACGCGGGCCTCGGCGGTGGTCTTGACGTTGAGCGCTGCGCAGATCAGTCCCATGAACCGATTCTAAGTCGCCCGGAAGCCCGGGGCAAGTCCAGCGACCGCGATAGCGACGGCAGAGCTCACCACCAAGGCACCAAGACACCAAGGACAACGGCAAAGGCCTGTGCCTGTACGCGGCGAGAGGTTCTCGGTTGCGAGAGCGCTCATGGCCGCGGACCCGGATGCCGTCGTTCTTGGTGTCTTGGTGGTGAAGGCCGTCTAGCCGGCTTGGGGCTCAGTCCTCCGCGCCCTGCCGCATCCACACCGCGAAGAAGTAGACCAGGGCCATGGCCGCCGGAGCGGGGGCCACGGCCAGCAGCCAGGACTCTCCGCCGGCCTGGCGGAAGTAGACGGCCGCCGCGCCCGCGGCCAGCGCCAGGACCAGGGCCGTCACCCACGGCCCGCGCCGTCCGGCCCAGTCGCGGAAGCAGCAGTCCAGCAGCATCCAGCCCCAGAAGCTGAAGACCACCAGGCCCACCGCCGCCCACAGGAAGATGCGCGAGAAGATGGTGCTCTGGCTGGCCGAGAGCCGGTCGAAGAACTCGTCGCCGGCGATGCGCCACTCCGCGCCTTCGCGGACCAGGTCGAACTCGAAGGCCTGCCCGACCCGGTCGCCGTGCGCGTCCCCGGACGCGCCCCGGCCGTCCTGCTCCCAGTACTCCCAGCGGAGGACCGCGCTGAGCCGCGCCCGGCCGGGGCCGAGCACCTCGATGTCCTCGGCCGGCAGGTACTCGCACGTGAAGGAGCGGTAGCTGTAGCTTCGGAACTCGGCCTGGAGCCCGTCGAGCACGGCCTGGAGGCGCTCGGGGGGCAGCTCCGCGGAGAGCAGGCCGCGGACCCGGTCGGCGTCCCCGGCGGTCATCATCTTGCAGAAGCCGTCGAAGAGCCGGCGGACGGCGGCGCGGTCGGCGGCGGTCAGCGCGGCATTGCCGAGCGGCAGCTCCTGGACGGCCGGGGTCGGGGGCGGGGCCGGTTCGGCCGCGGCCGCGGCCGGGGATGCGCCCCCCGCCGCCGCGGCCCAGAGAAGCGAGACGACGAGCGCCGCGGCCTTCAGGAACTGCTTGAAGGTCCGGATCAGCTCGGCCATCGTGTATTCCTTCCCGCCGCTCTCGAGCACCTGGCGGACGAGCTTCAGCCGCCGGACGGTCTCCTCTCCGAAGAGGTGCTGGCCGCCGGCGGTCGTGGACTCCGCCTTGATCAGGCCCATGACCAGGAAGTCCTGGATCTGGCGGCGGCTGCAGCCGCTGCGCTTGGCGAGCTCGCCGATCCTGAAGAGCTCCGGCCCGGACTCAGGCATCTTTCCCCCTCGCTCAGCAGGATGATAACCCGCGGCCGGGCGGGGTCAAGCCTTGGGAGCCTCGGATGAACACGGACTGGCACGGACACGCCAAGGATCCAGACCGATGGCCACAGACGCTCCGATGCCGTTGTCACCGCATCTGTCCGTGGTTGTCCGTGGTTGTCCGTGTTAGTCCGTGTCTGTCCGTGTCGGCCCGCGTCTGACCGCGCCTAATCGCCGGCCCCGGCCGGCTTCGCGGGGGCAAGTTCGGTCCGGGGGCGCAGGTAGTCTTCGAGCTCCTGGCGGTCCCATATCTCGTAGTGGTCGCCTCCGATGGTCAGCACCGTGACCTCCGCCGGCTCGCCCAGCACCCGGCTGAAGCAGTCGGCCGGCAGCTGCAGCCGGCCCTTCTCGAGCACTCCGGGCAGGGAGCTGTCCACCATGTTCGTCCACCGGCTGTAGTGCGGCGTGTGGCGCCAGATGCGCTCCTGGGCCAGGAAGGCCTGCCACTGGGCCGGGGTGAAGGCGTAGACGCAACAGGCAACGGGATGGCCGGCCTGCTCCGGCTCGATGACCGGAATGAGCCTGACCGGCCGGCTGCCCAGGAAGTCGGCGCCGGAGACCCAGCCTTCCTCCGAGACGGCCAGGTTGCGGCGCTGGGCGGTCTGACGCAGCTGGAAGCTCCGCCCCCTCTTGAGCTCGCGCAGGACCTTCTCGCTGGCTTCCCGGTCCCTGTCGACGCCGTGGAAGTACGGCAGGACCACGGTGTACCAGGCCAGGGCGAAGAGGCCCGCAACCGGCAGGACGGCGGCTGCGAAGAAGATCAGGAGTCGCTTCTTCCGCCGCAGCCAGGCGCCCAGCCCCGGCCACTTGGCGGCCTCCTCGTTGCGCTCGCGGCCGGTGCGGAAGCGCACCGAGCCCCGGGCGCGCAACTCGGCGACCTTGGCGGCGATGCGGTCGCGGACCTGCTGTTCGAAGCCGTTGGAAGCCGCGTCGACCCGCAGGGCGCCGACCGCCTTCTGGGTCGTGCGGAAGTCGTCGAGTTCAGTCGAGCAGGACCGGCAGTCGCCCAGGTGCCGCTCGACCTCGGCGCGGCGCGGAGCGCTCAGCTCGTCCTGCAGGTAGGCGACCAGCTCGCCGCGGATGGAGTCGCAGTTCATGGGCTTTCCCGAAGACCCTTCCCTGTCGTCACTTAACGCAGCATCCGGGGCGGGGTTCACGTCAAACTTTCCGGCGCCACCACGTCAGGGCATGAGCTGGCATTCGTAGCTCAGCCGGTGGCGGGTCACGTTCTTCTCCCACCTGGGTTCCTCGCGGTCGCGCACCATCTTCACCAGCGAGGTGAAGGTGATCGTGGCCCGGCCGTCCTTGGCGAGCACCAGGCCCCGGGTGACGTCGAAGGTGGCCTCGCCGGTGGCCTCGACCTCGTGGATCAGGCGCTGCCGCGCGTGGAATCCGGGAGTGAAGCGGTCGGCGTAGCCCTGGCTGTCGAAGGAGCCGGTCGCCCTCCAGCTGAGCCTGGCCAGCTGGCTGCCGCCCCGGGAGTAGACCTTCTCGACCCTGCCGGTGATCTTCAGCGGGAAGTCGCTTCCGCCGCGGTAGCCGGCCTGGCCGTAGACGTAGTCGGTCCCCGCATAGACGGGCATCTCGGCGGTCCACACCGAGCCGACGGCGACCTTCTCGGCGGGGAGCACCGGCAGCAGGTAGACGAGGCTGTCGTAGGTCACCCGGTGGAACTTGGCCGTGGGGGTCAGGCCGAAGCTGCCGCGCTCGTCGCAGGGGAAGAAGTTCATGTTCCGGTCCGCGTCGTAGCCGTAGGCCGTGGAGATGTCCGGCTCCACGTTGCGCACCAGCCGGATGGGGGGCTGCTTGCGCCCGTCGGCGTCCTTGGTCTGCTTCTCGCGCTCGACCTCCTCGCGGACGATGTTGAGCTTGAACAGGCCGCCGGAGCCGCCGGGGTTGCTGAGCGGCCCGAGGCAGGTGATGTTCAGGACGGCGCGGAGGTCCTCGGAGGTCCAGGTCTCGCCGTCGGAGTTGAGCTTCAGCCGGCAGTCGTAGCGCAGCCGCTGGTCCTTGGCGAACTTGTGGCGGAGCAGGACCCCGCCGGGCGGGTTGGAGTCCGGGCCGGGCAGGACGCCGGGGCCCACGGCGTCCGATCCGGCGGGAGTGCAGCCGGCCGCGGCCGCGGCGGCCAGGAGCGCCGCGAGCGCGGCCTTCGCGAGATTGCCTGCCGTCTTCATGAATCTCTTCCCCCTTGGAACTTAAGGGGCTAACCCTTTCGGGAAGCCGAAGGTCACCCGGCGGGCACCCCGGCGTCGGAGCCATTCTAGGGGGCGGTCGTGGCGGGCGCAAGTCGCGAGGCCGGGCCCAGGGCCTTTTCGGGGGGGCAGTTCACCGCCGAGGCGCGGAGGCGCAGAGTCGAGATGCTGTCCGCGGCCGAGCCCTCGCCTGTCCAAGACCGCCCGCCGCGTACATGGCTTCGCTCGGCGTCTCTGTGCCTCGGCGGTGAACATTGTTCGTTGTATTGGTCCCTGGCGCCGGGCGCTCTCGCTTGCGCGCCGCACTGCCGCGGATATAAATATGGCGCACGGCCGGGGAAGGGTGGTCGGTCCGGCCGGAGAAGGACGGTTGACGTGGAAATCTTCAAGGGCGTGCCGGTCTCCGGCGGAGTGGTCGTCGGCCCGGCCTTCGTCATCGACGGGCAGGACGCCGGCCGCGTGCCGGAGCGCTTCGTCCGCCGCAACGAGACCGCCCGCGAGATCGAGCGCTACCGCGCGGCGGTCGAGGCCGCCCGGAAGCAGGTCGAGGCCCTGGCCGCCCAGGCCGCCGAGAAGCTCGGCGAGGGCGCCGGCTCGATCTTCGACGCCCACATCTGGATCCTGAACGACAAGGCCCTCCACAAGGACATCGCCCAGCGCATCGAGCGCAACCGCTTCACCGCCGAGTACGCGGTCAGCCGCGCCTTCCGCCGCTACGGCCAGGCTTTCACGGCCATGAAGGACGAGTACCTGGCCGCCCGCATCCACGACGTCCAGGACGTCGAGCAGCGCTTGCTCGCCAACCTGACCGGCTCGCGCTCCCAGGACCTCTCCGAGGCCAAGGGCCAGGTGATCGTGGTGGCCCACGACCTGACCCCCAGCCAGACCGCGGCCTTTCCCAAGGACAAGGTCCTGGGCTTCGCGGTCGACGTGGGCGGCCCGACCAGCCACAGCGCCATCCTGGCCCGCGCCCGGCAGCTGCCCGCGGTGGTGGGCATGGAGAAGGCCAGCACCTCCATCAATACCGGCGACGTCCTGATCATCGACGGCAACCGCGGCCTGGTCATCGTCAACCCCGATAAGAAGACCATGGTCCGCTACCGCCGGGCGGCCGAGAAGCTGGCGGCCTTCGAGGCCTCCATCGCCCGCGAGAAGGACCTCCCGGCGGTCTCGGCCGACGGTCTGGGCTTCAACGTTTTCGCCAACATGGAGTTCCCCGAGGAGGTCGAGTCCATCCTCGACCACGGGGCCGACGGGGTGGGCCTCTTCCGCACCGAGTTCCTGTACCTGCGCAGCGGGCTGATGCCCACCGAGGAGGAGCACTACGAGGCCTACGCCTCGACCGCGCGCCGGCTTAAGGATAAGCCGCTGGTCATCCGCACCTTCGACCTGGGCGCCGACAAGATCGCCTGGGAGAGCGACGTGCCCACCAAGGAGCAGAACCCCTTCCTGGGCTGCCGCTCCATCCGCCTGTCGCAGCAGCGCCCGGACATTTTCCGGGTGCAGCTCCGGGCCATCATCCGCGCCGCCGGCGAGCATCCCAACATCTCGGTGATGGTGCCGATGATCACCGTGCCGGCGGAGCTGGCCTGGACCCGGCAGCAGATCGCCAGGGTCAGCGAGGAGCTCTCCGCCGAGGGCCACAAGCTGCCCACCCGGTTGCGCGTGGGCATGATGGTCGAGGTGCCGGCCGCCGCGCTGCAGGCCGGCTGCTTCGCCAGCCAGGCCGACTTCTTCAGCATCGGGACGAACGACCTCATCCAGTACGCCCTGGCCGTGGACCGCACCAACCAGACCGTGGCCGGGCTCTACAACCCGGCGCACCCGGCGGTGCTGGCCCTGATCCGCGCGACCATCGAGGCCGGCAAGGCCGCCGGCATCCCGGTGGCCATGTGCGGCGAGATGGCCGGCGACCCGCTCTTCGCGGTGTTGCTCGCCGGCATGGGCCTGCGCGAGTTCAGCGTGACCCCGCCGCTCGTGCCCGAGCTCAAGAAGATCATCCGCTCGATCCGCGTGGACCGCGCCCGGCGAGTGGCCTCGGAGCTCGAAAGCTGCGCCTCGCCGGAGATGGTCATGACCCGGCTGCGCCAGGAGCTCGAGGCCGCCCTGCCCGGAGCCGGCAACTCGATGGGCGAGCTCGACGCCGGGACCTGAGCGCACGACCCCGGAAACAAGCAGTCGAGTCCCAGGCATACTTGATCTGAAGGAGACCCTCCATGCCCGTCCTGGACATGCCCCTGGCCAAGCTCAAGGAGTACAAGGGCCTCAATCCGCGCCCGGCGGACTTCGACGCCTTCTGGGACCGGTCGCTGGCCGAGATGCGTGCGACCGACCCCAAGGTCGAGCTCCGGCCCCACCAGCTCCCGGCCGGCTTCGCCGAGTGCTTCGACCTCTTCTTCACCGGGGTCGGCGGCGCGCGGGTGCACGCCCAGTTCCTGCGCCCGAAGGGCGCGAAGCAGGGCTCCTGCCCGGCGCTGCTGATGTTCCACGGATATTCGGGCAACGCCGGCGAGTGGAGCCCGAAGCTCGGCTGGGTGGCCCGCGGCTTCGTCGTCGCCGCGCTCGACTGCCGCGGCCAGGGCGGCAGGAGCGAGGACGTCGGCGGGGTGGTCGGCAACACCCTGCGCGGCCACATCGTCCGGGGGCTGGCCGACTCGGCCGAGAAGCTGCTCTTCCGGAACATCTTCCTGGACACCGCGGAGCTGGCCGGCATCGTCATGAAGATGCCCGAGGTCGACCCGGCTCGCGTGGGCGCCACCGGCGGCTCGCAGGGCGGCGGGTTGACCCTGGCCTGCGCGGCGCTCGAGCCGCGCGTGAAGCTCGCCGCGCCGGTCTACCCCTTCCTGTGCGATTACCGCCGGGTCTGGGAGATGGACCTGGCCAAGGACGCCTACGAGGAACTGCGCACCTTCTTCCGGCTCTTCGACCCGCTCCACGAGCGCGAGGGCGAGATCTTCGAACGGCTGGGCTACATCGACTGCCAGCACCTGGCGCCGCGCATCAAGGCCCGGGTGCAGATGCACACCGGGCTCATGGACGCGATCTGCCCGCCATCCACCCAGTTCGCGGCCTACAACAAGATCGCCGCCGAGAAGGAGATGGTCGTCTACCCGGACTACGGCCACGAGGGGCTGCCCGGGTCGGTCGACCGGATCTTCGAGTTCATGGCGGGGCTGTAGCGCGTGTCGTGCCGTCCCGCAGCAAAGAGCTGCCGCTCTTTGCGCCGGACCGCATGGGTAAATGGTACGGAGGCCAACGATGAAGGTATCGCGTCGAGTCGCCCTGTTTCTCCTGGCTTGCGCTGCCGCCGCTCTCACGAATTGCGGCGGAGACGGGGCTCCACAGGCGCTTCGCCGCATTAACGACACCTGCATGTACATCTCCAGCAATCCCATCGTTCCCGGCCAGCCGGTCGTCTTCGAACTTCGACCCGCGCGGGACCAACTGCGGAACATCAGAGAGAACTTGAGAGGCAAGACAGGGCCTGCGGGATGCAGCGTCACTCCAAAGGACGGCCATAAGGTGAACCTTTGGGAAGTGGAGGCCAAGAGCCGTACCGCCGAACGACTGGTCTCTGTAAAACAGGCGGAAGTCGTCCTCTACGAGGCTAGGCAGGCGGTTACGGAAGAAAATCTGCAGGGTTTGGCCCATGTTCGGATCGAGTCCTCGGACTGGAAGCATTCGGTCTCGCCGGCGGCAGGAGACGTGGAGTTCTGCGTGGAGTACCGGTTGCACTGGGACATGGGCGAGCTGGGCCGGCATACGGGACTCATCCGCTCGGATTCCTGCCGCATTCCGGTGCTCGAGGACGGAAGCAGGCAGCCCTCCGTTGCGCGCTAGACCGGGCTATTGGCTCCGGCCTGCTGTCAGAATCGCGATCCCGGCTTCATGAACTTGCCCGGCGCCCCGGAGGTGCTCCCCGAGGACCTGGAGGGCTTCAGCCGCGGGGCGAGGCTGGCCCAGCACCAGGTGGTCGCCGCGCGCGACGTGCCGGTGCTCATCAAGGCGCTCAGCGTGCACCGCGGCCGCGTGGACGCCGACGCCCGCCGGATGATCGAGCGCCTGGCCGGGCGCGACCTGGGCGGCGAGCCCGGGCCGTGGCTCGACTGGTGGATGCGCCACCAGGCCTCCGGCCGCCGGCTGGTCTCCTGCGGCGACGCGCACTGCGCGCTGGCGTGCTGACGTAGCCTACGAGCCACAGATGCACACGGATGGACACAGATCGGAACGATAAATGACGTAGCATTGTCGTTGTTATCTGTGTTTATCTGTGTGCATCTGTGGCTGGTAGTGCCGCTCACTTGCGGCGCGTGGGGCGCGGCATACAATCGCCCTCGTGAACCGGTTGGAAGTCCGCGACCTCCCGAAGCTCTCCCGGCGCCGGGCCGACGCCCACAAGGGCGATTTCGGACACGTCTTCATCATCGCCGGTTCCCGCGGCATGGCCGGGGCCGGGTGCCTGGCGGCCATGGGTGCGCTGCGCGGCGGCGCCGGGCTCGTGACCGTGGGCTGCCCGGAGAGCCTCTACCCCATAATGGCCGCGAAGCTCACCGAGGCCATGACCCTGCCCCTGCCGGCCACCGCCGGCGGGGCGCTGGCGCTGGCCGCCCTGGAGCCGGCCCTGGAGTTCGCCGAGAAGTGCACGGTGGTGGCGGTCGGGCCGGGCCTGGGCCACGAGGAGGAGACCGGCGAGCTCGTCAGGCAGTTGGCTGCCCGCGTCGACCACGTGCTCGTCGTCGACGCCGACGGCCTGAACGCCTTCGCCGGACGCGCCAAGGAGTTCGCCGGGCGCAAGGGGCCGACGCTGATCACCCCGCACCCCGGCGAGATGGGGCGCCTGGCCGGGATGACCGCCGCCGAGGTCCAGATGAACCGCGAGAAGACGGCGGTCGAGTTCGCCGCGCGCTTCGAGGCCTTCGCGGTGCTCCTGAAGGGCGCCGGCACGATCGTCGCCGAGCGCGAGCGCCTCTACGTCAATTCGACCGGCAACCCGGGCATGGCCACCGGCGGCACCGGCGACGTGCTCACCGGGGTCTGCACGGCGCTCGTGGCCCAGCGGCTCGACCACTTCGAGGCCGGGGCGCTCGGCGCCCACCTCCACGGACTGGCCGGGGACCTCGCCGCGCGCCGGCTCGGCCAGGCCGGCATGATCGCCGGAGACGTGGTCGAGTGCCTGCCGGCGGCCATCGAACAGCACCGCACGGGCGCGGCGCTGCCGCCCCGCCGGCCGGCGAACCGCTAGCCCGAATGAAAGGGAACGGCCTAACGCAGAGGACGCAGAGGTCCGCAGGGGCCGCAGAGGAACGCCGTTGTTCTTGTCGTTGTTACGCGAGATCTCCCGAGGTCGTCGTCATCCGCGCACTCTGCGAACCTCCGCGTCCTCCGCGTTGAGCCATTGAAGGGAGCCTTCATGAAGCCCATCAAGCTGGTCGTCGACGTTCAGCCCAGGTTCTACCGCTGGGAGCAGGACCGCGAGTTCTCCCGCCGGGGCGAAACCGTCTCCGGGCACGTCGAGTTCGACCCGCCGGGCGGGCGGCCGCCGGCCTCGGCCCGCGTGGTCTGGACCGACAGCTACGGCCGGACGGTGCGCTCCACGGCCGGCAAGTGGGACTCCGAACACGGCTGGCTGGCCTTCGAGTTCGCTCCCGACGGCCAGGTGGCCATGGCCAACTGGCTGGAGATGGAGCTCGGCGGCCGGCGCTTCTGTCGCGAGCGCTTCGTTGTCGCCCGCCCGGTCAAGCCCTGGGACGAGTTCCTGGTCTTTCCCTGGGCGCGCTACCCCTACGGCGCCTACGACGCGCTGCGCGAGCTGGGCATCGGCGGCATGATGGTCTACAAGCGCCAGCCCTTCGACCACGTGCTCGAGAACGACTTCGAGTGCTACGTCGACCAGGTCTCGCCCGACGAGATCTCGCTCTACCACCGGCCCTACTGGCTCTACTGGGAGAAGCCGGCGAAGCTCACGAGCTCGAACCCCAACCAGAAGTGGTTCCAGCTCTGCTGGGACATGGTCCGGCAGCGCTACAAGCGCGCCCGCGAACGGATGGGCGACGAGTCGGTCACCTCCGACGCCGAGGCGGTCAAGACGCTCTGGCGGGCCAGCTGTCCCTCGGACCGCGGCGTCCAGGAGAAGATGCGCGAGCGCATCCTCAACACCGTGCTCCAGCACAAGGCGGTGCGCCCGGCCTTCTACAACCTGGCCGACGAGGCCGGCGCCGGCGACCAGGGCGCGCCCTTCGACTTCTGCCACTGCAAGCACTGCCTGGAGCGTTTCCGGGTCTGGCTGGAGAAGCGCTACGGGACGCTCGGGCGCCTCAACCGCCAGTGGGACACGGCGTTCCGGAACTGGCACGAGGTGGTGCCGCGCACCACCGACGACACCCTGCGCCGCCAGACCCGCGAGAAGGACTTCAACCTCTCGAGCTGGGCCGACCACCGCGAGTTCATGGACGACGTGGTCACCGGCACCTACGCCCTGATGCGCGAGTTCGGCCGCGCCGCCGACCCCAACGCGCTCTACGGCACCACCGGCGGGCAGGGTCCGCTGGCCCACGGCGGCTTCGACTTCGCCAAGATCGCGAAGTCCGTCGACCTGCACGTGCCCTACAACATCTACCAGAACGACGAGATGCTCCGCTCCTTCCGGCCGCGGGTCCTGAAGATGGCGCCCTACTTCGGCGGCGCCGACCCCAGGACCATGCGCGAGGTGCTCATCCCCCGGATGTGGCAGCAGCTCTTCCACGGCGACTGCGGGCAGATCCACTGGGACCCGGACCTGGCCTACGTGGGCAAGAGCGGGCGGATCACCCCGTCGGGCCGGCTGGTCGGGAAAGTGCTCCGCGAGCTCACCGGCGGGATCGGCAAGCAGATCCTGGGCATGGAGGCGCTCGACGGCGAGATCGCCGTGCACCACTCCCAGGCCTCGGTGCGCGCCCACTGGTTCATGGGCACCATCGCCGAGGGCGGGAAGTGGGTGGACCGCAGCTCGGGGAACACCGAGAACGTCGAGGGGGACATCATCTTCCACCTGCGCGACTCGGTGGCCAGGCTGATCGAGGACCTCGGGCTGCAGTACCGCTTCCTGGCCTACGACGCGGTCGCGAAGGGCGCGCTCCAGTCCGACGGCTTCAAGGTCATGATCCTGCCCCACTCGATGGCCATGAGCCGCGCGGAGTGCGACGCGGTGCGGGCCTTCGCCGAGGCCGGCGGGGTGGTCATCGCCGACGCGCTCCCGGCGGTCATGGACGAGCACTGCCGTCTGCTGCCCAAGGGAGGGCTCGACGACTTCTTCGGAGTGAGCCGCAAGCGCTTCGACTACCGCGTCTCCGGCGCGGCCATCGAGGTGCCCGGCCACGGCGGACCGCTGGCGCTGGCCCCCGGCCGCCTCTCTGTCCGGGTTTGCGAGCCGACCCTCCGGGCCGTCGGGGACGCCATCCCCTGCGGCCGGGCCGGCAAGGCCCACGCCCTGGTCATCCGCCTGGTGGGCAGGGGCCTGGCCGTCTACCTGAACGCCGAGCTGCGCGGCTACTTCGAGGGCCGCTACCTGCTGGGCGGAGTCCGGGAGCGCCACCCGCAGGCGGTGATGGGCGCGGCGCTGGCCCTGGGCGGCGTCAGGCGCCAGGTGAACCTCTGGACCGGCAAGGGCGCCGCTCGCCGGCAGGTGCCGGGCGCCGAGGTGGTGCGCTTCGGCTCCGGGCCCGTCGAGATGATCGGGGTCACGGCCAACTTCATGCGCCGGACCACCGGCGTGGGCGAGGAACTGGCCGTGGGCCTCAAGACCCTGAGCAGGCCGTCGGCGCTGACCGTGGAGATCCCCGCGCCGGCGCACGTCTACGACTCGCGGAGCGGCCGCTACCACGGACTGGTCAACGAGTTCCCCGCCCGCTTCGATCCGAACGACGCCAACCTCTGGGCGCTGTTGCCCTACAGGGTGACGGGGCTCTCCGCCCGGGCGGCCGGGACGATCCGCACGCGCGCCACCGCGAAGCTGGAAGTGCGGCTGGCCACCGACGGCAGCGCGGCCGCCGGCCGGCACGTGGTCCGGGTCGACGTCTACGCGCCCGGCGGCAAGTGGTGCAGCCACTACTCGAAGAACGTGGTCACCGAGGCCGGCCGCGGCGGGATGGAGATCCCCTTTGCCGAGAGCGACCGGCCGGGCATCTGGCGGCTCGAGCTCCGCGATGCGGTCAGCGGCCGTCGGGCGACGGCGCGTCTTAAGGTCGCCCGCGGCAAGTAGGAGAAGAAGCGCATGGCCGCGTTCGACGAACCGCTGAAGATGAGGTAGAATCCGACCCCATGGACAAGCGGACCAGCGAGCAGCTGCTGCAGGCCGTCGCGGGCGGCGACGAGGGCGCCTTCGAGGAGCTGGTGCACCGCCATCAGCTGCCGCTGATCAACTTCTTCTTCCCCCTGGTCTGGGACCGGCACACGGCCGAGGACCTGGCCCAGGAGGTCTTCGTCCGGCTCTACACCAGCGCGGCCAACTACCAGCCGAGCGCCCCGTTCACCAGCTACCTCTACCGGATCGCCCGGAACTGCTGGATCGACCTGCACCGCCAGTCGAAGAGCCGCCGCCTGGAGCGCTCCATCGACGCCGCCGACGAGGCCACCGGCGCGTCGCTCGGCGACGTGCTCAGCATGCTCATCGAGCAGCCCGAGGAGACCGCCCGCAAGGAGGAGTTCGTCAAGGGCCTGGTCGGGGCCATCGACGCGCTGCCGGCCGACCACAAGGTGGTCTTCATCCTCAGCCAGGTCGAGGGCCTGCGCTACAAGCAGATCGGCGAGATCCTGGACATTCCCGAGGGCACGGTCAAGAGCCGCATGCACGCGGCGCTCAAGAAGATCCGCGAGGAGCTCCAGCACCAGGCCCGCCGGCGCGAGTCGGGCGCCGGGGACTGAGGCCTTCCGGCGAAGGGGCCCTCAGCCCTCTCTCAGCTGTTCCCTGACCATGAAGCTGGCCAGCGTCCCGTCGGCGGCGGCGGTGGTGATCTGCGCGCGCGCCCCGGAGCGGCAGTCGCCGGCGGCGTAGATCCCCGGCCGGGAGGTGGCCACCGATCCGGGGCGGGTCAGGACGAAGCCGGCCGGGTCGAGCTCGACGCTGCCCTTGAGCCAGCCGGTGTTGGGCGTGCGCCCGATGAACACGAAGACGCCCTGGACCTCCACGCACTGCTCGCGGCCGGTGGAGCGGTTGCGGGCCACCACGCAGTGCACGCCGCTCTTGGAGTCGCCGCGGACCTCGGCGATCTCGCTGTTGACGTTGATGTGCACCCGCGGGTCGGCCGCGAGCTGCTCGGCCAGGTGCTTCTGGGCGGTCAGCTGCGGGAGGTTCTGGAAGAGGTGGATCTCCTTGACGAACTTGAGGAGGAAGAGCGACTCCTCGGCGGCGCTGTTGCCGCCGCCGACCACGGCGATGACCTTGTTGCGGAAGAAGGGCGCGTCGCAGGTCGCGCAGTAGGCCACGCCCCGGCCGGTGAGGTCCGCCGCGCCGCGGGCGTCGAGCTTCCGGTAGTCGCTGCCCGGGGCGGCGATGACCGCCCGTGCCCGGAAGACCGTGTCCCCGGCGGCGACCTCGTGGACGCCGCCGCTCTCCCGCAGGCCGGAGACCTCCACGGGGTAGAGCACCTCGGCGCCGAAGCGCCGCGCCTGGTAGCTGAGCTTGTTCATCAGATCGGGGCCGTCCACGCCCTGCGGGAAGCCCGGATAGTTCTCGACGACGCTGGTGGTGTTGACCTGGCCGCCGGGGACGCCCTTTTCGAGGACCACCGTGCGCACCCGCTCGCGGCCGAGGTAGAGCGCGGCGGTGAGCCCGGCTGGTCCGCCGCCGACGATGACGCAGTCGGTTTCGACGACCTTGGGCAGGTCCCGGCCCAGGAAGAGGGCCAGCTCCAACTCCGAGGGCCGGACGATCCGGCCGCCCTCGGTCTCGACCAGCGGATAGGCCGGGGTGCCGTAGTCGGCCTCGGCGGCGAGCGTGGCGACGTCCGGCGAGGACGTGGAGCTGTGCTCCTGGAATTCGACGCCGGCGGCGACGAGCCACTGGCGGACGCGCGCGCAGTCCGGGCACTCGGGGTCGGTGTAGAGCTTGACGGTCATGGCTCACAGGATAACTGGCGGGGGGCGGAATGCAATTCCCGCCGGGGGCTTCGGGGGGGCTATTTCAAGAAGCCTGTTTCACCGCCGAGGCGCGGAGACGCAGAGGCGAAAGGCTGTCCGCGGCGGGGACTCTTCCCTGTCAAGAACCATCCGCCGCGTTCACGACCCCCTCGGCGGCTCGGCGCCTCCGCGGTGAAAACCGTTTCCTGAGATGGCCGCCGGCGGCTTCGGCGGTTTGCCTCGATCGGACGGATCAGTCGGATCCGACCGATCCGTCCGATCGATGGTCAGCCCAACACCCGCAGGTGCTGCACCAGCTTCCAGACCTGGAGCACGTCCGCCGAGGGGACCAGCCGCTCCTCGTGGGCCCGGTTGAGGGGCACGAGCCGCAGGCCCTGGGCCTCGGGATAGACCTGCCGGAAGGCGGTGGCCTCGCGCGTGCGCACCAGGGCGAAGTCGCCGCTCTGCGGCGCCACCCGCGCGAAGACGGCGATGTCGCCGTCGGCGAAGCCGTCGCGGGACGACGAGGCCATGGCGTCCCCGCGCACGCGCAGCGCGAAGCAGGGGGCGTCGACCAGGGGCAGCTCCAGGCTCATCTGCGGCGCGCCCAGCGGGCGGCCCTCCGCGTCGAACCCGAGCGCCGCGTCGGCGGCGTCGAAGACCGGCACAATCATGGTCCTGGGCCCGCCCGGCGCGCCGGGCGCCGCCCCGGGCTGGCGCTGCGGGAACCATCCGGTCGCCGCCAGCCTGGACGCCTCGGTCTCGATGGCCTCGACCGTGGTGCCCAGGGCCTCGGCGATGCGCGAGAGCGTCGCGTGCCGCGGCTCGCAGCGGCCCTTCTCGATGCGCGAAAGATTGGGCTGCTTGACGCCGCAGGCCTTGGATAAATCGGCCTGCCGGAGATGGGCCTGCTCGCGAAGCTTCTTGAGAACCCTGCCGATTTCACCAGCCATGAACTTCTCCTGCGTGATCTCCTCCGGCGTTCGTGCATAACCAATATATCACGACCGAGGAGATATAGTCAAGCATGACTGATTATCCAACCCCGCTCGGGGCGCATATATTCTCATATCTTCATATGAAGTCAGACATAACCGAATTGGCGAGCAGCAGGCCTTCGAGGGTCAGCCTGAGGCGGTCGGCCGAGCATTCCACCCGGCCGGCCCGCACGTGCCCATCGAGCGTCGGACCGAAGAGCCCGCGGGCGTCGAAGCCGGTGCGTGCCTGGAACGCGGCAAGGTCGACCCCGGCGGTCATGCGCAGGCCGAGCATGAGCGCCTCCCTGGCGCGCTTCTCGGGGTCGAGCCGTTCGCTCGACTCGACGGGCGAGCGGCCGGCAGCTAGGAGCGCCGAGTATGCAGCGACGTCGCCGGCGTTGACGCGCCGCTCGCCGGCGAGATACGACGCGGCCCCCGCGCCGAGCCCCAGGTACTCGCCGCCCGTCCAGTAGTTGAGGTTGTGCCGCGACTCGCGTCCGGGCAGCGCGAAGTTGGCGATCTCGTAGTGGACGTAGCCGGCGGCAAGCAGCCGCTCGACCGCGCCCAGGTACATGTCGCGCTCGGCCTCCTCGTCGCAGGGGAGAGGAAGGGGCACAGTCCCCTCGGGCGTCAGGGGGACTGTCCCCTTGATCGCCTCCGCCAGCGGCGTGCCCGGCTCGTAGGTCAGGCCGTAGAGCGAGACGTGCTCGGGCTCGAGCGCCAGTGCGGCATCGAGCGAGGCGAAGAAGCCCTCCGGGCGCTGCCCGGGCAGCCCGAAGATGAGGTCGAGCCCCAGGTTGGCGAAGCCGGCGCGCCGGGCGGCCGCCACGGCTTCGGCGACGTCCCCGGCCCTGTGGATGCGCCCGAGCAACTTGAGCTCCGCGTCGTCGAAGGACTGCGCGCCGAGCGAGATCCGGTCGAAGCCCAGCCGCCGGAGCGCCGAGAGCTTCGCCGCGTCTACCGTGCCGGGGTTGGCCTCGACGGTCCGCTCGGCGGCGCCGGCGAGCGCGGCGGCGACGGGGGGCATGGCCGCGACCCGCTCGAGCAACTCGACCGGAAGGACGCTGGGCGTGCCGCCGCCGAGGTAGAGGGTTGTGAAACGGCCGGGTGGAGGGTGGAAGGTGGAGGGTGGAGGGCATGAATGAGCCGGGGGCCGTCCGCCCTCCTCCACCGTCCACCTTCCGCCCTCCACCGCCGTTTCCGACTCCCGGGCTAGCGCCTCCAGGTACCGCTCCGCCGCGCCCAGCTCGTAGTCTGACGAGACGAAGGCGCAGTAGCGGCAGCGCGCCAGGCAGAATGGAATGTGGACGTAGAGTCCACAAGGTTGTCGCAGATCCGTGCTTCTCATCGCTATTTGGAGGGCCATGGTTAATGGGCTTGAGGAGTGTTCACGCGCTATCCTTGAGCCGGTTGATCTGTTCGATCGCATCCAGGGCGTATTTCCTCACGAAGACGTCCCTGGTCCTTTGCGCGAGCATGCCAAGGGGCGCCAACGCCGTCGGATCGCCGATCTTACCCAGTGCCTGAGCCGCAAACATGACAACGCCTTCGTTCCGGTCATCCAGAGCAACGATCAACGCAGATACCGCCGCCTTGTCTCCTATGCTTCCCAGAGCTTGAGCGGCGGCGGCCCGCATCTTGACATCCATGTGCTTAAGGAGCGTGACAAGTTGCGGCACGAAAGCCTTCTGATGCAGATGGGCCAGAGCCAGGCCGGCATGAACGGACAGCGTCTCGTTGGGCCCAAGGTAGATTCCAACAAGCTTGCTCAGCAGCTCCGGGTCATCTATGTTACCCAATGCCTCAATGGCCGCAAGGGGTACTCCCGCGGGAGTGCACTCAAAGGCGTCAATAAGCGCCGTCACCGCCCGCTTGTCGCCAAGTTCACCCAAAGCCCACGCCGCGCCCATTCGAACGCCGGCATCTTCGCCCTCATTTCCCACCATCGGACACAGGACCGCGATACTTCTATCCGGGTGCGCCCTAACGATAGCCATCACTTGTTCTTGCGCGTCGTCAGGTCCTGCCTCATGAGAGATCACAACCCTTTGCAGGCCTCTCAGCAGATCGCGTAATTTCTGAATGTCCGGGAAAGGCTTCTCGGTTGTTGACTCGAGTCGGGCGACGTTCTTTGGCCCAGAACAGCCAATTGCTGCCGCACAGGCAAGAATGAATAGCACAGCCGTTCCTCTTATCGCTTGCATGCAAACCTCTTTACAACCGGCGACAGCCTAAACCGGGTGAGTGGTCTCCGTGCCTCGCGTCACCGTTCCTGCCGGCCGACGCCTTGACGAAGGCGTGTCCCCGTGTCTCCGCGTCTCCGCGTCGCCGCGTCGCTCCGTGTCCAGCAGCTCCTCAGCGCGCCGGAGCCGGCGCGCCGGGCAGGACGCGCACCGAGATCTCCACGGTCAGGACCTGGCAGTCGAGTCCCTCGCCGGCCCAGGTGATGACGTACCAGCCGGGCTCGCTCATCGGGAAGGCCCGGGCCACGTCGACCGTGAAGGAGCGGGTCCGAGCGTGCCGGTCGTCGGGGAGCAGGTCCACGCGCGCCCGGTTGGCGTCGACCGGCTCGAGGCCCAGGGGGTTCTCCTGGCGCCGCACGTGGAACCGCCCGGTGATGGGCAGGTAGGGGTCGAGGACCTCGCGGCCCTTGGGGGCCACGATCTGGACGGTCACCGGGATGGGCTCGCCCGGGCGGTAGACCTGGCGCATGGGCTCGACCAGGGCGCTGGGCGGGACGACCCGGTCCACCCAGTCGAAGGTCGGGCCGATGGCGCTCTCCGGGGTGGTGCCGCCCACGGTGCAGCCGCCCGCGGCCGGCGCGAGCAGGAGCGCGAGCCCCAGGCCAGCGCGGCCCGCGAGAATCGCGAACGCGGCGGCGGGACCCGCCGGGCGCCTCACAGGTCCGTCTCCTCGTCCTCGCCCGGCTCGGCCTTGACCAGGTCCTCGAAGCGCAGGTCCATCTGGAGCACGCCCAGGACGTCGCCGCGATCGTTCTCGATGACGTCGCTGACCGTGATGCACAGCTTCTTGGTGATCTTGCTGGTGT
Organism: uncultured bacterium; assembly: GCA_937935355.1. Taxonomy (GTDB): domain Bacteria; phylum Planctomycetota; class SZUA-567; order JAKLDR01; family JAKLDR01; genus JAKLDR01. The sequence goes on along the minus strand of CALGYR010000094.1, from coordinate 99,795 downwards.
AGAGGCCGGTGACGTGGCTCTTGCCGTTCTTGAGCGGCCCGCGGAACCACTCGCGGTCGGCGAAGTTGGTCTCGGTGAAGTGGCTGAAGGCGTCGCGGTCCTCCGGCCGGCTGGCGAAGCCGGTGATCTTGTCGCCCTTGCCGTCGACCACGAAGCTGAGCTGCACGAAGGCGTTCTCGTCGACGACGCCCTGGAGCGCGGCCTCCATGCGCGCCGGGTCCATGGACAGCACGTCGGGCTGCTCCGCGGCGGCCTCGACCAGGTGCAGGGCCAGCTCCGCGGCGCGCTTCTTGAGGCGGTCGATCTCGCTCTCGAAGAGCTCGGGCAGGCAGCGCCGGGCCAGGCGGTCCATCTCCTCAGGGCTGATGGAGGTGACCCGGCCGGCGGCGTACTGCTTCTCGATGATCTTGAACATGCGGGCGACGCCCGGGTGCTTCTTGGAGACCTTCTGCTCCTCGGCGAGGTCCAGGTGCATGTTGACCCAGGCGGCCACCCCGGCCAGGCCGCTCTTGTCGGTGATGCTGATGCCCGGGGCGCGTCCGAGCACCTTCAGGGTGTCGAAGATGTTGTAGATCTCCTCGTTTTTGATGAGCCCGTCGGCGTGGATGCCCGCCGAGGTCACGTTGAAGCGCGAGCCCACGAACGGGTAGTTGGCCGGGACGTGGAAGTCGAGCTCCGCGCGGCAGAAGTCGGCCATCTCGGTGATGGCCTTGAGGTCCAGGCCCTCGGACGAGCCGGTCAGCCCGATGTGCTCGAAGACCAGGCCCTCTAGCGGCGGGTTGCCGGTGCGCTCGCCGAAGCCCAGCACCGTGGCGTTGGCCGCCGCGCAGCCGTATAGCCAGGCGGTGGAGGCGTTGGTCAGGACCTTGTGGAAGTCGTTGTGACCGTGCCACTCGAGCAGCGACCCGGGCACGCCGGCCAGGCGCGACAGGCCGTGGACCAGCTTGGGGATGCTCCGGGGCAGCGCCGCGCCGGGGTAGCTGACCCCCAGGCCCATGGTGTCGCACAGGCGGAGCTTCACGGGCATGCCGCTCTCGGCGGAGAGGTCCATGAGCGCCTGGGCGAAGGGCAGGACGAACCCGTAGAAGTCGGCGCGGGTCAGGTCCTCGAGGTGGCAGCGCGGACGCACGCCGGCCTCGATGGCCGCCTTCACGACCGCCAGGTACCGGTCCATGGCCTTCTTGCGGTCCATGCCGAGCTTGAGGTAGATGTGGTAGTCCGAGCAGCTGGTGAGGATGCCGGTCTCGGCCAGGCCCATGGACTTGACCAGCTTGAAGTCCTCGGGCGTGGCCCGGATCCAGCCCGTCACCTCCGGGAACTTGTAGCCGCGTGCCTGGCAGAGCTCGACGGCCTGGCGGTCCTTCTCGCTGTAGAGGAAGAACTCGCTCTGGGCGATGAGCCCGGTGTTGCCGTCGATGCGGTGCAGGAAGTCGAAGAGCCGGACGATCTGCTCCGGCGAGTACGGCTGGCGGGACTGCTGCCCGTCGCGGAAGGTGGTGTCGGTGATCCACATCCGCTCGGCCGGGTCGATGGGCACCTCCTGGCCGTCGAAGAAGACCCGGGGCGGCTCGGTGTAGGGGAAGAAGTCCCGGTAGAGCTCGGGCTCGGCGGGATTGTCGAGCTCCCAACGCTTGGGCCGGTGGATGAGCACACGGGGTTGGTGGGCGAGCATCAGTTGCCTCCTGCTGCCGTGGGGCTTCCGGCGGAGACGTCGTAGGCGTCCTGGTCCTGCTCGTAGAGCCGGCGCAGGAGCCCGGAGTAGATCGGGAAGCTGTCGCACAGGTCCAGGGTCTGCTCCCGGACGAACTTGCGCACGCGCCGGTCTCCGGGGGCGGAGATGACCCGGGCGATCATGTCGGCGATCAGGTCCATCTCGCGCGGGCCCATGCCGCGGGTGGTCACCGCCGGGGTGCCCAGGCGCACGCCGCTGGTCTCCGTCGGGGAGCGCGGGTCGCCTGGGACCAGGTTCTTGTTGGTGGTGAGCCCGGCGATTTCGAGCGCCGCCGAGGCGTCCTTGCCGGTGATGCCCTTGTCGCGCAGGTCGAGCAGCACCATGTGGTTGTCGGTGCCGCAGGTGACCAGCTTGATGCCCCGGCGCTTCAAGCCGTCGGCCAGGGCCTTGGCGTTCTCGACGATTCGCGCCTGATAGGTGCGGAACTCCGGGGACAGCGCCTCCTTGAGCGCCACCGCCTTGGCGGCGATCACGTGCATGAGCGGGCCGCCCTGCAGCCCGGGGAAGACCGCGCTGTCGACCTTCCTGGCGTACTCCGAGGTGCAGAGGATCACCGCCCCGCGCGGGCCGCGCATGGTCTTGTGGGTGGTCGAGGTCACCAGCTGCGCGTGGCCCTTGGGCGAGGGGTGGAGCCCGGCGGCGACCAGCCCGGCGATGTGGGCGAGGTCGGCCATGAGGATGGCCCCGACCTCCCGGGCGATCTCCCCGAAGGCCGCGAAGTCGATGGTCCGCGGGTAGGCGCTCGCCCCGGCCACGATCATCTTGGGCTTGTGCTCCCTGGCGAGCTTCCGGACCTGGTCCATGTCGAGGAGGCCGGTCTCGGGGTTCACGCCGTAGTTGAAGCACTTGTAGAACTGGCCGGAGAAGTTCCGCTTGTAGCCGTGCGACAGGTGCCCGCCCGAGGCCAGGCCCATCGAGAGGATGGTGTCGCCGTGGGAGAGCGAGGCCAGGTACACGGCCATGTTGGCCTGGGTGCCGGCGTGGGTCTGGACGTTGGCGTGGTCGTATCCGAAGATCTGCTTGGCGCGCTCGATGGCCAGCGACTCGCAGCGGTCCACCCACTCGCAGCCGCAGTAGTAGCGGGCGCCGGGATAGCCCTCGGCGTACTTGTTGGTCAGCACCGAACCCTGGGCCTCGAGCACCGCCTGCGAGACGAAGTTCTCGCTGGCGATGAGCTCGACCAGCACCTGCTGGCGGCGGACCTCCTCGCGGATGGCCTGGTAGATTTCCGGATCGACGCTGCGGAGCCTGTTGAGCACGGTTCTTGATCTCCCCATTCGACCTGCGCCCGCGGGTCCGGCCTGACGTCCAATGTCAGGCCTGCGCCCGTTGGAATGGCTCTAGGATATCTGCGAAATACGGCGGGTCAACGTCTTTCGGCCGCACCATCAGGAGCAGTCAGCCCTTCTGCAACACGGACGTCTCCGCAAACGAACTCATGGTGAGGCCCGTCATCAAAGTAGATTCCCAGATGCTTCAGCTTCTTTGAAAGCTTCTGGTCCCGTTGGTGGACGAGCGATGCAATCTCGTTTAGCCAATGCGTGCTCCCGTAATCGACGAGTTTGTCATAGGCTCTGCCGATTGTCTCGGCGCTGCATCCCCAGTCATGAGTGCATCTATAGGCAACGACATTCTCAAAGGACAGTGTGAGGAGGCTGTCTTTCTCGTCTCCTTCTGATCTCAAGCGCAACGCGTAACATCGTTTCGGCAGCACATGAAGTTGCGGGGAATCGAGCAAAGACGTTGACGGCACTGGCAGCTTCCAGATGACCTTGATGTCTCTCATGGGTGATCTCTGCTACTTCCCCGCCCCGTCCTTCTTCGCCGACCGCTTGGCGAGCTCGACGCGCAGCCAGGCCTCGACGAAGTCGTCGAGCTTGCCGTCGAGGACGGCGTCGGCGTTGCCGGTCTCGTGGTCGGTGCGGTGGTCCTTGACCATCTGGTAGGGCTGGAGGACGTAGCTGCGGATCTGGCTGCCGAACTCGATGCCGAGCTTGGCGCCGGCGATCTTCTCGAGCTCCTCGGCGCGGCGGTCCTCGGCCATCTTCTGCAGGCGCGAGGCCAGCATCTTCATGGCCGTCTCGCGGTTCTGGTGCTGGCTGCGCTCGTTCTGGCAGGCGACCACGATGCCCGTCGGGACGTGGGTGATGCGCACCGCGGTCTCGACCTTGTTGACGTTCTGGCCGCCCTTGCCGCCGGCCCGGAAGGTGTCGAGTTTGATGTCCTTGGGGTCGATCTCGATCTCGCCGACGTCGGCGATGACCGGCACGACCTCGACCGAGGCGAAGCTGGTGTGCCGGCGCTTGTTGGCGTCGAAGGGCGAGATGCGCACCAGCCGGTGCACGCCGTTCTCCGAGCGCAGCAGGCCGAAGGCGCCCGAGGCGCCCGAGCCGCCGGTGACCTCGGCGGTGGCCCCGCGGATGCCGGCCTGTTCGCCCTCCTGGACGTCCACCACCCGCACCTTGCAGCCCTTGGCCTCGAGGTACTTGGTGAGCATCCGGAGGAGCATCGCCGCCCAGTCGCAGCTCTCGGTGCCGCCCGCTCCCGCGTGGACCGAGAGGTAGGCGTCCTGGCCGTCGTGCTCGCCGCCGAAGAGCAGGCCGGTCTCGAGCCGCTTGAGGTCCCCGGAGAGCGCCTCGGCCTCGCCGGCGAGCTCGTCGACGGTGGCCGCGTCGTTCTCGGCGGCGGCCATGTCCAGGAGCTCGAACTGGTCAGAGAGTCGCTTCGCGAACTCGTCCTGCAGACCCACCGCGTCGCGGAGCACCCGCAGCTCGCGCATCACGCCTTCGCGGTTGGATGCGGTCTGCCAGAAGTCGGGCCGGGCGGTCTCGGCCTCTATCTCGGCCAGGCGCTTCTTCTTCGCCTCGAGGTCAAAGAGCCCCCCTTAGCTCATCGAGCTTGCCGGAGATCCCCTTGAGGCGGCGACGGACTTCTTCGACCTGAGCCACGCGATCTTCCTCTCTGTCAGCGGGTCATTGTTCGACGGAGGAATTATAGCCCTGTGCGGCGGAGGGGACAAGAAGAAAAGGGAGCAACCAACAACCAACAACCAACAACCAACAGCCAACGTTCAACAACCAACGGCAAACGCGAGAGCGCTGGCGGAGCGGCAGCGCCCCTCCCCAGCCCAGTCGCCTCGGTTTCTGCTCCGGGCCTCTGGTTGTTGGTTGTTGGTTGCTGGTTGTTGGTTGTTGGGTATTGGCTGTCGCTGGACTCTTGCGCCATCGTGTTTCCGCCAGCCGCAAACGAGCCCCGCTCTACGGGGCGCGCATCCGGATGCAGGGGCGGGTTCCGAGCCCGCCCCTGCCACGGACGTTCGCCGATCAGACCCCTCGGGGGTCGACTGCTACCACTGCCCCTCCATGGGTTGCTGGCCCTCCTCCCGCTCTCCGCGTTGCTGCCGGGAAGACTTGCCTGCCCGGCCGCCGTGGCTGGCCTTGCCGCCCTTGCGGCCCGCTTTCGACCGTCCCTGCGATTTCCTTGGCATGTCCATACCTCCCTCCGGCGCGTGTGCCTTCGATGTATGTAACCAGCCGGCTGGTGTGAAAACATCCGGGGGCGCCGGGTCGTGACTGCGCCCGTGGCGCTCCCTGTCGCCGCGGTCTGCCGGAATGGGCGTCGGGTCTGCGGCGTTCATAGCTCGAATCGCCGTCCTCCGGCCGAGGGCGGCGCGGAGCGAAGGAGTCGGCTATGACAGGCAAGAACAACAACGGCAAGACCATGAAGTGCTCCCACTGCGGTACGGAGGTGGAGGTCTCCCAGGGCTCGTCGGGCTGCAGCGTGAGCTGCTGCGGAGAGCCCATGAAGGCCGCCGGCGGCGGCGGGCAGGGCGGCAGCTCGGCCCAGCAGAAGGGGCACGGCAAGTAGATCTGGCGCGGCAGGCGCACCGGGCTCGTCAGGCGGGCAGCCGTCTGCGCGGGGCGGGCCGGGGAGGGATGCTCTCCGGCCCGCCGATGCCCGGTCAGCCGGGCCGGCGGAACGCGGCCACCAGTTGCTCGGCGGCCTTCATGCCGTCTAGGGCGCTGGTGACTATGCCCGCGGCGTAGCCCGAGCCCTCGCCTGCCGGATGGAGCCCGGACGCGCCCGGGGCCTGGCCGTCGGCGCCGCGCAGCACCCGGACCGGCGAGCCCACCCGGGTCTCGGCGCCGTATAGCGTCGCTCCGGAGCCGCCCAGGGGCGGCATCAGGTGCGCGAAGCGCTGGAGCGCCCCGCGGACCGCGGTTTCGATGGCGGCGGGCAACAGGCCGGCGAGATCGGCCGCCTTGCGCCTGACGTGCGCCGGCGCCGCGGGAAGTGCGGCGCTTCTGCCGCCCGAGAGGAAGTCAGCGACCGTCGCGCACGGGAAGGAGTAGTCCCCTTCCCCGCGCTGGAAGATCTTCCGCTCGAGCGCGCGCTGGAACTCGATCCCGGCGAGCGGCCCCGAACCGCCGAAACTCTCCGGCTCCACCGCGGCGATCACCGCGGCGTTGGCGAAGCCGGAGTCGCGGGCCTGCTGGCTGGCGCCATTGGTCGAGAGCATTCCCGGCTCGGTGGCCACCGGCACCACCCGGCCGCCGGGGCACATGCAGAACGTGTGGGCCGCGGCGACTCCGCCCGCCGCCCCCGAGGTCAGGAAGAACTCGCCCGCGCCCAGCCGCGGGTGCCCGGCCCAGCGGCCGTAGAGCAGCCGGTCGATCTCCCCCTGGGGACACTCCAGGCGCAGCCCGCACTGGAGCGGCCGCGCCTCGAGCGCGACCCCGGCGGCCAGGAGCGCCTCGAAGGTGTCCCGGGCGCTGGCCCCCGCGGCCAGGACGCAGGCGCCGACCTCGAGCCGTTCGCCGCCGGCCAGGCGCAGGGCCGCGAGCCGGCCGTCTCCGACCTCGAAGCCCTCGACCCGGGCGCCGAAGCGGAACTCGCCGCCCAGCTCGACGATCTTGCCGCGCATCCGCCGGACCACGCCGGGCAGCCGGTCGGAGCCGACGTGCGGCCGGCCGCTCGTGAGGATCTCCTCGGGAGCGCCGCACTCCACCAGCCAGTAGAAGAGGTCGGCGACCCGCGGGTCGGAGCGGCGGGTGTGGAGCTTTCCGTCCGAGAAGCACCCCGCCCCGCCCTCCCCGAAGCTGTAGTTCGACTCGGGGTCCAGTCGCCCATCGCGCTCGAGCCCCGCGATGGCCGCCGGACGCCGGTCGGCAGCCTCGCCGCGCTCGAGGACCAGCGGCCGGTAGCCGGCCACGGCCAGGCGCCAGGCGGCGGCCAGCCCCGCCGGACCGGCGCCGACCACGACGACCGGCCCGCGGAGTTCGTTCGCGCCCGGCCGGGGCCGCCACCGTTCCTGGGGCTTGTCGATGGCCACGCCGTCGGCCGCGCAGCGCTTGGCCAGCCGCTTTTCCCGGTCGTACTTGTCGAGCCTCAGGCGGACGGAATAGATCAGCCGCGGCTCGCCCTTCTTCCGGGCGTCGATCGAACGGCGTTCCACCCGCCAGGACTTGACGGCGTCCCGGCCGATGCGCAGTCGATCGACGGCGGCGGAGAGCACCGCGCCGTCGGCATGGTCGACGGCAAGGTCAATGCTGGAAACGATCAGGGCCATGGCTGGATTCTATGGGCGGGCGGCGCCGGGCTCAAGCGGCGTCCGGCCCCTGCAATCTCGTCTCTTGTGCTGCGAATGGCTTTGAACCACAAAGACACGAAGACACGAAGCGACACGAAGAACGACAACCGGGCAGAGTCCGCAGCGTGAGCTCTCGGACTTGGGAGAGAACCTTGCCGCGCACAACAGCCCCGGTCGTTCTTGGTGACTTCTTCGTGTCTTTGTGTCTTCGTGGTTGGAATGGCCCTCCGGTCCACGTCGGATGGTGATTGAAGTGCCCTGAGCCGGCTCCGCCGCTTGACGCGGCCTAGATCCCCAGCATGTAGTACCGGATCCAGACGTAGAGCATGGCGATGAACACGGTCCCGATCATGATCGGGAAGCCGTAGAGGAAGAACTTGACGAAGGAGATCCGGTGGCCGGCCTTCTCGGCCATGCCCACGACGATGACGTTGGCCGAGGCGCCGATGGCCGATCCGTTGCCGCCCAGGCAGGCGCCCAGGGCCAGCGACCACCACACGGGCATGAGGTCGCGGTGCTGCAGCAGGGCCGTGCCGGTCTGGTCCAGCGTCGGCCAGATCTGTCCGGCCATATCCACGATCAGGGGGTTCATGGTGGCCACGTAGGGGATGTTGTCCACCACCGCGGAGAGGATGGCCGAGAGCCACATCACCGCCATGCTGGTGGCGAACATGTTCTTGTGAGTCAGTTCCAGGACCTGGGTGGACATCCACTTGATCAGGCCCACGTTGACCACTCCGCCGACGATGATGAACAACCCGATGAAGAAGAAGAGCGTGCCCCATTCCACGTCGGCGAGCACCCGGTGCGGGGACCTGGTGCCGGAAAGCAGCAGCAGCAACGCCGCTCCGCACAGCGCGATCGTGGCCGGCTCGAAGTGCAGTGCCCCGTGCAGGACGAACCCGACCAGCACCAGGCCGAGCACCGCCAGGGACTTGGTCAGGAGGACGCTGTCCTTGATCTCCTTGTTCTCGTCCATGCGCATGATCTGGTCGCGGAGCTCCGGGGTGGTCTTGAGCTGCCGGCCGAAGATCAGCTTGATGGCCACCAGGAAGACGGCCATGATGATGACGATGCACGGACCGAGGTGGTAGATGAAGGCCAGGAAGTCGAGCTTGGCCTTGGAGGCGATCATGATGTTGGGCGGGTCGCCGATCAGCGTGGCCGTGCCGCCGATGTTGGAGGCCAGCACCTCGGAGAGCAGGAAGGGGATCGGGTTCACCTTCAGGTCCCGGGCCACCGCCAGCGTCACCGGGGCGATCAGGAGAACAGTGGTCACGTTGTCCAAAAAGGCGCTGGCCACCGCGGTGACCAGCGAGAGGATCAGCATGATCCGGACGGGCTCGCCCCTGCCGAGCTTGGCGCTCTTGATGGCCAGGTACTCGAAGACGCCGGTCGGGCGCATGATGTTGATGATGACCATCATGGAGATCAGCAGGAAGATGACGTTCCAGTCCACGCCGAGGTGCTCGTTGTGGAACGCATCGTTCTGCTTGAGGATGCCCAGGGCCAGCATCAGGCCGGCTCCGGCCAGGGCCACGATGGTCTTGTGGATCTTGTCGGAGATGATGATGGCGTAGGCCAGGACGAAGATGCTGGTCGCCGTCCAGAAGGCCGCGCCACTGGTCACGGCCTGGGTTGCGGCGTTGGTGGCTTCGTGTTCCATGGTGGGTTCCTTCGGCTATGTCCTGCTGTCCTGCCCGAACCGCGCGGCAACTCGGCCCGCGGCGGGTGCGCTCTCCGAGGCTTGTTCCGGGTCCGGCGCGGAACGACCTGCGCCGGGCCACATCTATAAGGCGTATCGGTGCGCTTTACAAGCGCAGGTTTGGGGCGGCGCCCGTCGGAGGCCGGGGCCTGTTCTCGGGGCGTGACGCATCATCGACATCGCCATCGGAGCGAAGCGAGGCCGTTGCCTCTCCGCCCAACGTGTCACACGCACCGCCCTTGCCCTTGGCCGGACGGGGCTTTTGCCCTTGACCGCGGCAGGCCCGGCGGAGATATTCGTTGTCCGGTGTCGGCCGGCCCCCGTGCGGGCTGGCTTCCTTCGTGCGTGGAGGGCTTCGGGATGGATCGCTTCCTCAAGAGCGCGCTGCTGGGAGTTCTGGTGCTCGGCCTGGGCGCCGGGGTGCTGTTTACCGGGTGCAAGGGCAAGGGTTCTACGCCGGCAACTGCCGCCGACAAGGCCAAGCTGGCCAAGGCCGAGGCGGACTTCAAGAACGCCGTCAAGGCTGCGGACGCGGCTCTGGACAAGAAGCCCAAGGACTTCGACGCGGCGATCAAGGCCTACTCCGATGCGAAGGCCGCGGTCGCCGGGACGGCCTTCGAAAAGAAGTGCGATGCGGAGATCGCCGACCTGACCAAGAGCAGGGACAAGGCCGTCGCCGATGCCAAGGCCGCCGCCGAAAAGGCCGCCGCCAAGGACAAGCTGGCCAAGGCGGAGTCGGCCTTCGAGAATGCGGAGAAGGCCGCCGACGGGGCGCTCGCCAAGAAGCCCAAGGACTTCGACGCGGCGATCAAGGCCTACTCCGACGCGAAGGCCGCGGCCGCCGGGACGGCCTTCGAGAAGAAGTGCGATGCCGAGATTGCCGACCTGACCAAGGCCAAGACCAAGGCTGAGACCGATGCCAAGGCCGCCGCGGACAAGGCCACCGCCGAGGCGAAGGCCAATGCCGACAAGGCTGCCGCCAAGGACAAGCTGGCCAAGGCGGAGTCGGCCTTCGAGAACGCGGAGAAGGCCGCCGACGGGGCGCTCGCCAAGAAGCCCAAGGACTTCGACGCGGCGATCAAGGCCTACGCCGACGCGAAAGTCGCGGCCGCCGGGACGGCCTTCGAGAAGAAGTGCGATGCGGAGATCGCCGACCTGACCAAGGCCAAGGGAAAGGCCGCGGCCGAGGCCAAGGCCAACGCCGACAAGACCGCCGCCAAGGACAAGCTGGCCAAGGCGGAGGCCGCTTTCGATGCGGCCGGGAAGAAGGCCGATGAGGCCCTGGACAAGAAGCCCAAGGACTACGACGCGGCCATCAAGGCCTACGCCGAGGCGCAGGCCGCGGTCGCCGGGACGGCCTACCAGAAGAAGTGCGATGCGGAGATCGCCGACCTGACCAAGGCCAGGGAGAAGGCCGCCCAGCAGGCGGCGCTCAAGCCCGAGACCAAGCCGGTCCTGCCCAAGGTCAAGCCCATCACCGACTTCGTATCCGCGGTCGCCACGGACGTCAAGACCGCCGAGGAGGCCTGGAAGAAGGCCCTCGAGGTCGAGAAGATCGCGGGCAAGCCGGAGCGCGAGCGCCTGGCCGCCGCCCTGCCCTACTACCTCTTCGTGGTCAAGACCAAGGACGCCGAGGGCACCTACGACGTCAACTCCCCGGCGGCCGCGCTGCGCATCGCCCAGATCGTCGACAAGTACGCCGACGACGCCGGCGAGCGCCTGACCGCCGCCAAGTTCTACTGCCTGACTGCGAACCTGGACCTGGGCTCGGACGTCTGGGAGAAGGCCGAGAAGGGCTTCGTCAAGGCCGACCAGGGCGCGATCTTCGCCGAACTGCTCAAGCGCCTGTCCCAGAACGCCGCGGCCCGCGCCGCGCAGCTGGCGGCCTCGGCCGATCCCGAGGACAAGGCCAAGGCCGGCAAGCTCGAGAAGTTCAGCGTTTCGGTGGGCAAGCGCGCCGACGCGTTGGCCGCCAAGTACGCGCCCGTGAAGTCCTGAGCCGCACCACATAGACTCCCGGGGGCGGCAGCCGGAGACGGCCGCCGCCCCCGGTTTTTTTGTGCCCGACAGCCGCGCCCATCGACGTTCCTCCTCGTAGTCGAACGCTAGGGCCTTCAAAGCCCCGGGCTACGCGCGACCATGCGTTCGCCGGACTCCGCGTTCCTCGCCGGGAGCGCCGGAGCGGGGGCTTCGCTCTGCCCACCTGTCTCCGGAGCCCTCCGGGAGCGTGCCGGATTCGTGCCGGGCCGATGGCACGCCCGTTGCTCCCCATCGGGGCGTATGGCCGGATTGGACGGAGGCGGGAGTGCCATGAACGAACCGAGGAAGAGCCTCGCCATCGAGGCGCCCTACGAGGCCGGACGGATATCCAGGTTCATAGCCGATCAGGTGATCCATCGTTTCCGGCGCCGCGGCGCGGTCGTGGGCCTGAGCGGCGGGGTGGACTCCGCGCTGGTGGCGGCCCTGTGCGTCAAGGCCCTGGGGCCCGAACGGGTGCTCGGCCTGATCATGCCCGAGAAGGAGTCCAGCCAGGCGAGCGAGCCGCTGGCCATGGAGCAGGCCGCGGTCCTGGGCATCCTCACCGAGCGCGTGGACCTCACCCCGGTGCTCACGGCGCTGGGCGCATACGAGCAGAAATGCCGGGTCCTCCAGGGGCTCTGCCCCGAGTACGATCCGGACACCGACCGGACCAAGATAACCCTGCCGCCGCGCCTCCTCGAACAGGACCGGGTCAACTACTACTCGCTGACCGTCGAGAAGCCCGACGGCTCGCGCCACTCGAGCCGGGTGGGCCCCGACGACCTCCGGGAGATAGCCGCGGCCCAGAACCTGAAGCAGCGCAACCGCATGATCCAGCTCTACCACCGCGCCGAGAAGCTCCACTACGTGGTGGCCGGGACCACCAACCGCTCGGAATTCGTCCAGGGCTTCTTCGTCAAGCATGGCGACGGCGCCGTGGACATCGAGCCCATCGCCCACCTCTACAAGACCCAGGTCTTCGAGCTGGCCAGGCACGTGGGCGTGATCGAGGCCATCGTCCAGCGCCAGCCCTCGCCGGACACGTGGTCGGGCGGGGTCACCGACGAGGAGTTCTACTTCCGGATTCCCTATGACCAGCTCGACCTGCTGCTCTCCGCCTGGGGCGAGGGCGTCCCGGCCGAGGAGGCCGCCCGCGAGCTGGGCCTGAGCGCCGCGCAGGCCGCCCGCGCCTTCCGCGAGTTCGAGGCGCGCCGGCGCGCCACCTGGCACCTGCGGGTGGCCCCGCCGAGCCTGCTGGAGCCCTGGCCGCAGAGCGTGATGGAAGCGACGTGAGCAGTTGGTCCGGCGGAGAGACATGATAAGAGACGGGAAAGGATCGTCTGCCATGAGGGACATCGTCACCCAGTTCATCTGCGAGGCCTTCCCGGCCGGCGCGCAGGGCCGGCGGATCGAGGGCGACACCTCGCTCCTGGAGTCCGGCCTGATCGACTCAACCGGCGTGCTCGAGCTCGTCGAGTTCCTGGAGAGCCGCTTCGGCATCTCCGTGGACGACGCCGACCTCGTCCCGGAGAACCTCGACTCCATCGACCGGATCTGCCGCTTCCTGGCGCGCAAGGGCGCGGGCGCGGCCCCGGCGGACGGCCCGGCCCGGGCCTCGGGACGGCTCTCGGGCTAGCCGTCGTGCAGGTCCAGGATTTCCTCGCGGGGAGCGCCGAGCGCTTTCCGGACAAGACCGCCGTGGCCGCGGGCGCGGAGCGCGCCAGCTACGCCGGGCTCGACGCGCGGACCAACCGGCTGGCCCGCGCGCTCCGGGAGTCGGGCGTGAGCCCCGGCGACCGCGTGGTCATCTTCCTGGACAACGGCCTGGACTGCGCGACGGCCGTCTTCGGGGCGCTCAAGGCCGACGCCGCCTTCGTGGTGGTCAACGCCACCACCAAGCCCGACAAGCTCGAGTTCATCCTCGGGGACTGCGAGGCCCGGGCCTTCGTGTCCTCGAGCCGGTTCGGCGAGGCGCTGGCCGTCGCCGGCGAGCGCGCCGGTTCGGTGCGCTGCATCGTCTCCGCCGACGGCGCGGCGCATCCTCCCGCCAACGGCAAGGCGCTCGTCCGCATGGACCGGGACCTCGAGGGACTGCCGGGGTCGCCCCCCGAGCGCCGGGGCATCGACATGGACCTGGCCGCGCTCATCTACACCTCGGGCTCGACCGGCTTCCCCAAGGGCGTGGCGGTCACGCACCGCAACGTCATCTCCGCGGCGACGTCCATCACCCAGTACCTCGAGAACGTCCCCGGGGACGTGATCCTCAACGTCCTGCCCATGTCGTTCGACTACGGGCTCTACCAGCTGCTGATGGCCGCCCGGATGGGCGCGACGCTGGTGCTGGAGAAGTCCTTCGCCTACCCCTTCCGCATCGTGGAGCTGGTGCGGAAGGAGGGCGTCACCGGCTTTCCGGGCGTGCCCACGCTCTTCGCCATCCTGCTGCAGATGAAGGACGTCCGGCCGGACTGGTTCGACGGCGTCCGCTACGTGTCGAACACGGCCGCGGCGCTGCCGCCCGCGCACATCCTCAGGCTCCGGGAGCTCTTCCGGAAGGCGCGCATCTACTCGATGTACGGGGTCACCGAGTGCAAGCGCGTCTCGTACCTGCCGCCCGAGGAGCTCGAGCGCCGGCCGACCTCGGTGGGTCGCGGAATGCCCAACGAGCAGGTCTTCGTGGTCGACGAGGAGGGCCGGCCCGTCGGACCGGGCGTCATCGGCGAACTCGTGGTCCGCGGCTCGAACGTCATGGCCGGCTACTGGAACCGGCCGGAGGAGACTGCCCGCGCCCTCCGCCCGGGCCGCTACCCCTGGGAGCGGGTGCTCCACACCGGCGACCTCTTCAAGACCGACGAGGAAGGGTGGCTCTATTTCGTGTCCCGCAAGGACGACATCATCAAGAGCCGCGGCGAGAAGGTCAGCCCCCGCGAGGTCGAGAACGTCCTCTACGAGCTTCCCCAGGTCAAGGAGGCCGCGGTGGTGGGCGCCCCCGACCCGGTGCTCGGCGAGGCGATAGTCGCCTACCTGGTCCTGGGCGAGGGGGGCATCCTCGACGAGCGCTCGGTCCTCGATCACTGCGCCCGGCGGCTCGAGAGCTTCATGGTGCCCAGGCGGATCGTCTTCCGCGGAAGCCTGCCCAAGACCACCAGCGGCAAAATCAAGAAGTCCGCCCTCAAGGCCGCTGAGGGCATGGCCGTCGCGGCGGAGGAGGACGGGGCGTGAGGGCCGCCACTGCGGACGTGCGCGCCGTGAGCGAACGTGCAACAGCCAACAACCAACAACCAACAACCAGCAACCAACGATCGCAAACTGGAAACCGGAAGGCCCCTCGACTGAGGGGTCGGTCTCTTCCATCGATTGATTGGTTGTTGGCTGCTGGTTGTTGGCTGTTGGCTGTTGGCCGTCGTTTGTCCAGCACTGCGGAACCCTCTCAATGAAGATCTGCCGCGGATGCGTCCTTCCCGACTCCTTTCCCGGCAGCGCCATCGACGCCTCCGGCCTGTGCGCCCTTTGCCGCAGGGGCCGCTCGCGCGAGGACGATCGCGCGGTCCGGGAGCGGCTCGCCCGGCGCTTCGAGGTGCTGGCCGCGCTGATGCGCGAGCGCCCCGGAGCGCAGTGCCTGATGGCCTACAGCGGCGGCAAGGACAGCACCTACACGCTGATGCTGCTCCGACGCCAATACGGGCTCCGGGTGCTGGCCGTGACCTTCGACAACGGCTTCCTGAGCCCGGCGGCCTTCGAGAACGCCCGCCGGGTCGTCGAGGCGCTCGACGCCGAGCACCTGGTAGTCAAGCCGCGCATCGGGTTCCTCCGCGCTCTCTTCGCCGAGGTCGCCGTGCGGAACCCGTTCCCGGCCAAGGCGCTCGAGCGGGCCAGCCCGGTCTGCAACGCCTGCATGGGCCTGGCCAAGGGCGTCTTCCTGCGGCTGGCCCTGGAGCGCCGGATACCGCTCCTGGCCTACGGCTGGTCGCCGGGACAGGCCCCGGCCCGGGCCGGGCTGTTTCGTCTCAACGCCGCCATGATCGCGGAGATGCAGGAGTCCCGCCTTGCGCCGCTGGCCGCCGCGGCCGGCGCGGCCGGCCTGGACTCCGGCGAACTGGCCGGCTTCTCGCTGGCCGGGCTGTCGCCGGCGGACGAGGCGGATTGGCCGTACAGCGTCAATCCGCTCTCTTTCGGGGAGTACGACGAGCGGCGCATCGTGGAGGAGATCCGGGACCTCGGCTGGCGGCCGCCGGGCGACACCGACGGCAACTCCACCAACTGCCGGCTCAACCTGCTGGCCAACCGCCTGCATCTGCGGCAGTTCGGCTTCCACCCCTATGCCTTCGAGATCGCCGGGCTGGTGCGCGACGGATTCATGAGCCGCGAGGAGGGCCTGGCCAAGCTCGACGACCTCGGCGGCCGCGACCGGGCGGACGAGGTCGCGGCTCAACTGGGCCTCGAGACGCCGCCCTAGGCGCGAGACGAGCCACTGATGGACACGGATGAACACAGATACGGCTGCCGGGTTGGAACGGTGACTGCAATCAGGATATCCGGCCTGGAACATGAGTCCCCTATGCGTCCACTCCGAATATCGACGATGAGGGCGGCGCCATCTGTGTTCATCCGTGTTCATCTGTGGCCGGAAGGGTGCTTGCGTTGAGCCCGGAGAGCGAGCGCGCCTTCTTCTTCGGCGAGGGAGCCGAGCTCTTCGGGGTGCTGTACCTCCCGCCCGGCGCGTCCTCCGGCCAGTCCGGCTGGGTCCTGTGCGACGCCTTCGGGGTCGAGCGCAACAACTCGCACCGGCTGATGGTCGAATGGGCTCGCGAGCTGTGCGCCCGCGGCCGACCCGTGCTGCGCTTCGACTACCGGGGCACGGGCGACAGCGCCGGCAACTTCGACCAGTTCACCGTTCACGATCATGCGAAGGACGTGCTCGCGGCCATGGGCGAGCTCGAACGCCTGACCGGACGGCCCCCGGCCGGGCTGCTCGGCCTGCGGCTGGGGGCGGCCCTGGCGGCCCTGGCGGCCGCGCGCGCCGGCGGGGTGCGGCAGCTCGTCATGTGGGAGCCGGTCGTCGACGGCGCCGCCTATCGCGAACAGTTGCTGCGCGTGGCCCTGGCCAACGAGCTGGTCTCGAGCGGACCGAGGCACCACAGCCGGCAGGAGCTTCGCCGGGAGCTCTCCCAGGGCGGGGCGGTGTTCGTCGACGGCTTCCCTCTGACCGGCAGCATGTACGATTCGCTGGCCGCGATCGCTCCGGAGGCGCTCGGCCGCGGTGCCGCCGGGCGCGCCCTCGTCGTCCAGATCGACGCCCGGCCCGGTCGTCCGATCAGGAGCGAACTGGAGGCGCTGTGCGGCAACATCGCCGCCACGGGCCTTGCCAACCTCGAGGCCCTGGTGGCGCCGCTGGCCTGGCTGCGCACCAAGCACTTCCTGTGGCGCCCACCGGAACTCTTCTCCGGGACTGCGCGGTGGGTGGAGACCACCGCCGTCGCCGCGGCGGAGGCCGGAGAGGAAGAGCCCGGGGGGGCGGATCTGCCGGGGGCTGCGTCGCCGTCGCCCCCGGCGGAGACCGCGGTGCGGCTCGTCGCCCGGAACCGCATCGTGGAGCGGCCCGTGTCCTTCGCGGTCGGGGACCTGCCCGTCTCGGGCGTTCTGCATGTTCCCGAGAAGCCGGTCCGGGGCCGGCCGCCCGTGGTCATGCTCGCCGCCGGGGAGACCTGCCGCTCGGCGGTCTTCTATCCGTGGCTGGCGCGGCGCCTGGCGGCGGCGGGCTGGCCGGTGCTGCGCTTCGACCCGCGCGGTCTGGGCGACAGCCGGGGCGAGATCGCGGCCCAGAGCGTGATCGACGTGTTCGTGCAGATCGAGGGCGGGCTCTTCGTGCCGGACGCGGCCGCCGCCGTCGGCTTCATGCTCGGCGAGACGGGAGAGCCGGCCTGCATCCTCACCGGCCTGTGCGGCGGGGCGATCACCGCCGTATACGCCGCCGCCGGCGACGAGCGGGTGGCGGCGGTCATGCCGCTCGAGCTCCGGCTCCTCTGGGATCGCTCCGGCGAGCCGGCGGAGTCCCGGGCGGGCATGCGTCAGCTGCCGTGGTGGGAGCGCCTGTCGGCCCGGCGCGGAGGCCTGCCGCTGCTGGCGGTCAGGCGCCTGCTCCACCGGCTGCGTTCGACGCTGGGCCGCTTCCGGCTGGCCGCCGCCCGCCTCCGCCGTCCCGGCCCGGCGGAACGGCCCGGCGGGGACGGCTGGTTCCTCGAGCAGCTCGGCGAGAGCGCCAATCTCCGGGTGATCGGGGCGCTACGGCGCGTGCTCGATCGGGGCATACCGACGCTGTGGGTCTTCGCCGACGGCCGGCATCGCGGGCATCTCGAATCCATCCTGCCGGGGCTGGCAGCGGAGCCGGCGGCCCGGGATCCGCGCCTCGCGGCCGGGTCGGTCCTGCGCAGCCTTGACGGGGCGGACCACAACTTCGTGATGCCGGGTTGCCGGGAGCGGCTGGCCGAGGCGCTCCTGGCCTGGCTGTCCTCCCCGGACCGCCCGTGGGCCGGAACGGTCGGTGGCTCGCTGCAGGCGCCCTCCATAGGCGCCCATTCGGACTCCGGCGACTGATCGCTTCGCGCCGCCGGTCCCTCCGCAAATCCTGGCAGCCCGTCGAAAAAGCGCCGGCGTCGCAACGCGATCCCCGGCACTTTTTCAACGGGCTGCTCGGGCGCGCCGGCCGGCTTCGAGTATAATCCGGGCGTTGCATCAGCCCCGGCCCGCGGCGGGCCGGAGCCCGGACTGGAGATGTTCGCGGAATGGGGTCACGGCTGCTCCTCGGCGTGGACATAGGCTCGACCACCGCCAAGGCGGTGCTGCTCGACGAGTCGGGCCTCGCGCTGGGCTCGGCCATGCGCCCCACGGGGCACGACCCCCGCGCGGCCGCCCTGCGGCTCCGCGAGAAACTGCTGGGAGACCGCGGCGGCGTCGAGTGCCGCGCGGTCGCCACCGGTTACGGCCGGGCGCTGGTGGACTACGCGGACCGGACCGTCACCGAGATCACCTGCCACGCCCGCGGAGTGCGCCACCTGCACCCCGACGCGCGGAGCGTGCTGGACATCGGCGGGCAGGACTCCAAGGTCATCCGCCTGGACGAGGCGGGGCTCGTCCAGGACTTCGTCATGAACGACCGCTGCGCGGCCGGGACCGGGGCCTTCCTGGACGTCATCGCCGCGCGCTTCGGCCGGACGCTCCCGGACCTCGCCGCGCTCCACGAGCTTCGCCCCGAGCCCCTGGAGGTCAGCTCCACCTGCGTGGTCTTCGCCGAGACCGAGGTGGTCAGCCTGCTCTCGCAGGGCCGGAAGCTCGAGGACGTCCTGGCCGGCGTGCACCGGGCCATCGCCAAGCGCGCGGCCGCGACCGTCCGGCAGCTCCGGGCCGGAGAGCCGTTCTACTTCTCGGGGGGCGTGGCCCTCAACGAGACCCTGCGCCTCGAACTGGAGAGGGTCCTGGAGATGCCGGTGCGCCGCTCTCGCCACCCGCAGCTCACTGCCGCCTACGGCGCGGCGCTGCTGGCCGGATAGGTTCCGCCGGCCCGGGCGTCGCCTTAACCGCAAAGGAGACCCGCCATGAAAGTCGTGGCCTTCAACGGCAGCCCCCGCAAGGAGGGCAACACCTTCCGGCTCATCCGCCGCGTCTTCGATGCCCTGGAGAAAGAGGGCATCGCCACCGAGCTTGTCCAGGTGGGCGGAGCGCCCCTGCACGGCTGCACCGCCTGCTACCGCTGCGGCGAGAACAAGGACGGCCGCTGCGTCCAGGCCGGCGACGCGGTCAACGCCTGCATCGAGAAGATGCGCGCGGCCGACGGCATCATCATCGGCTCTCCTACCTACTTCGCGGACATCACCCCGGAGACCAAGGCGCTCATCGATCGGGCCGGCTTCGTCTGCCGCGCGAACGGCGGGTTGCTGCGCCGCAAGGTCGGCGCCGCGGTGGTGGCCGTCCGGCGCGGCGGGGAGATCCACGCCTACGACTCGATCAACCACTTCTTCCTGATCAACGAGGTGATCGTGCCCGGCTCGATCTACTGGAACATGGGTTTCGGCCGCGGACCCGGCGAGGTCGAGAGCGACGAGGAGGGCATGCGCACCATGGACGCCCTCGGCGCGAACATGGCCTGGCTGCTGAAGAAGCTGGCCTGAGACTCAAAGTCCACGCAAGAATCGGCAGGGGCGGGTCGGCGACTCGCCCCTGCATTCCCACGCCTCTGCGACTCGACGGCGACGCCTGAAAAGAGAACGGAGGGGAAGCATCGCTTCCCCTCCGTTTCCGTATGTTCCTGGTGTCTTCGCGTCTTGGTGTTGGCGGTGCCGCTCAGCCGGCCAGGTGCTTGGCGAAGAGCGCCGAGAAGCGCTTGACCCACCCGCCCAGGAACCAGAGCAGCAGCGCCGGCAGGACCAGGCTGGCGGTGCCGACCACTGTCGAGGCGACTATGCCGGCGACGCCCAGGGCTCCGGCCTGGCTCGCCGCGCCCAGAAGGCCGACGATCCCGCCCGCCACCAGCAAGCCCGCCGCAAGGAGGAGCACGATCGCGGCGATCCGCGCCGCGACGCAGACCGCGCCGGCCGAGCCGAGCATCTGCTTGACTTCGTCGTCGCCGCGGACGGCGGTCTTCTTCCTGGCGGCCGGGATCACGTCCGAGGGCGGCAGGATCACCGGGCGCTCGATCACGTCCTCGACGTTGATGCCGCGCTCGGCCAGGCGGGACACCGCCTTGGCCTTGGCCGCCTCCATCTTGGCCTTGGAGGCCGCGGTCTTCTTCTCCTCGGCGGCCTTGCGGCGCTTCTCCTCGACGGCCTGCCTGGCCTTCTCGAAGCACGGCGGGCAGACCGACTTGCCTCCGGCCGACTTGGCGGCCTCGGCCGACACCTTCCGTCCGCAAGCCTCGCAGGTCACCAGTCCGATCATCGTCATTCCCCTCCGCTGCTGTCCGTACAACATCCCGTCAGGCCGTTATCTTATGTGTACACCGCTAACCGACAAGGTGTCGAACGGATTTCCCGGGGGCCTTCGACGCGGCGCATGAGGTTCCAACCACAAAGCCACGAAGACACGAAGAGGTCACGAAGAACAGCTTGACCCCCTGTGCGCGGCATCAGTCGCCTGCGGATGCAGGGGTGGCCGCCGCGAACGTTGGCCGTTAGCAGATTGTTCTTTGTGTCCCCTTCGTGGCTTCGTGGCTTCGTGGTTGAAACGGCCGCTCGATTGCGCCGTTGGTCACAACATCGCCGCCGGGTCGGCGTCGAGGACCGCCCTTACGCCGCGCCTGGCGCCGGTGCAGGCGGCCTTGAGCACGGCGAGCAGCCGCTCGGAATCCGCGCCGGGGCGGCACTTGACCATCACGTGCCAGCGGTAGAGGTCCTCGATCTTCTCGAGGGGGCACGGCGCGGGGCCGAGCACCTGGGGAGCGCGGCCGGACGGGGCGGCGGGCGCGCCGGGCTCTCCGCAGGCGGCGTGCGCCACGGTGGCGATCTCCTCGGCGCGCTCGCGGGCGCGGATGGCCTCTTTGGCGCTCGTCACCACCCGGAGCAGCCGGGCGTAGGGCGGCCAGAAGAACTCGGAGCGGGAGATGAGCTCCTTCTCGGCGAACTCCAGATAGTCGTGCTTCGCCGCCGCGGCCACCGCCGAATGCTCCGGGAAGGCGGTCTGCACCGCCACCCGGCCGCCCATCTCGCCGCGGCCGGCCCGGCCGGCCACCTGGCTCACGAGCTGGAAGGTGCGCTCGGCAGAGCGGAAGTCCGGGAGATTCAGGGCCGTATCGGCATTGACCATGCCGACGAGCGTCACCCTCGGAAAGTCGAGGCCCTTGCCCACCATCTGGGTGCCGACCAGCACGTTGGTCTTGCCCTCGCGGAAGTCGGCGAGGATCCCGGCGTGGGCGGTCCGGTCGGCCATGACGTCGCTGTCGAGCCGGGCCACGCGCGCCTCGGGGAAGGCCTTGGCGACCTCGTCGGCCACCCGCTCGGTGCCCAGGCCGATCTGCCGGAGCGGGCCGCGGCAGTCCGGGCAGGACGGCTCGAAGGGCTTCTCGGCGCCGCAGTAATGGCACAGCGCCGCGTTCCGGTGCCGGTGGAAGACCATGGCCACCTGGCAGTGCTCGCAGCGGGCCACGTAGCCGCAGCGCGCGCAGATGATGGCCGTGGCCCAGCCGCGGCGGTTCAGGAAGACGATGGCCGAGCCGCCCGACTTGAGGCAGGCCCCCAGGAGCAGCTTGAGCCGCCGGCTCAGGGCCATGAAGAAACGGTTCTCGCGGCCCTCGGCGCGGGTGTCGATGAGCTCGACCGGCGGGAGCCGGTAGCCGGTCGCGCGCTTCTCCATGACGTGCAGGCGATAGCGGCCGGTGCGCGCGGCGTGGAGGCTCTCGAGCGAGGGCGTGGCCGAGCCCAGCACGCAGACCGCGCCCTCGAGCTCGGCGCGGCGCGCGGCGACCTCCCGGGCGTGGTAGCGCGGGGCGGTGTCCTGCTTGTAGGAGGTCTCGTGCTCCTCGTCGACGACGACGAGCCCCAGCCGCGGCACCGGCGCGAAGACCGCGCTGCGGGCGCCGATGACCACGTCGGCGTGGCCGTCGCGGATCCGGCGCCACTCCTCGGCGCGCTGCCCGGCGGTGAGGTGCGAGTGCAGCACGGCCAGCGACGCGAAGCGGCTCCGGAAGCGCGCGCAGGTCTGGGGGGTGAGCGCGATCTCGGGCAGCAGCACGATGCTCTGTCGGCCGCGCTCGCGGGCGGCCTGGGCGGCGCGGATGTAGACCTCGGTCTTGCCGCTGCCGGTGACGCCCCGGATGAGGTGCACGGCTCCCGGCTGCGGTCCGGGCTTTCCGGTTTCCGTGGGCGGGGGCACCCGAGGGGAGGAAGCGCGCAAGCGGTTCTTCCCCCCGGTGTCGTCGCCTTCGCATCCCGGTTCCGATTCCGCTACGGGAGGCGATGGGGAGGCGGATTCAGCCCCGTCGGCCTGCGGCCGTCGGGATTGAATCGTGCCCCCGCCCACGGAAACCGGAAAGCCCTCCGCATCCGCCAGACCCATGGACGCCACGACGGCCTCGACCGCCGCGCGCTGCTCGGCAGTGAGCTCGAACTCCTTGGCGGCCTCGGCGCCGTAGCCCATGAAGACCCGCTCCTGCGGGTATTCCTCGACGACGCGCAGGTGCATCTTCCGGGCCAGGGCCCGGACCGCGCCTTCGCCCACGTCGGCCACGAGCAGCAGTTCGCCGACGGTCAGCCGCCCCGGGCACTCGGCCAGGGTCTCGAGGATCACGGCCTGCTGCGGGGCGCGCGCGGCGATCGAGGCGGCCAGGCGCCGGGCCTCCTCGGGCTTTTCGAGGAGCTCCACGAAGCGGATCTTCTCGGAGCGCTTGTGCTGCTTGACCGCCGCCGGGAGCATGGCGCCGAGGGCCTCGCCGAGGCTCGCGCCGTAGTGCGCGGCGATCCAGCGGCCGAGCTCGACCATTCGCGGAGTGAGATAGGCCGCCTCGTCGGCGGGCTTGATCACTTCCCGGACGGCCGCCAGGACGTCGTCGTCCTCCCTGCAGCCCCTGCCGCCGCCGGACGAGGGGCCGGCGTCCTCCATTCCGGGCAGCCCGGCGCTCTCGGCGGCGGGGGCCTTCCTGCCGCCGCCGCGCCGGGCCAGCTTGGCCTCGAGCTCCCGCCGGACCTCGTCCTCGCCGACGACCCGCAGGAGGAAGCCGGTCTCCCGCCGCGGCCCGAGCGGCGCGACCACCCGCAGGCCGGGGACGGCCGCGGCGGAAAAGCCCTCGGGTAGACGGTAGAAGTAGGTCTGGTCCTGGGGCGTCTCGAAGCAGAGCTCGACGTAATCGGTGGCCACGAGCCCCATTCTATCGGGCCGCTCGCGGACCGAAAAGGGGACATTCTACTTTTTCGGCCGCTTGAGCCGCTTCCGGAGCCCGGCCGCCGGCAGGGCATTGAGCACGTCCTTCTTCTCGAGCCAGCCGCGGCGGGCATTGGCCACGCCGTACTCGAGAAACCCGAGGCCGGCGACGTCGTGCGCGTCGGTGGTGACGACCATCCTGGCGCCGAGCTCCCTGGCCCACTTGCAGTAGGTGTCGGGCAGGTCCATGCGGTCGGGATAGCTGTTGATCTCGAGCGCCACGCCGCGCTCGGCGCACTCGCCGAAGACCGCGTCGGCGTCGAAGCGGATGGGATCGCGCGCGCCGATCTGCCGGCCGAATGGGTGGGAGATGGCGTGGATCATCCCGCTCCTGATCGCCTCGAGCATCCGCGCGGTCATGGCCTTCTCGTCCAGGGTGAAGTGCGAGTGGACGCTGGCCGTCACCCAGTCGAGCTCGGCCAGCAGCTTCTCGGGCATGTCCAGGCGCCCGGTTTTGAGGATGTCCACCTCGATCCCGGCCATCAGCCACAGGTCCTCGAGGTCGGCCGCGGCGGAGCGGATGGCCTCCACGTGCCGGCGGCAGCGGGTCTCGTCCATGCCCCGGGCCACGGTTACGGCCTTGGAGTGGTCGGTGATGGCCAGGTACTCGTATCCTCGATCGCGCGCCGCGGCGGCCATCTCGGCGATGGTGTTGTGGCCGTCGGTCTCGCGGGTGTGGACGTGCAGGTCGCCGCGGATGTCCCCGGACTCGACCAGCCGGGGCAGCTCCCCGGCCGCGGCGGCCTCGATCTCGCCCCGGTCCTCGCGAAGTTCGGGCGGAACGAAGGCCAGAGCCAGCTTCTCGTACATCTCCTCCTCGGTCCGGCCGGCGAGACGACGCTGGCCGTCGAAGATGCCGTATTCGTTCAGCTTCCAGCCCCGCTCCTGGGCGGCGCGGCGCAGCCGGATGTTGTGCTCTTTGGAGCCCGTGAAGTAGAGCAGCGCCGCTCCGTGGGCGTCGCCCTTGTGGAAGCGGAAGTTGACGGCCAGTCCGCCGGCCAGGCGCACGGTGACCTTCTCGGGGCCGCGCTCGACCAGTCCCTCGACCCCGGCCAGGGCGACGAGCTCGCCGGCGGCCGCGTCGCGGTCGGGGGCGTCGACGAGCACGTCGAGGTCGCCGACCGTCTCGCGCCGCCGCCGCCAGGACCCGGCCGGAGTCCAGCGCCGGACGCTCGCGAGGCGGTCGAGCTCCTCGCCGAGCGAGCGCATCCGGTCGTCGGCCTCCTTGAGCTTCACCCGGGAGCCGGCCGACTCCACCGTGGCGATGCCCCTGCGGATCTTCTCCTCGGTCTTCTCGCCGAGGTGCTCCAGGCCGCAGATGCGGTGCGCCTCGGCGGCGGCCTTGAGCTCCTCGAGGGACTTGACGCCGAGCTCCTCGTAGAGCTGCCGGGCGCGCTTGGGGCCGAGCCCCGGCACGCGGAGCAGTTCGCCGAGCCCGGGCGGCACCTGCGTGCGCAACTCCTCGAGCCTCCGGGCCGTGCCGGTTTTCAGGATCTCGACGATCTTGTCGGCGATGCTCTCGCCGATGCCCGGCAGGTCGAGGAGCTTCCGCTTGTCGCGGGCCACCTCCTCGATGCTCTCGGGCAGATCGCGAACCGTCCGGGCCGCGTTCCGGTAGGAGCGCACCCGGAAGTCCTCGCCGCCCTTGAGCTCGAGGATGTCGGCGATCTCGTCGAAGACCGCGGCCACCTGGGCGTTGTCCATTACCTTGCTCCTCTATGCACCTGGCGTGGCAACCTTCGCACACGGAGGGCCTGGGGCGGTTCTCTCCGGCGGGGGCACTCCGTGGTGAAGAAACGCGCAGCGTTTCTTCAGTCGGATTCCGTCTCCCCTTGCTCGCAGGGTGATGCGGCGGGAGCCGAAGAACGGATTCGATCCCTGCGGCCTGCGGCCGCAGCCATCGAATCTGTGCCCCCGCCGGAGAGAACCGCCCCAGGCCCGGATCCTGTCCGGAGGGTCACGCATATCCAAGGTCCTCCGCCGCAGTCTAAACGCCGGGGCGCGCTCCGGCGATTCGCGAAATCGTCCCGGGCGCGGAAGCGTTGGATTGACGATTTACCGCCGAGGCGCGGAGGCGCGGAGAACAACGCATGCGGGATGATGCGGCAGACGTCGATGAGCCCGGATGTTTCTGCCAGAGCAATCCTGGCACAGCATCTGTTCTCTGCGTCTCGGCGCCTCGGCGGTGAAAGGGCCCTGGCCATCGCCACGGCGCGAGTCGGCACCTGCGGCTGGGCCTACCCGCACTGGGTCGGCGCCTTCTACCCGGAGGGGCTGCGCGCCCGCGACCGCTTCGCGCACTACGCCTCCGCGTTCGACACCGTGGAGATCGACAACACCTTCTACCGGCTGCCGGAGCGCAGCACATTCCTGGCCTGGCGGCGCGCGGCGCCCGAGGGCTTCGTCTACGCGCTCAAGGCCAGCCGGCTCATCATCCACCTGAAGCGGCTCCGGGACGTCCGCGAGCCCCTCGGGGTGTTCCTGGCCCGCGCGCGGTTGCTCAAGGGCCGGCTGGGCCCGGTGCTCTATCAGCTGCCTCCGAACGTGAGGAAGAACCTGCCGCTCCTGGTCGACTTCCTGGCTCTCCTGCCAGGTGATCTGCGTCACGCCGTCGAGTTCCGCCACGAGTCGTGGTACGACGAGGAGGTGCGCGAGGCTTTCGAGCGCGCCGGCGCGGCCCTCTGCGTCCACGACCGCGCCGACTGCCCCTCGCCGCGCTGGGCCACGGCGCCATTCGTCTACTGCCGGTTCCACGGCGCGGGCCAAAGCGAGGGCGGGCTCTACGGCCCGCGGCGGCTCCGGTCCTGGGCGCGCTGGCTCGTGGAGCGGCTCGACGAGGGCCGCGACGTCCATGCCTACTTCAACAACGACGCAGGCGGCGGGGCGGTGCGGGACGCGCTGGCGCTCCGGAGGATGCTAAACAACCGCAAGCAAGCAATTGTGAATCAGGATGGCCCAGGGGACTGAAACCCCGGACAAATGTGGCCGCAACCGACATAGCTTCTGCTCACACGGAGCCACGGCTCATCAGTCTACCGATTCCAGAAGATATCACAGCATGACCGAGCGTGTCATTTTGGCACGCAGCAAGCATCGGCGTGCGTTCATGTCGCGCGTTATGAGTGCCTTCCGTCTGTCCGGACATCCGGTCCCTGGCACGTTACGTGCTTGAAACAGGAGATGGATACCGAGGCATAAAGGCTAAAGAAGGAGCATCGCCATGCGCATGGACAAGCTCACCATCAAGAGCCAGGAGGCCCTGGCTGCCGCCGGCAAGGCCGCCGAGGCCGCCGGCCATCAGGAGGTGACGGCCGAGCATCTGCTCGCCGCGCTCGTCGCCCAGCCGGAGGGGCTGGTGGCTCCGCTCCTGGGCAAGCTCGGCGTGCGGCTCGAGGCGCTCGGAGGCGAGCTCGAGGCCGCGCTCGGCCGGCTCCCGAAGATCTCGGGCACCGGCGCCCAGACCTACCTTTCGAACGAACTCCGGAAGACCCTCGACGCCGCCGAGGCCGAGGCCGGCAAGCTCAAGGACGAATACGTCTCGACCGAGCACCTGTTGCTCGCCATCGCCGCCGACAAGAGGAGCCCGGCGGGCGCCGCGCTCCTGGCCCAGGGCGCGACGCGCGAGGCGATCCTCAAGGCCCTGGCCGAGCTCCGCGGCTCGGCGCGGGTCACCGACGAGAACCCCGAGGAGAAGTACCAGGCGCTCGCTCGCTACGCCCGCGACCTGACCGACCTGGCCCGCAAGGGCAAGCTCGACCCGGTCATCGGTCGCGACGAGGAGATCCGCCGGGTGATGCAGGTGCTCTCCCGGCGCACCAAGAATAACCCGGTGCTGATCGGCGAGCCGGGCGTCGGGAAGACCGCCATCGCCGAGGGCCTGGCCCGGCGCATCGCCTCGGGCGACGTCCCGGAGGGCTTGAAGGACAAGCGCGTCGCGGCGCTCGACCTCGGCGCGCTCGTGGCCGGCACCAAGTACCGCGGCCAGTTCGAAGAGAGGCTCAAGGCGCTCCTCAAGGAGGTCACCGACTCCGCCGGCCAGATCATCCTCTTCATCGACGAGCTCCACACCATTGTGGGGGCGGGCGCCGCCGAGGGCGCGGCTGACGCTGCGAACATGCTGAAGCCCGCTCTGGCGCGCGGCGAGCTCCGCTGCATCGGCGCGACCACGCTCTCCGAGTACCGCAAGCACATCGAGAAGGACGCGGCCCTGGAGCGGCGTTTTCAGCCGGTGATGATCGGCGAGCCGACCGTCGAGGACACCATCGCCATCCTCCGGGGGCTGGCCGAGCGCTACGAGGTGCACCACGGCGTGCGCATCCAGGACTCGGCGCTGGTGGCCGCGGCGACGTTATCCGCGCGCTACATCACCGACCGTTTCCTGCCCGACAAGGCCATCGACCTGGTGGACGAGGCGGCCAGCCGGCTGCGCATCGAGATCGACAGCCTGCCGGCCGAGCTCGACGCCCTCGAACGCCGGAAGATGCAGCTCGAGATCGAGCGCCAGGCTCTCCTCAAGGAGAAGGACCCGGCCAGCAAGGACCGCCGCGGGAAGATCGAGGCCGAGCTCGCCTCGCTCGGCGAGCGGCTCACCGCCGAGAAGGCCCGTTGGACCGCCGAGAAGGACGCCATCAAGCGCCTGCGCGACCTGAAGGAGCAGATCGACTCCGCGAAGAACGCCGAGGCCCAGGCCCAGCGCGCCGGGGACCTCGCGAAGGTCGCGGAGATCCGCTACGGGAAGCTCCGCGAGCTCGAGGCGGGGGTGGCCGCCGCCGAGAAGGATATCGCCGCCATGCAGCAGAAGGGGGCGCTGCTCAAGGAGGAGGTCGCCCCCGAGGACATCGCCGAGATCGTCTCGCGCTGGACGGGCATCCCGGTCTCGAAGATGCTCGAGGGCGAAGTGGAGAAGCTCATCCACATGGAGGAGCGCATCGAACAGCGCGTCGTCGGCCAGGATCACGCGGTGCGCGCCGTGGCCGACGCCGTCCGCCGGGCGCGCTCGGGCCTGGCCGACCCCAATAAGCCCGTCGGCTCCTTCATCTTCCTGGGGCCCACCGGCGTGGGCAAGACCGAACTCGCCCGGGCGCTGGCCGAGTTCCTCTTCGACAGCGAGAAGGCCCTGGTGCGCATCGACATGTCCGAGTACCAGGAGAAGCACACAGTGAGCCGCCTGGTGGGCGCCCCTCCCGGCTACGTCGGCTTCGAGGAGGGCGGACAGCTCACCGAGGCGGTGCGCCGGCGGCCCTACTCGGTGGTGCTTTTCGACGAGATCGAGAAGGCCCACCCGGACGTCTTCAACGTCTTCCTCCAGATCCTCGACGACGGGCGCCTCACCGACGGCCAGGGCCGGACGGTGAACTTCAAGAACACCGTCCTGATCATGACCTCGAACATCGGCAGCCAGTACGTCCTCGAGATCGACGACGAGGGCGAGCTCGACCGGCGCATGGAGGAGACGCTGCGGCGCACCTTCCGGCCGGAATTTCTGAACCGCGTCGACGAGACCGTCACCTTCCGGCGGCTGGCCGAGAAGGACCTGGTCAGGATCGTCGACATCCAGCTCGCGCGGCTGGCCAAACTCCTGGCCGAGCGCGGCGTGAAGCTCGAACTGACCGGGGAGGCCGAGGCGCTGCTCGCCCGCGAGGGCTACGACCCGGTCTTCGGCGCCAGGCCCTTGAAGCGCGTCATCCAGAAGCAGGTCCAGGACAAGCTGGCGCTGGAACTTCTCAAGGGGACGCTGGCCGGCGCGAAGAAGGTGGTCGGCGAGGTCAAGGGCGGGGAGATCGTGTTCCGGAAGAAGTAGGTTGAGGGTGGCGGGTGGATGGTGGATGGTGGATGGTGGAGGACTGAGTCCGATCAGTCGATCCGTTCCCAGTTCAGGCCCGCGCCTGCGCCCCTCAAACTTGGATCTTTCCTCGGGCACCCGGAAAGGCCGCCTTGGCGACCTCTGCGTCCTCGGCGTTGGAGGAGCCCGTGCGGCGGCTTCAGTCGTACTCGACCCCGCCGAAGCTCTCGCGATAGATCTCGTAAAAGCGCCGCCAGGCAGGCCCCGAGCGCCCCGGCGTCTCGGCGGCCATGCCGCGCATGAGCGCCCCGGCCGCGGTGTAGGCCACGTAGCTCTCGGCGATGAACTCGTTGACCAGGAACTGCTGGTAGACCTTGCGGCTCTCGGCGTCGAGGAGGAACTCGAGCCCCAGGAGTTCCCCGTCCTCGGCGATGGGCGCATGGAGCCCGGCGATCTCCCGGGTGGTCCTGGCGTCGAGCGCCGCCTCGTGGGCGTGGCCCATCTCGTGGAGGAAGAGCCCGATCATGGTCCGGCGCGCGCCGCCCAGGGCGAAGTCGTAGATGAAGACCCGGCCCTGCTCGTAGGCGCTGGCCTTGGCCGAGGCCGGCCCCCAGCCGCCGAGCTGCAGCGCCGAGAACTGCGGGCGGCTCAGGTGATCCTCGGGCAGGTCCCGGAGGATGTCCAGCACGGTCCGGTAGATCCAGCCGCGCCCGGGGATGTGCTCGGCCGGACGGCGCGAGCCGGTCTGATGGCCCAGGTTCCAGAACTCGACCTGGTTCGAGGCCAGGAGCTCGGCCAGTTCCTCGAAGGCCCCCAGGTCGTCGGCCTCGTCGGGGACGCCCTCGAGCTCCTTCCAGGCCGCGTAGGCCAGTTGGTCGCTCTCGGCGGCCGGCCGCCACATGGTGCTCGAGCCGCCCTTGAGGCTGCCGCCCAGCCGGAACCCGCCGGCGAAGGGGAAGACGGTCTGGCCGAAGCGGAAGTCGCGCTCGAGCTCCGGGGTGAGGCCGGGTATGCTGCCGGCCAGGGACTCCCAGGGATGGCCGAGCGCGCGGACCTCCTCGGGCATTCGCCGGAAGCCAGTGCCGGCAGCGTCGCCATTCTCCGGATCGGGGAACAGGGTGGGTGCCTCTCCGGCGGGGGGCGGGTTCACGCGCCTGGTTCCCTCCCCGGAGCCAGCGCCTTGCGGGCGTCGGCGGCCGTGCGGCAGAGGGTCAGGAGCTGGTTGAGGCCCGCGATCTCGAGGAGCAGATGGATGCGATCGTCGGGCGCGGCCACGGCCATGCGGCCGCCGCCCAGGCGCACCTGCTGGAGGAGGCTGACCACCGAGCCGACCGCCGAGCTGGTCATGTACTCGACCTCGGTCAGGTCCAGGAGCAGGTTCCGGACGCCGCCATCGGCGGCCAGTCGGGCGCCGGCCTGCGCCATCAGCTGCGCTCCCTCGTCCTGGGAGAGCCGGCCGCCCAGGGCCACGCAGAGCATGTCGCCGTCCTGGTGAAGCTGGATGGGTTGCATGCGCGGCCTCCTGACTGTCCAGGGGCGAAGTCTAGGGCCGAATGGGAAAAGGTCAAGTCGGCAAAGAAGAGAGAAGGCAGCGGCGAACATCCAACACGCAACGACTGGCGGAGTTCATGTCCTTGAGTAATGGACTTCAGCCATCGATGGGCGTTGCGTGTTGTATGTTGAACGTTAGCGTCTGGTCTTGGTTGCTAGACCAGGTCCAGGGCCTCGGCGGCGATGCGATAAGCCCGGGCGGCCGATCCGGCCGCGTCCTTCTGGACCTCCTGGGCCTTCAGCCGCACCGTGACCCAGCCCTGGTAGCGAGCGGCGGTGGCCGCGTCCAGGAAGCGGGCCACGTTCACGCCGCCCTTGGCCGCGGTCGTCTTGGGGGCGGCCGGCTTCCTGGCCTTGCCCTTCTTGACCTTGGCGCTCTTGCCGGCGACGGCTGGCTTGCCGGCCTTGAGGGCCATGCCGCTCAGATAGAGGTGAGCCAGGCGGGCCTTGAACTTCTTGAAGAAGCTGCTCACCGGCAGGTTGACGCCGGACAGGAAGCCGGCGTCCACGGCCAGAGGCAGGTCCTTGGCCGGGAAGGTCTTGACCAGGCGTTCGAGCTCTCCCTTGGTGCCCACGATGGTGCCCTGCTCCGGGGCCACCACCACGCGCACGCCGAACTCGCCGGCGCGGCGGCCGGCCTCGGCCAGCAGGTTGGTGAAGAGCAGCCACTCCTCCTCGGCCGAGTCCGGGGCGATCGGGGGCGGAACGATGACCAGTTGCTTGCAGCCCATGCCGTGCAGGAAGCGGGCCACGTTCAGGCAGCGCTCGCCCTCCTCCTCGGCCGAGCCGACCGAGAGAGTGCGCAGGGCGGTGCGGATGGTGACCAGGGTGAGGCGCTCGGATTCGAGCATCTCCTTGAGGACATGGACGCGGTCTTCGAAGACCGGGACCAGGTCGATGCCGGCCTCGACGCCCGCGAACCCGGCCGAACGAACGTCGGTCAGGGCGTTGACGAACCCGGCCGTGCCCCAGGCGGAGACGTCACAAGCGAGTTCAGTATCCTCGTGCATGGGGGCGGGATTATAGCCCGGCGCTCCGGGAGCGCAAGCGCAATGGGACGCCCGGCTTACGCCTGCCCGGGCTCCCCGGCCCCCCGCCCGCCGGCCTCCGCGGCGCTCTCCTGGAGCCCGGGGGCCTCGTCGGCCTCCCCGGCCTCCGGCCCGGGCTCGAGTTCGGCCGGGGGCGCCGCGGCGCGCCGGTCGGCCAGGATGCGGCTCAGGGCCACGACCAGCGCTATGATCAGCCAGTAGGTCCGGTCGCGCAGCGCGCGGTTGTACATGTAGCTGACCTGCAGGGCCAGCAGTCCCGGGAAGAAGACCCGGGTGAAGGCCGACCAGCGCGTTCCCTGGGCCTGGCCGATGTTGCGCCACCCCAGGTAGAGGAACGCGAGCGTCAGGAATCCGTAGACCAGGCTGCCCACCACTCCGCACTCGGCCACCACCCGCAGCGGGGTGCTGTGCACCTCGTTGCCGTTGCTGCTGTACTCCGAGAAGGCGAAGTGGCCGTAGCCGACACCCAGGTAGGGGTGGTTGTCGAAGGCGGTGAGCGCGTCGTTGAGGTTGTCCTTCAGGAAGGACTTGGCCGCGATCTCCTCCGGCGAGTAAAGCACTTTGATGCGCTCGCCGAAGAACTCGCTGAGGTCGGGGTCCGAGCCTATCAAGTATTGGGCGCCGTAGATGGCCGTGGCGAAGAGCAGGCCCAGGACGCAGGCCCGGCGCAGCTGCCCGGCATTGAAGATGATCATCAGGAACATGCCGGCCGCCAGGGAGGCCATCGCCGAGCGCCGCGAACTGAAGAAGATCAGCACCACCATGGCGGCGGCCAGCAGCCGCAGCAGCATGCGCTTGCGCGCCGACATGTCCGGCAGCATGGAGTAGGCCACGGCCACGAAGAATGTGCTCAGCGCGTAGACGCCCAGCTGCGGAGGGCGCCGGAAGGTGGCGATCACCCTGTAGGGGTCGCGGTAGACGTTGATGCGGGGCAGGTGGGCGACAACCGCCAGACATTCGTAGAGGCCGACCACCGCAACGACGGCGCCGGCCAGCATCCAGAAGTCGAGGACCTTGCGGAACCCCTCCTCGTCGGTGAGGAACTGGTCGGAGACCAGGCAGTACATGACCAGATACCCCAGGATGGCCACCTCGATGAGTCCGAGGCGCAATCCCTTGGTGTCGGCGCCCACGAAGGAGAAGCCGGCCACCACCACCAGCGCCACGGCAATGGCGTGCACGGCGTGCGGGCGGCGCAGCGGAGGCCGGCGCAGCACCAGGCTCCAGAGCCAGACGAACATGAAGAAGGTGAAGACGATCTCGGGAAGCCCGATGCGCATCAAGAGCGGGTGGCGGGAGGGATTGGCTACGAATGGCGTGCTGAGCACCACCAGCAGGAAGGCCCGCCGCGGGTCGGGCAGGCACCAGAGCAGGCCCGCGGCCACGACGCACAGGGCGCCGCCCATGAGCAGGAGGTTGGTCAACTGGTCCACGACGAGTTCATCGGCTCCACACCCTTCCCCCGGGAGGATTTTCGCACGGAAACGCTGCGGGGTCAAGGTGCGGGAGGGTTTTCGGCCCATGGCGCGGACCGGCCCGTGGCGAGCGCGGGCCATCTGTAAACGCCTGCGATGAGGGCTGTCTTCCGAGCCAGGCGGATTGAACCCGGAGCATATGCCGCCAAGAGCTTGAGCCCCCGCCGGCGGCGAGTAGAATGCGGGCAATGGCTGCGATTGCGCGGGCGTTCTTGCCCATTCTCCTCTTCCTCGTCGCCTGGGCCGGACTGCCTGGGAGAGTCCTGGCCCATACGGGCGCGAGTGCCGGCGCGCCTTATTGTCACTTCTTGACCGACGATGCCTTGAGCGGTGTGGGCGCCCTCTCATGCACCTTGCCGGGGGAGGAATCCGCCGGCCGGTCATTTGCCTGCCTCCGCGGCAGGCCCGGCACGGAAGCGCCGTCTCGCCCGGACATCGCCGGGCAGGCGCTGGCCGGCTGCCTCCTCACCGACGGCTGGGCTCCGGTCAAACACCCTGGAGTCTGTGAGGGGAGACAGAAGCTCAGGTGTTCGCTTACGGCCTTCGGCAAAACACCCGGAGTGCCAAGGGGCGGAGAGAATGGCGGGCACTATCCGAGTGGAAGTTCACACAGGCTGCAGTGCATAGCGTGCTGGGGCGGGCGATAAGACGTTAGAGAGAGATACATGCTGCGTAACCGTTTTGAGTTCGAGGCGGACTTCCCCGATGACGCTGAATGGGACAGCAGCAATGAACTGATTACGCCCGGGGGCAAAGGCCTCAGTCGATACCTTGCAGCGGAGATGCAGAAGCAGGGCTTCCGTTGCTCAGAGCCGGAAATGCAGGATGGTTACGGGTGGGAGTTTGCCGCAGAACTTGGCGGCACACGCATTTCCTGCGTGCTTCAGGGTGGGCGAAGGTGGTTGCTCACAGTCGACTGCGATTGTGGCGTGATCGCCTTCCTCATCAGTTGGAGGCACAGCCGCAAGCACCATCAGGTGTTGGACGTTATTGGGAGGACGCTGGCCAGCAGTCCCAGGTTCTCTTCGGTGTGCTCCCTGACGCTGGATGAGTACAGCAGTAACTGTCGTCGACGAGTACCAGAGGAGACACGGGACTGCCTGCTAAGCTGCCTTCGCATTCTTGGCCTGTCGGCACAGGAGCAACTGGCGCTGTTCGCTGAGGGGCCTCAAGATATCGGCCGACTTCATGCCTTTTCAGAGGTCGCCGAGATTGTTCGGGCTGAGGGGTTTGTGCCTGCCGCGCTCAAGCATCTTGAGTTGACGCCATCGCAGCGCAATGCGCTCGAGTCTCTTGGAGCTGGTCTGAGGGAGATAAGAGAGTGCCGCCTCGCTAATGAGCATGACATTGTGACGCATAAGGGCTGGGAGGCTGTCAGGAAGGCAGCCCAACATGCTTCCGTCGTGCTTCGACCGGAAGTGGACAGGCTGGCCGACTGAGCAGTGCTGGCTACAGGCAGACGAGGCAGACGACGAGCCGGTTATCGGCGGACCTTGCTTGAGGCGTCCTCCGCGCCCCTCCGCGCCCTCTGCGGTGAGCGCGCCCTCGTCCCCCACAGCACCGCCGGCAGCACCACGCCGACGAAGAGCGCGGCGGTGACGGCCAAGCCCCACCACAGCGTTGCGGCCGACTGTACCTTGGTGCGCAGGCCGCACTCGCCGTCGAGGGGCATCACGTAGACCTCGCCGTTGAACGAGCCGTGGACCAGCGCGGTCTCGCTCCCCGCCTCGAGCGCGGCGGGCGACCCCCACAGCACCTCGCCCTTGGCGACCTTGTCCCACATGGGCTTGCCCGTGAAGTAGGAGGTCACCACCCGGCCGGTGTCGGCCTCCAGGACGTAAAGGTGGTTGTCGAGGGCGGCGACGGCCAGGAGGGACTGGGGCGAGGGCCGGGGGGCGGGGGGCGAGGCGGAGTCGGAGTCCTCGCCGCCGTCGTCCTCTTCTTTCCCGTCCCCCGCCCCCCGGCCCTCGCCCCCGCGGAAGTACGCCGGCGCCGAGTAGACCTCCCCGCCCAGCGGCCGCTTCCAGAGCACCTGGCCGTCGCTCGCGCGGAAGGCCCAGAGGTTGTAGTCGTGGCTGCCCGCGAAGACCGCCCGGACGCCATTGACCTCGCCGACGCAGGCCGAGTTGTCGATCCAGTTGCCGGCCATCCGCTTCCAGAGTTCCTTCCCCGTTCGGGCGTCGAGGGCGATCAGGTTGCCGAACTTGGAGCCCAGGAAGACGCGCGGGCTCGCCGGGTCGGCGTCGATTGCCGGCGAGCCCAGCACCTCGTGGGGCATCTGGTAGTGCCAGAGCGGCCGGGGGGCGCTACCCGAGACGTCGAAGGCCTGGAGCAGCCCCCGGCGGGCGGCCAGGAAGACCGTGAAGCGGCCGTCCACCTCTGCGCCGGTCGGGGACGAGAGCATGCCCGGCGCGGCCGCGCGGCGCCAGAGCTCGCGGCCGGTCTGCATGTCCAGGGCGACGAGCCAGCCCTGCTGTTCGCTGCGGCCCATGGCCCGGTCGTAGGCGAAGCAGGAGATGTAGAGCGTCCCCCGGTGGAGCAGCGGCGCCGAGAGCTGCGCCTCGCTCATCGTGCTGGTGGCCGGGATGAGCTCCCGGGGAGACCAAAGCTTCCGCCCGTCCCCGGCGCCCCGCGAGTCGGCGTAGCAGGCGTAGACGTGGCGGTCGGCCGAGCCCCAGAAGACCACCGCCTCCCCGTCGACCAGCCCCACGGCCGGGCTCTCGGCGATGGGTCCGCCGGTGATCTTCGCCCAGCGCTCCTCCTTGGAGAGCAGGTCGAGCGCGTGCATGGTCTGGTCGAAGCCGCCGATGAAGGCCATGGGCCTCCCCGCCACCACGGTCAGCGCCGGCGAGGCCCAGGCGGTCACCCCCGGCCGGTAGCGCGTGCCCGGCCGGCCGCGGAAGCTCCACTCCCGGACGGCCTCGTCGGGAGTGGTCGGCGACCAGCGGCAGGCGGCGGCGTTGGCGGGGCCGTTCCGGAAGGACGGCCAGTCGGTCGCTTCGGCGCCAACGGCGACGACGGAGATGAGACAAACCACAGAGGACACAGAGTACACGGAGGACAGCGTTCTTCGGAGTGTTGGCAGAGCAACGCCAACCAACCCTCTGGGCCATGCCGTCCTCTGTGTCCTCCGTGTCCTCTGTGGTTGGTAACCCGTCGCGCTCATGGCATCGGTTTCCAGTCTTCCTTGAGGGCGATGGCCTTCGTCGGGCAGTTGTCCACGCACTTGAGGCACATGTGGCACTCGCGCGGATCGACCTTGCCGTCGGCGACGGCGTCGACGCCGCAGACGTCGGCGCACTTGCCGCAGTGCGTGCACTTCGCGGGGTCGGTCGCGAGCCGGCGGGCGCTGTGCTTCGCCGCCCAGGCGATGGCCTCGCGCCAGGGGCACAGGTATCGGCACCAGACGTGCGGGACGACCAGCGCCGCCAGCGCCACCATGACGGTGGCCAGCACCGAGGCCGGGTCGTAGACCTTGTTGAAGCCGAAGTGCACCGGCGAGGTGATCCGGAGGCTGGCGATCGCCGCGGCCACGATGATGGCGAAGGACAGCACCCTGAGCCGCCGGAGCCGCGCGTCCCAGGCGCCCATCCGCCAGACGAGCACGAGCAGCAGGATGACCAGCACCTCCGACCAGTAGATGCTGGCGTCCTCGACGAAGAAGACCCGCGTGGCCGACAGGTACGCCATCCAGCCCAGGAAGATGGCGGTCACGGCCAGGGCCATGGCCAGCAGCTTCCAGGAGAAGGGGTGGCCGCAGCGCTTCCGGCCGCGGTGCCAGCGGCCGAAGATCCGGCCGATGAGCTCCTGGAGCGCCCCGGTCGGGCAGATCCAGCCGCAGAAGGTCGGCCCGAAGATCATGGAGGTCACCAGGATCGTGGCCGGCACCGAGCAGTAGTAGAGCGCGACGATGTTCTCCCGGCCGATCTCGGAGAGCCCGCGATGGAAGTTGCGGATCATCCCGAAGACGCCGAGGCACGTGTAGATCACGAAGATGAAGATGGCGATGCCGAAGAGCTGGTTGGCCAGCCGGTAGCGCTGGCGGTGCCGTTCGGGGACGATCACGGGGATGACCGCCAGGAGCCCGAGGGCCAGGACGGTGAGCAGCTCGACGTAGCTGCCCTCCAGGCCGTTCAGAGCCTGGTCGAGCACCTTGAGGTTGGCCACGGCGCGCTCGAAGAGGTCGCCGAGCCGGGAGAAGAGGCTAGCCACGGACGTCCCCCGCAATGGCGTGGGGCGTAGAGGTCAGGCGGAGCGCGACCGACCCGCCCGCCTCAAGCCCGGCGCCGTCTTGCGCAACCAGGTGGGCGCGAAGGATGTTCCCGCCGCCGGCCTCGAAGACCGCCTCGACGTGGCTGCCGCGGTCGGAGACCGAGCGTACGGTGGCAGCGAACGCGCCCTTCTCGCCCAGCGCCGCGAGCGCCACGTGCTCGGGCCGGATGAGCAGCCAGCCCTCGGAGAAGCCCGGCGCCCCGGCGAGATCGAACCCGCCCCAGTCCAGGACGGCGCGGGCCCCGCCGTCCGGGCGGGCCTCGAAGCGCGCGGCGAGGACGTTGGCCCCGCCCAGGAACTCGGCCACGAAGCGGGTGGCCGGCCGGCGGAAGAGCTCTCCCACCGGGGCGAGCTGCTCGACGCGCCCGGCGCGCATGACCGCGGCCCGCGCGCCCACCGCCCAGGCCTCCTCGCGCTCGTGGGTCACGTGGACCGTGGCGGTGCCGAGTTCGGCGTGGAGCCGCTTCAGGGTCTCGAGCATCTCCGGGCGGGCCTGCTTGTCGAGCATGCCGAGCGGCTCGTCGAGGAGCAGCAGCCTCGGGGAGACGGCCAGCGCGCGGGCGAGCGCGACGCGCCGGGCCTCGCCGCCGGAGAGCGTCGCCGGCTCGCGGTCGAGCAGCCCTTCGAGGCCGACGAGCTCCACGATGCGGTCGAAGCGCTCGAGCTTCTCCAGAGGCGAGAGCCGCGAGTAGGCCAGGCCGAAGCGCACGTTCCCGGCCACGTCCAGGTGCGGGAAGAGGTCGGCGGCCTGGGACACGTAGCCGATGCCGCGGCGGTGGACGGGCAGCCCCGCGGCCTCGCGGCCTTCGACGAAGAGCTGCCCGGCGGCCGTCGGGTGGAAGCCGGCGATGGCCTTCAAGAGGCTGGTCTTCCCGCAGCCCGAGGGGCCCAGAAGCACCAGGTAGTCGCCGGCCGCTAGCGAGAGCGAGACCGGCCCGAGCCGGAAGGCGCCGAGCTTCAACTCAAGACTGCACAGCTCGAGCAGCGGAGCTGACGCGGGGACGCGGGGACGCGGAGACGCGGAGACAGCCGGACTTCCCGGCGACCGTTGCTCCGAAGGCCGAAGGCCGAATGCCGAAAGCCGGCCGTTCTCGCTCATGCCGTCGCCTCGGCGCGCTGCGCGGCCGCGGTCGCGTCCGCGTTCTGCGCCACCGCCGGCCGGGGCAGCGTCCGGGTGGCCAGCTGCAGGAGGAAGAACATCGCGAGCGAGAAGCCCAGCAGCACGGCCACGAGCGGGCCGGCCTGGGCGCTGCCGACGCTGCCGAAGAGGTTCCAGGCCAGCACCGGGGCGGTCTCGACCTCGCTGTTCGAGGCGATGAAGAGCAGCGCCCCGAACTCGCCGGCGGCGCGCGCCCAGGCCAGCACCGCGCCCAGGAAGATTCCGCGGGAGGCCAGCGGCAGCGCCACCCGCCGGAAGGCGTTCCAGGGCGAGGCCCCGAGCGTCCGCGCCGAGAGTTCGAGCTCGACGGGCACGCTCTCGAAGGCGGCCAGCGCCGCCTTTACGATGAAGGGCATGGCCACGAAGACTTGCGCCAGGCACACGCCCCAGAGCGTGCCGTCGAACCTCACCCCGAAGACGTTCTCGATCACCCCGCCGAGCGGCTGGCCGGCTCCGAAGACGCGGACGAGGGCCAGCCCCGCCACCGACTGCGGGATGACGATGGGCACGTCGATGGCGGCGAGCAGCAGCGAGCGCCCCGGGAAGTGCAGCCGGGCTAGCGCGTAGGCCAGCGGCACGGCGAGCGCGACGAGGAAGAGCGTCGAGGCCGTGGCGGTCACGAGCGTGCGGCCGACGGCCTTCTGGATGCGCTCGTCGCCGAGGATGTTGCCCAGGTTCTGCGGGCTCTCGCCCATGATGGCCGCGACCACCGGGAAGAGCACCAGGCCTGCGAGGGCCAGCCCGACGCCCAGGAAGACGAGCGCGGTCGGGCTGCGCAGCGCACCGCGCGCGCCGAAGAGCGCGGCCACGATGAAGCAGAGGACGACCGCCGACTCCCAGGCGTAGGGCTGCAGGAAGGTGAAGCTCACCGTCACCGCCCAGAACCAGGCGAGCAGCCGCCAGCTCCGGGCGCAGGCGCACAGGCCCATGACGAAGAGCAGGAAGAGCGGCTCGGCGTTGCCCATCCCCGTTCGCCCCTTCAGTGCGGGGATCAGGAAGCCCCACTTGATCTCGACGAAGATGAAGAAGAGCGCGAAGTAGCTGGCCGCGAACGCCGCCAGGTGCTTCGCCGGCAGCCGTTCGGAGAGCCGCGTCCCCACGTAGAGGACCAGGATGTTCACGACCAGGGCCGCGCCGCTCGTCAGGGGATCGGGCACCACCCGCACGCCCACCCAGGCGTGGGCCAGGATCAGGAACATGCTCCCGGCGCCGAGCATCAGGTTGCCGCGTCCGGAGATGAGCGCCGGCCCGAGCGCCAGGTTGGCGGCGAGCAACAGCATCTGGAAGAGTTCGTGGTCGTCGACCTTGCCGCTCCCGAGGAGCTCGCGGAGGAAGCCGATGGGGTGCAGGTGCCCGAGGAGCGCCTGGATCGCGTAGTTGGCGACGTGGCCGGCGAGCAGCGCGCCGGCGACGAGCAGGCGGAGCCTTTTGCCGGAGCGTTCGTTCATCTGCGCCCTCCGGCGGCGGGGCCGGGAAGGCCTTCTTCGATCCGACCGATCGGTCGGATCAGTCGGATCCGTCCGATCGGACTGCCGGCCCCGGCAGCGGTGGCGATGCTCACGGCGTGCCCTCGCCCCCGTCCTTTTCCGCCGCCCGCTCGAGCTTCCTGCGCGCCCCCACCGCCGCGCCGAGCGCGATCACCGTCTGCGGGTCCTCCGGCGTGTGCACCGGCTTGTTGAGGGCCTCCTCGACGGCCCTGACCAGCGCCCGGTTGCGGGCGCCACCGCCCACGAAGCAGTAGCTGCCCCGCGAGCCGACCCGTCTGGTCATCGAGGCGATGCGGCTGGCGATGGCGTTGTGGGCGGCCGCCGCGATGTCCGCCTTGGAGACGTTCCGGGCCAGGAGGCCCACCACCTCGCTCTCGGCGAAGACCGCGCAGGTGGCGTTCATCTGGATCATGGTGTCGGACTTCGAGGCCTCGGCCACGAACTCCTCGTAGGGGAGCTCTAGCTTGTGGGCGAGCATCTCGAGGAAGCGGCCCGTGCCGGCGGCGCACTTGTCGTTCATGCTGAAGTCTTCGATGTCGCCGGCGTCGTCGAGGGCGATCACCTTGGTGTCCTGCCCGCCGACGTCGATGACCGTGTGGACCCGCTCGAGGCCGGAGGCGGCGCCCGCTCCGGCTGTGGCTGTGGCGGTGGCGGCCAGCGCTCCGGCCGCGCAGGCCTTGATCTCGGTCATGACGATGCCGCCGAGGTCCACCAGGCGCCGGCCGTAGCCGGTGGCCGCGACCATGGCCAGGTCGCTCTCCTTCAGGCCGGCCGAGGCCAGGACCTCCGCCAGGGCGCGCTTGGCGGTCTCGCCGGGCAAGTTGCCGCTGGGCAGAACCGTGCGCGCACGGACCTTGCCATCGTCCAGGATGACGGCCTTGGTGGTGGTGGAGCCGATGTCGACGCCGGCGGTGATCATTGGGGGTTACCAACCACAGAGGACACGGAGGACACAGAGGACAGCTTGGAGCCTGTGTTCATCTCCGTTGCCAGTCTTGTGATGCCGACCTCGTAGACGTGCTCCAATAGGCCGGCACCCAATTGGCTGTGCACCTTCATGGCCGAGTCCACGACTATTCCGGTGATCTCGTTAATGTCCATGCTGTTCTCCGTTGTCCTCTGTGTCCTCCGTGTCCTCTGTGGTTGGTCAACCCCCGTCCAAAGTCTCGAGGAAGGCCTCCAGCCGCACGCGCAGCTGCTCGGTGTCCTCCAGGCTGTAGTCGGTGCGGAGGTTCGCGAAGGGCACCTTCCGCGCCTTCAAGACCCGCGAGAGCCGGTAGGCCTCCATGTCGAAGAGCTGGCACAGGCGCAGGCCGTAGTTGAGGACGCCGTCGGCCTTGAACTCCCCGACGAGGTCGAGCACCCGGGAGATGCGCGTGCCCTGGGAGACGAAGCACGGGCAGGGGCTGGCGAAGACGTACCGGGCGGCGAGCGCTCGCATCAGGGCTGCGCGGCCCTTCTCGTCGTAGACCACCGGGTCGAAGCAGCTCTGAGCCCCGGTGCAGACCGTGTCGGCGATCACGTCGGCGCCGCATTCTTCGATGAGATTGAGCGGCTTGAAGTTCGGCCAGACGATGGGCGCGCCGGTGAGCACCAGGCGCGGCCGCAGCCGCTTACGCGCACTCTTGAAGGCGCGCACCCCGGCCAGGACCTTCCCGGCCTCGGCCAGCCACTTCTCGAGCGCCACGCCCGTGAAGGAGGCCTGGACCACCAGGAAGAAGTCGCGCACCGAGAGCGCCGCCGGCTCGGCCGCGCGCGCGGCCTGGAGTTCCCGGACCAGCGCCGCGCGCCGGCGGGTGAGCTCGATGGCCTCGACTAGCGCGCCGGTCGTGAGCTTCCGGCCGAGCGTGCCGGCGAGCCAGTCGCCCAGGCGCTCGACCTCCGCGGCGGCGGCCGCGCCGTAGCGGCCGGCGTCCTGCTCCGGGGGCAGGTTGAAGGTGAAGACCGGCCGGTAATCGGCGAGCACCTCGCCGAGCTTGCGCTTGGCGTCGCAGCTCGCCGGCATCACCAGCGCGTCGCAGCGGTTGGGCAGCCCCTCGGGGTCCATGGCCAGGGCGAAGCTGGACTTTGCCAGCGGGCAGATCTCGCCGGAGAGGGCCTCCTCGCCGGCGGCCACCAGCGCGGGATTGCCGCAGTCGATCCGCACCGGCCGGCCGCCCAGCGCGAAGATCAGCTCCACCGGGATCATGTTGCAGAAGTAGCCGACGAGCGGGCCCGATCCCTCGGCGGCGCCACGGTCCACCAGATCCTGAAACCAGCCGATGTTGGCTGGGCGATGCGGGATGGTCACCATGAGCTGCTTCTGCTGCTCGGCGACGAAGCGGGCGCGCTTCCTGGCGCCGGGGTCGTCCACCTTGGGCGGCTCCAGGCGGTACCTCGGGTCGAACTGCGATGACTCCAACGCAGAGGGCGCGGAGGGGCGCAGAGGTCGCGGAGGGGTGTTCTTCATAGGTTGTTGACCATCCGTTTGATGCCGTCCTTAAGGTGTGCAGCTCCGAAGTTCAGCAGCAGTCCGAGCCGCTTGTTGCTGAGGCGCAAGTACGTCAGCAGCTGGGCCTCGTGCGCCTCGCACAGCCTCTCCACCGACTTGAGCTCCACGATGACTTGATCCTCCACGAGCAGGTCCACCCGATAGCCCACTTCCAGGGTCTCTCCCTCGTAAACAACCGGCAGGCCCACTTGAGCCAGGACCTTCAGACCGCGCTTCTCCAGTTCGCGCCGCAGGCACACTTCGTACACGCTTTCTAGAAGCCCCGATCCGAGCCTGGAGTGCACCTTCATGGCAGCATCCACGATCGCCGCGCTGATATCATTAAGCTCCATTATCACCCCCTGAAAATCCGCTCTGCGACCTCTGCGCCCCTCCGCGTCCTCTGCGTTGGGCCAGAACGAACCGAGACTCGGTGACGCTGGCGCCGGCGTGCTGGAGAGCGAGGCAGCCGTCCCGGGGGCACTTCTCCACGCACTTCAGGCACAGCACGCAATGGTAGGAGCTCACGTCCGGGTCGCGCATCTCGTCGCGGACCCTGGCGATGTCCATGGGGCAGACCTCGGCGCAGACCCCGCAGCGGTTGCACTTGAGGGCGTCCTTGCGGAGCGCGACCAGCCCCCCGCGGTTGAAGACGCCCGAGATCATGCCCATCGGGCAGAAGCGGCACCACAGGCGCCGGCCGAGCAGGAAGCTCAGCCCGAAGAGGGCCAGCAGCGCGATGCACGCCGCCTTGAAGAAGCCCCAGCCCCACTCCATGGTGGGCATCCCCGAGTAGGCGTCGGGGCCGCCGGCCGCCACCGGGCAGAGCTGCTGGCTCGGGCAGATCTTGCAGAAGGGGTAGAGCGGGATCTTGCAGCCCAGGAACCTGCCGTCGGCGTCGAGGTGCGGGTAGGCCTTGGCCATGGCCGCGCCCAGCGAGGCGAAGCCCATCCCCGAGAAGAGATAGGCGAGCTTCACCGGCCGCGCCGGGCGCCAGTAGGGCAGCCGCAGCCAGGCGCGGGCCCGGTCGAGAACGGCGCCCAGGGCCGAGAGCGGGCAGAGCCAACCGCACCCCGCGCGCCCGACGAGGAAGGACAGCGCCGCGAACATGGTCAGCGCCCCGAGGATCACGCCCATGGCGTTTATGGCCCCGGGGTCGCGCGCGGCGAGCTTCCCCTCGTCGAGTTGGAGCAGGCGCTGGGCCAGCTCCATGTTGCAGCCCTGGACGTAGCCCCCGTCGGCCGTGAAGCGGCAGGGCGCCGAGGGCAGGTAGGTCATCCGCCGCTCGTTCTGGAGCACCGGCGAGGTTTCGGAGAGGTTCATGATGCCGGGCCTGGCGGTCTGGCGCCGACCGAGCATCGCCCGGTAGTCGGCGTAATCCTGGCGGAGCGCGAAGCCGCCGTAGACCAGCACCAGGAAGAAGGCCAGGCGCACTGCGAAGCGGAAGTGCCGGAGGTTGAGCAGGGGCTGCACGAGGACCAGGAGCGAGGCCACTCCGGCCATGAGCCACGCCGGCCGGACCTGCACCCAGGAAACGTCCGCCGGTGCGTTCCGGACGGAATCGACGGCGAGGATCGCGGTCCAGGCCAGAGCCAGCGCCGGCAGGACCAGGAAGAGCCGGTACCAGCGGTTCCGCGGCAGGACCATGGCCGGCAGGACGATGAGCAGGTAGACCGCGAAGAGCGGCGAGTTGAGCGCCGCGAGCCACCTGGCGGCTGCCGCATGGCCCCAGGCCCAGTGATAGGCGCCGGAGAGCGCCAGGACGAGCGCGCCGACGGCCGCGGCGGCCTTCGGCCAGCGCCAGCCGCGCCGCAGCGCGGACGAGAGCAGCAGGGTGACCAGCAGCGCCAGCAGGGGATTGGTCAGCGGCGCCGCGAGGTCAAGGGCTGGTTGTGTCAGTTCCGCCATCGCCCGGACAGGCTCCAAACTTCCGGACCAGGAGCAGCGCGAAGACCAGGCTCATGGGCAGCAGGTACCACAGGAAGTGATACTCGGCGGAGCTGTCGGCTATGACCTCGAGGCTGGCGATATTGGCGTCGGGCGGCACCGCGCCGGCCCGGGGCCGGAGGGTGCGGTAGAGCTCGCGGCGCGCCGGGTCGGCCGGGATTCTCTCCACCTGGGTGTTGTGTCCGGCGGCCTCCGGCCCCCACTTGAGGGTGAACGGCCCGCGGCCGTCGGTCGCCTCGACCGCGTCCAGCACGAAAGCCATCCGGGCGTCGGCGATCTTCCCGAACTCGACGAAGAGCGGCTCGACGAAGAGCGGCAGCTCCCGGCCGTCCGGGGCGGTGATGGTGAGCTTGTTCAGGTCGCCGGCCGAGAGGCGGTTGTACCGGAAGATGACCAGGCACTTGCCGGGTTCGGGAGCGGGAAAGGCCGGGGACCCGGCCCCGTCATCCCCAGCCGTGAAGAGCTCGTCTCCGGCCGGGGCCAGCTCAAGTTCGAGCGACGC
This sequence comes from uncultured bacterium, assembly GCA_937935355.1. GTDB lineage: Bacteria > Planctomycetota > SZUA-567 > JAKLDR01 > JAKLDR01 > JAKLDR01. Next base: position 55,154 of record CALGYR010000094.1, on the reverse strand, counting down.
GGCAGCCAACGCCGCCGGGCCCGCCGCGCCCAGAAGGGCCAGGGCGAGCGCCAGCGCCCGCAGTGCGCCGAGGCTACTCCGCGAGCTTGAACTGCCCGTAAACAATGGGCTCCTGGAAGGACATGCTGTTGCCGCGCCAGTAGGCAACGGTCTTCTTGTCATCGGCGCCCGTCAGGGCGCGCGTGAAGTTGGCGTGGAAGGTCTTGCTGCCTTTCAGGCCCAGGATTGACAGCGGGATCTTGCACTCCAGCGTGGCCTTGTCCGCGCCCGGCTTGACCTCGATGCCGTCGGCGCCCTTGTCGCAGGAGGCCTTGGCGGCCAGGCGATCGATGGTCACCGCCACCGGCTTGGTCTCGGCGTTTGGCGAGATGTACAGCGTGGCCTCGTCGGCCTTGGCGCCGGCCCCGCCGGCGAACTGCAGCAGGCAGTACAGGTTCTCGCCGTCGGCGTTGAGGCGGAAGCGCGGCTGGTCCTGGCAGGGCGTGTTCTCTTCGTACTTGCCCTTTTTGCCGTAGGTGTACAAGTCGGTGCAGAGCGGGGCCTTGCCCCACTCGGCCTCCTCGGCGTTGCCGTCGACCTTCACGGCCGCGCCCTTGGGCAGCTCGACCACGCCGGCCGCGCTGTCCAGGTCCATGGTCTTGAAGACCTGGGACTTGTTCCTGGGATTGAAGAGGCACAGGTCGATCTTGTACTTGCCGTCGGCCACGCCGGGGTTGCGTTTCAGCGTGACCTCGAAGGACTGCTTGGTCCCGCCCCGCTTGGTGGTCTTGAGGGACATCTGGGCCGGCTTGACCTCGGCGGTGAACTGGTCGCTCGTCACCGACAGGCTGATGACGGCTATGTCCCGATCCATGGTATTCAGCAGGTAGACCTTGAAGGAGGCCTCCTGGCCGATGCGCAACTGCCCGTCGCGGACGTCGACCTTGACGGCCAGGTTGTCCTTGGCCTGCACGAAGACGTCGTTGCAGAGATGGGCCAGGGCGGCGGCGGGCAAGGCAAGGCACACTGCGGCTACGGCTAGCTTGCGCCACATGGTCGGTTCCTCCTCGAAATCGGCCCGGGTGCTTTCCTGTCGGACGGTGCCGGGAATTCTACATTCAGGGACAAGCTCGGACAAGTACCGAATATTCCCACACCCGGCCCGCAGGAGCGTTGGTGCACCCCCCGGACGCCGCCCACTGCCATTGCAGGAAACGGTGCTCACCGCCGAAACGCGGAGACGCCGAGGTAAGATTTGTCCGCGGACGCTGTCCGCCGCGTTCCTGAGCCTGCTCTGCGCCTCTGTGTCTCCGCGGCGACCCCGTCCTCTTGAATGGCCTCGGACGCCGTCATCTGCACTTGATTTCAGGCCGGTTGCGCTTAATTTAGTTGGCTCGGAAGTTAATGGTCCGGTTCGACCACGAACGTTCCCGGACAAGCTTGGAGGAAGCAGACTTGGCAACCGCAGTTCAGATGCCCCTGCTGGAGAGACTGGCCGCCGCCGAGTTCGGGCCCAGGCAGGCCCTGGCCCTGCGCCGGCACCTGGCCATATCCCCCGAGGATCGCAAGGAGCTCGACCGGCTTCTGGCCGACTTCGAACGCGAGCTGGACGGCGCCCTCCCCAAGGAGGATGCGCCGGTTCGCCGCGGGGCGTTCCTATGGGCCCTGGGCCGCGAGGACGAGGCCGACGATCAGCTCCGCCACCGCCGCTCGGTGCCGCTGGCCAGCTTCGTGGCCGGCCAGGTCCGGATGGACCGCGGCCAGTTCGAGGAGGCCGCGGAGCTCTTCGCGGCCGCCGCCCACGGGGCCCGGGAGGTGGCCGTGGCCCTGACCTGCCAGGCCGAGTGCCTGCGCCGCATGGGCAAGCTCAAGGAGGCCTCCGACGCCCTCGCCAAGGCCGCCAAGCATTCCCCGGCGGCCGCCGAGGTCCTGTGCATGCAGGGCCGCATGGCCGAGGAGGACGGCGACCAGCAGAAGGCCCTGGACCTCTACGAGTCGGCGCTGCGCACCGATCCGACCAACCCCGAGGCCAACTTCCGCAGCGCCTGGATCCTCGACCTGAGGGGCCTCGACGCCGAGGCCGTCGAGCGCTACGGCCGCGTGGCCGGCGGCTCGAGCCTGTTCGTCAGCGCGCTGACCAACCTCGGCCTGCTCTACGACGAGGCCGGCGAGTTCGACAAGTCCATCGCCTGCTTCGAGCAGGTCCTGCGCCTGGAGCCCGTCAACGAGCGCGTCCGGCTGTACCTCTCCGACGCCATGGCCTCCACCGAGATGTACTACGACGAGGCCCAGGAGAAGGAGCAGGAGCGCATGGAGGCTCTCCTGCGCACCCAGCTGACCGACTTCGAGATGTCGGTACGCAGCCGCAACTGCCTGGCCCGCCTGGGCTGCAAGACCCTGGGCGACCTCATCAGGCACACCGAGGACGACCTGCTCGGCCACAAGAATTTCGGCGAGACCAGCCTCCAGGAGATCAAGGACCTGCTCAATTCCAAGGCCCTGTACCTGGGCATGGGCCGCGACGAGGAGCGCCGCCGCCGGGCCCGCGCGCGGCTGGGCCCCAACGATAACCCGGTCCTCAACCGCCCGGTGGCCGATCTCGGCCTGTCGGTGCGCGGACGCTCCTGCATGCAGAAGCTGGGCGTCATCACCATCGGCGACCTGACCTCGCGCTCGGAGAAGGACCTGCTCGGCATCAAGAACTTCGGGCAGACCTCGCTGCGCGAGATCCGCGACAAGCTCGCCGAGATGGGCCTGAGCCTCAAGGGCGCCAAGAGCTGAACGGGCCGGAAACCAACAGGGAGCCAGGCCGGCGCCCGGAGCCAGGCGGCTCCGGGCGCCGCTCTTTGACTGGGCCTGAAGCGGGGGAGCTCTAGTGTACCAGTACGTCCGCGGCCATCTGGCGGCGAAATCTCCGGGCCTGGCGATCGTCGAGGCCGGCGGCGTGGGCTACGGCCTGCGCATTTCGCTGGCCACCTACGAGCGCCTGCCGGATGTGGGCGCGGAGTGCCGGCTGCTCGCCCGGCTGATGGTCCGCGAGGACGCCCACGAACTGATCGGTTTCGCCGAGGAGACCGAGCGGCAGGTCTTCGACGTGCTCCTGTCGGTCGGCGGAGTGGGCGCCAACCTGGCCCTGGCGGTGCTCTCCACCCTGAGGCCGGCGGAGCTCGCCGAGGCGGTGCGCACCGACAACCACGCTGTGCTGCGCAGGGTCAAGGGCCTGGGCCAGAAGAAGTCCGAGCTCATCATCCTCGAGCTGCGCGGCAAGCTCGACGAACTGTCCCTGGATACCCGGCCGGCCTCGGATGCCGGAGCCGCGTTCCCGGCGGGACCAGCGGAGGACGCCGCCGGTGCGCTGATGGCCCTGGGCTACTCCCGCAACGAGGCCCAGGAGGCGGTGGGCCGCGCCCGGCGCGAGCTGGGCGGCCCGGCCCCGGTCGAGGAGCTCATCCGCCGGGCGCTGCGGGGGGCCAAGTGAGACGGGAAGGCACATAGGCACAAAGGCGCTGGGACGAAGAGAACTGGAATGATGGGAAGCGCCACCCCGGTTACGATCGATGGTGCGACCGAGACTGAGACGTCCGTGAAGGCATCTCTTCCCCGTGGCCCCTTTGTGCCTTTGTGCCTCTGTGCCTCTGTGCCTTTCAATCGTTCATGAGCCCACGCAACCGCTGCCTGATCCTGCGCCCCGGGGCGCTCGGGGACGCCATCCTGAGCCTGGGCGCCTTCGCGCTGGTGCGCCGGGAGCACCCCGACCTGCGCATGGTCCTGGCCGCCGGCCCGGCCGGGCGCCGCGTCGGGGAGCTCTCCGGCCTCTTCGACTCGACCATGGCCTACGAGTCCCCGGACCTGGCCGGTCTCTTCCTGGAGGACGAGGAGCCGGGCCGCATCCTGGAGGACGTGGCGGTTCTGGCGGCGTTCGGCGCCGGCGGCGCGGACATCGTCGTGCGCCGCGCGGAGGAATCGGGCGTGCCGCACGCCTTCTCGGTGGACACCTGGCCGGACCCGGACGGCGGCCACGTCGCCGAACAGCTCGTCGAGCGCGCCGCCGAGGCCCTCGACGTCGACCTGGAGGCCGAGCCTCTGGAGATGGTCCGGCACCGGCTGGCCGCCGACGACTTCAGCGCGCCCGAGGGGGCCTTCGAACTGCCGCCGCCGCAGGTCGATGCGGACCCCGCGGCCTGGAGCGCGCGGCCGGGGCTGCGCGTGGCCGTGGCCCCCGGCGCCGGATCGCTGGCCAAGTGCTGGCCGGCCGGGCTCTTCGCCGAGACCTGCCGGCTCATCGCGCGGCGCGGGCCGGTGCACTTCATGCTGGTGCTGGGCCCCGCCGAGATGGAGCGCCCCGAGGTGCGCGAGGCCTTCGCGGGGATCGACCACACCCTCTCGGAGTGCTGGTCGGTGCGCGACCTGGCGGCGGTCTTCGCCTCGTGCCAGCTGTACCTCGGCAACGACTCGGGGCTCAGCCACCTGGCCTCCTGGGCCGGGGCCGAGGGTCTGGCTCTCTTCGGCCCCACCGACCCGGAACTGTGGGCCCCGGTTGGCGCGGTCCGGGCGGTGCCGATGCAAGGGCTTACGCCCGAGCGGCTTGCCGAGGCGGCCGGACAGATCCTCGACTGGGCTTGACACTGGGCGCGTACTCAAACCACAAAGTCACGAAGACACAAAGAAGACACCAAGAGAGCGGAATGTCCAGCTTTTCCCCCTTTTACCCTTGCGCCGGGCCATCGCGAACGCTATTCTTGAAGTCCCGAGAGGACCACCCGCGCGCCGGGTGACTGGGAATCTTGGGGGCTCCGATTAGCAAGATAAAACACCACTGCGGCCTGGTCGGGTTCTGGGGTGTTCCCGACGCCGCCCGCAAGGCTTACTACGCCCTGTACGCGCTCCAGCACCGCGGGCAGGAGTCTGCCGGGGTGGTCGCCTCCGACCGCTCCAGGATCCGCTCCAAGAAGGGGTTGGGGCTGGTCTCGGAGGCCATCCGGCCCAAGGACCTCTCGCCGCTGGCCGGGGACATCGCCATAGGCCACGTGCGCTATTCGACCACCGGCACGCAGCGCATCCAGAACATCCAGCCGCTGGTCATCGAGTATTCCCAGGGCATCGTCTCGGTCGCCCACAACGGCAACCTGACCAACGCCCGGACCATCCGCGCCGACTACGAGGCGCGCGGCTCGATCTTCCAGACCTCGACCGACTCCGAGGCCTTCATCCACCTGATGGCCGACCCCCGGAGCCTGGCTACGCCCGACCCGCTCGGCGCGGCGCTGCGCGAGGTGCGCGGCTCCTTCGCCGTCGTGCTCATGACCCATGATCGGCTGACCGCCGCCCGCGACCGCCTGGGCTTCCGGCCGCTGTCCATCGCCAAGCTCGGCGACGGGTGGATGGTGGCCTCCGAGACCTGCGCCTTCGACCTCTTCGACGCCGAGCACATCCGCGACGTCGACCCCGGCGAGATCGTCGAGTTCTCCGCCGAGGGCATGGCCTCGCGCCGCTTCGCGCCGCCGCCGCGGCAGCTGGCCCAGTGCGTCTTCGAGCACATCTACTTCGCCCGGCCGGACAGCCGGATCTTCGGGCGCTCGGTGCACAAGGTGCGCTACCGCCTGGGCGAGATCCTGGCCAGGGAGCATCCCGTCGAGGCCGACGTGGTCGTGGCCATACCCGACTCGGGCAACTCCGCGGCCATGGGCTTCGCCCAGGCCTCGGGGCTGCGCCTGGACCGCGGCTTCATCCGCAACTACTACATCGGCCGGACATTTATCATGCCCGGCGACCGTTCCAATACCGTGGAACTGAAGCTCAACGCGGTCCGCGAAGTCGTGCACGGCAAGCGCGTGGTGGTCGTCGACGACTCCATCGTGCGGGGCACGACCAGCCGGGCGCGGCTCAAGTCGCTGCGCAACGCCGGGGCGAAGGAACTGCACGTGCGCATCAGCGCCCCGCCGATCCGCCACGGCTGCTACTTCGGGATCGACTTCCCCGATGCGTCCAAGCTGGTTGCCGCCAACCGCACCGTCGAGCAGATCCGGGATTACCTGGGCGTCGACAGCCTCGGCTACGTCAGCGTCGACGGCCTGATGGACGCGGTCAGCGGTACGCGCAACGAGTTCTGCACCGCCTGTTTCACGGGCGATTATCCGGAGAAGGTGGAGGAGGATATGGACAAGCACGCGATGGAAAGGCGAAACTAGGTGTCTCCCGCAGCAATCTGCGAAGGGGGGCGCTAGATGTGCGGCATAGTCGGCTGCGTGGGCCTCGCGCCCGCGGCGGCCGCGGTGCTCGAAGGCCTCCAGACGCTCGAATACCGGGGCTACGACTCCGCGGGCCTGGCCGTGCTCGAGGGCGGGGCGCTCCGGGTGGAGCGGGTCCGCGGCCGGGTCTCCGAGCTCCGCGCCCGGCTCGACGGGCGCACGCCCTCGGGCTCGGCGGCCATCGGCCACACCCGCTGGGCGACCCACGGCACCCCCAGCGAGGCCAACGCCCACCCGCACGCGGACTGCACCGGGCGGGTGGCGGTGGTCCACAACGGGATCGTCGAGAACCACCGGGCGCTCAGGAAGACGCTCGAGGCCGCCGGCCACAGGTTCTCCTCGGACACCGACTCGGAGGTGCTCGCCCACCTGGTCGAGCGGCATCTCTCCGAGGGCGCGGACCTGCCCGCGGCGCTGCGCCGCACGATGCGCGAGATCGAGGGCTCGGCCGCCGTGGCGGTCATCTCCGCGGACTCTCCGGGCGTGATCGTCGCCGCGCGGCGGGGCAGCCCGCTGGCCGTGGGCCTGGCCGAGGGCCGGCAGATCGTGGCCTCCGACGCCCTGCCCATCGTCGAGCACACCCGCCGGGTGCTCTACCTCGAGGACAACGAGCTCGTGGTCCTCACCCCGGACCGCGTCGAGCTCTTCGATCGCGACGGACTGCCCGTGCCCCGTCCGCCGACGGCCATCGGCTGGAGCGCGGTGGCCATCCAGAAGGGCGGCTACGCCCACTTCATGCTCAAGGAGATCCACGAGCAGCCGCGGGCCGTCGAGGACACCCTCCGCGGCCGGGTGGCGCCCGGGGCGTTGGGCGTCGATTTCGGCGAGGAGCTTCCCGAAAAGCTCTTCGCCGGGGTCAACCGCATCGTGGTCGTGGGCATGGGCACGTCCTGGCACGCGGGGCTCGTCGGCCGCAACATGATCGAGCGGCTGGCCCGCGTGCCCGTCCAGGTCGACTACGCCGCGGACTTCCGATACCGCGACCCGGTGCTCGACGGGGACTGCCTGGTGCTGGCCATTTCCCAGTCCGGCGAGACCGCCGACACGCTGGAGGCCGTGCGCCTGGCCAGATCCATGGGCGTGCGCGCCGCGGTCATCGCCAACGTGGTGGACTCCTCCCTGGCCCGCGAGGCCGACGGGGTGCTCTACACCCGCGCCGGACCCGAGGTGGGCGTGGCCTCCACCAAGGCCTTCACCAGCCAGATCACCGCGCTCTACATGCTGGCCATCCGGCTGGGCCTGGAGCGCGGCACGCTGGTCGCCGCCGAGGCCGCGCGGCGCATCAACAACCTCTGCGCCGCGGCCGCGGAGCTCGGCAAGGTCCTCGAGGTCGCCGGCGACGTCGAGCGGCTCGCGAAGAAGTACGCGGGGGCGCGAGACTTCCTCTTCCTGGGCCGCGGCTCCGGCTATCCGCTGGCGCTCGAGGGCGCCCTGAAGCTCAAGGAGGTGGCCTACATCCACGCCGAGGGCTACCACGCGGCGGAGATGAAGCACGGCCCCATCGCCTTGATCGACGAGAACATGCCGGTGCTTTTCCTGGCGCTCAAAGGCCGGCGCTACGAGAAGATCATGAGCAACATCCAGGAGGTCCGGGCCCGCGGCGGCAGGGTCATCGCCGTGGCGAGCCAGGGCGACGAAGAGATCGCCGGCCACGCCGACGACGTGGTCCACATCCCCGACGAGGTCGGGATGATGAACGCGGTCCTGGCGGCCGTGCCGCTGCAGCTGCTGGCCTACCACGTGGCGGTGGCGCGCGGCTGCGACGTGGACCGGCCGAGGAACCTGGCCAAGAGCGTCACGGTGGAGTGATGACGGCGATGGCCTTTTCGCCACAGATGAACACAGATAAACACAGATGGGTTTTGGGTCTCTGCGGTCCGAATCTGTGTGCATCTGTGTTCATCTGTGGCTGAACTTGCCTGTTCCGGAAATGGTGGGAGGAGACCGGTAGTGGTGAAAGCGACCCTGGCACTTGAGGATGGCCGCGTATTCCGCGGCTCGTCGTTCGCCGCCGAGGGCGTCTCGGTCGGCGAGATCGTCTTCAACACCTCGATGACCGGCTACCAGGAGGTGGCCACCGATCCGTCCTACCACGGGCAGATCGTGGCCATGACCTACCCGCTCATCGGCAACTACGGCGTGAACGAGGAGGACGTGGAGTCCGACGGTCCCAAGGTCGCCGGCTTCGTGGTCCGCGAGCACTGCCGCCGGCCCTCGAACTTCCGGAGCCAGGGGACTTTCGGAGAATGGCTCAAGGCCGGCGGGGTCGTGGCCGTCGAGGGCATCGACACCCGGGCGCTTACGAAGCACATCCGCACGGGGGGTGCCAAGCGCTCGTGCCTGGCGACCGGCGACTGGTCTGACGCCGAGCTCGTCGAGAAGGCCAAGGCCTGGCCGGGCTTGGTCGGCCGCGACCTGGTGAAGGAAGTCACCTGCCCGGCGGCCTGCGAGTGGTCCGCCGGCTCCGGCTCTTCCTCCCCGAGCCCCCAGCCCCCAGACCCCAGACCCCATCATGTCGTGGCCTACGACTTCGGCGCCAAGCGCTCGATCCTCAAGTGCCTGGTCGACGCCGGCTGCCGGGTGACGGTGGTGCCGGCCTCGACGACCGCCGACGAGGCCCTGGCCCTGAAGCCCGACGGCATCTTCCTGTCGAACGGCCCGGGCGACCCCGAGGGCGTGCCCTACGCCATCGAGGCGGCGCGGAAGCTCGTCGCGAGGCTCCCGGTCTTCGGCATCTGCCTGGGCCACCAGATCCTGGGGCTCGCCTTCGGCGGCAAGACCTACAAGCTCAAGTTCGGCCACCGCGGCGGCAACCAGCCGGTCAAGGACCTCGCCACCGGCAAAGTCGAGATCACCAGCCAGAACCACGGCTTCTGCGTGGATCTGAAGACGCTCAACCCGGACGAGATCGAGACCACCCACGTAAACCTGAACGACCAGACCAGCGAGGGCCTGCGGCACCGGAAGCTGCCGGTCTTCTCGGTCCAGTACCACCCGGAGGCTTCGCCGGGGCCGCACGACGCGAGGCACCTCTTCAGGCGCTTTGCCGACATGATGACCGAGCGCAAGGGAGCCTGCGCGACCCATGGCGCATAAGCGATTGACGAGGGGAACGGGGACTGGTGATCGGGGATCGGGAGCGACCGGTCCCCTGTCCGTGCTCCGATCCCCGATCCCTGTTCCCCGATCCCCTCTGTTCCGGAGCTCCAAATGACCAAGCACATCTTCGTCACCGGCGGCGTGATCTCCTCGCTCGGCAAGGGCATCACCTCGGCCTCGCTCGGCGTCATCCTGCGGCGGATGGGGCTCAACATCCGCATCCAGAAGATGGACCCCTACCTGAACGTCGACCCCGGGACGATGAGCCCCTTCCAGCACGGCGAAGTCTACGTCACCGAGGACGGCGCCGAGACCGACCTGGACCTGGGCCACTACGAGCGCTACACCGGCGTCTACTGCACCAGGCAGTCCAACTTCACCTCCGGGCGCATCTACCTGAACATCCTCGAGAAGGAGCGCCGCGGCGACTACCTGGGCAAGACCGTCCAGGTCGTGCCCCACGTCACCGACGAGATCAAGCGGGCCATCTGCTCGATGGACGGGCCGGACGTGGACGTGGTCATCACCGAGATCGGCGGCACGGTCGGGGACATCGAGGGCCTGCCCTTTCTCGAGGCCATCCGCCAGTTCCGGCACGACCTGCCCCGCGGCGAGGTGGCCTACATCCACGTGACCCTGGTGCCCTGGATCCGCGCCGCCGGCGAGATGAAGACCAAGCCCACCCAGCAGTCGGTCGGCAAGCTTCGCGAGATCGGCATCTTCCCGGACGTGCTCATCGTCCGTACCGAGCGGAAGATGCCCCCGGACATGTACGACAAGATCGCGCTCTTCTGCAACGTCCGCCGCGACTCGGTCATCGAGGAGAAGGACGTGGACACCTCTATCTACGAGGTGCCCGTCTCCCTCGTCGAGCAGCACCTCGACCACGTGCTCGGCGAGGTGCTGGGGCTCGGGCCCCGGCGCATCGACCTGTCCGACTGGCGCGGCTTCATCGGCAGGCTCGCCAAGCCCGAGCGGACCGTGAAGATCGCGGTCGTGGGCAAGTACATCAAGCTCCAGGATGCCTACAAGTCGATCTACGAGTCGCTGACCCACGCCGGCGCGCACCACCGGGCCAGGGTCGAGGTCGTGCGCGTCGACAGCGAGGACATCGAGAAGGACGGCGCCGAGAAGCACCTGGGCGGCGTGGACGGGATTCTCGTGCCCGGCGGCTTCGGGGACCGCGGCATCGAGGGCAAGATCCTGGCGGCGAAATTCGCCCGCGAGCGGAGCGTGCCCTACTTCGGAATCTGCCTGGGCATGCAGATCGCGGCCATCGAGACCGCCCGGAATGTCCTGGGCCTCCAGGGCGCGAACTCGGCCGAGTTCGCGCCGGACGGGGCCCATCCGGTCATCGCTCTGATGGACGCGCAGCGCAAGGTGACCAAGATGGGCGGGACCATGCGGCTCGGCGCCTACCCGTGCCGGCTGGCCGAGGGCACCAAGGCCCGGGCGGCCTACGGCCAGGGCGAGGTCGCCGAGCGCCACCGCCACCGCTACGAGTTCAACAACGAGTACCGCGAGCGCTTCGAGAAGGCCGGGGTGGTTTTCTCGGGCCTGTCGCCCGACGGCGCGCTCGTCGAGATCATCGAGCGCACCGACCACCCCTGGTTCGTGGCCGGGCAGTTCCACCCGGAGTTCAAGAGCGGGCCGCTGGCGCCGCACCCCCTCTTCCGGGACTTCGTGGGGGCGGCGCTCGCCAAGGCGGGCACTTAACCACAAAGACACCAAGACACAAAGGACAACAACGGCGATCGGCCACAGATGAACACAGATAACGGCAGGGCTCCGAAGCCGGCTTCCGCTCAGGCCCCCTCTCCCCTTGAGGGAGAGGGCGGGGGTGAGGGGTGTGCTTCGGCTCCGACCCCGGGGCAAGCCCGTCGCCGTTGGATCTGGATACTCATCGCCGTCGCGGCTCTGGCGGTTGGAGCTCTTTGCGTCCATCGTATCTGGATGGCGCGGCCGAAGGATGGCGTGGACGATCGAGCTCAAAGTGCCAGGGCCGCGGTCGAAGAGGCGCTGGCGGACAGTCCTCGTCATGCAGAACTCTTCCGAGCTGGCAAGGATCCGGCAGGCGTGCATCTGCGAATCGTCGCCGACGGCCTTGTCCAGCGCAGAGCGTCCGAGGAGGAAGTCGTTCGACTGCTCGGCCCCTCGCAGCATCCGAGCAGAGAGAAGTCCTCAGAGACGAAGGGACTCATCTACATCTACGACTCCAGTCCTCCCGGTGGCCCCGGTGGCTACATGTCGGGGATCGAGATCGTGATAAGGCAGGGCCAGGCGGTGGAAGCCCGGCCGTGGTCGATGCACTGGCGGGGTCCTGCCGGAGGGGACAGATAGTGTTCGAGCACACCCCTCACCCTATCCCTCTCCCTCAAGGGGAGAGGGGATCTGAGAGGAACTTAACGCATGCCTCGACGCACTGACATCAAGAAGATCCTGGTCATCGGCTCCGGGCCGATCGTCATCGGCCAGGCCTGCGAGTTCGACTACTCGGGCACGCAGGGCTGCCGGGTGCTGAAGGCCGAGGGGTACGAGGTGGTGCTGCTCAACTCGAACCCCGCGACCATCATGACCGACCCGGAGACCGCCCCGCGGACCTACGTCGAGCCCATCACCGTCGAGGCGCTCGAGAAGCTCATCGCCGCCGAGCGGCCGGACGCGCTTCTGCCCACCCTGGGCGGGCAGACCGCGCTGAATCTCACCGTGGCCGCGCACGAGGCCGGGATCCTCAGCAAGTACTCGGTCGAGACCATCGGCGCCGACTACGACGCCATCCACCGCGCCGAGGACCGCGAGGAGTTCAAGGCGGCCATGAAGCGCGCCGGGGCCGAGGTGCCCAAGAGCGCGGTCGTCAAGACCGTGGCCGAGGCCGAGGCCTTCGCCGACGAGGTGGGCCTGCCGCTGGCCATCCGGCCCTCCTTCACGCTGGGCGGCACGGGCGCGGGCTTCGCCTACAACCGCGACGAGTTCTCCGCGGCGGTGGCCAAGGGCCTGGAGGCCTCGCCCATCGGCGAGGTGCTGGTCGAGGAGTCGGTGCTCGGCTGGAAGGAGTTCGAACTCGAGGTCATGCGCGACCGCGCCGACAACGTGGTCATCGTCTGCTCCATCGAGAACCTCGACCCCATGGGCGTGCACACCGGCGACTCCATCACCGTGGCGCCGGCCCAGACTCTCACCGACCCCGAGTACCAGGCCATGCGCAACGAGTCCCTGGCCATCATCCGCGAGATCGGCGTGGAGACCGGCGGCTCGAACATCCAGTTCGCCGTCCACCCCGAGACCGGCCGGCGCGTGGCCATCGAGATGAACCCGCGCGTTTCGCGCTCCTCGGCGCTGGCCTCGAAGGCCACCGGCTTCCCCATCGCTAAGATCGCCGCCAAGCTTGCCGTGGGCTACACCCTCGACGAGATCCCCAACGACATCACCAAGAAGACCCCGGCCTCCTTCGAGCCGACCATCGACTACTGCGTGGTCAAGGTCCCGCGCTTCGCCTTCGAGAAGTTCCCGGCTGCCGAGCCGGTGCTCGGGATCTCCATGAAGTCGGTGGGCGAGACCATGGGCATCGGCCGGACCTTCCGCGAGGCCCTGGGCAAGGCCCTGCGGGGGCTGGAGAGCAAGATCACCGGCCTGGACGAGCGCGGCGAGGCGCTGCTCGGCAAGCCCGGCGCCGACCTGCGCCCCTTCCTGACCCGCGCCGGCCCGGAGCGGATCTTCGCGGTCAAGCGCGCCCTCAAGGAGGGCGTGGCTCCCCAGCGGGTCTTCGATCTCAGCAAGATCGACCCCTGGTTCATCGACCAGATCGGCCGGATCATCGAGATGGAGGCGGAGCTCAAGCGCCACGCCGGCGCGGGGACGCTGCCGGCGGAGCTCCTCGAACGCGCCAAGCGCGACGGCTTCTCCGACGCGCAGATCGCCGAGCTCGCCGGCCTGACCGAGGACGACGTCCGCGCCGCGCGGCGCGCGGCGGGGCTCATTCCCGCCTTCAAGCTGGTGGATACCTGCGCCGCGGAGTTCGAGGCCTACACGCCGTACTACTACTCGACCTACGAGCGCGAGGACGAAAGCCGGGCACGGAGCTGACAAACCACCAAGACACCAAGACACAAAGAGGACACGAAGGCGGCTTCCTTTGTGTTTGAGGCTTTGTGTCTTTGTGGTTGGGGAGCCCCCGAGCGTTGATAGCCGGCTCAGTGCCCGGAGGCGGAGGCGATTATCGCCGCCGCGCCCGCGACGGCGCCGAGGATGCCCAGCACCAGCAGCGCGATCTTCACCCAGCTCCACGGCCGCTCGCCCTGGACCTCGCCGGTCCGGGCGTTGACCAGCACGCGGTAGACCTTGTCCCCGTAGCGGTAGGCGCTGATCCAGACCGGCAGGAGCAGGTGCTTGAAGGTGATGGTGTCGTGCCGGGTCTTCACCGTGTGGATGCGCTGATGGTCGCCGCCGATGTCCCGGCGGATCGACGCGCGGATGCCCTCGTCCATGACCTCGCGGGCGGCGGCGAAGCCCTGCTCCAGGTTCACAGAGTAGGACTCGGCCCGGAAGCCGCTCAGGTAGTCCTCCTTGAAGGGCACCAGGTTCTTGAGGTCCCAGGGCTCGAGCTCTTCGGCGCGCTCCTTCGGCAGGGACTTGGAGGCCAGCACCAGCACGTCGTCGAACAGGTTCCAGACCACGCCGCTGGCCGGGTACCAGCGCGTGCGCCGGACCTGCCGGGTGCGGGACACGCTGCGGCCGTTGACCGTGGTCGTGTAGTGCTCGGTCGCCCAGTAGTCCTCGCCGCGCTCGCCGGTGTACCAGGAGGTCGTGCGGCTGTCGTAGGTCCAGTAGGGCACGTAGACGCCGGAGAGCTTCTGCTCCTCGCGGGCGTGGCGCTTGAGGGCGTTGGGGGCGAACCACAGGCCGTCGATCCAGCGCCGGAAGCTGGCCCAGGCGTTCCCGCGGGTAACCTTGAATGGCAGGAGCGACTTGGGCTTGATCCGCCGCGCCGAGCCGCCGGCGGCCACGGCCGGGCTGCCGCAGAAGGGGCATGCGCCCGAGGCCTCGCCGGGCGGCAGCGAGACCCGCGCCCCGCAGGCCGAGCAGGCCATGTCCGGCACCTGGACCGAGTCCTCGAGCCCGGCCAGCCGCGAGAGCGCCTCGTTGAAGTCGAGCTCCTCGACGTCCTCGGCGGACTTGGGGATGGCCGCCTCGGCGCCGCAGTAGGGGCACTTCAGCGAGGCCGCGCCGGGATCGAACCGCACCTTGGCGCCGCATTGGACGCAGGGGTACTCGCGATGGGCGGGGACTGATGCGGGGGGAGCAGGAGGTGCTGCTGTCGGCCCTCCTGGTGCATTCGTAAGCGCTTCCATTTCACCGGCTCCTTTGCCTGGGGTCTAGGGTCTGGGGGCTAGGGGCTAGGGACTAGGGTTCAACAAGAACTGCAGGCAAGCGGATGCGTCCGAACGCGGGCTTGTGGGTGCGTGCCTTCGGTCCCCAAGTCCCGAACCCTAGCCCCCAGCCCCCAGCCCCTAGACCCCAGCCCCTAGCCCCTAGCCCCTACGTTCATCCAGGCAGCGGCGGCGGCGTCCGGACGAAGAGGCCGGCGATCTCCGGCACCTGTCCGGCCGGGGTCCACTGCGGCATGCCCGCCTTCCATACCAGGGTCTCGGCGCGGAGCTGTCCCGCGGCGGCCATCTGCTTGAGCGCGTTCATGTCGAACGGGCCGGACTGCTGCCCGCCGACGCCCACGAAGTAGCCCGCTGCCCCGGGCAGTGGCGGCGGCGCGGCGGGGGCCGGAGCAGGAGCTGTACCGGCGGGTCCTGCTCCTCCGGCCATGGCCTGGCCGAGCTGGCCGGCCATGATCACGCCCATGCCCATGCCCATGCCGCCGGCCGCGGCGCCGCCGGGGTTCTTTGCCGCGTCGGTCATGGCGTTGGCCGCCTGGAACTGGGTGAAGGCGTTCAGGTTCCCGATGACGCCCATGCTGCTGCGCTTGTCGAGGGCGGCCTCGACCTCGGGCGGCAGGGAGATGTTCTCGACCATGAACTTGTCGATGGCCAGGCCGTAGCTCTCGAACTCCGGGGCGATCCGCCCGGTCATGAACCTGCCGAGCTCGTCGTACTGGCCCGCGAGGTCGAGCATCGGGATCTTGCTCTCGCCCAGGCCGTCCGAGAAGCGGGCCACGATCATGTTGCGGAGCTGTTCGGAGATCTCGCCCGAGGCGAAGTGGCCGTCGGTGCCGACCACCTCGAGGATCAGCCTGCCCGGGTCGCTCACCCGGAATGTGTAGGTGCCGAAGGCGCGCAGCCGCACCGGGCCGAACTCCGGGTCGCGCAGCATGATCGGGTTCTTCGTGCCCCACTTCTGGTCGGTGAAGACCCGGGTGGTCACGAAGTAGACCTCGGCCTTGAAGGGGCTCTCGAAGCCGTACTTCCAGCCGAGCAGCGTCGAGAGGATCGGCAGGTTCTTCGTGTCGAGCGTGTGGGTGCCCGGCCGCAGCACGTCGGCGAGCTTGCCCTCGCGCACGAAGACCGCGGCCTGGCCCTCGCGGACCACGAGCTTGGCGCCGTTCTTGATCTCGTTGTCCTGGCGCTCGAACCGGTGGACCAGCGTGTCCGGCCGGTCCTCGGTCCACTGGACGATGTCGATGAGCTGGCCGCGAAGCTTGTCCCAGAGACCCATGGTTGCCTCCTTCCGGCTGGGGGCGGCGCCCGCGCCGCGGGCTCCGCCTCGACGCGCCGGGATTATCCGGAAGGCACGCCCGGGGCGCAAGGGGAACGGGGCGGCAATTATGACGGGAGTTTGTACGAGAACTCTGGATCATGCCCGGGCTTCGGGCGTTGACGTTCGCCTCCGGCCGGATAGCCTTCCCGGCGATGAGCGTCAATCCCGCCATCTTCCCGACCGCGTTGCTCGCGGGCCTGACCTTCTGGGCCGGGCTGGCCGCCGGCCGGCGGGCCGGGTCCCGGCGCGCGCGAGGCTGGTTGCTCGCCCTGGGCGCGCTCCTCGCGCTGCCGGGGGCGCTGCTCGACGTCCACTACCTGCACGTCCTCGACCGCGCGGCCTGGTACTACTCGCTGCGGGCCGTTCCCTGGATCGAGGTCTCGGCCGGCCTCGCCGGATTCCTCGGGGGCGTCATCTGGCGGCTGCCCGCCTCGGTGCGCGGCCGGCGGCTGCGATTCGCCGGGCCGCTCTGCCTGGCGGTCATGACGCTCGCGCTCCTCGTTCCCTATGCCAAGCAGCTGCTCACGCCGCTGGCCTGGCCGGACGCGCCGGCCGGGTGGCGCGACGGAATCTGCCGGCAATCCACCCCGGCCACCTGCGGGCCGGCCAGCGCCGCGACGCTCTCGAAGAGCCTGGGCGTCGTGGCCGACGAGCGCGAGCTCGCCCGGGAGAGCTTCACCACCTCGACGGGGACGGAGTGCTGGTACCTGGCCCGCGCGCTCCGGCGCCGCGGGCTGCGCGTGGAGTTCCTGGTCGTCGATCCTCGGACCGGCGCGATCCCCTGCCCGGCCATCGCCGGCGAGGGTGCAGGCGGCGCCGGGCACTTCGTGGCGCTGCTCGAGCGCCTGCCGGCGGGCTACGTGGTCGCCGACCCGCTCGGCGGCAGGATGGTCGTGCCCGAGGAGCGGCTCCGACGCTTCGGGACGCTGACCGGGTTCTTCATGACTTTGAGCTTGCGCTAGCGCAGGCTTCTCAGAATTTCTATTTCTTGCGCAACAATGGGACTTCTTGAGTGTATGGAGTAGCAAAGGAGTAGCACCATGACTAGCAGAAAGCTAGCACGCGAGATAGAGGATAGTCCCGGCCGAAGCTCGGAGCAAGTCTACGCAAGCCTCAGAACCAAGGTGCTTTCCGGCGAAATCGCCGTCGGCCGCTTCCTTCCCACCGAACGCGAGATGGCCGGCGAGTACGGCGTGGCCCACACCACTGTGCGCCGGGCGATGGCGCGGCTCAAGGCCGACGGCCTTGTCCGGTCCGAGCCGCGCAAGGGCTACCGGGTGATGCGGCTGGCCAATGACCCGACCATGGGTTGTCCGGTGGCCTTCATCCGCAGCGATCCGGAACCTCCGGAGCGCTGGGATTCGATCCATATGAGCATCATCGCCGAGCTCCAGGCCGCCGCCGACCGTCGCGGCTGGCCGCTCATGACGCTCGGGGCCGGCGCGGCGGGGGACGGCCAGCTGTCCTCGCGGCTGGCGGCGTCGCGAGCCTCGGCCGTCATCATCGACACCCACGACGAGGAGGTCATCCAGGAGGCGCGGGCCCTGGGCCTGCCCGCCATGATGCTCGATTCCTGGGTGGACGGAAGCGGCATCGACTCGGTGATGCAGGACGGCCAGCACGGCGGGATGCTCGCGGCACAGCACCTGGCCGGCCTGGGCTGCCGGCGGATCGCCTGGTTCGGGCCGACCAGCCGCAACGCGCACACCATGGACCGCTTCGGGGGAGTTGCAGCCGGGCTGCTCGGTCAGGGATTAAGGTTGGCGCCCGAGATGATCTTCGACAGCTCCGAGTCCGAGGCGGGCAGTCTGGCGGCCGCCCGGGCGATGCTGGCGGGCAGCGACCGTCCGGAGGGCGTGGTGGCCCTCTGGAGCGGCCACGCCCTGTCGGTCAAGCGCGCCGCCGACGAGGCCGACCTGGTCATCGGCCGGGACATCCGGCTGGTTGGCTGGTGCGCCGAGGAGCTCTTCGATGCGCAGTACGCTCCGGCCTTCGCGGGCGGCCCGGTCGCGCCGGCGGTGACCTGGAGCATTCGGGCGATGGCCGATTCCGCCATGGCCGTGCTGGCCGAACGCCGGGCCCATCCGGAGCTGCCGCCCCTGCGGATCAGGGTGCCGGCGAGCCTGAGGACGTGAGGCGGGGTTGAGGGTGGAAGGTGGAGGGTGGAGGGTGGAGGGTGGAGGGTGGAGGGTGGAGGGTGGAAGAGAATGGCGAACCTAGAGGAGGGCTCCAGCCAATGGTAACGCTCAATCCGGCAGCGCGCGCGAAGCGCACTTTGTGCCTCTGTGCCTTTGTCCCTCTGTCCCTCTCCTGCGTTCTCGCCTCCGCCGCCGAGCCGGCCAAGCCCCCGGCATTCACGAAGAAGCCCGCGGCGACGAAGGCCGGCGACAAGGTCGTAATCTCTTTCGCCGTCGACCGCGAGACCGACGTGGCCGTCTACGTCGAGGACGCCAAGGGCGCGATCGTCCGGCACCTGGCCGCCGGGGTCCTCGGGAAGAATCCGCCGGACCCGCTGAAGGCCAACTCGCTCGAGCAGTCCGTCGAGTGGGACGGCAAGGACGACGACGGCAGGCCGGCGGCCGGCGGGCCCTTCAAGGTCCGGGTGGGGCTGCGACTCAAGGTCGACTACGCCGGCACGGCCTTCACCGAGAAGTCCGGCCCCAACTCGCTGACCGGCATCGCCGGCATGGCCGCCGGGCCCGACGGGCGAGTCTACGTTATCGACGATCGTCCGGGCTTTCAGGCCAACAACCATTTCAACGGCTCGGCGGTGCACGTCTTCCGCCGCGACGGCTCCTACGAACGCACCATCAAGCCATTTTCCCCGTCACTGGGCCTTGAGCGGCTCAGGGGCAGCGGCGCCTTCACGAACGATCACGGCTTCATGAATCCGCTCATCCGCCACCAACAGGATATGGGCTACTACCCGGCCAGCGACTGGCCGGCGGTTCAGATGGTCGTGGCCGACGGCAGGCTCTGGCACACCGTCGTAAACGTCGGCCCCGGAGCCTGGTCGCGCGGCTTCTCTCCGCGCATCGCGGCCGTGGACCTCGAGGGCGGCATGCCGATCGAGCCCTTCGCCGGCCCGGTGCTCGGCGACGCCAAGGCTGGCTGGAAGTACGCCCAGCCCTATATGGCGGCCAGTTCCGACGGGAAGAGCCTGTATCTCACCGGCTTCGGCGCTCCGGCAGGAGGCAGCAAGACCGCCGACGTCCTGCCCTTCGTGGCCCGCGTGAAACTGCCCGAGCGCGGTCCGGGCGAGGTCGTATTCGGAGACTTGAAGCAGGCCGGGGATGACAACGCGCATTTGAAGCAGCCGCGGGGACTGGCCGCCGACGGCCAGGGGCACCTGCTGGTCTGCGATTACGGCAACAACCGGGTGGTGGTGCTCGACGAGAAGGACATGAGCTTCGCAGGCGCCTTCCCGGCCGAGGCCCCGGAGTGGGTCGGCTGCCACCCCAAGACCGGCGCGGTCTTCGTCTGCGAGAAGAACGACGTCGTCAAGTACTCCAACTGGAAAGATCACAAGGAGCTCTATCGCGTGAGCCTGGGTTTCCAGAAGAAGGGCGGCTACGGCGCGTACGAATGGAAGTTCCGGCGGAGCCTGGCGCTCGACGCCGCGGCGGAGAAGCCCGTCCTGTGGCTCGGGCTCAACATGACCCCGAGCCTGCTGCGTTGCGAGGACCTGGGCGACAGGTTCAGCGACCCTGCGCCGGCCGACTGCTACTTCCCGCCGAGCCTGCGCAACCCCACGACCGACCCCTATCGCCGGGAGGTCGGCTGCCAGGTCGGCAATGTGCTCAACATCATGGACGAGGAGACCGGCAAGGTCCGCAAAATCAACCGGGTGATCGACGCCGGCGGTATCAATCGCCTGGGGCCGGACGGCTGCATCTATTCGAACACTCACGCGCTGGGCATCCGGCGCTGGGACCGCGACGGCAAGCTCAAGCCCTTCGAGGCCACCGACGTGCCCACCGGCCCGTACATGGGCGGGCTGCCCAACAAGGCCGGCTCGAGCGGCACCACCGCCTGGGAGCGGGACTACTTCATCGACCGCCGGAACGACATCTACGCCAAGATGCGGGGCGGCGTCTACCACGGGCTGATGCACGTCGCCGTCTTCGGCCAGGACGGCCGGATGAAGCGCACCGCCCTGTGGGGCGTCACCGACGGTGCCTACGGGCCGAAGCTCGACCCCAAAGGCAATATGTACGTCATGGAGGCGGTCAAGCCGGTGGGCGAGACCTATCCGGCCGAGTTCAAGACGCAGCTGCCGAACGACAAGGGCATCCAGAGGGCCTTCGACTACATGTACGGCAGCATTGTCAAGTTCGGTCCGGCCGGCGGCAACATCATGCTGACCGGCAAGGAGACCGACAAGCCCACCGGAGAGAAGGTCGCCCTGCCCGTTTCCGCACTGACGATGAAGGTCGAGGGCACGGCGGCTCGCCGGAAAGACGGCGCAATCCAGGGCGCGTTCTGGATCGCCCCCGGCTTTTCACCGGTTGGCGACATGGTCTCGAACGGCGGCAGCAGCGACTCCTGCCACTGCACCGGCACCGACTTCGACGTCGACGACTTCGGCCGGACCTTCGCGCCGGACCTGGCGCGGCACAGGATCACGGTGCTCGACACCGGCGGCAACGTGCTCCTCTCCTTCGGCGCCTACGGCAACCAGGACTGCTGCGGGCCGGACAGCTACGTGGTCGACCCGGCCACGAGGCTCCTGCGCCCGCGCAAGGCCGACGATCCCAAGGAACTGGCGAGCCCCTTCGCCGAGCCGGCCATCGCCTTCAACTGGATCATAGGTCTGGCGGTGACGGACCGCCATGCCTACGTGGCCGACCTGCTCAACGCCCGAGTGTTGCGCTGCAAGCTCGGCTACGCGACGACGGAGACGGCGGTGGTGCCTTGAAACGAGGCTGAGGGTTGAGGGTGGAAGGTGGAAGGTGGAAGGTGGAAGACCAAATTCCCCTTCCGCTCAGACTCCCTCTCCCCTTGAGGGAGAGGGCCGGGGTGAGGGGTGTGTCCGGGACCTGAAACCCCTCACCCTTTCCCTCTTCCTCAAGGGGAGAGGGGACCCAGACGGAAGATTCCCTCCACCCTCCACCTTCAACCGCCGTTCAGCTCTACTGGCCCCTGGCCCGGTCCTCGAGCTTCTGGAGATGTTTGCGGACGGTCATGCGCTTGGCCGCGCTCAGGCGGTCGCAGAATAGCATGCCGTCGAGGTGGTCGGTCTCGTGCTGGAACATCTTGGCGGCGAGCCCCGTGGCCTCGAGCCTCACCGGCTCGTTGTTCACCGAGCGGCCCTCGACCACCACGCGCGAGGGGCGGCGGACCTTGCCGCGGAGATCGGGCACCGATAGGCAGCCCTCATCCGTGTTCTGCATCCCCTCGGCCTCCAGGATCCGGGGGTTGACCATGGCGTGGGGCTGGTTCCTCTCCGGCGAGATATCGTAGACGATCACCCGGACGTTGCGGCCCACCTGCGGCGCGGCCAGGCCCACGCCCTCGGCGTGGTACATGGTCTCGATCATGTCGGCGACGAACTTCTCGAGCTCCGGGCCGAACTCATCGTCGCGGATCTCGCGGGAGCGCTCGCGAAGCGCCGGGGCCGGATACGGCGGGATGGGCAGGATCATCATCACACCTCCTGACGGCGATTCTAGCGTCATGTGCGCAAAACGCCAGGGCGGGGCGTGAGTGGACGCGGAGACACGGGGACACGGAGACACGGGGACATGGGGACGCGGGGACGCGGCGACACGGGGACACGGGGACACGGAGACATGGGGACGCGGGGACGCGGCGACACGGGGACACGGCGACACGGAGACGCGGGGATACGGAGACACGGAGACATGGGCATGTGACTTGGTAGACGGGGCTCCCTGGCCTCTTGAAGGCCATCCAGCGGCATGTTTTCATAGCCGCATACTTCTCGTTATAGAGAGGCGTTGCAGCGCAAGGGGCGCAATATGGCCCTATGCGACAAGGAGCTGGAGATAAGAAGATTATCAGGCAGATTACAGATGACAAGAAGATTATCTCGGTGTATCCTTCGGTGTTCTCCTTCTCAGTCGACGGAGGCCGCATGACTCCAGGCAGGACCAGAACCCCGCTCTTCGAGGAGCTCTCCCGGGTCTACCCGGGGCTCACCGGTTCGCAGAAGCGGGTGGCCGACTACCTGCTCCGGCATCCGGACAAGGTCCGCGACGCCGCCGTAACCGCGCTCTGCAAGGCGACGGGCACGACCGAGCCGGTGATCTTCGCGGTCTGCCGCGCGGTCGGGCGACGGGGCTACAGAGAGTTGAAGCTCGACCTGGCCGAGGAGGTCGCCGTGCTCCAGGCCAGCCGGCGGGCCGCCGGCCGGCCGACGGCGGCCTCAGGTCCGGACGTGCGCCTGGACGGCGGCGAGTCCCCGCGCGAGGTGGCCCGCAAGGTCGGCGCCGCCTATCTCGAGTCGGTCGAGGCCGCCGTGGAGCGGCTCGACCCCGAGACCTTCGAGTCCGCCGTGGCGACGCTCCGCGCCGCGGGCCGCGTCGTGGTCTTCGGCATGGGCGTGAGCGGCCACGTCGCCGAGATGGCGCAGTACGCGCTGCTCCGCGCCGGGCTCGCCGTAACCTGCTCGGCGGACAGCTACGTCCAGCTCGTGCACCTGGCGGCGCTCGGTAGCGGCGACGCGGCCCTGGCGGTGAGCTACATGGGCGAGCAGCCGGAGCTGGCCGAGGGCCTGGAGCTGGCCCGCCGGCGCGGTGCGGCGACCATCGCCTTGACCGGCAACCGCGCCTCGGCCCTGGCCGCGGCTGCCGACCTGGTGCTCGAGCTTCCGCCCCGCCGGTCGCTCTCCAGCTACGTCTCTCTCGGCGCGCGCATCGCCGCCGCCGAGCTCTACGTGGTCGACGCCCTGGCCGCGGCGGTGGCCATCTCCCGCCGCGCCGAGTTCGACGACCGCGCCGCGGCGGTCCACGAGGTGGTCGAGGGGCGCAAGCAGCGCAAGGGGAGGAAGGGATGAGAACTCCATCGAGGGTCGCGAAGATGAGGATGAAGATCGAGATGAGACTGGCGTTGCTTCCGGGCATCCTGCTGCTGCTCGGCGGCGCGGCCGCCGGCGGCGAGGAGCTGCCCGCCAACACCTGGGTCAAGGTCGGCGAGAAGGACGGAGGCTGCCGGATCGGCTCGGCGGTGGTCTGGCTGGAGAAGCAGAAGAAGTTCCTGGTGGCCGGCGGGGTCCGCTCCGACGAGTGGACCCGCGGCGAGAAGATCGCCGACCCCGGCGCGATGGCCACCTTCGATCCGGCGACCCGGAGCTGGGCGGAGCTCAAGCCGGCCGAGGGCGCCGGGCCGTTCAAGTTCGGCAAGAACGCGATGTTCGGCTCGGACGGCAAGGGCAACCTGTCGCTGGCCGCCGGAGCCGGAATCGGCGGGCGGTTCGCCTTCGATGCCGACGGCGAGCGCATGCTCGTCTACGGCGTCGGAGAGAAGAACTTCAGCGTCTACGCCTACGACCTGGCCCAACGGGCCTGGAGCCAGCTCTCCGACGTCCGCCCGGAGACCCGCTCGAACGGCATCTGGCCGGGCGAGTACGGCAACAGCGTCTGCTTCATGGAGGGCGCCAGCCCGGTCGTCGACCCGGTGAACCAGGAGCTGCTGTTCATCGGCGGGCGGACCGGCAACGACCCGGAGGGCTTCGTGGGGCACTGGGCCTTCTCGCTCAAGGACAAGGCCTGGCGCGAGATGACCACGTCCGACGCGGTGCTCGACCCGCTGCGCGCCGAAGTGCGCAAGGCCATCGCGCCGGCCCGCGACGGCGTGGCCGCGGCGCGGAACGTCTTTTACGCGGCCATGGAATCGGCCGAGGAGTCCGCGGCGGTCAAGGACAAGCCCGCGAAGCTGATCGAGTCCGCCCTGACCCAGGCCCGGGCCGCGCTCGAGGCCGTCGGCGCCGCCAAGGGCGAGGGCTGGAGGCAGGCCGCGCTGGAGCAGGCCAAGGAGCGCGTCTCCCGGGCCGTCGCCGGGCTCTCGGCCGCCGGCAAGGGCTTCTCGGGCGGGCAGCTCTCGGCCGAGCTGATCAAGAGCGCCTTCGACGCGGCCTGGCTGCTGGACGAGGCCTCCGACTGCCTCCGGGCGCTGCCCGGGGCGCGGGTCTCGGCCGGCTGCGGCTTCGACGAGGCCACCAAGAGCGTGCTGGTCTTCGGCGGGGAGCACGGCGACTACCTGCTCAACGACACCTGGATCTACGACTGCGCCGGCAAGTCCTGGCGGCAGGTCTTCCCGGAGGTCGCGCCCCGGCCCCGCGATGCGGCCGGCAAACTGATCTGGCTGCCGGGGTCCAAGCGCCTGGCCCTGGCGGGCGGCAACACCTACGCGCCGAAGTTCATCTACTTCCGCCGCTCCGAGAACGCGCTCAGCGACGTCTGGACCTTCGACGCCGCCGCCGGGAAGTGGAGCCTGGTCAACGCCGGCGGGGGCAAAGGCCCGGCCCCGGACCTGGCCTGCGCGCCGGCCGCCGGCGCCGGCGACGTCCTCCTGGGGCTCGCCAGCAAGGGCAAGTGGAAGGGGGTCACCGCCGACTACTGGCTGCTGCGCATCGCGCCGTCGGCGGACGCCGACGCCTCCAAGGCCGGCGCCGCGGCCGGCACCCGGACGTACTTCAGCGTCGTCAAGGAGTACGACCCGTGCTGGTACGACGCGGCGCCGCGCGGCGAGCGCAAGGCGGTCGACGACTGGATCGCCAAGCTCCCGGCCAACACCTGGACGGTGGTGCCCGAGGCGCCTCGGGCGGCCCCGCAGCGCAGCTGGGGCACGGCCTGCTTCGACCCGGGCCGCGACCAGTGGTACCACTGGACCGGCGGGCACATGGCCGATCCCGCCGACATCGTCAGCACCTACCACCCGGCGATCAACCGCTGGAGCATTCCGTACGTGGCCTCCTACGTCGGCAAGGGCATCAGCTTCCAGGGCCGGCCGGACTGCATGAACCACACCTACACCAACTACTCCTTCGATCCGGTATCGAAGAAGCTGGTCACCACCAGCTTCGGCGGTACCTGCGTCTACGACCCCGACCGGATGGAGTTCGAGCTGCGCATCGACCAGCCCTTCCGCCAGCACCCATACACCACGCTGACGGTGGGCACGCCCAAAGGGGTGGTCTGTCGAGCGACGGGCGGCTACCTGGGCGTCCTGGACGTCGCCGCCCGGGAGTGGAAGAAGCTGCCGCTCAAGGGCAAGCTGCAGGACCCGCAGACCGACGGCAGCGGGCTCTGCTACGACTCCAAGCGCAACGCGGTCTGGATGGGATCGCTCGCCGGTTACCAGAACCCCTGCGGCCTGGTCTGGCGTTACGACCTCGAGACCGGCACCGCCGAGGAGCTCAAGCCAGAGAACTGGGACACCATCGGCAAGGACAAGAAGGCCTTCGCCTCCCTGCGCGAGATCGCCTACCTTCCGAAGCTCGACCTGCTGCTCTTCAACAACATCTACCAGGGCAAGCAGGTGGCCTACGACCCCGGGAAGAACCGCTGGGTGCTGCTCGACCTGGCGCGCGACCCGAAGGGCGGCAAAGTCCTTGGCCAACTGGGCGGCGTGGACATCGGCCTGATGTACGACGCCAAGCGCGACCTGCTCTGGGCGCAAAGCAGCAGCCAGAACATGTTCGTGATCCGGATCGACCCCAAGTCGCTCAAGATCGTCACCGAGGTTCCCAGGGCCGAGGCCAAGTCCGAAGGCAAGGCCGGCGAGTAGCGAACGGAAGGAGCGCGACGGACCCCATGGCATCCCAGAGCATCACGCTGCCGGCGAGGCAGGTCGAGGTCCTCGGAGACTACGACGTGGTCGTCTGCGGCGGCGGGCCGGCGGGCGTGACCGCCGCCATCGGCGCGGCGCGCAGCGGCTGCCGGACGCTCGTCATCGAGCAATTCGGCTGCCTGGGCGGCACGGCCACGGTGGCCATGAACCAGAAGGTGGCCCGCTTCACCGCCTACGGCCATTCGCCCGACATCGCCGGCGGCATCGCCGGCGAGCTTTTCCACCGTTCGATCGCCGAGGCCGACGGCATGAAGTGGCTGCGCCGCGGCGCCAAGGACGTGCCCGACCGGATGGTCGAGGAGCTGATGATCGAGTTCGAGGGCTTCAAGCTGCTCCTCGATCGGATGATCGAGGAGGCCGGGGTCGAGGTCTTCTTCCACACGCAGCTGGCCGACGCGGTGGTCGAGGGCGGGCGGATCGGCGCGGCCGTCGTCACCAACAAGAGCGGCTGCTTCGCGGTGCGCGCCAGGCGCTTCATCGACTGCACCGGCGACGCGGACCTCGCCTTCCGCTCCGGCTGCCCCACGGTCAAGGGCCGGCCCGAGGACGGCAAGATGCAGCCGGTGTCGCTGCTCTACCGCGTCGGCGGGGTGGACGTGGCGCGCGCCCAGGACTACTTCTACAACCAGGACCCGATGATGAAGGGGTTCTGCAAGAAGGCCCAGGAGCGCGGCCTGCTGGGGGACTGGCGCTCGTCGTGCAGCGGCCTCTGGTGGAACGAGAACCGTCCCGGCGAGGTCGTCCCCAACTTCAGCCACATGCACGTGGACGCCACCGACTTCCGGGCGCTCTCGAAGGCCTGC
This sequence comes from uncultured bacterium, assembly GCA_937935355.1. Classification (GTDB taxonomy): domain Bacteria; phylum Planctomycetota; class SZUA-567; order JAKLDR01; family JAKLDR01; genus JAKLDR01. Next base: position 28,510 of record CALGYR010000094.1, on the reverse strand, counting down.
AGCCTCGGCCGGAAGCAGGTCCAGGAGGCCTTCCTGGCGATGCGGTCGCTCGTTCCCGGCTTCGAGAAGAGCTTCCTGATCGACACCGCCCAATACCTGGGCATCCGCGAGACCCGGCGCATCGAGGCTCTCTACATGATGACGGTGGACGATATCAAAGGCGCCACCGTCTTCGAGGACAGCATCGGCTTGGGCAGTTCGCACACCGACGTGCACAGCCCGGACGGGCCGGGGCAGTGCCAGAAGAACGTCTTCCGGCTGCCCGACGGCAAGTACTACTCGATCCCCTACCGGACGCTCGTGCCCAAGAGCGGCCCGGCCAACCTCGCCGTCGCCGGTCGCTGCCACGGCGCGACCCACGGGGCGCTCGGCTCAACCCGCTTCATGACCCAGTGCATGATCATGGGCGAGGCCGCCGGCCGGGCCGCCGCGCTGGGCATCGAGCGGGACGCGACCTTCGCCGGGGTCCCGGTGGCGGAGCTCCAGAAGCGCCTGGAGGATGCCGGGGGCATCCTGCGGTGAACGGGACTTGTGTCGCGATCACGACTGATTGGGAGGCGTTCTGATGATGCGAGGGGTCCACCACGTACACAGCGTCTGCCGGCTGCCGGGAGTCGTGCTGGCGGCGATCCTGGCCGCCTCCGGCTGCCTGGCGTCCTTCGCGGCGGAAGCCGGCGGGGAGCGCGGAGAACTGCGGCTCAAGGACGGCGACGTGGTCGCCCTGTGCGGCGACTCGATCACCTCCGCCGGGGCCTACCCGCTCTTCCTCGAAATGTACGGGCTGGTCTGCCGGCCGGAACCGAAGGTGACCTGGCTCAACTTCGGACGCTGGGGCGAGACCGCCCGACAGTTTCCGCCGGCCATGGACGCCTCCGTCCTGCCGGCCAAGCCGACGGTGGCGACCATCTGCTACGGCATGAACAACTGCCGCAGCGGCCGGGTGATCCCCGAGGCCGGCGCCCGGGGCTGGGCCGATGGGGAGATCATGGCTGTGGTCAGGAAGTTCAAGGAGGCCGGCGTGCGGGTGATCGTCCTGGCCTCTCCGGGCTGCATCGACAGCACCCACTTTACTCTCGCGCAGAGCAAGCCGCCCGAGCCGGGACCCATCGAGGCCACCCAGAAGAACCTCGCGATGCTGCGCGACGAAGCCCGGCGCCTGGCTGCGGCCGAGGGGTTGGTCTTCGCGGACATGCACGCTCCTATGGTCGAGGTCATGAGCAAGGCCAAGGAGAAGTACGGCGCCGGCTATGCCTTTGCCGGCGGCGGCGGCGATGGCGTCCACCCCGGCCGGGCCGGGCACCTGGTCATGACCTGGGTCATGCTCAAGGCCCTGGGCTATGACGGGGAGATCGGCACGATCACCGTGGACTTCGGCCAGGGCGGCAAGGCCGCGGCCAGCGAGGGTCACAAGGTGTTGTCCGCGGCCGGCGGCGCCGTGGAGATCGAAAGCTCCCGATATCCTTTCTGCTTTCTTCCCGACCCCAACCGTCCCAAGGATGACAAAAGTGCCAACGCCACGACCACGGTCTGCGATCTCTTCCCCTTCAACCGGGACCTGAACCGCCTGACGCTGGTGGTCAAGGGAGCGAGGGGCCGGCTCAAGGTCACCTGGGGAGCGCAGAGCCGGGAGTTCGAGGCGGCGGCGCTCGAGAAGGGCGTGAACCTGGCCGCGGAGTTCGTCGAGAACCCCTTCCGCGGCCAGTTCGCCAAGATCCTCGCCGCCATGGAGGAGCGCAACCAGTGCCGGCGCTGGCTGGCCCGTGAACACAAGGGCGACGCCGGGATGCAGAAGCGTCTGGATCGCGCCCTGGAGAACATGAAGGTCGTGCCGGTGAGGCACACGATCAAGATAGAGCCGGCCAAGTGAAGCAGGAAACAGGAAAGGAGAGATCTGTGCTCAAGTCTGCATTTGCGAGGATTGCCCTGGTCCTGGCGGGCGCCTGTCTCCCGGCCTTCGCCGGCGAGGCCGCCCCGGCCGCGCCTGCCTATCAGGACGATCCGGAGATCGTCGCCAAGCTCGCGGCGCTCGGCGAGGGCGAGTCGCTGCTCCTGCCGCCGGTGAAGCACATGCTCGACGGCAAGCCGGTCACCGGCGAGGGCCGCGGCACCAATCCCTACTCCCGCGACTACACCAACAAGATGGTCTATGCCCCGGAGCGCCGAACCGCGCTCTACGCCGGCGGCAACCATGGCGCGGGGCGGATGAACGACGTCTGGGAGTTCCACCTGGGCTCGAACACCTGGCACTGCCTGCAGCCGGCGATCGGCGGCGACCACGCCACGCACAAGAAGATGCTCATGTTCATGCCCAACACGTGGAGCAAGAACCCGGACTACAAGCTCACCGACAAGGAGCAGAAGGAGTTCGATGCCGCGAAGGCCTGGTGGAACGAGTACGTGGTCCTCAAGGACGGGCACTTCGTCACCAAGAAGGACGAGGCCCCGCTGCTCGTGGGCCACACCTGGGACACGCTGGTCTACGAGCCGAACGTCAGGCGCATGATCCACGGCACGGGGGCGCACTGCGCCGGCAACCCTCTTCTGCACGCCAAGTTCACGGGCATGCCCGTTGAGGAGGTCAGGGCCAAGCTCGGCAAGAATCCCAAGGGCGTCCCCTACAAGACCATGTGGACCTTCGACCCGGCGGCGAGGAAGTGGGAGCAGTACGCCAGCGAGGACGAGCTGGCGACGCTGCGCGGCATGGGCGCGGCCATGTGCTACATCCCGGACTGGAAGAAGACCGTCTTCTACGTCTCGGCCCAGAACGTTACGCCGCAGGCCCATGCCATGCGTACCTACGACGCGGTCAACGACAAGTGGGAGGAGCTCAAGCCCAACGGCGGCAAGGACGTGGCCACCCTCTCCATCAAGGAGAAGGTCGCCCCCGGCTCCGAGCAGCAGACCGCCTACAGCGCGAAGCACAAGAAGATGGTCGCGGTGCTCAAGAAGAGCACCTTCTGCTACGACATCGTCAAGAACGAGTGGTCGAAGCTGAACGACGATATCCCCATCGACGCGTCCGACTCGGCCACGGTCTTCGCCTACGACGACGCCGGCGACGTCTTCCTGCTGGCCGATCCGCGCCGCGGGTCGCTGGCCGCCTTCGACCTCGTCGCCAACAAGTGGCAGAAGCTCGAGCCCAAGGGTCCGGGCATCCCCAAACCGCCCTACTGCGTCGGCAAGGGCTACTACGACCCGGCCTTCAACGTCTTCGTCGTGCAGAGCGCCTCCAGCCGGAGCATGTGGGTCTACCGGCACAAGAAGGCGGCCGAGCAGAAGTAGCCGGCGGCAGCGGAACGTCGACGATGGGCAAGAAGGACGACAGCCTCGGACCGGTCGACGTCCTGGTCGCCGGCGGCGGCATGGCCGGCGCCTTCGCGGCCGTCGGCGCGCGCGCCGGCGGCGCGCGGGTGCTCCTGGTCGAGCCGCACAATGTCCTCGGCGGCCAGGGCACGGCCGGCGGGGTGGCCGGATTCTGCGGCGACACCAGGCGGGTCAACCGGCCGTTCGCGGAGCTGGTGGCGGCGATGGAGTCGCGCGGGCTGATCGCCGCCTACGACCCGGCCGCCGACCGGCGCGACTACGACCTCGAGGGCCTGGCCTTCTTCCTGCAGGAGCTGGTGCTCTCGAGCGGCGCGGAACTGCTCTTCCACAGCCGGGCCGTCGACGCGGTGGCCGCGGCCGGGCGCGTCGAATCGGTGAGCCTGGCCACGCCGTCGGGCCTGGCCGAGGTCCGCCCGCAGGTGGTCGTCGACGCCACCGGCGAGTGCCTGGTGGCGGCTGCGGCCGGCTTCCCGACCGTGCACGAGCCGGCGCTCAAGCAGCTGCCCATGTCCCTCTACGTCACGATGTGGGACACCGGCCGGCCGGTCGAGCCCTTCCTGCCGGAGGGCTGCCCGACGTGGGCCGGCGACGACGACCTGCCCATGACCACGCTGCACGTCTTCCCGAGCGGCAAGGTCGAGGTCAAGATGAAGGTGATCGGCTTCGACGCCGCGGGCGCCCGGAGCCTGTCCGCCGCCGAGGTCCACGCCCGCCGCCAGATGATGGGGCTGGTCCACCACCTCCAGACCAAGGGCTACCGCGGCCGCAGGCTCGACCGCCACGTCCTGGCCTCGGTCTCGAGGCAGATCGGCGTGCGCGAGGGCCGGCGGATCGTCGGCCAGCACGTCCTCGCCGAGGACGAGGTGCGCCGCGGAACGCGCTTCGCCGACGCGGTGGCGGTGGGCACCTACCACCTCGACTACCACTGGCCGGACCGGGTCGAGCGCGCCGGCACGGGCGTCACCGACATGGTGCCGCCCTACCACATCCCGCTCGGGTCGCTGGTCCCCAAGGGCGCGGCCAACCTGCTCGTCCCGGGCCGGGGAGCCTCTGGAGATCAGCTGGCCATGAGCTCCTTCCGGGTGATGGCCACCTGCGCGCAGATGGGCCTGGCCGCGGGGCTGGCCGCGGCCGACTGCGCCTCGCGGGGCCGGGGACTCGATTCGCTCGACGTCCCGGCGCTGCAGCGGCTGCTCGCCGACCACGGCCAGTCGCTGGACCTGGCCGATTACGGCGAATACCTCCGCGGCTACAAGGGCATCCATTGATGTCCGCTGCGGCGATGGCGGGCATGGAGGTGGACTGAGTTGGCGAAGCCCAACGTTCTGGTGATCCACGCCCACGATCTGGGCAGGCAGCTGGCCTGTCTGGGCGCCCGGACCGTGCAGTCGCCCAACCTCGACCGGCTGGCGGCCGGCGGGGTGCGCTTCGAGCATGCCTTCACGGTCTGCCCGACATGCTGCCCCTCGCGGGCGGTGCTCTTCACCGGGCTCTACCCGGCCGCCAACGGGGTCATGGGAATGTGCTGCGGCCGGCAGAAGTGGGACCTCAAGCCGGAAGTGAAGCACCTGGCCCAGCACCTGGGCGCCGCGGGGTACGTGACCGCGGCGGTCGGAGTGCATCACGAGTCCTCGTCGGGACCGAAGCGCTGCGGCTTCGAGAGTTACGAAGAACCGCAGCTGGCCGGAGCCGCCGTGGACCTGGCGATTCCGCGCATGCAGAAGCTGGCCAAGGGCGGGGCCCCCTTCTATCTGCAGGTGGCCGTGCACGAACCGCATCGCTATCACGTCCCCGGGGATGAGAACGACGGTTTCATCGGAGACTACCTGTCTCCCGACGACGAACTGGGCGTGGTCGTGCCCGGGTACCTCAAAGACACCCCCGGGACCCGCGCGGAGCTCGCGGAATTCCAGGGCGCGGTCAGGCACATGGACGCCCACGTCGGCCGCCTGCTGACCGCCCTGGACCGGCAGGGACTGCGCGAGAACACGCTGGTGATCTTCACCACCGATCACGGCGCGGCTTTGCCGCGGGCCAAGGCCACGCTGCACGAACCGGGCATCGAGACCGCCCTGATCATGCGCATGCCCGGCCGGCAAGGCTGGAGCGGCGGCCGGCTGGTCAGTCATATGATCAGCAATGTCGACATCACACCGACGATTCTCGACCTTCTCGGGCTGGGAGTTCCGGAAGAACTCCAGGGTCGATCGTTCAGATCGCTGCTGGACGGAGGGGGCTACCAGCCGCGCGAGGCCTTCTTCTGCGAGCAGAGCTATCACGGCCAATATGACCCCAAGCGCGGCATCCGCACCGAGCGCTACAAGCTCTTCCTGCATTTCGCCAGCGGCCACTCCTGGCAGGACTGTTCGCAGTCCTGGAACCCGCGCAGCGATCCGGTGATCAGTCGGCGCACGGCCCGCCCGGACTTCGAGCTCTACGATCTCGAGAAAGACCCCTGGGAACTGGACAATCGCCGCGATGACCCGGCGCTGGCCGAGGTCCGCGCCGACCTGCTGGCCAGGCTGCGCGCGCACATGGAGAAGATCGGCGATCCGATCCTGCAGGGGCCGGTGGATTGTCCGACCAGGAAGATCGCCATGGAGATACTCGGAGCATGAGGAGCCTTGAATGAGCAGGTACATCACGCGCCATCCGCGCAACCCGCTGATCCGGGCGGCGGACATCCCCTTTCCGTGCACCCGCTGTTTCAACCCGGCGGCCGAGAAGTTCGAGGGCCGCTATGTGCTCCTCGTCCGGGTGATCGGCCCGGACCGATCCGAGAGCCTGGCGCTGGCCACCAGCACCAACGGCCTGGATTTCGAGATCGCCAGCGAGCCCATCCTGAAGCCCGCCCCGGAGGACCAGGGCCGGCTCAACGACCCGCGGCTGACGCGGATCGGCGACACCTACTACGTTGTCTACTGCAGCGATCCGCCCAGCGGGATCCGCATCGGCATCCTGGCCACCAAGGACTTCAAGCATTTCGAGCAACTCTACTACTCCGAGCCGGACAACCGCAACGCGGTGCTCTTCCCGGAGAAGGTCGGCGGACTGTATGTCCGCCTGGACCGGCCGTTCACCCGGTGGTATTATCTGGACCGGGCCTACGACATCTGGCTGTCGCGCTCGCCGGACCTGCGCTACTGGGGAGACCACCGGCTGCTGCTGTCCTACGCCGACGTGCCCTGGGGCAACAACAAGATCGGCCCCGGGCCGCAGCCGATCCGGACGAAGAAGGGGTGGCTGGCGATCTATCACGGCGCCGAGCACCCCGACGGCACGGACACGGCCTGGAAGAAGACCTACCGCGCCGGGGTCATGCTCCTCGACCTCGAGGATCCGTCGAGGATCGTCGCCAGGCCCGAAGCGCCGCTCCTCGAGCCCGAGGCGCCCTACGAGACCGACCCGGAGTTCCGGCCCAACGTGGTCTTCCCCGCAGGGGCGGTGCTGGAGCCCGACGGCGCGATCAAGCTCTACTACGGGGCGGCGGACAAGACCGTGGCCCTGGCCGAGACCTCCGTCGACCAGCTCCTCGACTTCTGCCTGAACCCGCCGAAGTACGAGCACCCCCGCAAGCACCCGGCCTTCCGGCCGCCGCTGAGCCGCCACGCGTGAGCCTGGCCCTTTTAAGGACGCCTCCAGATGCCCGAGCGCAAGCTTTCCCACTCCCAGCTGCTGCAGCTGGCCCGCTGGAACACCCCGACCATCTACAACGGTTGGGAGCAGGTCACGAAGCACGACGCCGCGCAGGAGTGCTTCAACCTGGAGGAGACCCGCGACTTCATGCCCCAGATGGGGCCGATGATCGGCTACGCCGTGACCGTCGTCTGCGAGCCGGGCCGGGCCGGCCACAAGAAGAACGCCGCGGCCCCTCGCGACTACCGCAAGTACGTGGCCTCGGTCCCCGGGCCCAAGATCGTGGTCGTTCAGGACCTGGACAAGCCGCGGGTGCTGGGCTCCTACTGGGGCGAGGTCAACGCCAACCTGCACCGGGTCCTGGGCTGCGTGGGCACGATCACCGACGGGGCGGTCCGCGACGTCGACGAGATGACCGCCGGGGGCTTCAAGGCGCTGGCCCGGCGGATGTGCGTAGGTCACGCGCACTCCTGGCCGGTTCGTTGGGACTGCGAGGTCGAGGTCTTCGGAACGAAGGTCCGCCCCGGACAGCTGATTCACGCCGACAAGCACGGCTTCCTGGTCATTCCCGACGAGGACCAGGAGCGGCTGCTCGACGCGGCCGCGTTCATGGACCGGAACGAGTGCGACACGATGATCGCCGCGGCCCGCGGCTCGGCCGGCAAGTCCACTGCCGAGATTCTCGCTGATCTCGACGGGGCTGCCGGGTGCTTCGGAAAGGCAGTGCACGAGAAGTTCGGCCAGAAGGGCGAGTGGTAGGAGCCGGTCGATGAACCCGACGCACTTCGACCTGATCGTGGCCGGCGCCGGCCCGGCCGGAACGGCCGCGGCGGTCGCCGCCGGCCGCCGCGGATGCCGAGTGTTCCTGGTCGAGAAGAACGGCTACTGCGGCGGGATGGCCACCGCCGGAATGGTCAACCCGCTGCTGGGCAGCTGCTATCTCAATCCGGCGACCGGCCGGCACGGCGACCTGATCGGCGGGCTCTACGCCGAGATCTGCGGGCGGCTGCGCGAGCGCGGGGCGCTCCTGCGCTTCCGCTACGGCCGCGAGGAGGGCGGGGTCTTCAGCGACGCCTTCGACGACGCCTGGCTGCGCATCGTCTACGACCGGCTGCTGGCCGGCGCGGGAGTGTCGGTGCTCTATCACGCCCAGCTGCTCGAGGCCGCCTGCAGCGGCGCGCGCGTCCGCTCGGTTAAGGTCGCGGCCAAGGAGGGCGTGCTCGAGTTCTCCGCCGGGGCGTTTGTCGACTCCACCGGCGACGCGGACCTGGCTGCGCTCTGCGGCGCGGCCTTCGAGGTGGGCCGCGGAGAGGACGGGCTCTGCCAGCCGTGCTCGACCATGTTCCGGATGGGCGGCGTCGACAAGCGCAGGGTGCTCGCCGACTGCCTGAGGACTGCGCGCGAGGAGGTCAACTCCCGCTTCCGCGCTGCCAAGGAGCGGGGCGACATCGACTTCCCCTTCAAGGGCGGCATGGGCATCTACGAGTTCCCGCGCCCGGGGGTGCTGCACTTCAACGCCACGCGGATGGGCGGCGAGGCCGCGCTCACCGGCCGGCGCCTGTCCGAACTGGAGGTCGAGGGACGGCGCCAGGTCGGCCTGCTGGCCGACTGGCTGGTACGCGAGGTGCCCGGCTTCGAGAACGCGTTTCTGGAGTCGGTCGCCCCGCAGGTCGGCGTGCGCGAGACTCGCCGTGTGAAGGGGCGCCGGACCATGACCCGGGCCGACGTCGTCGAGGGCGCGCGCTTCGCCGACGGCATCGCCCGCAGCGCCTACTTCATCGACGTCCACGACCCCAAGGGGCCGGGCGGGCTGCACGCCGAGAAGGAGGTCGGCGGCGCGATCAAGGAGGGCTTCAAGCCCAAGCGCTACTACGAGATTCCGTTCGGCTGCCTGCAGCCCGAAGTCCTGGATAACCTCCTGGTCGCCTGCCGGGCGATCTCCGCGGACCACTACGCCCACGCCGCCACCCGGGTGATGGGCACGCTCACCGCGGTGGGCGAGGCCGCGGGGTTGGCCGTGGCCATGGCCCGCGAGGCCGGGAAGCCTCCGGCGGAGGTCGACGGGGCCGCGGTCCGCGCGGGGCTCGGCTACCTCGACGCGCCGCTGGACTTCTGAGGAGAGAACGGCATGGATGTGCCTGAGCTGCGCGAGAAGCTGTCCCGAGGCGGGCGCGCCTACGGCACGCTGGTCGTCTCGCCCTCGCCGCACGGGCCGGTCCACCTGGCGACCGCCGGAATGGACTTCGTCTTCATCGACACCGAGCACATCGCGCTCGGCCGGGAGACGGCCTCGTGGATGTGCCGGGCCTACGGCGCGGCGGGCCTGGCGCCGATCCTCCGGATCCCCTCGCCCGACCCGTTCGCCGCGTCAGCGGCGCTCGACGGCGGGGCGGCGGGCATTCTCGTCCCGTACGTCGAGACCGTCGGGCAGGTCCAGGCTCTGCGCGGCGCGGTCAAGCTCGCCCCGCTCAAGGGCGAGCGCCTCTCGCGGATCCTGGCCGGGGAGGAGCGACCGGAGCCGGCTCTGGCCGCGTACCTCGCCGAGCGCGCGCGGAACCGGCTGCTGCTGGTCAACATCGAAAGCCGGCCGGCCCTGCGCGACCTCGACGCCATCCTGGCGGTCCCCGATCTCGACGGCATCGTGGTCGGGCCGCACGATTTGTCATGCAGCCTGGGCGCCCCGGAGGACTATGTCGCGCCGGCTTTCTCGGCGGCGCTGCGGAGCATCCTCGGGAAGGCCCGCGAGCGGGGGCTGATCGCCGGCATCCACGCCATGAACTGCGGGCCGGCCTCGCTGTCCCTGGAGTGGATGCGGTGGGGCTGCAACCTGCTCATTCAGAACGCCGACGTCGTCTACGCGGTGCGGGGGCTTCGCGAGGAGCTCGGCGCCATCCGCAGTGCCCTGGGCGAGTCCGGGCCGGGCCAGCCGCCCGGCCGCCGGGCGATCGTCGTGTAGGAAGGGTCCGATGATGGAGAACCTGAGATGAACACGGCAGCAGCACGCAGCTGGCGCGGGATCATCCCGCCGATGGCCACGCCGCTCAAGGGGCGCGACGAGCTCGACCGCGCGGGGCTCGAGCGGCTCGTCGAGCACATGCTCGCCGGCGGAGTGCACGGTATCTTCGTCCTGGGCTCGACCGGCGAGGCACCCAGCCTCAGCCACCGCCTGCAGCGCGAGTTGGTCGAGCGCGCCGTGAAGGTCGTGGCCGGCCGCGTCCCGGTGCTGGTGGGCATCACCGACACGTCCTTCACCGACTCGGTGAACCTGGCCAGGCACGCCGCGGAGAAGGGCGCCGACGCGCTGGTGCTGGCGCCGCCCTACTACTTTCCGGCCGACCAGCCCGAGCTCGTCGAGTACATCGGGCATCTGGTGCCGGAGCTGCCGCTGCCGCTCTTCCTCTACAACATGCCCAGCTTCACCAAGCTGAGCTTCGACCCGGACACGGTGGTGAAGCTCGCCGAGCTCCCCGGCATCGTCGGCTTGAAGGACAGCTCCGGCTCGATGGTCTACTTCCATCGGGTGAGGTCGCTCCTCAAGGAGAGGCGCCCGGACTTCGCGCTCTTCGTGGGCCCGGAGGAGCTGCTCGGCGAGACCGTGCTGCTGGGCGGCAGCGGCGGGGTCTGCGGCGGCGCCAACATCTGGCCGCGGCTCTACGTCGACCTCTTCGACGCCGCGGCGGCCGGAGACCACGCGCGGGTCGCGGAGCTCCACGAGAAGGTCATGTGGATCAGCAACCACGTCTACCGCGTGGGCCGGCACCCGTCGGCGTTCCTCAAGGGCGTGAAGTGCGCCCTGGCGCTCATGGGCCTCTGCGACGACTTCCTGGCCGAGCCCTTCCACCGCTTCCGCGAACCGGAGCGGGCGAAGATACGCGAGGCGCTCGGGACTTTGGGCCTTTTGAAGTAAGCAGCAGGAAAGGATGACTGCGATGGCGAAGAGAACCTGTGCCGGCGCGCTGGCGCTGATCCTCGGGGCGGGCCTGATCCCGGCCGTGGCCGGCGAGGGGGCGGGGGGCGGGCCTGAGCCCGAGTGGTTCGCGAAGATCCGGGCCGAATACACCAGGCCGGTCAAGAAGCCCCAGGGCGCGCCGCCTCTGCCGCCTGTCAACCCCGCGCCGCGCTGGCCGGCCGCCGAGTGGGGCTATCGGGAGCACAAGTTCCCGTGGAGCGGCGTCGCCATCGTCTGCGATCCGGTCAACAAGGAGGCCCTCTTCCTCGGCGGCCACAACGGCGGCATGCCCTTCGGGACCATGGGCGACTGGGCCCTGGCCGAGGACGGCAAGACCTGGCGGGAGCTCAAGTTCTCTTCGGCGGTCCTCGATCCGCTCCGCGCGAAGGCCCTGGCGGCGAGGAAACCGGCGAAGGAAGGCGAGGCCGCGGCGCGCAACGTCTTCTACGCGGCGCTCGACGCCGCCAAGGAGGCCGAGGCGGTCAAGGGCGAGCCGGCCAGGCTCGTGGGCGAAGCGGTGAAGCTGTCCGAGGAGCTCTCCGCGGCGCTGGCCGCCGCCAAGGCCGAGGGCTGGGAGAAGGACGCCGTCGGCCATGCCCGGCCGCTCGTCGAGAAGGCCCTGGCCGAGCTCAAGGCCGCCAAGGCCGGCTTCGAGGGCGGGAAGCTCGACGCCGCGCTCCTAAAGCAGTGCTTCGACGCGCAGTGGGCGCTCGACGAGGCCTCGGCCGCCCTGGCCGCGTCGCCCGGCCCGCGCGAGAGGGCCAGGGCCGCGTACGATCCCGATAACAAGTGCGTCGTGCTCTTCGGCGGCAGCCACCACGACTACATGACCAACGACACCTGGGTCTACGAGTGCGCGAAGAAGGCCTGGCGCCAGGTCTGGCCCAAGACCGCTCCGACGGCGCGCATGGGCGCGGTCTTCGCCTGGTCGGCGGAGAAGAAGGCTCTGACGCTCTCCGGCGGGCAGACTGTGCTCAACAAGATGGTCTATCAGAAGGGCGAGATGAACGCCCCGGGCGGGGAGTGGACCTTCGACGCCAGGGCCGGGGAATGGTCTGGCCAGGGCGGCGCTCCTGCCGGCTCGCGGATCTATCGCACGATCGTCCAGGGCTACGACCCCTGTTGGTACGACGCCGCGCCGCGCGGCGACCCCAAGGCCGTCGCCGAATGGCTGGCCAGGCTTCCGGCCAACACCTGGACCAAGGTGCCGATGCCGCCGGCCCCCGCCCCGGAGCGCGACTGGGGCACGGCCCGGCTCGACCCGGACCGCGATCAGATCTACCGCTGGACCGGCGGCCACTGCGCCGACCCGGCCTCCCAGCCGAGCACCTATCACCCGGGGATCAACCGCTGGAGCATCCCCTTCGTGCCGGACATCATTGCCGGCCGCAAGGGCATGACCTTCACCGGGCGGCCGGACTGCGCCAACCACACCTACCTGCACTACTCCTACGACCCGGTCTCGAAGCGCCTGATCTGCGCGTCGCAGGGCGGCACCGGCGTCTACAACCCGGACACCGGCGACTTCGAGTTCAGCGCCGACCAGCCCTTCAACTGCCAGATCTACGAGACCTGTTCGACCGGGACCTCCAGGGGCGTGATCCTCTGGGGCCAGGGCGGACAGACCTGGCTCTTCGACTACCAGGCGAAGGCCTGGAAGCCGTTCAAGACCAGCGGCGACCGGCCGCGGCCGGCCTGCGACGGATCGGCCATGTGCTACGACTCGAAGCGCGACGCGGTCTGGATCGCCACGTTCGCCGGATACCAGAAGCCCAGCGGCAACATGTGGCGCCTGGACGTCAAGACCGGCGAGTGCAAGGCCATGAACCCGGCCAACGCCGACTCCATCGGCAAGGGCAAGGGCATGGACGGGTCGATCCGCGAGTCGCTCTACGTGCCCGCGATCGACATGGTGCTCTTCAACAACTTCGTCAACAACAAGAACGTGGCCTACGACCCGGAGAAGAACCGCTGGGTGGTCCTGGCCAACGTCACCCGCAAGCTCGAGCGCCAGGGCGGGGTCAACGACACCCTCAACTGGGACCCCAGGCGCGAGGTGGTCTGGAACCTGAACGCCTACAAGGACATCTACGTGATCAGGTTCGACCCCAAGACGCTCGACGTCGCCGAAGATCCGGCGAAGTAGGGGGAAAGGACATGAGAATGGTGCGCACAATCGTTCTCGGCGGAGCACTGCTGGCGCTCGCAGCGACTTTCGGCCCCGCCGGCGAGACGACAACCCCCGACTGGGTCGCGAAGCTCCCGGCCAACAAGTGGACGCTGATCGACGAGAAGCAGTCGGGGAACCGCATCGGGGCCAGGGTGGTCTGGCTGGAGAAGGAGAAGAAGCTGGTCATCTCCGGCGGCCTCAACCGCGACAGCCACCGCGAGCCGAAGCGTCCCAACGCCATGATCTTCGATCCCGCAACCGGCAAGTGGGACGAGTACAAGGGCGAGCCGGCGTTGCCGCCGCCCGGTCCCCGGCTGGAGTTGCTGGACGCGAAGGCGAAGAACTGGAGGATCTCGGTGCCGCTTCCGGAGGCGATGAAGGGGCTCGCCGGGCAGCGCAGGCCCAGGAACTCGCCGTTCGGCGAAGTCTCTCCGATATTCGGCTATGCGCCGGTGTCCGGCGCGGAGGTCTTCCTCGATCCGGTGAACAGGGAGGTGCACCTGGTCGGCGGCTCCTCCGGCGGCGTGGAGGGCGGCAGCATCGGCAACTGGATCTATTCGATCGAAAAGGACGAGTGGCGCAAGGCCGAGTTCGGAAAGCCCGAGGCGCGGGCGCTGCAGGCCCAACTTCTGAAGGCCGCTGCGCTTCAGAAGGACGCCGTCGCCGCCGCGCGCAACGTCTACTACGCGACGCTGCCGGCCGCGGAGGAATCGGCTGCCGTCAAGGACCGGCTGGCCCCGGTCCAGGAGGCCGCGGTCAAGGCGACCTCGGACGCGTCGGCCAGGCTGGAGAAGGAGGGGGCGGGGGCCGGCGTCGCCCCGGCCAGCCTGAAGGTCGCGCTGGGGCTCGCCGGCGAGGCCGCCGCTCTCGCGAAGAAGGCCGGAGAAGGGCTTGCCTCCGGTCGTCTGGAGCCCGCGCTGATCGCCGCCGCCGATGACGCCTGCCGACGCCTCGACGAGGCCGCCGACGCCATCGCCAGCCAGCCGGGACCGCGCCGCGATGCCAGCGGTTGCTTCGATCCCTCGCGCAACCTCTACGTGCTCCATGGCGGCGACCACGGCGACTACATGTACGGGGACACCTGGATCTACGACTGCGCCGCCAGGTCCTGGCGCCGGATCTGGCCGGAGACCTCCCCCGGTCACCGGACCGGCGCCCAGGCCTTCTGGCTGCCGGAGGCGAAGAGGATCGCGCTGCTGGCCGGCAGCACCTACCTGAACCGGATGGTCTACCAGCGCTTCAGTCAGCCGCTGCCGCCGGAGGTCTGGAGCTTCGATCCGGGAAGCGGCAGATGGGACCTGCTGGTGGTGCCGGGCGAGGAGATCAAGAAGCTGTCCAGCGATCGCGCGCTGATCTTCATGGTCAACAACCCCGTGGTCCTGGTCGACGGCGGCGTGCTGCTGTGCCCGGCGGTGGGCGGCAACAGCTACCACGACTACATGGTGAGCAGCACCTGGATGCTGCGGCTGGATCCGGCGGCGGTTGACCCGGCGCTGACCGCCAAGGCGGGGGTCGCCGGCAGCGGGCGTCTCTACCGCTCGCAGAGGGTGGACGCCTACGATCCGCAGTGGTACGACTCGGCGCCGCGGGGCGACCCGAAAGTAATCGACGAACTGATCGCGCAGATGCCGGCCAACCAGTGGGTGGCCATGCCGCCGGCCCCGCGGCCCTGCCCGGAGCGATCCTGGGGGACCTCGCACTACGACACCAAGCGCGACCAGATCTACGTGTGGTCCGGCGGCCACTGCGCCGACCCCTCGGACCTGGTGCACACCTTCCATCCCGGGATCAACCGCTGGAGCCTGCCCTACGTGGCCGGCGGCGGCATCAAGGGCAACCAGTTGACCGGCAGGCCGGACTGCAACAATCACACCTACACCAGCTTCGCCTTCGACATGGTTTCGAAGAAGATGGTGGCGCTGCACGCCGCCGGGACGCACGTCTACGACCCCGACCGGCGGGAGTGGACCGGTTTCACGAAGGACCAGCCCTTCCGCTACAACCTCTACGGGGTCAAGTGCGTGGGCACTCCCAGGGGCGTGGTGGCCTGGACCGGCGGATGCAGCGACGGCGGGGATCCGGGCCGCTACTTCGGGGTCTTCGACGCCGGAAAGCTCTCCTGGTCGGCCATTCCGCTCAAGGGCGGAGCGCTGCCGCCCAACGTGCACGGCGACGAGGGCGGCATGACCTGGGACTCCAAGCGCAAGGTGCTCTACATCTTCGCCGCCAGGGGCTACCAGAAGCCGGACGGGCGCGTCCACAAGGTAGACCTCGAGGCCGGGACGTTGGAGGTGCTCGACCCCAAGAACCGGGACTCGATCGGGGACAGGTACTACAAGTACCGCGAGACCACCTACCTTCCCGACGTCGATCTCGTGCTCTTCGGCATGGGTTTCGTCAACGGCCGGCAGATCGCCTACGATCCGGCCGGAAACCGCTGGGTCTACACCAGCATACCGCACAGCAGTCGGGCGGCGTCCTACGATCCGGCGGCCGGCAAGTGGACCTTCGCCGCGCCGAAGGCGGACGACAAGGTCGGCAGCATCACCTTCTCGCCGGCGCTGGATACCAGGCGCAACGTGCTGTGGGCGCCTTCGGACTACAAGGCCATGTACGTGATGAAGCTCGACCCCAAGACCCTCGAGGTTCTGGACTCGCCTCCGGAAGGGAAATGACGCCAATGACTACCAAGCTCGGCGGCGGGGTCTACGCCGCGATCGTGACCCCCTTCGACTCCGGGGAGCGCCCTGACCCCGGCGCCTTCCGCGCCATCGTGGAGTACGTGGTCGGCTGCGGCATCGGGGGGCTGGTCGTGGCCGGGACCACCGGCGAGAACCACGCCCTCGCCCGGGAGGAGAAGGAGTCGCTCTGGAGCGCAGCGGCCAAGTGGGCCCGCGGCCGCTGCCCGGTGGTGGCCGGCACGGGGGCGACCACCGTGCGCGAGGCGCTCGTGCTCCAGAAGATCGCGGCGGACTGCGGCTGCGACGCGGCGCTGGCGCTGACGCCGTGGTTCGAGAAGCCATCGCCTGAGGCGATCCTGCGCTACTACTCGGACCTGGCCGAAGCCGCGGAGATCCCGCTCTTGCTCTACCACAACCCGTCCCGCACGGGCCTCGACTGGCCGGCGGAGCACGTGGCCGAGGTGGCCCGGAAGCTCGATGGACGGGTGGTCGGCGTCAAGGATTCGGCGCACGACCCCCGGCGGGTGCGGACCATCAGGGATGGAGCCCCCGAGGGCTTCATGATATTCTCGGGCTGGCCCCACACCCGCGCGGAGTTCGAGGCCGCCGGTGCCGACGGGGTCATCGACGCGCTGGCCGGCGCGCTGCCCGCCGAGACGGTCGAGGCCTGGGAGGGCAACGCCGGGAAGCGGGCGTATGTCGAGCGGGTCTACGCGCACCTGAACCGGTCCGGCAATTACATCGCGCTGCTCAAGCACATGATGAACGCCATGGACCTGCCCGCCGGTCCGGCGCGCCGGCCGTTCGATTCCGCCGACCCGCGCGAGATCGCCGGGGCTCCGGAGTTGCGCTTCCGCGGCGGCGCCGCCGAGGTGCGCCCGGCCTGGGGCTTCCGCGACGACCAGGCCGTCCACCTGATCGACCGCGGCCTGGTGGACGCCTGCGCCGCGGCGCCGGAAATGGCCGGTCTGTCGAGCTCGGTCGTCTATCGCGCCGAGGCGGACGACTACTGCTACAACCACCACCCGCAGATCACCTGGTTCGACGGACGCTTCTGGCTGGGGTGGTCCGCGGGCTTCTGCAACGAGGACAGCCCCGGGCAGGTCGTGCGCGTGGCCACCTCGACCGACGGGGTCAACTGGTCCGGGCCGGAGTTCGTCATGCCCTGTCCCCAGGACCGCCTGCGCTGGACCATGGGCGGGTTCTGGCAGCACCGGGGCGGGCTCTACCTGCTGGCCGGCCGCTCGACCCGCACGCGCTACGTCGACGGCGAGGTCGCCCCCGGGGTGCTCTGGGAGAACCAGTGGTGCGAGCTCTTCCGGTACGCGGGCGGCGCCTGGCAGCCGCTGGGCATGATCATGGAGGACTTCTATCCCAACGAGCCCCCGGCGCCGATGCCGGACGGGCGCTGGATCGTCGACGGGGTCAGCGGCCGGGCTCACGTCGTCGCCTACGTCGGAGCCGGCGAGCGCCCCTCCGACTGGCGCCGGGTGGAGATCGCGACCCGCCGGGACAACTACAGCCTGGGCGGCACCAAGCTGACCGAGCCATCCTGGTACCTTTGCGACGGGCGGCTGCGCATGCTGCTCCGCGACGACGCCGGGTCGCGCCGGCTGCTCCTGACCGAGAGCCGCGACGGGGAGTCATGGAGTTCGCCGCTGCCCACGGACTTCCCCGACGCCCAGAGCAAGTTCCGCTGCATGAACCTCTCCTCGGGCAAGGTGGTGGTGGTCTCCAACCCCGACCGTGGGGCGCTCCGGCGGCGCTTCCTGGCCGCGGCGGTCAGCGACGACGGCGGCCGGAGCTTCGCCCGGATGCACAAGCTGCGCTTCGATCCGGAGCTCAAGCCCCGCCACCCCGGCATGCACAAGGTCCGCGGTTTCAGCTACCCCGGGTTGGTCGAGCACGACGGCCGGCTGTGGGTGGCCTTCTGCCCCAACAAGGAGGACGTGGAGGTGCTGTCGGTGCCGGTCGGCGCGCTCTGAGCGCGGTTGCGGGTTCCGGGTTCCTGGTTGCTAGTTCCTGGTTCCCAATTTCGAGTTCCTGGTTTCTGTGCCGGGGGCGCGGCCCTGGGCGATGTCGGGGCGGGTCGTGACGGGCCAACAGCCAACAGCCAACAGCCAACAACCAACAGCCAACAGCCAACAACCAACAACCAACAGTCAACGCCTATAGGTTGAGGCGGGAGTTGAGCATCGCGAGGAGTTGCCGACGGCTTGGCGTCTGGCCGTCGTTGTCCGGTCCCGCTCGTGTTGGACGTTGGATGTTGGCTGTTGGTTGTTGGTTGCTGCTCCTCTCCTGGGCGCTCGAGAGCGTATCACGCACCCGACCGCCTCCGCCTCTGGCCTCTCCGGCTTGACAGGGCAGGTTTCCAGACTACCCTGCCCATCAGTCTCTGGAAACTTCGCTGGGGAGGCCCGTCCGGTGCGCAACGCTGCCGTCTTCTCTTCGCTTGTCGTCGCGCTCCTGGCGGGCGCGCCGCAGACGCCGGCCAGGGCGGACGGATGCTACGTCCCCGAGAGGTCGATAGCCGCTCTGCCGGGCATCCCCGTCCAGCGGGCGCTGGTCGTCTTCCGCGACGGGCGCGAGACGCTGCTGGTCGAGTCGGCGCTCGAGGGCCAGGGGCGGAGATTCGCCTGGATCGTGCCGGTCCCGGCCAGACCCGAGGTCGTCGCGGCGGCCGGTCCCGGGGCGCTCAATTCGCTCGCCATGGGCGTTCAGCCGCGGATTGTAGACGTCCCGGAATCGCTGAGCCCCGTGTTTCTGGCCCTCGTGCTCGGCGCGATCGTCCTCGCGGCCCTCTTCGTGTGGGGCGCTGCGCGGCGGCATAACGTGCCCCGATGGCTTTCGGCGATCTGCGCTGTCCTCACGTTCCTGGGCGGCATTCCGTTCGGGGCGATCGGGTACGTCTTCCTCATCCTCCTCTACGGATACGGACCGGTCGGTGCCGTGGAGCCCCCCAGCGGCGCCGCCGTGCCCGGTGTGCGGGTCCTCGAGTACTCGCGGGTGGGCTCCTACGAAGTGGCGGTCCTGTCTGCCGACGACTCCCGGGCGCTCTACAGTTGGCTGGAGGCCGAGGGCCTCGCCGCGCCCGAAGTCCTCCGGCCGGCGGTCGACGACTACGCCCGGAGCGGCTGGTGCTTCGTGACCGCCAGGTTGGCGACCGACGGCGGCGGTCGGGCGCTGTCTCACCCGCTCCGCATCGGCTTCCGGACCGAGCGCGCCGTCTACCCGATGCGCCTGACCGCCCTGTCCGGAGCCGACCTGGCGCTCGAGCTCTACGTGGCCGGCTGCGAGGCCGCCTCGGCGCCGGGGACCGAGCGGGTCTTCTGCGACCGGTTCGGGAAGGCCGAGTCGACTCTTGCGACCTACGGCACCGCCAGTTTCCTCCGCGGAGAGAACCGCGGACTCCTGGTCGGGGCGGGTTCCGGTCTGGGGCTGGGGCATCCGGACCTGCAGGCGCTGCTCTGGGACGGCTGCTGGCTGTCGAAGCTGACCGGCACCTTGAAGCCCGAGGCGATGAAGGACGACATGTACATCGCCTGGTCCGCCCCCGGCTTCGAGCAGCGGACGTTCTTCACGAGAGTCGCCAGGCTCAATGCGGGCTGGACGGCCTTCATCGCGGTCTTCGTCGCCGGGCTGGCCGTCGTGCTGATCGGCTGGGGCATGCGCCGCATCGACCGCCGAGGGGCTCTCAAGATCGCGCTGAGCGCCGCGCTGATCGGGGTTGCGGCGTTCGTCGTCCTGCAGTTCGCGCTGCCGGGCGTGGCGGCCACCCGCCACGGCGGCAAGCACGGAGGGCGGCACGGAAGGTCGCCCGGCGGAATCGAGGATGTCGCCGGGGAACTCGCCGGCGCCGGCCAGCGCATCAAGTCCAGAGAGACGCTCCCCGAGGTCGAAGCCAAGGTGCTCCGGGAGAAAGCCGCCGGCTGGTCGAACCTCTACACCGGCGAGCCGATGCGCGAGGAGGACTCTCCGGGGAACTTCACCATCCAGGCGGCCGGTGAGAAGCTGGTCTTCACCTTCTACGATCTGGGCGGAACGCCGATCGACGTGGAGATGACGCCGGGCGGCAGGGGAAGGTAGACGCGATAGACGCGATAGACGCGGGGACAAGGGGACAGCAAAGCCGCCTTACACCGGAGGGGCGCAGCCAAAACCTGACGCGCAGACCGTGGGCGACCGCTCTCTAGCCGTCCCATGTCCCCATGTCTCCCTGTCCCCTTGTCAGCATGTCGTCGTGTCCCCGCGTCCCCGTGTCTCCATGTCCCCGTGTCCCAGCGTCCCCGCGCCACTACGCCTTCGCGCCTCCATACCCATCGCCCTCTCTGGCGTGGGAGGCCCGGCGGCCGCGGCTGGCGAGCCCGGCCAGGCAGTCCTGGCCCCGGCCGGCCACCGGTTCCCTGACGCCGTCGCGGCGCGGATCGACGTGGCCGGCGAACCAGTCTTCCAGGCGCGCCCGGAGGTCCCGGACGGTCTCTTCGCAGTCGCTTGCGCCCGAGGAGGCGGCAGCGCTGCCTCCGCCCGAGAGCAGGTTGCGCCGCTCTTCCGGGTCGGAGCCCAGGTCGTAGAGCTCGTGGGGGCCGTAGGGGTAGCGGTGCACGTACTTCCACCCGGCGGTGCGGATCATCCGGGCCGGGCCGTACTCGTCGAAGACGGTTACGAGGTCGCGGGCGGCGTTCTCGCGGCCCTCGAGCACCGGCAGGAAGCTGCGCCCGGGGAGTTCCCCCGGAAGGGCTCCCGGGCGGCCCAGCCAGTCGAGCAGCGTGGGGGCGAAGTCGTAGCCGCTCACCAACGCAGGCGAGACCCGGCCGACGGGGATCCTCCCGGGCTGCGAGAAGATCGCCGGCACCTTCACCGAGGTGTCGTAGAGGTTCAGCGGGAAGGTGGCGTTGCCCTTGCCCCAGACGCCGTGGAGCCCGCAACTGAAGCCGTTGTCGCTCGAGAAGACCACCAGCGTGTCTTCGCGCAGCCCGCGCTCGTCGAGCGCCGCGAGGATCCGGCCGACGCCCAGGTCCATGGCTGTCACCGCGGCGAAGTAGCCCTTGAGGTACTCGCGCGCCGGCCAGTCCCTGCCGGGGTCCGAGCTCAGGGAGCGACTGAACTGCATGTCGATCGGGAACTCCTCGGCCCAGGGGTGCCGGGGCTCCTGCGGGCAGGAGGCGAAGGCGCAGGCGTCGTAAGACTCGACGATCTCCCGGGGATGCTGGTCGAGGTGCGGGCTGTGCGGCGCGGTGAAGTTGACGCCTAGGCAGAATGGCCGCCGGCCGTCAGACTCGCGGCCGATGAAGTCGACCGCCCGATCGGTGATGAGGTCGGTCAGATAGCTCTTCTCGGTGAAGACGACCCCGTCGGGACCGACCAGCTTCGGGTCGAGGTAGCTGCCGCCGCCCTGCGGGGTGACCTGCCAGCAGGAGTGCCCCTTCTGGGGGACGTCCGAGGCGCCCAGGTGCCACTTGCCGACCAGGCCGCAGACGTAGCCCGCCTCGGCGAGGGCATCGGTGTAGGCCCGCTGGCCGGCCAGGTACTCGATTCGGCCGGCTCCGGAGTTGCCGCCGCGGATCCAGTCGTGGACGCCGTGCTGGGACGGGATCCGCCCGGTCAGCAGGCTGGCCCGCGCCGGCGAGCAGACCGGCGACGTGCAGAAGAAGTTCTCGAAGCGCATGCCCTCGCGCGCCAGGCGGTCGAGGTGGGGCGTCCGGATCTCCGGGTTGCCGGCGGCGCCCAGCGCCCAGCAGCCCTGGTCGTCGGAGAGGATGAAGACCACGTTGGTCGGTCGGCGAGGCATCAGCCGTTTCCTCCGGGCAGCAGCCCCCGCCGGTGCAACAGCCGGGCGTAGCGGGCGATGGTGTGCGGCAGCACGTTGACGAAGGCCCCCGGCGACTTGAGCAGCCAGTCGGCTATCTGCATGAACCGCGAGCCCTCGCGCCAGATGTAGTGGTCGAAGGCGATCACCGGGGTGTCGAGCGTCGCGATCATCCAGCCTGGGCTGGTGCGGGTGGCGGTGTACTCGATCTCCTCGGCGGTCGTGATCCGCACGAAGGGCGAGGCCGGACAGACGCAGCGCGGGGTCTGGTTGACGACCACGAAGTCGCCGTCGCGGACGATGACCCGGTTCAGGCCCGGCACGGCCGACGAGATGAAGTAACCGAGCCCTGCCCGGCGCACTGCGGCGTAGAGCTCCGGCCGGGCGGGGGAGAGCGTCGCGAGGTCCGCGTCCATGAAGGCATAGTAGCCGCGGGGGCAGCCGGCCTCGCCGGCCACTTCGCGGATGGCGGCGAGCGCCTCACGGCAGTTCTCCTCCAGCATCTCCGGCGGAAAATTGCACTCGGCCATGACACCGAGCCCGCCGCAGTGCAGCACGGGCTCGAGCAGTCCCCGGGCCCCGCCGCGCTCGCGCGGGACGGAGAGGAGCTCCCAGTCCTGCGGGGCCGTGGCGTAGCGCGCGGCGTGGGCGCCCAGGCCCATCTTGAGGCCGGTCCGGCTGGCCAGATCGACGAGGTTGAGCATGGCTTCGGTGTGGGCCACCTCCCCCGAGTGCCAGATCAGCGTGGCCAGGACCTTGCCCTCGTCGGCCCAGCGCTCGAGGGTCAGGTCGTCGGGCTCGCCGGCGAGCAAGTCGGTTCCGGGCGCGGCCCAGCGCTGCGGGGCGGCCTCGACGACCGGGAAGACCGGGCGGTTGGGGTCCATGATCTGGACCGAGACTCCGCGCTTCGACCACTCGAAGATGTCGCCGTCGCCGGTCTGGCGCCCGACGATCACCCGGTCGCCGAGCTCGACGGCCAGCTCCGCGGCCCTGTCGGCCAGCGGCGACTTCTCCTCGGGATAGGGCGCGACCCGCACGCGACTCGTCGGCAGCCGATCCTTGGGAGCGTACAGCGCCGGCCGCCGATCGCGGCAGAGCTTGGGGATGAGCGCGCGGATCATGGCCGGGTCGCCGAAGGCCACGCCGCGGGCCTCGGCCTCCCAGCGCCCGGCCAGGGCGGACGTCACCTCCGCGTAGCCGCCCTCGGGCGAGAGGCTCCGGACCTCGAGCTCCGCCGGCAGTCCGGCGGATTCCGACTTGGCCGGAGCCGCCGCGAAGCCGAGCATCCTCGGGAAGAATATCTCCGGATACAGATAGGGTCGCAGGTCGGTCTTGCCGTCCGGACCGCCCGGCGAGGCCGGGCCGACCAGGATCCCGGCGGGGGCGGCCACGCCCGGTTGCGCCAGCAGCGCGGCGTAGAGCCGGGCCGTGTCCTCCTCCTCGGCCAGGACCTCGGCTCCGAATGCGTCGATCGAGGAGCGGAACACCGCAGCGCCGCCCAGCAGCATATGGCTCACGTCGAAGACCGAGTGCAGGTAGTTGAACTGCCTGAGGTGGTCTCCGCCCAGGACCGTGCTGCCGGTCGCGGCGAAGAGCCGGCCGCTGCGTTCGCACTCCAGGTAGCACTCGAAGAGCGCTCCGGCGCTCCCGGCCATCCAGGCGGCGGTGGCCATCGCGTAGCAGACGTCGGCCCGGTCGGCCGGGGCGGTCAGCAGCCAGAGCTTCTTCTTGCCCTTGCCGGTCTTCTCGGTCACAGATCCTCTCCCGTGTTGGCGCCGTCGTCGGCCAGCCGGCGGCGCAGATTCTCGGCGTCGAGTTCGCGCGGAGTCTTATCTGCGTCGACGGCGAGCGCCGCGGCCGTGCCCGCGGCCTGGCCCATGGCCATGCAGTGCGACTGGATGCGGTAGCTCGAGAGCGCGCTGTGGTCGCCGGAGATGCAGCGCCCGGCGACCAGCAGCCCCTCCACTCCGCGGGGCAGCAGGCACCGGTAGGGGATGTCGTAGGGCTTCTCGAGTTCGATGAGCGTCGAGGGCCTGCCCACCTCGGTGGGGTTGTGGATGTCCAGGGTGTAGATGCCCCGGGCGATCGCGTCCGGAAAGCGCGCCGCGCCCTGCACGTCCCGGCCGGTGAGCACGTAGTCGCCCGCGATCCTCCGGCTCTCGCGGATGCCGATCTGGGCGGCGACCGAGATGAGCGCGCAACCCCGGCCGCCGGCCATGTGCGCGCGCATGAATCGCACCGCCTCGACCACCTGGCGGCGCCCGAGCACCTCGGCGCGGGAGAGCTCTTCGGCGTCGAGCGCGCTCAGACCCTGCACCCGGGTGAAGTTCACCGACGCCGCGCGGCTCTCTCGGTCGTCAAGGTACGTGGCCGCGCAGAAGATGTCGTTGGGGTTGAGCGCGATCCCGCCGTCGGCGCGGGCCCGGGCCACGTAACCCCGGTAGCGGCCGGCGGCCAGCGGGTCGGCCTTCATGGCCTCGTGGTGCGCCCTGGCATCCCAGCCGGCGACAGTGAAGATCGCGGTCATGGGCTGACAGGCGCCGTCGCCGGGACGGCCGATCTCGAAGGGCGCGCCGGCCCGGGCGGCGACGTCCCCGTCGCCGGTGCAGTCGATGACTACCTGCGCCAGGATCGCCTCGCGCCCGGACTTGCTCTCCACGAAGGCACCGCGGATGCGCTGGCCTTTCATGACTGGCATGACCACGTCGGAGTGATAGAGCAGCTGAACACCGGCCTCGAGAAGCATCTCGTCGAGGACGCCCTTGGCCTTCTCCGGATGGGTCTGGACCCAGTAGACATTGAGGCCCAGTCCGGGGGCGGGACCGGAATCGGCCTGCCGCAGGAGCTTCTCCACGGCGGCGGGCTTCGCTCCATCGGCCTCGGCCAGGCGCCGCATGATTTCGATCGGGATCCCGGAGACGAGCTGCCGGCCGTCGAGGTCATGCTGGTAGCCGCCCACGCCGTTGACCCCGGCGGCGGTCAGAGTCCCGCCGGCGAAGCCGTAATGCTCGACCAGGCAGGTCCGGGCGCCGGTCCTCGCGGCGGCGAGCGCCGCGGCGACGCCGGCGCAGCCGCCACCGCAGACCAGGACGTCGACCTCGCCGCGGACGGGGACCTCCCGGGCCGGCTCCAGGATTCTGCGCATCGGGTTCCTCCTCGGGAATCAGGAGTCAAGTTGCGGACGGATCCGGAGTGCGGGCCAACTCGGCGGCGATCTCCCCGGCCGCGATGGCAAGCTCTCCGACCAGGCGGGCGGCCTCCTCTTCCTCGATCCCCGGGGAGGAGAGGCCGATGGCGGCGATGACCGGGTCGCCGACCGGGACGGCCAGCGACAGCGTACCGTCGGGATAGCGCAACCGGGCGTTGCCGCACTTGCGCACCTCGCGCAGGCAACTCCGCCGCTCGGCGAGCGGGGCCGGGGTCTCGGGCGCCAACCGCTCGGCCGAGGGCGACGCCATCCGGCCGCCCTCCGCGGCGAGGAGCACGGCGCCCAGGCTGGAGTTCTCCGCCGGCCAGAGCTCGTGGCTGCCGATGCCCTCGTCGAGCGTCTGACCGGGCCGGGCGTGGATCAGGTAGCACACCTGTCCCTGCCAGAGCACCCCCAGCGCCACGGTGAGGCCGCTGGAGTGGAGTCCGCGCAGCCGGGCGAGCCCCGCCGCGAGCAGCCGCGAGCCGCGCAGGCTCTGCGCCGCCAGGACGTGCAGGGCCGGCCCGGGCCGGTACTTGCCGTCTTCGGTGAGCGCGGCCAGCCCCAACATCTCGAGCGTGCCCAGGACGCGGTGCACCCGGGTGTGCTCGAGCCCCAGCTCGCGGGCCATCTCCCGGCTACCGATGGGCCGGCCGGCCGCGGCCAGCATCTGGAGGCAGCGCAGGCCGCGCTGCAGGCTCTGGTTCGGTCTTGACGTTCCCATGCTGGTGCCAGTATGGCACCAGCATGGCCAGCCTGTCAAGGGGACTACCCGTGAATTCCGCGGAGTAGCTATCCCAACTTCCGGGATGCTCGCGGCGATGCTCGCGGCCGAGGATGCTCGCTGGAGGATGCTCGCGGTCGGACCGCGGCAAGTCTTTGGAATGCAGCTGGATAACTGCGATTCCAGCCCTGTTTGGGCCCCTTAGAAGCCTCTCTTCGGCCGCGAAAGCGGCCTCTAAGCCGACCCCGAGCGTGCCCGCTCGCGCAGGCTCAATCAGGGCGCCAGGACCAACAGGCAGACGGAACGCTCGCTCTCCGTCCCCGCGTCTCCGCGTCTCCGTGTCTCCGTGTCCCCGCGTCCCCGCGTCTCCGTGTCTCCGCGTCTCCGTGTCTCCGTGTCGCCGTGTCCCCATGTCCCCATGTCATCGCGTCATCATGCCCGCGTCCCCCAGCCGCTTGACTGGCTCCCGGGGCCGGGCTACACTGCTCCCGCCGCCGGAGGGGCCGGCGGGCCGACCGCTGCGCGGGCACGGAAGAAGAGCCTTGATCGCCGTCATCTCCGACATCCACGCGAACCTGGAGGCCATGCTCGCGGTCTTCGACCACCTGCGCCAGCGCCAGGTGCGGCGGATCTTCTTCCTGGGCGACATCATCGGCTACGGGCCGAACCCCGGCGAGGTCATCGACTACCTCAAGCGCTTCGAGTTCTGCCTGCTCGGCAACCACGACCTGGCGGTCCTGAAGGGCGCGCCCGAGTACTTCAACGCCGCCGCCCAGCGCGCGGTGGCCTGGACCCGCCAGCAGGTCTCGCCCTTCGAGCTCAAGTTCAAGTTCCTCCAGAACGCCGAGTACATCCGGCGCCTGGAGGCCTGGAAGTTCCTGCTGGAGCTCCGGCCCGCGCGCCGGCTGGGCGACCTCTTCTTCGTCCACGACACGCCGGCCGACCCGGGCAGCTGCGGCTACGTCCGCCGCCACGAGCAGGCCCGGCAGATCTTCGCCAAGGACCCGGCGGTCAAGGCCTTTTTCATCGGCCACTCGCACATCGCCAAGGTCTTCACCGAGAGCGGCCCGCAGGACCCGGAGTACGGCCGCAAGTACCTCTTCAAGGAGGGCCGGACCATCGTCAACGTCGGCTCGGTGGGCCAGCCGCGCGACAAGGACCCGCGGGCCTGCTACGTGATCATCGACGACGAGGGCTACCGCTTCTTCCGCGTGGAGTACGACTCGTCGGCCACCGCCAAGAAGATCCGCGCCGCCGGCCTGGACCCGATCCTGGCCGACCGGCTCGAGAAGGGAATGTAGGCCGCAGTGAGCGCCGCCATCCACAGTCCCTACACCGCCGCCCCCGGCGCCGTCCGGCTCCGCGGCAACCTCCACACCCACACGACGCGCTCCGACGGCCGCGGCTCGCCGCAGGAGGCCATCGACGCCTACGCGCGGTTGGGCTACGACTTCCTGGCGCTGTCCGACCACGACCTGCCGGCCGACTACGCCGGGCTCGACCAGCGCGGGATGATCCTGCTGCCGTGCTCGGAGGTCTCGGCCGGCGGCGGGCACGTCCTGGCCGTGGGCTGCCGCGACCGGGTCGAGCCCGAGCCGGACCGCCAGAAGGTCATCGACGCGATCCGCGCCGCCGGGGGTCTGGCCGTGCTCTCCCACCCCAACTGGGAGGAGGATTTCAACCACTACCCGTTCGAGGAGCTCGAGCGCCTGGCCGGCTACGCCGGGATGGAGATCTACAACGGCTGCATCCCGGAACTCTCCGGCAGCGAGCTGGCCTCCGACAAGTGGGACCGTGTCGCGGCCCTGGGCCGGCAGGTCTGGGGCTTCGCCCACGACGATACCCACCGACTGGAGAAGGCCGGCCGCGGCTGGAACGTGGTCCTGGCCCGCGAGCGGAGCGTCGAGGCGGTGCTCGAGGCCCTGGCCGCCGGGAGCTTCTACGCCTCGAGCGGCGTCGCCATCGAGCGCCTCGCCGTCGACGGCGCCCGGCTGATCGTGGCCGCTCCCGAGGCCGAGGCCATCGCGGTCGTGGGCGAGTTGGGCAGGCGCCTGGCCTGGGTCGAGGGCCCGGAGTTGGTTTTCGATGCCTCGACCTCGCCGGAGCCGTCCTTCCGGGTGGAGTTCTTCGGTCGCGCCGGGCGGATGGCCTGGACGCAGCGCTTCCGGGTCTCGAGCCCGGAGCTCGACCGGCGTATGCGTCTCCTGGGCGAGAGGGTCGTCCTGCATGCCGGCCGCGCGGACGAAGCGCCGGAGCTCTCCGGCGACCTGCGGTCCGCCGCGTGGCGGGCCGCCGCGGGCACGACGGCCTTCGTGGACGCGGGCTCCGGCGCCGGGCCGGCGGTCGCCACCGAGCTCAAGGTCCTCGCGGCCGGGGGCCGGCTTTTCGTCGGCCTCTGCGCGGAGGAGCCGGACCCCGCGGGCATGAAGCTATCGGTCGACGCCGACGACGATTCGCGCCTGTGGACCGACGACGGCGTCGAGCTCTTCATCAATCCGTCCGGCACGGGCAAGCGCTACTTTCACGTCATGGCCAACGCCGCCGGCTTCGTCTACGCCACGGACCGGAACGCGCCGGCCGGCGAGCTGCGCACCCTCCGGCCCCGCTGCCGCGCCGGACGCGACGCGCGCGGCTGGACGCTCGAGCTCGAAATCGACCTCGCCGGGCTCGGCGCCCGGGCGGCCCCCGGCGAGCGCTGGCGCTTCAACATCGTGCGCAACCGCCACGCCGGCGGGAGGCACAACGCCATGATCTGGAGCTTCACCGGCGGCGGCAACCACACGCCCGAGCGCTTCGGGGTGCTGGAGTTCTGAGGCCGTCCGACAAAGCCGCCTGGGCCGGTCCAACCACCAAGACACGAAGACACAAAGAAGTCACGAAGAACGGCGATGGCTCGATATTCGCGGCGATGGCGACCTGCGGTCGCGGGCCTTCTGGCCGCGGACAGCTCCCTTCGCATCTTCCAAATGCTCAGTGCCTACTGATCGTCGCATAAATAGCGTCAACTCTTCCGCCGGTTAAGGGGAGGAGGAG
>CALGYR010000093.1 GCA_937935355.1 uncultured bacterium | reverse complement strand
TGAAGCCAAAATCCCGGGCGTCGCGGCCCCGGGATCATTCTTTGTGAGGCTCTTAGGGAAGCAGCGCGGCAGCGGCTCGGCTCTCAAACGCCCTGCGGGTATCGAGCCGTGCGAGCCGGGAGCCGCCCACCGTTGTCAATGAGAACGGACCTTGAATGGAAGCCTTGGTCGGGCTTTGGGCTTTGGGCTTTGGGCTTTGGGAACGGCAGGTTGGCGCAGCGCAGCGGAGCGAGGCCGTTGTCGCCGCCTCAGGCCGCGGGGCGTAACCGGAGTGCCCCTCGGTCTCGATTCGGGGCGGGGGCACACCCGGGGGAGGGCGGAGTGGAGAGCAGGAAGACGCTGCCCCCGATCTATCACCCAGGGTTGAACCATGCCGGAACTTCGGGCCGGGGGGCGCTGGCAGGTCCCCGGAAAACCCGGATTCCGGCCTGATGCCGGGGCGCAAGTGTGTTGTAGAAGGGTGATGGTGGGCGATACTGGACTTGAACCAGTGACCCCTAGCTTGTCGAGCTAGTGCTCTAGCCAGCTGAGCTAATCGCCCACCCTGTGAACCCTGGGATTATGCCACGGGCATGGCTGGAATCAAGCGGAATTCGCGGGGGGGATGGCCCCACTTCAAGGACCTTCCCACCGCGGAGGCGCGGAGGCGCAGAGCCGGGTCAGGAACGCGGCGGACGGCTTTCGAAGCGAAGAGCCCCGGCCGCGGACAAGATCTTGCCTCGGCGTCTCTGCGCCTCGGCGGTGAGCATCGTTTCCTGCAATGGCCGCGGCGGTCGGGCGCCGTTCTTGACACCCGCCCGGAGCGGGGCTAGAATCGGTCCGTCGATGACCAGCGCGCGATTTCGGAGATGCCAGCGCATCCGCGGCGATATCCAGTTCGGGCGCATCCGTCAGCAGGGAGCGGCGGCCGGGGACGGGGTGCTCTTCATCCGGGCGCTCCGCAACGGCGCGGATGTCACCCGGCTGGGACTGGCCGTCGGCCGCGCGGCCGGCGGGGCGGTGGTCAGGTCGCGCCTGCGCCGGGTGATCCGCGAGGCCTTCCGCGCGATCCAGGCGGAGCTGCCCGCGGGCCTGGACCTGCTGGTCGGCCCCCGCAGAGGGGCCGCCGATGCGACTCCCGGGAGGCTGCGCGGCAGCCTGGCGGCGCTGGCCGGCCGGCTCGCCTCCGATCTCGAGAGGCGCCCGCCGGGGGCGCCGGATGCACCGGATGCGCCGGGGAAGACCAGGCCGCCCGGCCGGAGGGCACGGAAGTCCGGGCCTGCCGGAGCGGCCGGAAGCGAGGACCGTCGAACGAAATGAGCCTACCGGCGCGCGCGGCCTGCCTGCTCATCAGGGTCTACCAGGTGACCCTCTCGCCGCTCCTGGGCAAGTGCTGCCGCTTCGAACCGAGCTGCTCGCACTACGCCATGGAGGCCATCCGGCGGCACGGCTTCCTGCGCGGCGCGGCCCTGGGCGCCTGGCGGCTGCTGCGCTGCAACCCGTTCTGCCGCGGGGGCTATGACCCGGTGCCCGTGGAGCTTTCGCCGAAGACCGTCGTCACCGATCGGAGCTGAAGTGCAACCCAACAACCGCAACCGCTTCCTGATCATGATCATCCTGTTCGCGATGGCCATGCTCCTCATGAATCATTTCGGCAAGCAGGAGCCCGCGCCTACGGACTCCGGCAAGGGAGCCCGGCAGACCGCCCCCGGGAACCCGGGCGCGGACAAGCCCGCGCCGAAGCCCCCTCCGGCCACCGACATCCGCCACGAGGGCGAGCCGCGCGTCCTGGAGGTGGCGACCGACCAGCTGAAGGTGCAGCTCTCGACCACGGGCGCCTCGATCGAGAAGCTCTGGCTGCTCCAGTACCACCGGGAAAAGGGCGGCACCGAGCCGCTCGAGCTGCTCGACGCGGACAAGTTCGGGCAGCATCGCTCGATGGTCCTGAGCGAGTTCCGGGGCGGGCTCGACTTCGAGCACTGGCCCTTCAAGCTCGAGAGCGACGACGAGGGCCTGGCCGCCGGCAAGGACCGGCGCACCATCGTCTTCCGGGCGCGCCAGGGCGACGTGGAGGTCGCCAAGACCTACGTCTTCCACAAGGAGGGCTTCGACGTCGACCTGGGCGTGACCGTCACCAACCACGGCCAGACCGGGGAGACCTACGAATACAAGCTGGTCGGCGCGGCGGGCATCATCCCGGACGACCCCATCTCCAGCTGGATGAACGTCAACGCCAAGCTGGCCGGGCGCGACTCGCTGTCCTCGGACCTCGAGGACCGCACGGTCTCGGCCGTCGACGCCCCCGAAGAGAAGCCCGAGAAGCTCCAGCTCAGCAAGCAGCGGACCGAGTGGGCCGCGCTGCGCGTGCGCTTCTTCGCGGCCATCCTCGCCCCGCTCGACCCGAATCAGGCCATCACCGCCTTCGCCGAGCCGCTCAATCCCGCGCCGCTCGACCCGCAGCACACGGAGAAGGAGCAGCGCAACCTGGCCGTGGGCCTGAAGACCAAGTCCTTCACGCTCGAGCCCGGCCGCTCCGACAGCCGCGGCTTCCTGCTGCGCGCCGGCCCGCAGCGCGCCGAGGACCTCGAGGCCTACCAGGCCGCGCTCCCCGCCAACGGCGGCGACGGCGGCGACGGCGGCGACGGCGGGAAGGTCAGCCGCGAGATGGTCTCGACGGTCAACTTCAGCTGGAGCTACTTCGACCGCTTCTCGCGCTGGATGCTCAAGCTGCTGGAGTGGTCCAAGGACACCATCGGCAGCTACGGCCTGGGCATCGTGCTCATGACCCTGATCGTCAAGCTCTGCCTGCATCCCCTGACGCGCAAGGGCACGATCGTCATGCAGCGCAACGGGGAAAAGATGAAGCTCCTGGCCCCCAAGCTCAAGGCCATCCAGGAGCAGTACAGGGACGACCAGGCCAAGCTCCAGCAGGCCACCATGCGCCTGTACAAGGAGGAGGGCTTCAACCCCGCCGGCATGGCCCTGGGCTGCCTGCCCATGATGCTGCAGATGCCGGTGTGGATCGCGCTCTACGGCTCGATCATGGGGGCCTTCGGGCTGCGCCAGGCCGGCTTCCTGTGGGTGCCGGACCTGTCCCGGCCGGACAGCCTCTTCACCGTCGGTTTCTGGCCCCACCACCTGAACCTGCTGCCCGTCCTCTACGCGGGGCTCACCGTGCTGCAGACCATGATGACCCCGCTGCCCGAGGACCCGCAGCAGCGCAGCCAGGCATGGATGATGCGCTTCATGCCGCTGCTGTTCTTCTTCTTCATCTACTCGATGCCCAGCGCCTTCGTGCTCTACTTCGCGGCCAACGCCATCCTGGGCATGGGCGAGACATGGCTCATCAAGAAGCAGATCGCCTGGGCCAAGGCCAAGGAGCCGCCGGCCGCGCCGGTCGTCGCCGGCAAGGACGCGCCCAGGCCGGCGCCGGTCACCGACCCGGCGGCCTTCTGGAGCCAGGAGGGCGAACAGAAGCTGGGCAAGGGGAAGAAGGCCTGATGAGGGTTGGGGGCTAGGGTCTGGGGGCTAGGGTCTCTGGCAACTGGCCCGTTTCCGCTCTTGGCGGTCTTCCAGTGAAGGACCGAAGCGAAACGATCGATACGATTGTTGCCTTGTCCTCGCCGGCCGGACGTTCGGCGCGGGCCATAGTGCGGCTCTCCGGCCCTCAGGCGGTCTCCATAGCCGAGAAGCTCCTCTCTCCGTTCCCAGTCCCGCGCCCCGAGCCCCGCCCACCCAGACCCCAGATCCCAGACCCCATCCCCGACATGCCGAGCTTTAGCCTGACCGACGGAACTTTGTCGCTCAGCCCCTTCTTCCCCGGCGTCCCGGTCCGGCTCTACCTTATGCGCGCGCCGCGGAGCTACACCCGCCAGGACGTCGTCGAGCTGCACCTGCCCGGCAGCCCGGTGGTCGCCGAGCTGGCTCTCGAGGCGGCGCTCGCGGCCGGCGCGCGGCTGGCCGATCCGGGGGAGTTCACCCGCCGGGCGCTCGAGAACGGCCGGATCAGCGCCGACGAGGCCGAGGCGGTGATCGACGTGATCCGCGCGCGGAGCCGCGCGGAGCTCCTGGCCGCGGCCGGAGGCCTGGCCGGCCACGCCGGAAGGGCGCTGGCCGGGTGGCGCGCGCGCGCCGAGGAACTCGCCGCCCGGATGGAGGCCGAGCTCGACTACGGCGAGGCCGCCGGCGACTTCCTCGACGACGCGGCCGCCGCCGAGGGGCTCGCGGCGCTCGGGCGGGAGCTCGACCGGCTCATGCCCGCCGCGCGCCCGGAGGAGTCGGGGCCGGCGGCGGAGACCGGAGCGGTGCGGGCGGTGCTGGCCGGGCCGGCCAACGCCGGCAAGTCCCTGCTCTTCACCCGTCTGACGGGAAGGGCCGCGATGGTCTCGGCCGTGCCGGGCACGACCCGCGACGTCCTCGAGGCGCCGCTGGCCGCCGCGCCGCGGGACGTCGTCGTGGCCGACACCGCGGGCCTCGGCGCTCCGGCCGGGGAGGTCGAGCTGCTGGCCCGCGCCGCCGCCGAGCGCGCCTGGCGCGGCGCCGACCTGCTCATCCTGGTCGCCGACCGCTCCGACCCGGAGGGCCTGGAGCGGCTCCGGCCGGCCGCCGAGGCCGCGCGCGCCGCGGAGATCCCGGCGGTATTGGTCGCCAACAAGTGCGACCTGCCCGGTAACGGGGGGCAAGGGGCTGGGGGCGAGGGACGGGGCGAAAGATGGGACCTTGAGAGCCAGGTTCCCGCCCCCCGTCCCTCGCCCCTCGTCCCCATCGCTACGATCGAAACTTCCGCCCTCACGGGAGAGGGCTGCCCCGGGCTCTCCGCGCTGATCGTCCGGCTCCTCGGCGAGGGCCGGATCGAGCGGAGCGCCGGGCGGCTGGCCGCGGACTTCCGCCGGCGGGAGGTGCTGGCCCGGGCGCGCTCGTCGCTGCGCGCGGCGGCCGAGGCCCTCGAGGACGGCCTGGGCCTGGCCTGCGCGGCCGACGACCTCCGCGAGGCCGCCCGCACCGTCGCGCGCCACTTCGAGCCCGGCGCGGGAAGGGCCGAGCTCGACGAGGGCGTGATCAACCGGATCTTCGCGCGGTTCTGCGTGGGGAAGTAGCCCCGAACCAACCACCAAGACACGAAGACACCAAGCCGAGACACAAAGATGGGTTTCCTTTGTGTCGGCACAGATGACGACAACGGCAGGTGACCAGCCACAGATGAACACAGATGCACACAGATAACAACGGCAGACCACGACGGGGGCGGTGCAGGGTGCTCAGGCCGCAATCCGGACACACGTGTCCGGCTTACGTCCAGCCCACCCTGCCCTCGGATGCGCTGTTCGCGCATCCTGGGCATGCACGGCATGCCCACCGCCTCGACTGCGCTCAGGGCCTTATAGAAGCCGTGAGGCTCTCGAACGGCATCGGCGGTTACAGAGCCGGAGTTGTTGTCGTTGTCATCCGTGTTCATCTGTGTTCATCTGTGGCTGATACGCCGTTGTTGTGGTCGTCTTTGTCATCTGCGTGCATCCGGCCTTCGCAGCCGTAGCGGCTGCTACGGCGGAGTAGGCTCTGCGGTTGCCAATGTTTCCGCGTCGATCAGGGCTTCAGGAAGTGGCCGCAGTAGTGGGCCCACTCCGATTCGTCCAGTTCCCAATCGGCGTAGAGCGCCACGCCGCGGTAGTTGGCGGGCAGTTCGGCCGACGAGCCGAGCCCGGCGTGCACGCCAAGCAGGGCGTTCGCCAGGTTCTCGACGGCCGGATCGTGGTAGCCCGCGCCGGCGTCGTCGTAGGCGGGCAGTCCCAGGAGCACCTCGGCGTCGCCCGACCAGGCCAGGATCTCCTCCGTCCAGGCGGCCATCAGCCGGCGGTAGAGCTTCCCGCGCCGGAGCGAGGTGTCGTACATCATCACCGCCACCTGGTCGGCCCGGGCGGCCACCTGCCGGAAGCAGGCCTCCTCCCAGTGGACCTCCGGGAAGCGGTGCCAGACGGTCGGCGGCGGATAGGCCGCGACCGAGACAATCCTGCCGGCCGGCAGCTCGCGGCGGAGCTCCTCGAGCAGCCGCAGGAAGCCCTCGTCTCCAGACGGGCAGGGCTCGACGTTGACGTGCACGCCCGCGAAGCCGGGATGCTCCTCGAGGAGCCGGCGCGCCGAGCGGCAGAAGCCCGCGCGCCAGGCCGGGTCGCCGGGCCGCGCGGACTCGCCGTTCACTCCGCCGATCCAGGGCATGACCCGGACGCCCGGCAGGGATGTGAGCAGTCGCTCCGCCTGGGCGTCATCGACCCCGGGGAGCGAGCCGTCCGGGCGGCAGGGGCACAGGTGCGGGAAGACGTCGGCGATGCCGTTGCGTCGGAGGCGATCGGCCAGCCCGGCCAGCGCCCGCTCCGAGCGGAACTCCGGCTCGCGCGCCTCGCCGCCGTTCCTCCGGAACCACGCGTCGTCGCCCAGCCAGCCGTGGGCGAGCCAGAGGCCATTGGTGCCGCGGTCGTGCCGGCCGTCGGTGACGTCCCGCCCCGGCGACCATACGGCGTAGGCCGCCAGGCACAGCCCCAGGAAGGCCGCGCCGCCGAAGACGGTGCGCCAGGGGGGCCGGCGGAGGAAAGCCCAGGTCGACAGAAAAGGGGACATTCTACTTTTCCGCCTTCCACGCCTCTCTGCCGGCGCAGCGATGGAGGGCGTCAGTCATCCGGAAAAGCAGAATGTCCCCTTTTCGGCTCACAGCACCGTCAGGTTGTCCCGGTGGACCACCTCGTCGAAGCGGACCTCGCCGACGACCGCGGCGAGCTCGTCGGTGCGCCGCCCCTTGATCCTCCCGACGTCGGCGGCGGAGTAGTTGGATATCCCGCGGGCCAGCTCCCGGCCGCGCTTCGTGACGATCGACACGCTCTCTCCGGCCGCGAAGGAGCCCTCGACCGCGGCGACGCCGATGGCCAGCAGGCTCTTCTTGCGCTCGACGAGCGCCCTGGCCGCGCCGTCGTCGACCACGATCCGGCCGGCCGGCCGCTGCCCGAAGGCCAGCCAGCGCTTCCTGGCGCCGAGCTTCTCGCCGCCGGCCTTGATGAAGGTGCCGAGCTCCTCGCCGTCCAGGACCCGGGAGACGGCGTCGGGCTCGCGCCCCGGGACGATCACCGTGTGGAAGGCGCTCTTCTGGCCGATCCGGGCGGCGGCGAGCTTCGAGCCCATGCCGCCCGAGCCCTCCTCGCTCCTGTCCGAGCGCACCAGGGCGTCGATCTCCGGGGTGATCTCCCCGACGTTCCGGACCACCCGGCCCTCGCGGTCCATGAGCCCGGCCACGCCGGTGAGCAGCACCAGCAGGTCGGCCTCGGCGAGGCTGGCCACCAGCGCGGAGAGCAGGTCGTTGTCGCCGAAGCGGATCTCCTCGACGCTGACCGTGTCGTTCTCGTTGATGACCGGCACGGCCCGGCGCTCGAGGAGCGCGCGGATGGTGTTGCGGGCGTTCAGGTAGCGCTCGCGCCCGTCGAGCCCGTCGCGGGTGATGAGCAGCTGCGCGGCGACCAGGTCGCAGCGCGAGAAGGCGATCTGGTAGGCGTGCATCAGCAGGCCCTGCCCGGCCGCGGCCGCCGCCTGCAAGAGGGGCAGCTCGGCCGGACGCCCGGCCAGGCCCAGGGGCTTCAGGCCCGCGCTGATCGCGCCGCTGGTGACCAGCAGCACCTCGCGGCCGGCGCCGACCGCGGCCGCCACCTGCCTGGCCAGGGAGCCGATGAACTTGCGGTCGAGCTCGCCGCCGGGGGCCAGCAGCGAGCTGCCCACCTTGACGACGACTCGCCTAGCGCGACGGATCTGGCTGCGGGGCATGGCGGTCAACGGCTCCTTTCCGGGGCGATTCTAAGCGGCCATCCCCCGGCCGCAAGTTGACGCAGCGACGCGGGGACGCGGTGACACGGCGACGCGGGGACGCGGAGACGCGGGGACGCGGCGACACGGCGACACGGTGACGCGGAGACGCGGTGACACGGGGACGCGGTAACACGGGGACATGGTGACACGGGGACATGGGGACACGGCGACACGGCGACGCGGCGACACGGCGACGCGGGGACGCAGCGACGCGGGGACGCGGTGACATGGGGGCAGGGTGACGGGGAGACATGGAGACAAGGGAACATGGAGACGCGGGGACGTCCATCGCAGCCCGGGCTCCGCCAAGGTCGTCTTGCGCCCCTGTCCCCGCGTCTCCGTGTCGCCGCGTCCCCGTGTCCCCGTGTCTCCGTGTCGCCGCGTCCCCGCGTCACCGTGTCGCCGCGTCACCGCGCCTCCGCGTCTCCGCTTGCCTGGGCCGCGGGGTGGGCCTAGAATGATCCCATGGACCTCACCAACGTACCCATGGCCGTCTGGATCTACGTGACCGCCATGATCGGGTCGCGCTTCGCCTTCCGCCACCGGGAGTGCGTGACCGCCGCCCCCGAAGGCTCGCTGCCCGAGAGCCCCTGGCGCGGGGCGATCCTGTGCCTGCTGCCCCTGGGCCTCATGCAGCTGGGCCCCTTCGTCGAGTACATCCTGCGCTACCGGGCGGCGGTCGAGGCGGGCGTCCCGGCCCATCTGGCCAAGGCGCTCCCCGCCACGATGTACGCCGGGACGCTGGTCTTCTTCGCGGGCACGGTGCTGGCCGCGGTGGCCAGCCGGCACCTGGCCGAGTCCTGGAGCGAGGACTCGGACGCCCTCTGCACCGGGGGGCTCTACGCGATAATCCGCCATCCCATGTACGCCGGCTACCTGATCCAGGGGGCCGGCTGCGGGCTGATGATGGGCGCGGTCTGGGCCTGGGCGCTCTACGGCCTGGCCGCGGGGCTCATCCTGCTGCGCGTCTTCGCCGAGGACCGCGACCTGGCCCGGCGCGCCCCGGCGGCGTTCCAGGCCTACAGCGCACGCGTCCGGCGGCTCCTGCCGTTCGTCTTCTAGCACTCCGGACCGGCCGCAACCACCAAGACACGAAGACACCAAGCGAAGCACGAAGCATGGGCGGAATATTGCCCGCGGCAAACCACCTCGTAAGACGAGAAGTTCAGCCGCGCGCGGCACTCCCGGCCGTTCTTGGTGTCTTGGTGCCTTGGTGGTGGAACGAATTTCTCCCCAGCGCCGGCAATCGCCAGCGGTAGAATGAACCCATGCCCCACAGAAGCAAGTCCGCCAAACCGGCGGCGCCGCAACCGGTGGCCTGCCTGGTGAGCCTGGGCTGCGCCAAGAACCAGGTCGACTCCGAGCGCCTGGCCGGGGCGCTGGTCCAGGAGGGCTTCCTGCTGGCCTCCGACCCGGCCGACGCCGACCTGGCGCTGGTCAACACCTGCGCCTTCCTCAAGTCGGCCCGCCGCGAGACCCTCGGGACGCTCGCGGAGCTGCAGGCGCTCAAGGCCGGAGGACGGCTCAAGGCGGTGGTGGCCGCCGGATGCTACCCGTCCTCGAGCGCGCGAGTGCCGGGCGCCGACGTGGTCGTGCCCTTCGAGCGCTACCCCGACCTGGCCCTGATCTGCCGCCGGGCGCTGGGACTGCCCGACCGGCCGCGCTGGGCCGAGCCGCCCGAGGTCATGGGCTGCTCGCCGCGGCTGCGCTTCGGCGACAAGACCACCGCCTACCTGAAGATCTCCGAGGGCTGCTCCAACCGCTGCGCCTACTGCCTGATCCCCTCGATCCGCGGCCCCGTGCGCAGCCGCCCGGCCGAGCAGATCATCGACGAGGCCCTGGAGCTGGTGGCCGACGGCGCGCGCGAGCTGGTGCTGGTGGCGCAGGACACGGCCGCCTACGGCCGCGACCTGGGCGCCGGGAACCGCATGGATCTCGCCGGCCTGATGCGCCGGCTGCTGGACATCGGCGGCTATCGCTGGCTGCGGCTGATGTACGCGCACCCGGCGCACCTGGGCGACGACGTCATCGAGCTCTTCGGCGAGCAGCGGCTGGCCCGCTATCTGGACATGCCCATCCAGCACGTCGACGACACGGTGCTGGCCTCCATGAACCGCCCCTACGGCGAGAAGGACCTGCGCCGGCTGATCCAGAAGCTTCGCGCGCGGTGCCCGGAGATCGCGCTGCGCACGACCTGCCTGGTCGGCTTCCCGGGCGAGACCCAGGGCGCCTTCCGCCGGCTGCTGGCCTTCGTCTCCGACGTGCAGTTCGACCACCTGGGGGCCTTCGCCTTCTCGCCCGAGCGGGGCACGCCCGCGGCGCTCATGAAGCAGCGCGTGCGGACCTCCACCCGCCAGCGGCGGCTGGAAACCCTGATGCGCGTGCAGAAGCTGATCTCCGACCTGCGCGGCCAGGAGCGCATCGGCGAGCAGCTCACCGTGCTCATCGAGCAGCCCGGCACCGGCGGCCACGCCGCGGTCGGGCGCAGCCAGTACCACGCCCCGGAGGTCGACGGCAAGGTGGTCATCACCGCGCCGCACGCGGGGCTCGCCGGACTGCGCCCGGGGCGCTTCCACAAGGTCATCGTCACCGGCGCGCGGGAGCACAATCTGGTGGCGAGGTTGATCTAGACGTAGTAGGCACTAAGGCACTGAGGCACTGAGGCGTCTGCGGCATGAACATCGCCCGCATCGAGGATCGCCTGGTGGTTGCGAGCGAGCCCACGGGCCTGTCGATCTACGATTTCGACTTCGACGTCAACTTCGCCACCGCGCATCCTGCGACCTTCCGGGACGGCGAGCCGTGCGTTCTGCGGATCGGCGCCATCGAGGACTACCTGGCAGAGTTCGCGGCGAAGCGCACGGTCGGCCTGCGGCTGATCAACTCGCCCGAAGAACACAGGCTGGCCAGCGAGATCGAGGCCTGGTATCCGAAGCTGGCCGGGATCACGCCCCGCACCCAGGTCTTTGCCGAGTTGCCCGCACCTGAAGAGATTGAGGCACTGTTCGGCTGGCCGATCTTCCTGAAGGGATCGCGCCAGACCAGCCGACACGACCCGGCCCTGTCGATCATCGCCAGTCCAGGACAATACCTGGCGGCCGCCGAGGCCTATCGGTCGGATCCGATCTTGCGCTGGCAGAAACCGGCCGTGCGCGAGTTCGTGCCCCTGGAGCCGGTGCCCGGCCAGGTGCCCGGGAAAATACGGCCGTCGCTCGAGTTCAGGTCGTTCTGGTGGCACGGGAAGTGTGTCGGGTGGGGCCGCTATTGGTATCAGTTGGGCCCCTACTCCGCCCCCGATGCCGAGGCGGGCCTGGCCGTGGCCGGCACGGCAGCCCGAGAGCTCGCGGTCCCGTTTCTGGTCGTCGACTTCGCCAAGACCATCGACGGCAGATGGATCCTGATCGAGTGCAACGACGCGCAGGAGTCCGGCTACGCCGCCATCCAGCCCCGGGCGCTCTGGCGGCGCGTGCTGGACTTGCTCGCCGAAGGCGACGATGCTGGTGGGCGCATGCCACCACCCCGGTCTTGAACTGAAGGAGGATGGTCGAATGAAACGAGCTGTTGCAGCGATGCTCCGGGCGATTGTTTTCGGCATGACGTTGTTCGGCAGTTCGATTTCCGCCGCCGAAGATCCGGCCCCCGTGCCGGCCGGGCCCGACAAGCCCGCGGCGCCCGCGCCGGACGAGGCCGAGGCGCTCCTGCTGCTCTTCCGCTACGCGGCGGCACAGGACGCCCACGCCGCCCTGCACAAGGCCTTCGCCGGCCAGGTCCGGGAGCTGGCCGAGGGGCTGCCCGAGGGGCCCGCCAGGCTCGACGCCGAGACCGAGGCCCGGCTCAGGAAGCTGATCGCCGAGCTCGGCGCCGACGACTTCCAGGCGCGGGAGAAGGCCACGGAGGAGGTCCGCAAGCTCGGCAAGCCGGCCCTGCCGCTCCTCGCCGAGGCCAAGGCCGGCAGCCGGGACGCCGAGGTGGTCACCCGCGCGGAGGGACTGATCGACGATCTCTCCGACAAGAAGCAGGGCGGCCCGCTGCCGTGGTCGAAGGTCGAGGGCTCCTTCGCCAGGGCGGTGATGGACGGCGCGCCGCTGGCCGGATACCGTTTCTCGCCGGTGGCGAAGGACGCCGATGGAAAGGAACTGGGCGCCGGGCGCCACGCCCTCGCCGCCGCGCCGGCCGATGCCGGCAAGGCCGGCAAGCCCACCTTGCTGTGCTGCGCCGAGCTCAAGGCCGGACAGGCCGGCTGGACCGTCTGGGCGAAAGATACCGGGGGCAAGGCCCCGGAGGCGCTTCCCGCCGACCCCGGCAAGGGCGGCTGGAAGCGGGCCGACGGCGTCCCGGCGGAGGGAAGAGTCCGGGCCGTGCTCGAGACCAACGCCGTCGGCAGCTGCCGGGCCTACGCCGAGGCGCAGACGATATTCCACAAGAACGACTGGGACAACGACGGGATCATGGAGTACGCCGCGAGGTTTCCGCTGCTGGCCTCCACACTCGACGCAACCGGCACGCCCATCCAGTTGCTGGACGGCGCCTTCGCCCGGGCGCTCACGCCGAAGAACCCCAAGCACGGCTACTACTTCGTGGACATGGTCAGCATCGCCGGAGCGAAGATCGACTTCGTCACCGAATTCGGGGTCTGCGCGGTGCCCGCCGTCTACGGCCCCGCGACGCGCCGGACGTTCATCGTCACGACCATGGGCACGGTCTTCGCCAAGGACACCGGCGGCAAGCCGGTCTTCGACTTCCCGAAGGATCCCGGGAAGGCCGGTTGGATCGTGGCCGAGTAGCGGCGCGGCCGGCGTCCAGACGGGAGTCCATGCGC
Source organism: uncultured bacterium (assembly GCA_937935355.1). Taxonomy (GTDB): domain Bacteria; phylum Planctomycetota; class SZUA-567; order JAKLDR01; family JAKLDR01; genus JAKLDR01. The sequence continues at coordinate 19,721 of CALGYR010000093.1, read as the reverse complement.
AACCCGCTCCACAGCCCCTTCGCGCAGCCGGAGCGCCCGCGCGGCATGAGACGGTGGCTGCCCGGATTGGGCTTGGCCGCCGTCTATCTTGCGTGGGCGGGCCTTGAACGACGCGGTCAGCGTATGGTTCCTGACCGGCTGCGGGGTTTTCTGCGCCGTGCGTTTCGCAAGCAACTGGACGAAGATGGCCCTCGGCTGCCTGGTGGCCGCGGTTCTGCTCATGACCATCCACAACCTCGACACATTCGGCTCCCTGTTGGTGTCGCCGACGGGCGAGATTGCCGCCGGTCCCGAACCGGACGCGATGGAACTCTGTGCGATGTCCTGTTTCGCAATGGGCGCGACACTGGCCCTGCCCATCGCCCTGTTGCGCATGGCCGGCTCGAAGTTCGACGAGTGGATGCTGGCGACAGGCGACGTTCTCTAGAACCCACCCAAGAACCCGGTGTGGAGGTAGAGCGCAGGCCCAGGCACCTGGCATTGACCCGGGCCGCGATCCGACCTCAGTTAGGGTCGCTGCGCGGCAGCGGCTCGGCTCTCGACCGCCCTGCAGGTATCGAGCCGTGCGAGCCGGGAGCCGCCCACCGTTGTCAACGAGAACGGACCTTGAAGGGCAGCCATGGTCGGGCTTTGGCCTTTGGGCTTTGGGAACGGCAAGTTGGCGCAGCGGAGCGAGGGCGTTGTCGCCGCCTCATGCCACGAACCTTAACCGTAGTGCCCCTCGGTCTCGATTCGGGGCGGGGGCACCCCCCCAATCTTCCATTCTTCCAGCCTTCCAACCTTCCAGCCATCCAACTCCCCACCCCGCGTCTTTCTGGTCTTTCCGGGCCGGTCGTGTATATTACCCCCCGAATAGCGGAGAGGACTCCGTTTACCGACAGCCGGACAGGCAACCAGGAGAATGGATCATGGCCAGGACTCTGATCGCATCGGCACTCGCGCTGCTCTTCGCGGGGCTCTCGCTCCCCGTCACCGCCGGGGAGCCCGCGCCCATCGCACCCACCGCACCGACCGTCCCGACCGTGCCGACCGCACCGGTGGCGCCCACCCCGCCGATCGCGCCGATCCCGCCGGCTCCGCCGGCCGCGCCGGAACTGCCCATCGCCAAAGAGCTTCGCGCCATCGCCGAGCTCTGGAAGATCGAGCGCGCCGCCGAGCGCGCCGCCCAACCCGGCGCGGCCGGCCAGCACGACCTTTTCTGGGAGATCCTCAAGCTCTGGGAGAAGGACGAGAAAGCCCGGGCCGACGCCGACCTGACGGCCGTGGCCGACTGGCTGCTCTTCTCCGCCGGGCTCTGGAAGGACCCCAACCTCGGCGACCCGGTCTACGGCCGGGTGCCGGCGCTGGCCCCGGCGCTGGGCGACAAGCTCATGGACCGGCGGCTGGCCGGCTGGGCCGCGGCGCTGCAGTCCTCCGCGACCGGCGCCGAGCCCTGGGCCTGGGCGGACTTCCCGGGCATGGACCGGAAGGCGCTGGCCGCGGCCGCCGGCCGGCTGATGAAGTCCGGCCCGAAGAACAACCCCCTGGCCAGGGTCTGGATGGCCGCGCTGCTGGCCGCCTGCGACGACCCCAAGGGCCCGGAGGAGCTCTCCGCCGCCCGCGCCGCGCTCGAGAAGGACCTGCCCAGCCGCGCCGCGCAGATCGACGCCGCGCTGGTCGGCAGCCTGTCGGGCGCCGGCGTCCGGGCCTGCCTGCCCCTCGTCCTCGATCAGGCCGAAGCCGAGCTGTCGGGCAAGGCCGCGCAACCGGTCGACTCCTACGGGCGGGCGCTGCCCACTGACTACCGCTACAGCGGCGGCCGCGGCCCCGGCTTCGGGCCGCTGATTCGCTTCCACCAGCTGGTGGGCTGGCCGGTCGGCCGGCTATCCTCCGGCCCGGCCGACGCCAAAGCCGAGCTCGCCACGGCCAGGACCTGGCTCAAGGACAACCATGCCAGGCTCTCCTGGGACGCGCGGTCGCGCCGCTTCACCGGGGGCGCCCCCCGTCCGGGCATGGAGAAGCTCGAGGCCGCGGCCGCCGCGGTCGAGAAGAAGTGGAAGCTCGCCGTCGCCGACCGCCTCTTCTCCGGCCAGACCGGTCACTACGGGGCGCTGCAGGAGCTCGTCGCCCTGATGGAGGGCCAGCCCGAGGCCGTCAAGGACCCGGCGGTGGCCGACCTCTTCTTCGCCATTCTCGACGACGCCGGCTCGAGCCTCTCGAGCCACGGATCGGGCGACGCCCTGCGCGCACGGCTGGCCCGGCTGAACCCCGAGCTGGCCGGCCGGTACCTGGCCGCGGGCGTCAGGACGATGCTGGCGTCGCGCAATTCCTCCGGCATCGACTACTACTTCCAGAGCCTGGCGTCCGGCGAGACCGGGGACGCGAAGGGGACCCTGGCGCTGCTCGCCCCGGAGATGAAGAAATTCTACGCCGAGGCCGCCAAGGGCGACGATCGGGAGAGGAAGCTCCAGGCCGCGATAGCCTGCCTGTACACCGGCGGCAAGCTCGACTCCAAGGAGCTCGCCGCGGTGGTCGCCGGGGCGCCGGCCGCGAGCGGCTCCTCCGGGGAGAGCTCCCTGGCCGTCCGCGCCATGACCATGGCCCGCTGCGGCCGTCCCGGCGGGCTGCGCCTGCTGCTGGCCGTGGGCCGCAAGGACATCGGCCGCTACGCCGCCGAGGGCGTGAACCACCCCGTCCGCCAGTTCGGCCACCTCGCCGGCTGGTACGATCAGCGGGAGACCCCGCCGGCCGGGACCGCCGAGGAGGAACTGGCCGCGGCCGAGGCCTGGCTCGACAAGCACGAGTCGGAACTGGTCTGGGACCGCAACCGCGGGCGCTTCACCGGGGCGCCCTCCCCGGCGATGGAGGAGGTCGCGGCGGCCGCCGGCGCGATAAAGGAGCGGTGGGGTCTCTCCGTCGGCGACGCGCTCGCCGGCGGGGGCCGGGACTCCGCCCGCCGCCTCTTCAGCGAGATCATCGCGCTCATGGAGAAGAAACCAGAGGCCGCCGCAGACGCGGGCCTCGCGGCGCTGGCCCTGGCGATGATCGAGCCGGGGCGCCTGGACGACGGCCAGGACGAGATTCTGCGCGAGCGGCTCTACGTCAGGCTGCCGCGGCTCAATCGCGGGGCCGGGGTCAAGGCCTGGACCATGATGCTTCGCAGGCGGCTGCTCCAGACCGATGGCGGCGCGGTCCGCGACCCCTCGGCGCTCAACTACCTGGTGGCCGGCATCAAGGGCTACGATCCGACCCTGGTCGCCGAGGCCGCCAGGGCGCTCCTGCCCGAACTCCGCAAGTTCTGGGAGGGCGCCCCCGCCGACAGGTTCGAGGACCGCGTCGGCCGGGCCATGGCCTTCGTCTACGCCGGCGGCGAACTGCCCAAGGATGACCTCGACAAGCTCCTGGCCGAGGCCGACAAACTGGGCAGCTCCGGGTACGCCCGGCTCAACCAGTGGGCCCAGCCCATCGCCCAGGCCGGCAACCTCGCCGGGCTGAGGCTGATGCTCCAGACCTCGAGGAGCAGCAAGGCCATCCGGTCCAACGCGCTGGGGCAGTTCGACTACATGGTCGGCAGGAAGACCGAGCGCTACGGCGGGGACTACTACCGGCTCACCGACGAGCAGCAGATCGAACGCGTCGACGCCGCGCTCACGTGGCTGGAGGAGAACGCCGGGAACCTCGAGTTCCAGCCGGCCGAGAAGCGCTACAAGCTGAAGGTGGAGGCCAAACCGCCGGCGCCCGCCCCGACCCCGGGGCCGACGCCCAAGCCGAAGGACCCCAAGGATCCGAAGGACCCGGAGGTGTTCTGAGGGGAGGGAGGCATAGAAGCCCTGGGACTGAGGCACTGAGGCACTGAGGCACTGAGGCACTGAGGTGCTGGGGCGCGGGCAAACCGGTGCGGCCGTCGCTTCCCGGGGCTTTCGGACTCAGTGCCTCAGTGCCTGAGTGCCTCAGTCCCTCCCCGGCCTACAGCTTGACCTCCCCGATGTCGATGGTCTCCGTGTGCGAAAAAACCCGCGGGGTTTCCGCTTGATTGCCCCGATTTCGGGGGTTATATACTTGCGCCGTGGACGAAAGGGGAAATGCGATGCTTCGGAAGCGTGGCCTACTGGCGTTCCTGGCTTTGGCGGGGGCGGCCGCGATGCTCGCCGGCTGCCTGCTGAGCAACGAGACCATCGGTTCGGGCGAGGCGACCCGCACCTGGCGGGGCGGGAAGCTCACCAAGAACTACGGGGCCGATTACGAGAAGGTCTGGGTTGCGGCCAGCGGGGCTGTCCGCGAGATGAAGCTCGGCGTCGATTCCGAGCAGCACGATGCGCTGATCGGCCGGATCCACGCCCGGCGCGTTGACGATATCGCCGTCCGCCTGGACGTCGACAACCTCGGCGAGAAGCAGACCCGGGTGGTCATCTGGGTGGGGGCCATCGGCAGGGAACGCGACAAGCAGTGCGCCATGGCGGTCATGGACTGCATCGACAAGAAGCTGGGCAAGTAGGCGGGACCCGGATGAATCTGGGAGCGGGGGCCAGGCTGTCTCTCTCCACGGCGGCGTCCGTCGCCGCCGTGGTCTTCAGCGTCGCCGGGTTCGGCTGCTGGCGGCACGGACCGCTCTCGCCGCCGGCCAAGGTAGCCAAGCCGGCCGAAACCGGGGGCGACGCCGACGACGGCAAGAGCTCGGCGACCTCGGGCGCGACCTCCGCGGCCCCGGCGCCGGGCGGGGTTCCGGGTTCGGAGTCCCGGGTCCCGGGTTCCGGTGAACCGCTGGCTAAGCCGAAGTGGGCCGGGCCGGTGAAGCTCGCCGGCGTGGGCAACTGCTACAAGGTCTCGGACTCCCTCTACCGCGGCGAGCAGCCCACCCCCGAGGGCTTTCGCGAGCTCAAGAAGCTGGGCATCAAGACCGTCGTGAACCTGCGCGCTTTCCATTCCGACGCCGACGAGATCGAGGAGTCGGGCGTCGAGGGCTTCGAGACCGTGCGCATCAGCTTCAAGACCTGGCACGCCGAGGACGAGGACGTGGTCAAGTTCCTGAAGACCATCGCCGACCCGGCCAAGGCCCCGGTCTTCGTGCACTGCATGCACGGCTCGGACCGCACCGGACTGATGTGCGCCATCTACCGCACGGCCGTCGAGGGCTGGAGCAAGGACGATGCCCTCGAAGAGATGACCAAGGGCCCGTACGGTTTCCACAGCATCTGGAAGAACCTGCCCGCCTACTTCAAGTCCATGGACGTGGAGAAGCTCCGCAGGGAGGCGGGGATGGCTCCGGCGGCGGCAGCGGCGGCGACGGCTCCCTCCAAGTAGGACCGGCGGGACGCCATCCGACCGCGCTTCGGCTCCAGGGCTTTCTCAATCCCGAGTTCACAGACCAACGCGACCAAGTTCCGGCCATCGCATGGGCGAGTTGGAAAGTCGCAAAGAAAAAGGCGTCAGGAACCTTTTTCGCAGACAAGCGAAGTCGCAACCAACGCCAACACGTTGCCTGCTGAGCTGGTCGGTGTGAGATTAAAGGTTCCTGACACCTTTCTCGTGCATCGGCTGACACGCATGGGGTCTGTCAATTGCGCTCGAGCCAGGGTCCGATTCGCTCTTCGACGGCCTCCCGATCCGAGAAGAACAGGAAGTGCGTCCGCCCTTCAAGGACATCGCACTCGACCCGCATGCCGCGCAGACGCATCGCCTCGGCCGCGTCGCGGATGCAGCGGACCGGGACGCGGTCGTCGTCGGCTCCGTGCAGGATCAGGACTGGCTTGCCGCCGCAGGCGGCGCGGAAGCCGTCCGTGAATAGCGCCCTCTCGTCGACGACCGGCGAGACGAGGATCAGCCCCCGCCAGGCCTCCGGCCGGCGCCCGGCCGCGCGGCAAACCCCCAGACCGCCGTTCGACAGTCCCGCCAGGTAGATGCGCGAAGGGTCCATCCGGGGATCGGCAACGCAACGGCGCAGGACTCGCTCGATGGCCTCCTCGCCGCCGGGCCGGTCCCAACGCCCCGCGCCGAAGGTGGGGGCCACCACGGCCACGCCGTGCCGGTCGGCGACGGCCTTCCAGACCCACAGGTAACCGCGGAAGTTGCCGAGGCTGCCGTGGAGGAAGACCACGACCGGCACGCGCTTTCCGGCCGGCGCCTCGGGCACGTACTCGTAGAAGTGCCCGACGTCGCGCCGGTCGAAGAGGATGTCCCGGTAGGACTGGTCCAGGACCGAGCCGAGCCGCTCGAAGTCGGGATCGCCTCGCATCTCGCCGTATACCTCGCGCACCCCGGAGCGCAACTCATCGGCACCGGCCCGATCCAGCAACCGGTCCATCGCCGGCATGACCCGGGTGCCGAGCAGCAATTGGTCCATTTCCGGAACGAGGTTGGCGGGGGAGGCCCTGTGGAACTCCGCACTCCCGGCGAAGCACGACCGCACCGGCGATCCGGGCCGCGACTGCCCGTCCGCGGCCAGGGCATAGTCGACGCCGAGCAACACCGCCGCCGGCGCTAGGCAGGCGGCTCCCGCGGTCAGCAGGCCGCGCCGGCGCTTCGTGGCGCGGGCCGCCAGCCACAGCAGAACGGGTGCGGGAGCTCCGAGGACGACCGCCAGCGCGAAGAGCCGCCCCTGGAGCGTGCAAGCGTCCAGCAACAGCAGCACCGCCACGGCCAGGACGGGGACCGCGCAGATAGCGTAGAGCGCCATGGCCAGGGAGACGGCGAATCCGAGGGCCAGCCTGGCCCACGGCACCTTCTCGCGGACGTCATCTTCGACCGTATTCATCTGTCGTTCGGGTCGCCTCCGTCGACGAATACGAACCCGCGGCCGCAGCCGCTCGAGGCGCTACCCCTCCCGCCGCGCCCGGACCACCCGCCGGTAGTCCCACTCCAGACCCGTGCGCCGGGAGATGTCGGCCACGACGGCGCGGTAGCGCTCGTAGAGCTCCATGCCCGCGGCGCGGCCGGGGCCGGAGCAGAAGTAGGTGCGGCAGCCGATGGGGCGGTACTGGCGCGCGGTGCACTTGCCCCCGACGCGGTAGGGACAGACCAGCGCCTCCGGGTCGGCCGACAGGACCTCGACGGCCCCGCTCGCGAAGCGCCCCAGCGGTCCGTCCGGAAAGAAGGTCCCGGCCGCGCCCTGCGCCGGCGGCGGCCCGGCCAGGGCCAGCACCTCGCGCTCGAGCCTCGACGCGTAGAGGATCTCGCCGTGGGTGCCGAAGTCGCAGCAGCTCCCGCAGGCGCGGCAGCCCGCCTGGCAGCCGGCGAGCTCCGCGTCCATCCGGGAGTAGAGCGCCAGGACCTCGGCGACGACGTCGGCCGACGGGGCCATCACTTCTTCTCGCTCCCGCCGCCGTTGCGGACCTTGAGCACCGGCTGGGCCTTCTCGGACTCGTCGACCCGCCGGCAGAAGGCCGCGAACTTGTCGTAATCGGCCGGGGCGACGGTCTGGGGCGCGATCATCGCCCGGCGGGCCACGGTGAAGCCGCCGTCGGTGCGCTCGAAGATCAGCGAGTAGGTGCCGAACTCGTTGGACACCACCGTCTCCTGCGGCAGCGAGGCGATCTCCAGCCCCGGGTCCAGGCGGAAGCGCAGCGTCTCGCGGCGGATGATCGGCGCGGAGAGCTTCAACGGGAACTTGCGCGACGGGTCCATGGCCAGGTCGGAGGCCAGGCTCAGGGGCACGATGCCCGAGGGGCAGACCATCCTGGACGGCGAACCGGCCTCCAGATAGCCCTCGCGCTGGAAGCGGCAGGAGACCACCAGCGGAGTGCCCGGCTCGCCGACCCCGGGCATGTCCATCTCCAGGAGGTCCGCGCCCCGGAAGGTATGCTCGAGCACGTTCTGGACCATGGTGCGGCAACCGGCCGAGTCGAGCCCGGCGATGCGCTCCTTGAGCGACGCGGCCGCCGAGCCGAAGGTGCGCTCGGCGATCGTCCCGGAGAGCCGGCCCGCGGCGCCCACCTCCAGGTCGGCCTCGAGCGCGGTCCCGGAGGCCTCCATCCCGGTCCGCGGCAGTCGGTCGAAGAAGGCCGCGCCGCGCCGGGCGATGGCCAGGACCCGCGCGCCCTCGATGGGCAGGCGCACCCGGCCGAAGGGCATGAAGCGGCTGGACAGGTCCATCCACAGGATCCGCCCGTCCTCCAGGCGCACGCCGACCACCTCGGCCCGGAAGTGGTCCTCGTCGGGCAGCTCCCAGGTGGGCGGCTCGTCGTCGGAGCCCTGGAACTCCGGGGACTCGTTGGTGCGGCCCTGGCAGGCCTCGAGCCCGACGGCCTCGGCCAGGGCGAGGAAGAGCATCTCCGGGTCGCCCGAGCCGCTCTCCAGCACCTGGTGGGCGTTGGCCTGCGGGCTGCGGTGGCGGACGCGCTCGTTGACCAGGTCGTAGAGCGCGCGGGCCCGCTCCTCGGCGGTCTTCCTCCCCTCGACGGCCTTGCGGGCGGTCTCGACGATCAGCGCGGTCGGCCGGGTGCGGCCGAGGTACAGGCTCTTGAAGCTGTCGGCCACGTCCTGCCAGGAGCGCTCCGTCCCGATCTCCACGAAGGGCAGGAAGTGGTCGAAGTGCTCCATGTGCGGCTCGGCGTCGACGCGCGGCCGGTCGCGGGCCGTCCAGCGGTAGACGATCAGGCCGTCCTTCTCCTCGACGCGCTCGGCGACGTCGAAGTTGTGGCGGACCACCTTGTGGGCCAGGCCCTTGGGGACCATCACGATGTAGTCGGAGACCTGGTGGGGCTCGTCGAGCTGCGGCGAGCGGAAGTACCACTTGTTGAGGTAGAAGCCGCCCCAGTCGCGCTCCGGCTCGTCCAGGCGGTACTTGTACTCGACCACCGCGTCGGGCTCGAGCCCGGGCATGGTGAAGCGCCGCTCGCCGGGGATGGGGGTGGGCTCGTGGACGGTCCCGTCCCTGCCGATGGTCCGGGCCTCCACGACCTCGCCGAGGATGGGGATGTCGCCGAGCTTGTCCACCGCCCGGTCGGTGAGGATGCGCTCGCCGTCGGCGATGAACTCGCTCACCGAGCCGTCGGGGTAGACGCGCACCACGGTCTGGTCGAGGATGCGCACGGCATTGGCCCGGTCGTAGGTGTGCTTCCGGCTCGCCTCGATCTCCTTGTGGATGTCGAGGGCCGCGGCCGCCGAGAAGTCCTCGTCGATGCCGCCCTGGCGCTCGACCAGCCGGCGCAGGCGGTGGTCGCCGGGATCGAGGACCAGCGCCTCGGCGTAGGCCCGGCCCGCCGCGGCGGCGTCGCCGCCCATGGCCAGGGCCTCGCCCATCGAGCGCCGGAAGCCGGCGTCGCCGGGCACGAGCTCGGAGAGCTCGCGCCAGGCGTCGGCCGCGCGGCGGAAGTCGCCGGAGGCGGCCAGGGCCCGGGCCAGCTCCGCGCGCGGAGCCGGGTCGGCCGGCCGCGATTTGACCGCGGCCTCCCGAAGCTTGAGCGCCTCCTTCCATTCGCCCCGGTCGGCCAGCGCCGTGGCCAGCAGCGAACGGTAGAGGCCGTCGCCGGGGGTGGACTTGTTAAGCTCGCGGTACTCCTCGATGGCCAGGTCGAGGTTGCCGTTCTCCCGGTGGAACTGCGCGGCCAAGAGCCGGCGCGCCGGGAGGTCGGCGGCCATCTTCCTGGCCTCGTCGAGCCAGGAGCGGGTTTCGTTCCGCCACTCCAGGCGCCGGGCGATGCCGGCCATCTCGAGCCAGGCCTGGCCGCACTCCGGCGAGGCGGCCAGCGCCTCCTTGAGCTCGGCCAGGGCCTGCTCCTCGTGGCCCTCCTCGGCCAGCCGCCCGGCCAGGCGCAGCCGCGCCGGGACGAACCCGGGATCGCGCTCGAGCGCCGCGCGGTACTCGGCGGCGGACAGGTTCTTGCGCGCCGGCACCGAGAGGTAGTCGGCGCCGAGGTAGGCCTCGGCCAGATGGTAGTGCCAGGCGGCGCGGGCGGGCTCCTTCTCGACGGCGCGTTTGAGAAGGGCGACAGCCTCGTCGTCGAGGTTCTGAAGCCGTTTGGTGACGCCGATGGCGGCGTTCTCCGCCGCGTTCGAATCGCCGGAGAAGGATCGCGACGGCTGCGCCTCCGGCGCCCGCCGCGGTGCGACCGCCGGATGCAGCACCGGCTTGTCCTCGACCTTGAGCGCGAGCGGCCTGCCGCCGTCCAGCAGCCGGACGGAAACCGTGGCCGGGGCGCTCAACTTGAGCAGGATGCGGTTCCAGCCGGACGCCAGCCGCACGGGGCGGCCCTCATCCCTGGCCATGTTCTTGCGGTAGCGGTCGCCGTCGAGAACCGGCTCGCCGTTGAGCCAGACCTTGAACGCCGCGGCGGTCTCGACGAGCAGGTCGCAGCCGTCCCGCTCCCTGTCCGACTCCACCTGGGCGAGCAGGTAGCACGCCCCGCCCGCCGGGCGCAGGTAGTCGAAGGGCGCCAGCGGCTCGCCGCGGACCGGCGCGGGCAGCGCCCGCCACTTGTTCTTCGCGACGTAGTAATATCTACCCGGGTCGTACTCGGCGGCCAGGTCGATCTTCTCCTCGGGGCCGAAGGCGCGGTCGTGGGTCGCGGCGATGTTGCGGCCGAAGGTGCCGATGGCCAGCCAGTTCTCGATGAAGCCCAGCCCGGCGGCGGCCTCGTCGGCCTCCTTGTCGCGACCGGCCTCGCGGAGGAGCCCGGCGAGCAGTTCGCGGGCCAGCGCCGCGGTGACCGGGGCGTCCTTGGCCGCAGCCAGCTCCTTGAGGGCCTCGAGGCACGGCTTCTCCGAGAGCACGGTGAGGCGGTCGCGGAGCCCCGGGATGCGCCGCAGGGCCAGCTCCGCCGCGCTCGAGGCCGGGGCCTTGCGGGCGGCCTGGAGCCACTCGAAGACCGCCTTGTCGTAGAGCCCGCGGGCCTCCGCCGGGCCGGTCAGAACCTCCCACCCGGCCAGCGCCGGCTGCGGCTCGGCGGGCTTGCCGTCCTGCGCCTTGGGCGCCGCCTCTCCGGCGGGAGCCGCGGAGACGAGCGCGGCCAGCAGGACCGCCACCCCCGTCCCGAAAGCCGGGAGCCGAATGCCGAATGCCGTCATCTCAGCCGCCCTCCTTCCCGGAGGCCGGTTTGTCCTTCTCGCGCTCCTGGCCGGCCGGCTTCCTGACGAGCATGATCTTCTCCGACTCGGCGCGGTCCGCGTCCAGGCAGAACTTCCGGAACCCGGCGTACTTCGCGACCGGCACCCGGGTGACGGAGAGCGCGGCGAGCTTCTCGACGATCAGCTTGCCGCCCTCCATCCGGCGGTTGACGACCAGTTTGCCGAACTCGGTCTCGATCCTGGCGTCGGCGGGCAGCCCGGCCGGCGCGTAGCCCTCGGGCAGCGCCACCTCGTAACGTACCGAGTACTGCCAGGCGGCGGGCAGGACCACGTCGTGGCGGCGCTCGGCTCCCGGGGTGTAGGTCGTGAAGTGCGCGGGGAAGAGCTCGTCCCGGCCCTGGTAGCCCAGGACGCCGCGCAGCGGGTCCTCGGGAAGCTCGAGCACCAGCCCGTCGCCGGAGGGCCGGGCCGCGCCGGGCAGGTCCACCGAGTAGCGCAGGCTCACCGGCACGTTGAGGTCCATGAGGTCCGAGCAGGTCACGCCGACCGCGGCCGCGCCCTGGTGGCGCCGGCCGTGGAGCCGCGAGAGTATCTTGGAACGGTATTCCGGCTTCTGGAAGTTCGAGCGGCAGACCATGGAGCGGTTGCCGGCGGCGGCGTAGCGGACCGTGCCGCGGGCCAGCCCCTCGGAGTCCACCGAGAGCCGGAAGTCGCAGGTCGTGGCGTTCATCTCCGGCGCCGAGGGCGGGATGTCCCGGACCGAGGCGCCCTCGGGGGCGATCACCGCCACGCGCGCGCCCCGGTCGGTGTCCAGCAGCGCGTCGATCGAGCAGTACTGGGCGGTGCCGTCCAGCCACAGCTCAGGCCGGTCCTTGGTCGCCGGCAGCCAGGCGATGCAGTGGTTGAAGAGGGAGATGAGCGGCAGGCCCAGGTCCTGGCGCTCGCGCAGCGGCTCGGCGCGGATCAGCACCGGGTGGGCGGCGATGCCCTGCTCGGCGAGCAACGCGCAGATCAGCGTGGCCTTGTCCTTGCAGTCGCCGAACTTGCGGGCGACGATCTGCTCGGCGCGGTAGGGCTTGAAGCCGTGGACGCCGAACTCCCAGGCCACGTAGCGGATGTCGGTGACCACGTGGTTGTAGACCGCGCGGATCTTGTCCATCTCGGTGGCCGCGCCGGCGCAGAGCTCCTTGGAGAGCCGCGCCACCTCCGGGCCGGCCTCGTGCTGCTTGCGGACCAGGCCCCAGTACCATTTGCCGAAGTCCGCCCAGTCCTTGTAGGTGGAGACCTCCACCGCCGGGGACAGCTCGGTGACCGGCGGCATCAGCGGCTCGCTCTCGATCCGGGGCAGGTCGCGCATGGTCCAGGTGTAGACCGTCGCGCCCTCCTCCTGGTCCTGGCGGATCTCGGGAGCCAGCTCGCAGCGCACCGGGCGGAAGTGCAGCTCCAGGCCCGCCGGGGCGATGAGCACGTAGCGGGCCAGCGCCACCGGCAGGTCCTGCCGGAAGTGGAAGACGTCCCCGAAGTAGCGACCGAAAAAGCTCTGCTCCAGGTCGTCGATGCGGTACTCGAGCTCGAAGACGTCCCCGGCGGCCAGCGCCGGGAAGCGGATCTGGCGCACGGCGACCTTGCGCTCGCTGATCGGCACGGTCTGCTCGGGCAGCAGGTCGGCCTGCTTCTCGCTGCCGTCGGCGTGGATCACCCGCGCGGTGCGAATGGTGGCGCGCTGCTCGTCGGCGTAGTAGTAGATGCGCTCCTCGGCGAAGCGCTTGGCCCCCGCGTCGGTCAGCACCTTGACCAGCACGTGGGCGGTGCGGCTGTTGGTGCCGTCCGGGTAGACCTTCTCGATCACCTTGTTGAGCAGGTAGACTCCGGCCTGGTTGTCGGCGGCGTCGACCCGCGGGGCGGCGGCCAGGAGTCCCGCGGTGTTCTCGCGGTACTTGCGGTCGTAGCTGACCCGGTTCTCGACGTACTCCACGTAGCGCTCCAGCTCCACGAAGTTGGGCTGGAGCTCCAGGGCCTGGCGCCAGGCCTCGCGGGCCCGGTCGGGCTTCTTGGTGGCCGCCAGGTACTCGCCGAGCAGGGCCAGCAGCCTGTGGTCCTCGCGGCAGACGTTGAGGCCCTTCTGGCACTCGTCGATGGCCGCGGCGTAGTCGCCGCGGGCGGCCAGCAGCCGGGCGCGCCCGGCGCGGATGTCGGCGCGGTAGGGGCGGCGGGCCAGCAGGCCTTCGTAGGCCTCGAGCGCCTTGTAGAGCTGGCCGGTGCCCACCCAGTCGCCGGCCAGGCGCTCGGCCTCCGCGTCCTCGGAGCAGTCGAGCTTCAGGGCCGCGGCGGCGGCCTCGGCGCCGGCCGGAAGATTGCCGGCGGTCCGGAGCGCCGCCGCCATGGTCATCTGCGCCCGGTAGCTCCCGGGGAAGGCCTTGGCCAGGGCCGCCGCGGCGGCGAAGGTCTCGGCGGAGTCGCCGCGCTCCCCGGACATCTCGACGTCCAGAAGCCGGACCTCCAGCGAGTCGGGGCTCAACGCCCGGGCCCTCTCCAGGTGCGCCGCGGCCTTGCCGAAGTTGCGGTACTCGCGCAGGTAGTGGGCGGCGAGCTCCAGTTCGGCGGCCGCCGAGGGAGCGAGCTTGACCGACTGCTCCAGCGCCCGGCGACGGGGGTTCTCGTCGGCCTCGACCTGCATCCCGCCGCCGGCGGCGGCCACCGCGGAGAGCACGTACCACAGCCGGGCGTCGGCCGGCGCGGCCTTGAGGGCCTTCTCGAGAAGCTGCCGGTCCGGCCGCTCGCCCTTCTCACGGTCGAAGGCCGCCACCCTGGCGGTCATGAACCCGAGGCGCATGAGCGTCGCCGCGTCCCCGGGCCCGGCCTCGGCGCGACGGCCGAAGTAGCCGATCGCCCCGAGATCGACTTCCGGAGCCGGGCCCTCCGCCGGCTTGGGCGCGTCGTAGACGCGGTCGGCGCGGACCTCGACGTCATCCAGAGGCGCGCCGTCGGGCGCGGTCAGCCGCAGGCGCAGGCCCCATCCGCCGTCGTCCTGGGCGACCTTGACCAGCAACGGATTGGCCCCCGGACGCAGGGTGACGCCGAAGCAGTCCTGGTCGAAGGTGGCCGGTCGCTGGGCTTCGCGCTTCCAGACCTCGCGGCCGTTGAGCCACACCCGGACGCCATCGTCCGAGGCCAGGCGCATAGCGGCCGGCAGGTCCTTCCTGCCGGAGACCTGGACGTAGGCCAGCAGGTAGGCGACCGCCTCCTGATTGGGCCGGAGCATGCCGGCCAGGTCCACGTAACCGTCCTCGGCCACGCAGGGGTTGCGCTGCCAGGCCACCTTGCGCTTCTTGCCCTGGTAGGCGGCGGCCAGGTCCAGCGCGGCCTCCGGGCCGTAGGCCTGGTCGAAGCCCTGGCCGCGCTCGTTGTCGAAGGGGCCGATGATCTGCCAGTCGGAGACGAACCCGAGGGTCCGGAACTCCCTGACCGCCGCCTTCTCGTCCCCGGCGGCGCGCAGGCAGTTGGCCAGGCGCCAGGCGACCTGGGCGCGAAGGTTGGGACGCTTCTCGACGAGCTTTTCGATCTTGCGCAGGGGCTCGACGAGCCGGCCGCGGAAGAGGCGGAGCTCGGCCAGCGAGTAGGCCTTCTCGACCAGGAACTCGACCTCGGCCCAGCAGGCCTCGGCCGAGAGCGGCGGCGGCTCGCCGGCCTTGGGCGCCCCGGCCCCGTCGGCGCCGTCGGCGGCCCCGGCCTTCTCCTTCCCGTCGTCGTCCGGGACAGCGACCGTGACGGCTTCGGCGGCGGGCAGCTTGCGGGCGATCGCGGCGGTCTCGATGGCGGCCTTGAGGTAGAGCTCGGCGGCCTCGTCGAAGCGCGCGGCCATCTCGGCGGCGGCGGCCTTGTCGGCCAGTTCGCCGGCCTTGACCGGGGTGGCCTCGGGCTCGGCCGCGCGGCATCCGAAGGCCGCGACCAGGAAGAGCGCGACCGTGGCAGACGCGACCGCTCGGACCGACGGGGGGCGGGTCATGGGCTGGAATCCTCCACTCCCGGAGATTCTAGACCGGCGGCGGACAAGCTCAAGGACAGGAGCAACTGAACCAATGAAAGGCCCCGGAGTCCCGGGCATTCGCGCCTTTTCGGCGCTTTTCGCGGGGTGACCCGCGCGTAACAGTGCGGTTCAATGTCCTTTATGTGCACGTTACCCGCCAGGCGGCCTACGCTTCCCGCGGCCCTGGCCATCGCCCTGGTCTCGTGGCTGCTTCCCGCCGGACCGGCCCTGGCCGGGTCCCCGGCCGCCGACTCCCGTCCGCACATCGACGAGGCCCGGCTGGCCGACCTGCCCACGGCCACAGTCTGCGCCGACCTGGTGGCGGTGGTCCGGGTGGCCGGCGTCGCCGAGGTCGCCGCCGCCGACCGCTCCTGGGGCGGCAGGGAGGACCTGCCGGACGCGGACTTCGCGCGCTCGGAGTTCGGCGGCGATCCGGTCGTCCGGCAGATCGACGTGGAGATCGAGAAGCCCCTGAAGGCCGGCCAGGGCCTCAAAGATTTGAAGAAAGCCTCCTTCCGTCTGGCAACCGCCCGGGTCAAGCTGGGCGCGGCCCCGCCGGCCGAGACCATCATCGTGCGGGGCTGGTACGACCGCTGCCCGTACGGGGTCCGAAGGGCGCGGGCGCTCACCCACGCCCGCTACCGGCTGGCGCAGGGACAGAGGCAACTGCTGTTCCTCAGGGAGGTCACCCCGGCCGGGACCGGAGCCGGGCAAGGCCGGCCGGCCGAACGACAGTTCGTGCTTCTCGACCCTCCGCTGGCCGACGCGCCGGAGGAGGCCGTGGCCCGGGTCGAGGGAACCCTCAAGCAGATCGCCGACTGGGAGAAGCCGGCGCCTCCGCCCGCCGAAATCGCGGCCGGGGCCGGCAAGCTCATCGCCCAGCTGGGCAGCGCCGACTACCAGGCCCGCGAGGACGCCACCAAGGCGCTCGTCGCCATGGGGCTGCCGGCCAAGGCGCTGCTCGACGAGGCGCTCGAGAATCAGGACGCGGAGGTGCGGGAGCGCTGCCGGAAGATACTCGAGGCCATCAAGCCCGAGGTGCTCAGGTCCGCGGAGCAGGCCGCGGGCGCAGAGGTTGACGGGGGATTCGGGGACGTCGACATGGAAGACGTCCTGGAGTGACCCGACGCACGGTGCATGGCGAGGGGAGAGAGAAGATGCGCAGAGGAATCCTGGCTCTTTCGTTGACGATCGCGCTGTCCGGAACGGGTCCGGCGCTGGCCGCCGGGGTCGTGATCGGCGGTCAAGTTGGCGGCGGGGCCGCCGGGACGGACGCCGATGAGGCCCAGCGCCGGCAGATCGCCGCGGCGGCCGGCTCGGCCGACCTGGTCGCGGTGGTCAAAGTGGTCGACGTGGTCGAGCCCAAGAAGGACGGCGATGAGGAGAAAGAGAAGAAGGGCGAGGATGCCGGTGCCGCCAACAACGGCGCCGGCGTGGGCGTCTTCGTGATGGGCGGGCGCCAGATTGGCACGGAGAAGACCATCAACGCGGAGGTGACCGAGCTTCTCCGTGGCGAGGGCGCCGCCAAGGACGCCAAGGCCGTGGTCATCAAGGCCCAGGTCATGAGCATCGGCAAGCGCGAGCAGCTGCTCATCACCGTGGACCGGGAATTCAAGACGCCCGAAGGGAACGTGGTGCGCAAGTTCACCCAGCAGACGAGCGTGCCCTTCACGCTGGAGAAGGGCAAGAGCTCGCTTGTCTTCCTGAAGCTCGACGGGGAGCGGAAGGACGCCGACGGCAAAGTGGTCGAGCGCTTCTACAAGCTGGTCCCCCCCGTCCTGGACGGGGCGCCGGAGAAGGCCCTGGCCGCGGCCAGGGAGGCCTTGAAGCAGATTGCGGAATGGAATTCCCCGCCCAAGCTGGCCGACGAGGAGCGAGCCGCGGTGGAAAAGCTCATCAAGCAGCTGGGCGACGACGACTTCGAGACCCGCGAGGCGGCCACCAAGGCGCTCATCGCCAGGGGCGCGGCCGTCAAGGAACTGGTGGAGGCCGCCGCCAGGAGCGACGACCCGGAGATCAAGCAGCGCGCCGAACAGGTGATCGAGGCCGTCAAGCCCGAGAGCCTCAAGCCCCAGGACCAGTCCGGCGCGTTCCCGGGGAGCGGCGTCATCATGATGCAGAACGGCGTCCAGATGCAGGTGCGGCAGATGGCGGAGTGACCCAGGCGTCTCGAGCAACGGTCTTCACCGCCGAGGCACAGAGACGCCGAGACAAGATCCTGTCCGCGGCTGAGGTTCTTCCGGGCAGACGCTGTCCGCCGCGTTCCTGAGCCCGCTCTGCGCCTCCATGTCTCTGCGGTGAACAGGTCTTCCTGTAATGGCCGTGGAAGTAACCGCCAGTCTTGACCCGGCCCTTCGAGGCGGTTAGAATCCCTCCGGAACCAGAGGGCTCACCGCCATGAAGGTCGGCATCGTCTCGGACACCCACGACAACATCCCCAAGATCAAGAAGGCCCTGGCGGCCTTCGCGATGCGCAAGTGCGAAGCGTTGATCCACGCCGGCGACGTCATCTCCCCGTTCGCGGCCAAGGCCCTGCGCTCGGCCAAGTTGCCCATCTACGCCGTCTACGGCAACAACGACGGCGACCACAAGGCACTGGCCGACCTGTTGCCCGGGATCTGCGAAGGTCCGCGGCTCGTCGAGCTCGACGGCAAGAAGATCCTGGTGGCCCACTCGATCACGCAGGTGCCCGAGCCGGCGCGGGCCGGGACGGACCTGGTGGTGGTCGGGCACACCCACGTGGCCGGCATCGAGCGCACCAAGCCCCTGGTCCTCAATCCCGGCGAGTGCGGAGGCTGGCTCTACGCCAGGCACTCGGTGGCCGTCCTCGACACCGCCCGGATGTCCATCGAAGAGATCTCGCTGGACTGACCGTGCGACGTTCCGCGACCCGCAACTTCGTGCTTGAGACGCTGTCCGCGAACAGGGGCTTGTCTCGGCGCCCCGGCGCCCCGGCGGTGAGCGTGGCTGTCATGCTCGCCGCCTTGCTGCTGACCGGGTCCGGCTGCGTAAAGCGCACCCTCGAGGTCACCAGCGACCCGCCGGGAGCGCAGCTCGTCGTCAACGGCCACCCGGCCGGCTTCACCCCGGCCACGCTCGAGTTCCGGTTCCACGGGGTCTACCTTATCGAGCTGCGCCGGAGCGGCTACCAGCCGGTCAGGACCGACTCTCCCGTGCCGCCGAAGTTCTACGAGTTCGCCGGCCCGGACTTCGTGGCCGAGGTCCTCTGGCCCGGGGTTATCGTCGACGAGCGGCACGTCCACTACAAGCTCGAGCCCCAGGGACCGGTCGACAAGGAGAAGCTGCTGGCCGCCTCGCGCAGCGCCGCCGCCGAGGCCGAGCGCCTCGTGCCCGAGCTCGAGCCCGCACCCCCGCCCAATCCCAACGCCAAGGACCGCGACATCATCCCTTCGACGCGCAAACCCGAGAAGCCCAAGAAGAAGGATGAGACCGGCGCCGGCGACGAAAAGAAGCCGCAGGCAGCCGGAGAACCGAAGCCGGCCGGGCCGGCGGCGAACCCTCCCAAGGTCCGCACCATCCCGGCTCCCGAGGACGTGCCCGAGATCGAGAGCGGCAGGCAGTAGCCCGGGCGCCGGATCTTTCGGGAGGTCGTCTTCCTAGACCACGTCCGCGAAGGTGCGCTCCACGCTCCGGAAGTAGAGCAGCCCGCCGAACAACAGGGTCACGATCACTGCCGCGGAGATCAATATCGACTCCGGGGCAACGTCGGTCCGGCCCAGCAGCGACCAGCGGAAACCCTCGACCACGCCGGCCATGGGGTTCAGGTGGTAGAGCCACTGGAGCGCCGCCCAGCGCTCGGGCAGCCTGGCCAGGTCAGCCGAGGAGTAGGCCACCGGCGTGAGGAACATCCACACCTGGGCCATGAAGGGCACCACGTAGCGCACGTCGCGGTACTTGGCGTTGAGGGCCGCCAGCCACACGCCCACCGATAGCGCGGCCGCCACGGACATGAGCACGAAGAGCGGCAGGCAGACGATGCCCCAGTGCACCGGCACGCGGAAGACGACCATCATCCCCGCGAGCACGACCAGCGAGATGCTGAAGTCCAGCAGCGCCGAGACCACCGCGGCCAGCGGCGAGAGCAGCCGGGGGAAGTAGACCTTGGTGAGCAGATTGGCCGAGGAGACGATGCTGCCGCTCGACTGGGTCAGCGAGCTCTGGAAGAGCATCCAGGGCAGCAGCCCGGCGTAGGCGAAGATCATGTAGGGCACGTCGCCCGGGGCCTTGATGCCGCCGAGCTTGTTGAAGATCAGCGTGAAGACCACCATGGTCACCAGCGGCTGCAGCACCGCCCAGGCCGCGCCCAGCACGGTCTGCTTGTAGCGGACCTTCACGTCCCGCCAGGCCAGGAAGTAGAGCAGTTCGCGGTACTGCCAGCACTCGGCGAGCGCGCCGGCCAGTCCCCCGCGGCCGGGCTGAATCACGACCTCGTAGGCCGGGGCCGCGACAGCCGCGGCGGCGGCGGCGCCATCCGGGGCGGACGGCACGGGCGCCGGGGCGGTCTTCGTCTCCGGCAGATGATCGGGCTGGGATTCGGCTTCCTGGTTCAAGCTCGCTGGTCCTCTGGCGTCAAACGGCGACATCATATTATCGGACCCGCCGGCGGGCCGCTACAGCAAATGAGAGGGATAGTCCGCCGAGGGTGCATCCACGCTACTGCGAGGTCAAGCAGCGGCGGAACGGGAGTAGCGGC
>CALGYR010000092.1 GCA_937935355.1 uncultured bacterium | reverse complement strand
GATCGTATTCGGTGACTGGAGTTCAGACGTGTGCTCTTCCGATCTGCCGCGACGTAGCTCTTGGCCTCGCTCTTGCCCTGGATGACGGCCTCGGCGAGCTTCACGAGCAGCACTTCGACCGAGCGGATGGCGTCGTCGTTGGCCGGAATCGGGATGGTGATGGGAGTCGGGTCGCAATCAGTGTCGAGGATCGCGACGATCGGCACGCCGCAGCGCTCGGCCTCCTTGACGGCGATGGCCTCGCGCCGGGGATCGACCACCAGGAGCACGCCGGGCATGCCCACCATGCTGCGGATGCCGGCGAGGTTGCGGAGCACCTTGCGCTTCTCGCGGCGGTGGTAGGACAACTCCTTCCTGGAGTAGTCCTCGACCAGGCCGGTCTTCTCGGCGCTCTCGAGCTCCTCGAGGTACTTGATCCGGCTGCGGATGGTGCCCAGGTTGGTGAGCGTGCCGCCCAGCCAGCGCTGGGAGACGTAGGGCATGGTCGCCCGGGTCGCCTCGCGCTCGACCACCGCCGCGGCCTGGCGCTTGGTGCCGACGATCAGGACCTGCCGGCCCTCGCGCACGGTCTTGCGCAGGAACGCCGCGGCCTCGACCAGCCCGCGGATGGTCTCGCGCAGATTGATGATGTGGATCTTGTTGCGCTTGCCGTAGATGTACGGCTCCATCTTGGGGTTCCACCGGCTGACCCGGTGTCCGAAGTGCGCTCCGGCCTTGAGCAGTTCATTGGCGGTGATAATCGGCATCAGGAAACAGACCTCCCCGTTCCGCCTGGCGGCACTCGAGGGGCGGTTGCGCCGGAAGCGCCCGGATCGGGCGACATAGCCGGGACCTGACCCGTGCCGAAGCGGAAAAGAATCCGCGGCAGCCCGCGCCGGGCGGGAGACCCCGCCCTGATCTGCGGCAGGCTGACCGGAAGGCATTGTAGCCGGCCAGGGGACGCCGGCAAGGGGAAAACGGCACCCGGAGACTTTCACCGCAGAGGGCGCGGAGTATCGCGGAGGACAACAACGACGACAACGGCTTGGCCCCAGGAACCAGAAGCTGTGAGGAACTTACGTTCGCGGCGGGGTTCGCCCGGAAGCGCAAGCCCTTCGCCGCGGAACCGGAGCCTCCTCTGCGTTACTCCGCGCCCTCCGCGGTAGAAGAGCCCCGTCGTCCCGCGCTGCCGCGCCCCGCCACCCAACCGGCGATGAAGGCCGCCTGCTTCTCCCTGACCGGCTCGACGAAGTGCACGTGGTCGCAGTAGAGCTCCGGGCCGAGCGCCAGCGTGAACGAGTGGAGGTCGATCACCGGGACGCCCGAGGCGGCCATGACCTCGTCGGCGGCGCGGTTGTAGGCGTCGCAGTCGGCCGCGAAGCGATGGAAGGCGATGCCCGGGCGGGCGTTGTGGACGGCCTCGTTGCAGGGCGTGGTCCGGATCCAGACGAGCCGGAGCCCGGGCTTGGCCGCCGATCCCATCGCCGCGACCGTCCGGATGATGGCTCGAAGGTTCTCAGCGTAGCGCTCCAGCGGCACCTGGCGCACGCCGGTGGCCGGGTCGGTCTTGATGTCGTGCAGCCCGCAGTTGACCAGCAGCAAATCCGCGTCGATGCCCCCGGCACGAGCCTTGGCCTCGAGGAAGGCCCGGACCATGGAGGAGTCCCCGCCGTTGGCGCCGACCGGCTTGTCGAGGTTGAGGAGCGCCTCCTCCTCGCCCTCCTTGCGGGCGTACTCGGCGATGCCCTTGAGAAAGCGCGCGAGGTACGGCCCGTACTGGATCGAGATGCTGTCGCCGATGACGTAGATCTTCATGGCTGCTTCGCCGCCGGCCCGGCCGGCTTGACGAGGCCCTTGCCAGCCTCGAAGGCCTTGCCCAGGGGCTCGCCCAACCCGAAGTACTGCCGCGAGCCGGGGTCGAAGAAGAAGGGCTTGAACTTCCCGGCGTCGAGCGAGCCGTCCGGGCCCAGGACCGCCGGGTCGGCCTTCACGTCCACGATCTCGCCCACGAACATGGTGTGCAGGCCGAGTTCGAAGCTGTTGAGCAGCTTGCACTCGATGATAAGAGGAAACTCTCCGACGTAGGGCGCGTCGACCGTCTCGCTCTTGGCCGCCGTCAGGCCCGACCCGGCGAACTTGTCCACTTCCTGGCCGGAGACCAGCCCGAAGTAATCGGTCTGCTTGAGGAAGGCCTCCGAGGGGACGCTCACCGTGAAGGCCTTCCGGGCCATGATGTTGCCGTAGGTGTAGGTCGCCTTGCGGAGCGACACCGCCACGCACGGCGGCTTCGAGCAGCAGATGCCGACCCAGGCGGCGGTCATTACATTGGGCTTGCCGGCCCGATCATAGGTGCCCACCGCCCAGACCGGCGCGGTCGGCAGGGTCTTGGCGCCCAGGGATTTCTTATTCATGCCCGTTCCTTTCGCTCCGCTCGTCGGCTCCTTCGCCGGGTCCTGAGGCGCGCAGGCGCCCAGTCCGAAGGCCAGGAGCGCTGCCACAATCAACCGCGCCAAGTACCGATCCTTGTCCGCCATGGACTTCTCCTCATCTCAGCGGAGAGATTCTCGCCGGCAACGGGAACGGCGCAAGGACTGCGGCCAGCCGCCCTGCCATTCCGCGCGGATCGTCCTCGTTCTCGTTCTCGTTCTCATTCTCGACGGTGCTCGAAGAGCGCGAGCGAGGACCGTTCGGCTCCGCCTCGCAGAGAACGAGAACGATATCGAGAACGATTACTTCGCTCCGCCATCCTCGGGACTCAGCGGCGCGTAGCGATAGCAGGTTTCGAGCGTCAGCGCGGCCACGGCCGTGGTGTAGACGCGGCCGCCGGTCTTGTCGGCGGTGCTCTTGCGGGGATCCCAGGAGCCGTCCGTGTCTACGAGCGAGCCGTCCTTCGCTCCGCCCTGGCGCTGGTTCTTGAGGAGCGCGGCCTGGACCGCCGCGTTCCACTTCTTCCAGCCCTCGCCGCCCATCTGGAACATGGCCAGGCTGCCCTGGTACCAGTAGTAGTAGCCCAGGTCCGCCGAGCCGCCGCCCGCCTGGACCTCGGCCCGGTTCCAGTCGGGCAGTTCCTTGAGCAGATGCTCCGCGCCCTTGGCGATGCGGGCGTCGGTATTCGGCGTGCCCATGAAGAGCCGGCAGACCATGCCCACCGCGGTCATCGAGGAGGACGGCAGCGTTCCCGGCTGATACCGGCACTGTCCGTCTTTGGTAGAGACCACGTCGACGAAGCTCACGGCGCCCTGAAACCCCATCCCATCCACCTTGAGACCCGCGGCCTTGGCCACCCGCAGATGCATGGTGTACCAGCCGGTGACGGAAGTGTCGGCGC
This sequence comes from uncultured bacterium, assembly GCA_937935355.1. Lineage (GTDB taxonomy): Bacteria > Planctomycetota > SZUA-567 > JAKLDR01 > JAKLDR01 > JAKLDR01. The sequence continues at coordinate 64,559 of CALGYR010000092.1, read as the reverse complement.
TCTCGCGCGGCTTGTAGCGCCAGCCGGAGTACGGGCATTGATGGACCTTGATCGAGTAGTCCACGGCCTTCTGGGCGGCCGCGCCGCAGGCCTCGTTGCCGGTCATGGCGTGAGCCTCGGCCAGGGCCAGTGCGGCGATGGCATGATTGTAGCCAACGCCCTCTTCCCTGGCCCGCGCCCCATCGCAAATGCCGCCGTCCGGCTTCTGCTGCACGACGAGCCACTTCAGAGCGCGCGCGACCTTGTCAGCGTACTTGCCATTCTTCTCGGTGTATCCGGCGCCCAGGAAGACGAGCACGGCCAGGCCCGTGACTCCGGTGCGGACCTGGCGGCTGCTGTCGGCGTCCCATTTCTTCGGTTCCCAGGAGCCGTCGGCCTCCTGGTGGCGGGCGAGCCAGGCGAGCGCCGCTTCCACGGCCGCCTCGCTCTGGGCCGAGCCGCCGTAGCGCTCCAGGGCCTTCTTGCGGGCCTCGCCGGAGCGGTTGGCCATGAGCGCCTTCGTCGCGTCGGTCGGCTCGCCGGCGGGGGCCGGGGCGGCGAGGGCCGCGAGGAACAGCAGGACGGGCAACGTCTTTCTGGTCATGGCTTGATCCTTTGCGACAGTTGGCCGGGAGGACTTGAGCCGCGGATGCTTCTCAAGGCATCCCGGGCTTCGGCGCGTATCCAGGGATTGCCGTCGGCAAGAAGCGCTTCAATGGCAGGAAGCGCCCCTACGGCATCCGGCCCGCAATCCTGGATGGCCATTAGCGCCAGGCACCTGATCCTCGGGTGCTTGCTGTGCAACATGGGAGTGAGGACTTCGGCCCCGGGGCGTCCGCAGAGACCCAGCATGAAGATGGCGTGATCCTCCCGGCTCGAGTCGTCTGCAACACGTTTACTGTCCGTCACCCAATCCGGCATCTTCAGGAACAACGTAATCTTGCGCGCTGCTTCTCCCGTTCCGCCCAGGCGCACGATTGCCTCCTTCGATGAATCCCTGCGAGAGTCCCAGGCACACAAACAACGGTCCAATTCGCTCGTGACTTGGATGAGCGGGGCCGCGATCAGAGCGGCGAACCCGAAAAGGCCCAAGACGAGTAAGAGCCCGGCGCTCCAGAGGGCCATGGGGCGCCAGGTGCGCGGAACGGAACTGCGGTTCCTGGTTCCTGGTTCACGGTTCTTGGTCACAGCAACAGCCCATCGCCGTTCCAAGACGAGGAACCAGGAACGAGGAACCAGGAACCTCATTACGCCGCCTCCGGCGGCTCGTGGCCCGGCGCCTTGGGCAATTCGACAAGGTCCGCCCGGACCAGCACCGCCACTTGGGATGCGCCCTTGCCCCGCCTTTCGCAGACCCCGGCCAGGGCGTACCTGCCGAGCGGCACCCTCGGCATGGCCCGCATGTCCAGAACGGAGACCTCCGGCGCCTCGTAGCTGCATGTCAGCTGCGGGCTCTTCTGGCGGACGGTCCTCTCGCCGGTCTTCCCGGCCAGCTGGAAGCGGAGCTCGACGTCGGCCGTGCGCCGCTCCAGGTCCAGGATCGGCCGGGCGTCGAAGGTCCATCCGGTCCGGACGAGCTCGACCTCGGGCAGAGTCGCGCCGGCGGTCGCCCGGAAGCCGCCGACCTGCGCGGCGGCGAGCGTGCCGGCCATGCACACCCGCTGGAGGTTCGAGGCCGCGATCCGCGGCGCGGCGAGCAGCCCCTTCGGACCTGCCGCGGCGACGAGCGCCTCGGCCTCCTCGGGAGTCCACTCGCGGCGGTCGCCGGAGCGGAGCTTCGCCGCGGCCTCGTCGTCGAGCGCCAGGACCAACCCCCGGATCACCAGGCGCCGCTTGAGGGCGGCGCGCTGTCCGGCGATGAACCGGGCGACGCGCTCCTGAACCTCCGGCGCCTGGAAGACGATGAGCTGGGCGTCCTGCTCCTGTATGGAGGTACCGCCCACGCCCCAACTGGCCGGTTCGATGGCCCGCTTGACCATGTCCTGCATGGCGCCCGGCTCCAGGTCGCCGCCGCCGGGCGGGCCGTACGTCATGATGGGCGCTTCGACGAGACCGGCCGGCCGGCCGCCGCCCATGCCCAGTCTGGGCGCGGCCCGGTGGGCGAGCGGCCAGACCAGGTCGCCGAGGTCGTAGGTGGCCTGGACCAGTTCGCGTCCGGCCCCATCGTCGGGCGCGGTCCAGGAGTCGGTTCCGGGCTTGCCGGAGAGCAGGCCGACCCGCGCGATGACGACGAGGGTCCGGCCGGGCTCCCCCGCCTTGCCCTCGAGCCCCGGAGAGCTCGGGCCCATGCCCACCAGGGTGTGCGCGCCGAGCGGGACGGTCACCCGGGTGTGCAACTGCCAGCCTCCGGCCTCCGGAAGAGACAGCCGCCCGGCGAAGCGCTCCGGCTCACTCCTTGCCCTCGCTTTGGACGCGCCATCCGGCCCGGCTCCGGACTGGATGTCCTGCGACGGAGCGGAGGTGGTGAAGTCCAGTTGGCGCTCGCGCCAGTTGCCGGCCAGGCTCACGTGCACGTCCAGGTCCGCCATCGAGCCGTCAGGGCACAGCACCGGTCGCACGTCGAAGGTCGTGCCGGTGGCCGCGGTCTTGAGCTGCGGCACGATGGCGCCGCCCTCGACCAGACAGCCCGCGACGTAGCGGTGGAGCTCCGTCATCGCAGCGCTGTTGCGCTGAGCGTGGGCGCAGACCACTTCCGGTTCGGCCAGGACGCCGCCACGGCCGGCGGCCTTGATCAATCCCGCGACCTCCCCGGGCAAGAGCTGTTGTGCCCGGCGCGTGCGGAGCTTCGCGGCCGTCTCGCCGTCCACCGAGAGGACCAGCCCCTGCACCGACAGCCGCAGCCGGCGCTCCTCCATGGCCGCGAGCCGCTCGGCGATCAGCCGGTGGACCTCCGGGGTATTGACCACCTGGAGCCGCCAGGCGCGGTCCTCGATGCTCGCGCCCTTGCCAGGCTCCCAGCTGCCGGGCCGGATGCGCTGGCAGATTTCGTCTCTGATGCGCTCGACCGTCACCCTCGGCGTGTTCGAAACCGGAGGGAATGGATGCGTCGGGCAATGCGGGCTGCCGGCAGCCGGATCCCATTCCTGGCCGAAGAGCGCCGGCGCCGGGAAGTCCGGAACGTGGGCGCAGAGCCCCCGGACGTCGTAGGTGCGCAGTTCGACGCCTTCGACCGGAGCCGCCGGCGCCTTCGGCCCGCCGGACGGCTCTCCCGCTCCGAGCGCCCCGCTTACGATCGACAGGATCGACAAGATTACCGACAAGCCCACCGGCGCTCTTCCGTACATGGCTCATCCTCCAGAAGCTACGACGGGAAGAGTAATCGGGGGATTAGGGGAGTCAATGACAGACGACGTCCAACGCCCAACAGCCAACAACCAACAACCAACAACCGACAGCCAACAGTCGGCAGGCGGCACAACCTGAACGTCTGGAGCCATGTCCGGCCGCTTTTCAGCCGACAGGTTCAACCCACGGAGGACACGGAGCACACGGAGGCCGACCAGGGGCTGTTGTCCGCGGAGAGCTCCTCTGACAGGAGCCATGCCTCGAACCACACGCTCCCGCTGTCCTCTGTGTCCCCCTGCTCTGCGAAGCCCTGCTTCGCTACGCTGGGCGAAGCAGAGTCCGTGTACTCTGTGGTTGGACAGCTTCGCTTCCTGCGATGGCCCTGGGCCCCCTCCCCGCAATTGACTCCGCCCCGGCCCCGGACTACACTCCTCTCCCGGAGCCGCGAAACCTTCCGGAGACCCGCAGATGCCCGCCGTCGCCGTGATCAGCCTGGGCAACACCTCCGTCGCCGCCGGACTCTGGCGCGGCGACAGGCTCGTCTTCGTCCGGCGGCTGCCGGCGGGCGAGCTCGGCCGCAGGCGGCTCTTCGCCGGCGCTGCGCGGCGGGACCTGGCCGGCGCCGAGCTCGCCGCGGTGGCCTCGGTTGTGCCGGCACAAGAACGCTCTCTCGAGAAAGCCGTCCGGAACGAGCTCGGATCGCGCTGCGCCGCGCGCTACCTTGGCCGCGAACTTCACACAGGGCTCGCGCTCAAGGTGAAGCGCCCGCGGCAGGTCGGCGCCGACCGGCTGGCCGGGGCGCTCGCCGCCCACCGGCGCTTCGGCGCGGCGATGGTGGTGGACTTCGGGACGGCCGTCACCGTCAATGCCGTGACCGCGAAGGGGGAGTTCCTCGGCGGAGCCATCGCGCCGGGGGCGGCGCTCATCGCCCGGGCGCTCGCGGCCGGCACCGCACAGGTGGCGGTGAGGCCGCCGCGTCGCGCGGTCAAGCCGCCGGGCCGCTCCACCGCCGAGGCCGTGGCCGCGGCGGCGACCTATGGCCTGGCCGGCGCGGTCGACCGACTCGTCGAAGAGACTCTCGTCCAACTCCGGGGCAGGGCCGCCCTCGTGGCCACCGGCGGCGGCGCCGCGCTCGTCGCGCCACTGTGCCGGACGAAGTTCAGGGTGCTGCCGAACCTCGTCCTCGAAGGCCTGGCCCTGGCCGCGGCCGGCTACACCCCCTATTAGCCACAGATGAACACAGATGAACACGGATGGGGCTTGGGGTTGCTACCAAGATGCATACAGCCCTGACAGCAGAGGCGCCCCTTCGACTGCATGCTCCAAGCATCAGAAAGTCCGCTCCGGCCGTATCTGTGTTCATCTGTGTGCATCTGTGGCTGACTGGCAATGTCGACTGCTGAGCGCGGCTGGTTCTCGCTCCTGACCCCGCCCGGAGAGGGCGGCATCGCCGTCTTCGCGGTGGGAGGGCCGGGCGCTCGCGAGGCGCTCTGTCGCGCGGTGCGCTCCCGGCGGCTGGCCGCGCTCCGGCCCGGCGAGCTGGCCTACGGCGAGCTCCTCGACGCCGCCGGCGCGGTGCTCGACGAGGTCATCGTCGCCGCGCTGGCGCCGAGTTCTTCCTCGTCGCAACCGCCAACCGGCAACTCGCAACCGGCAACTGCCGTCGCCCGTTTCGAGCTCAACTGTCACGCCGGCGGTGCGGCCGCCGCGGCCGCAGCCGGACGACTTCGGGATCTGGGCCTGGAGGAGCGACCCGAGCCGGCCGACGAGCCGGGGCTCGCTCCGGATGAGGCCTGGTTCCGCCGCGCGCTCGCCGCGGTCAAGACCCGCCGCCAGCTCGAGGCCCTGTGCCGGTGGCGGGCGCAGGCGGGTGACGACATAAAGGGCGGTTCCTGGTTTCTGGTTCCTGGTTCCTCGTTCCCGGTTGGAGAAGACCAGGGACCAGGAACCAGGAACCAGGAACCGAGAACCAAGGTGCTTCTCGAACGCCTCCTCGCCACCCACCGCGTGGTCCTGGCCGGGCCGGTCAACGCCGGCAAGAGCACGCTCTTCAACCGCCTGGCCGGCGACGACCGGGCCATCGTGAGCCCGCACCCGGGAACCACCCGCGACGCGGTGGTCGCCGAGGTCTCGGTGCGGGGGCTGGCCGTGGAGCTCGTGGACACCGCCGGGCTCGGCGCGGTCGCCGGCGACTCGCTCGCCACCGAGGCCCAGGACCTCGCCCGCCGCGAGGCGGCCGGAGCCGACCTGGTCATCCTCGTCCTCGACGGCAGCGAACCGCCCGACGATCGCGTCCGGGCCGAGATCGAGGCCCTCCGGCGCGCCGCGCGGCGCGCGCTGGTGGCGGTCAACAAGTGCGACCGGACGAACGTATGGGGGCGGGGGCCGAGGGATGGGGGGCGAGGCGAGGGGCTGAGCCCCGAGATTCAAGCCCCGAATCCTGGCTCCCAGTTCCACGCCCCACGCCCTTCGACCCTCGCCCCCATGGCTGCCGTCAAATTCTCCGCCCTCACCGGCGCGGGGCTCGACGCGCTGGCCGTCGAGATCGAGAGAGCCTTGCTGGGAGAATGCGAAGGGCCGGGCGGCGAAGCCGGAGGCGCGTACTAAGAGTGCGTCCGGCTTCGTCCTTCCGCCTTCCGGTCCTTCTCCTTCGCTCCGATCAGGGGATGGTCGTTCCCCGCGGCGCCGATTCGGCCGGCGCCTCTTCGGGCACGGGGGTGAGGGCCGAAGGGCTCTCGGGCACCAGCGGGATCCGCACCCGGAACGGCCAGAACTTGTGGCGGCGTATTTCGACGAGCTCGGCCGCCGGACGGATCTCCCTCACCACCGGCACAGCTCCGGAATGCTCCGGCGCCGCCGGGTCGGCCCGCACGCCGCTGTCGATGAGCAGGTAGAGCCCGTCGTCGAGCTTCGAGATGTCGAAGGCCGGCAGCACCTCGCTGGCCGGCTGGCCGAGGGCGTCCCGGTAGCGGCGCAGCACCCCCAGGTACGGGATGGGCGTACCCTGCTGGTTGACGCAGCGGACGTACCAGCGCTCGTCGCCGATCCGGCGCCAGTTGACGAAGCAGGCCCGGCACTCCAGCCGCAGGACCTGGTCGGCCCAGAAGGTCTTCAGCACCGGGGTCTGTGCCCGCCAGGACTGCACCGGCACGAGGCCGGCCGGCAATCCGGGCGGCGGCGAGACCAGCCGGTTGATGGGCAGCGGAGCGTAGGGACCGTTGCAGCCGGCCGCCAGACAGGCGAAGGCCGTCAGCAGGGCCGCTACGAAGACGCTCCTTGCATCGGACATTCCGAATCCCGGGACTCACGGGCCTCGCGCAGCCCCCGGGGTGACGCCTGCCTCGGTCGGCCCCGGGGGCTATGGAGAACCGCCGCTCGCGGCTATTCGCCGTAGACGGTGGTGATCTGGCGGCTGTAGATGCCGAAGACGTTGAGCTGCTCGGAATCGACGTGGTGAATCTTGGTGATCTGGCCGTTGGCGGCGGCCGTGCCGATGGAGGCGTCACCGAAGCCTACCAGAATGACTCCGGTGGCCTGCGAACGGCCGACCTTCATGGCCCGGGCGTTCATGTCGCCGACGGACACCGGGCCCTGGCTCACCTGGATCGGTGCCATGATCGGGCCGTTGGCCATGGTCCAGCAGCCGCTGCACATTGCCAGAGATCCAACCAGCGCGGCACCCATCAGCAGCTTTCTCATTATCGTCTCCCCTTCGTCCTTACCTGCGGCCCCCTCCGGAGGGCCGGTTTCGATTCAGGATCGGCAGCCGGCAGTCCGCCTGCCGCGCTCCGTCCGGCCCAAGACAAACTTCTTCAGGGTGCGCCTAATTCCCGAATAGCCCGCCGTGAAATCCACTTGCGGACATCCTGCTCATAGCTAACATGCCCCGCCGTCGGGCATCCGGACGGTCCGGACGCCCGGAAGAGGCGGCCTTTTGAGCAAGGGCCGCCTGGCTCTGAAAAGGAGGGGACGTAATGAGGCTAGCGCTGGTAGGTCTGGTCATGGCGGGCGTGATGCTGGCGGCAGGCTGCGTCGGGACGCGGAGCGATGTCAGCTCCCTGATCACCATGACCGACAGCTCGGGCCAGGTGGTCGACAACGCGGTCAAGAGCAGCAAGACGGGCACCGCCGAGGCCAAGGGCATCATCGTCGTCGCCTTCGGCGATTCGTCCATCGACGCCGCCTGCAAGGCCGGCGGAATCACCAAGATCCACCACGTGGACTACGAGACCTTCAACGTCCTCGGGATCTACGGGACGGTGAAGACCGTCGTCTACGGCGAATAGCCAGATTCCATTCGGCGGGGCACGGATCGCGTGGTCCGTGCCCCGCCGCTTTTTCGGAGCAACGCACGTGATCGCAAAGAAGCTGCTCACGCTGGCCGCGGCTCTTCTCGGCACGGCGTCCATGGGCTGCAACGGGGCCGGGAGGCTGCCCGCGGACGCCGCCAGGCATGACCTGGGCATGACGGCCGGGTCGGGTCCCGACGTGTACGCCTGGCGCGCCCAGCCCACGGAGCTGGCCACCTACTGGGGCCGCCACCGCCTGACCCTGGAGTGCCGGGGGCGCTTCCCCGCCGCCTGGAGGGCGCCGGGCGACGAGGTCTGGGAGGTCAAGGCGGTCGACGAACGGGGCACGCGAGTCCCGTTCCTGGGCGCGGTGCGGCGCTACCTGGACATCGACGGCAAGGAGCAGGCCGAGTGCCTGCCGGCTTTCGACATCGAGAAGCTGCCGGCCGGCATGTACATATTCATCGAGACCGCGGTGAAGCTCTCACCCGACGGGAAGGCCCCCGCCGAAATACGTCCCAACGCGTTCATCATGGAGATCCGCAAGAAAGGCTTCTCGCCTTTTCAGAAGCGGATCGCGCTCTTTCCCGACCGGGAGTCGCCGCTGACTCCCCGGCCGGAGGTGGGCCCCCCGCCGCACGCCGAGGTGGACGCCCGGGACAACTCGCCGAAGGGCGCGCCCCTGCCCAACTGGTTCTAGCCTCAGGCTCTATGGAATGATCGTGCCCCTGGGACCCTGGTCCTGCCCGGCCTCGGGCGGCACGGGGGTCAGCGCCGAAGGGGCGTCAGGCACCAGCGGGATCCTGATCCGGAAGGGCCAGATCTGGTGCCGGCGGACCTCGATGAGTTCGGCCGTCGGGCGGATCTCCCGGATGGCCGGCGGCGCTTCGGCCCCGGCGTCTTCGGCGGGAGCGGTCTGGATGCCGCTCTCGACCAGCAGGTAGAGGCCGTCCTCGAGGGCATTGATGTCGAAGGCCGGCAGGACCTCGCTGGCCGGCTGGCCCAGCGTGTTCTGGTAGCGGCGCAGGATTCCGAGGAACGGCAGCGCCGTGCCCTTCTGGTTGGCGCAGCGCACCTCCCAGCGTTCGTCGCCGGGGTGGCGCCAGCCGGCGGGGAAGTGGCCCCGGCAGGATATCTCGAGCTCCTGGTCGGCCCAGAAAGTCTTGAGCACCGGGGTCCGGGCGTGCCAGGAGTGGACCGGCGCCGCGCCGGCCGGAATGCCCGGGGGCGGCGAGGCCAGCGCGACCTTCGGCAGCGGCTCGTAGGGGTTCAGGCATCCGCCGGCGACGACGAAACCCAATGCGACCGCCGCGACCAGAATCTGCGAGATGCTTCTCATCGGGACCTCCGTCACCTGGGATCCGCCGCCCGGCGCGCGGCGGCAGACTGCGTCACTCCCCAAAAACCGGACCCCCGGGGCGAGTCGGACAGGTCCGCTCGGCCCCGGGGGCCCATGCTCATCCGGCGGCGCTATTCGCCGTAGACGATGGTGGTGTTGCGGCTGTAGATGCCGAGGATGTTGAACTGCTCGGCGTCGACGTGGTGGATCTTGGTGATCTGGCCGTTGGCCGCGGCGGCGCCGATCGAGGAGTCGCCGACGCCCACGATCAGGACGCCCATGGCCTCGGCCTTGCCGACCTTCATGGCCTTGACGTTGGAGTCACCGGCCGAGACGGCGCCCTTGCAGGCCTGGATCGGGGCGAAGATCGGGCCATTGGCCATCGTCCAGCAACCGGTGCAGAGAACCAGAGCTCCCAACAGAGCGACACCAGCGAACATCCTCTTCATTTGAGCCTCCCTTTTGCCAACCCCGGGGCCCCTACGCAGGGCCCGCTCAGAATGTCAGTTCAGTCCGGCGAACCGGCAGGGCCGGATTCTCCAGCATCTGCCGGCGGGCGTCAAGTGGTTTCCGGCCTCCGGTCAGTGGGCGGCCCACGAAGGCGCGCCCAGCAGCGCCGTGTACATCATGTAGGCGACCGCCGAGGTGATCATGATCACCAGCGGCGTCATGATCGAGGACGCCCGCCGACTCATGCCGTGCAGGTCAGTGCCCGCGGCATAGTAGCTCAGGACCAGCAGGCAGCCGCCGAACATCAGCGCGCCCACGCCCACCGCCGGATACTCCGCCCAGTAGTGGGAGGCGACGAACAGACACGGGCACATGGGCAGGAGCGCCAGCCCCGCCACGAAGATGTCCTGGGCGAAGGCGCCGCCCCCGGCGGACATGCTCCGGCAGACCAAGCTGCCGATGGAGAGGCCAAACACGATGACCGCCCCGACCAAGACCACGTAGAGCGCATCCTTAGGGTCCAGGCTGGTCGAGCTTCCACCCCATCCGTAGCCGTAGCCGCCCACCACGCTGCCGCGGCCGGTGGCTACCACCCACACGAAGGAGATCCCGAACACCACCGACAGGATCACGCCCAGGCCCATGGCCCGGCCCATGCCCATGTTGTCGTAAGCCCGCTTGAGGTTCCCGACCGGGTCGGTGATGAGCATCTTGAAGGATTCGCCCATGTAGTTGCGGGTGTCCGTTGTTGTGTAGACGGGCGCGGGTGCCGGCGCAGCAGGACCCGCGGGCGCCTGAGGCTGAGGTACATAAGCCTGCGGCAGCGGAGGGGGCTGCATGGGGGCGACCGGCTGGCTCTGGGGCTGAGGCTGAGGCTGGTTCTGCGACTGCGGCTGGTTGTCCGGCATGGCTGTCTGCCTCCAATCAGCGGGTGGATCGAACAGCTGCTGCGGCCGGCCCGCCAGTGCCACCCGGCCGCAATGGGCGGAAAGTGTAAACGCAGTTCCGGCCGGAAGCAAGCCTAAACCCCGGGTTTCATGCCCCTTCGGATTCCGACCTGACGGCGGTAGAGAATGGGCCGTGCGTACACGTCGGTAAGGCCGGCGTGCAGTCCCGCCTCAGCCTCGGTATCGGTATCGCTATCGTAATCGCTATCGGAGCGAAGCGACCGTTGGTGCTTGCTACGGGGTTCGCCCGCCGCAGCGAGCTCCGACTACGATACCGACAGCGACAGCGAGACAAGTACGGATCAGTCAAGCATGCCCGAGTCGGCCGCCCGTCAGACGCCCCGGGCGGCGAGTTCCGCCCGCAGCGCCGCGGCATCGGTGAAGACGATCCCGGGGATCCCCAGCCGCGCGGCGGTCTCCACGTTGGGACGGTGGTCATCGATGAAAAGGCACTCCCCGGCCGGCGCGCCGATCGCCGCGAGCACCTTCCCGAAGGTCGCCGGCTCGGTCTTGATGCTGCCGAGCTCGAACGAGAAGAAGCGCCGCTCGAAGAGCGCGAAGAAACCGTGGACGCCCCGGATGTAGTCGATCCACTCCCGGCCGTGGTCGGAGAGCAGGAAGACCCGGTGGCGCCCGGCGAGTTCGCGGAGCACCTCCTCGGTGCCCGGCACCTTGCGGTGGAAGTTCCGGCGGAGCACCGCTTTGGCGCGCCCGACGTCCCCGCGCCAACCGTTGCGCTCGCAAGTTCGCGCCCAGTACTCGTCCTCGGAGAGCTCCCCGCGGTTATACGCCCACATGAGCTCGCCGCGCAGCCCGGGCAGGACCTCGGCCGGCGAAATCCCGAAGACCGGGGCGAGCTCCTCCTCGCAGCGGGGCAGCCCGGCGATGAGCACCTCGGCCAGATCGAAGATCACGCAGCGGCGCACGGTCGGCGGCCCCCCCCTTCCCTATCTCCGGCGCGTCAACCGATCCGCGCGCGGTAGGCGGCCTCGATCCTCTTGAGCTCGCCGAGCTCCGCGGCGCCGATCTTCTCCTCGCGGTCGGCGGCCAGGAGCTCCTCCGCGCGGGCCCGGGCTACCTCCTCGAGCGGCCCGGGGCAGCTCTCCCGCGCGCGGCGGTTGGAGACCTTCGGCTCCCAGAGATGCTCGCGGAAGTTCTCCAGGGTGTGCTCGGTTTCGAGGTACGAGCCGCCGATGCCCACCTCCTTGATGAGGTCGTAGGCGAGCGCCTCGGGCGTCACCGCAGAGCCGCGCTGGATGCGCCGGGAGTAGCCGGCGATCTCGTCGTGGATGACGAGCTGCGCGAGCGAGATGGTCTTCTCGCTCTCGAGCTGGCCCAGGCCCCAGATGAGGCTCGAGCGCGCCGCCGAGTGCGTATGGATGGCGAAGGTCATCTCCATGGCCGCCTGGCCGTCGTCGAGCACCGACTCGGTCGAGGCCCACGAGGAGGACGGCAGCCGGTAGAAGCGGCCCAGCTCCGCCGAGGCCATGGCGAAGAGCGCGTTCTCCGGCCCGCCGGTCACCGCGGTGGCGTTCTTCATGTCGAAGGTGTGGGCCAGGCCCAGGTTGTAGATCACCGGCCGGCCGGGCTCCAGGACCTGGTTGACCACGATCCCGGAGAGGATCTCGGCGTTGCCCACGGCCATGGCGCCGGCCAGCGACACCGGCCCGGTCACCCCGGCCATGGGCTCGCCGTTGATGGTCACGGGGATGCCCGAGCCCGCGCTCTTCTCGAAGATGGCCAGGGCCAGGTTGGTCCAGCGCAGCGGCCCGTGCGCGGTGAAGCCCACGCTCAGCCAGTTGCCCGGGAAGACCTTCTTCATCTCGGCGAGCGCCTCCATGCCCGTCGGCGTGAAGCACAGGGCGCGCACGTGCCGGCGGCAGTTCTCGGCGATGATCCGCACGCCGGTGAAGTCGCGGTGGCGCGGCTCCACGTCGTGGCAGGCCATGCCCATCACGCCCTGGACGCTCTCGAGGTTGTCGCAGAGCCGGGCCACGGCGGCGAGGTCGGCGCTCTTGAGCTCGCGCCGCTCCCTGCCGTTCCAGATGTACATGCCCGGGTTCGTCCAGAAGACCGACGGGGAGTCGCTCGCGAGGGCGTCGACCGTCCCGTCGCGCCGGGCGAGCTCCACCCGCGAGGGCGCGAGTTCGAGGTGCTCCTCGACCATCTTCCGCGGGAAGCGCACGTCCTGCGGCCCGGCGCCGCGCTTCGCGCCGGCCGCGAGCATCCGCTCGACGATGCCGTCGTGTTCCAGGCGCACGCCGATCTCCTCGAGGATGCGCAGGGTGGTTTCGTGGAGAAGCTCGAGCTCCTGGCTGGTCATGGTGTTCCCTTCCCGCTCCAGTCCGGCCGAAGAACGTCCCGAGGCATAATAGCCCGCCCCCGGCGAACTTCAAGCCTGCCGACCATCGCCAACCCATGCACCGGCCACAGATGAACACAGATGCACACAGATGGAATCTCGGGAGGGTGCTGATGCGAATCCCATAGCCAATCCGTGTTCATCTGTGTCCATCTGTGGCTGTACGCGATCTCTGCGGCCTGATGATGAGGCTACGGACGGACGGCGTCTTCGCCGAAGGCGGTCAGGAACGGATCGCAGTGCCAGGCCGAGCCGGTGGCCGCCTCGGCCGCGGCCTTGCAGCCGCCCAGGCACTCCATCTCCAGCCGGCAGCCGCCGCAGAAGGCCGGGCGCGCGGCCATGAAGTCCTTCATCGCCGGCGAACCGGCCATGGCCTCGAAGGTCGTCTCGCGGATGTTGCCCAGGATGGTCGGCGTGTGGTTGCAGGGCCGGACGTTGCCCAGCGGGTCGAGCGTGTAGTAGGCCCGCGCCGTGCCGGCCGCGCAGAAGCCGAAACCGAGCCGCTTGTAGCGCTTGGTGTCGAAGAGGCACGGCGGCATGGCGATCGAGCAACTGATGGGCAGCTCGTAGCGCCCGGACATCTCCTCGGCGACGTCGAGCGCGGCCTGGACCTCCGCCGGCGAGGCCTGCAGCATCTCGAGGTTCCGGACGCCAGCGCCGCCGGGATTGAAGCGGTTGAACATCACGCCGTCGAGGCCCAGCGCCACGGCCAGCTCCGCCGTCTCGCGCCAGGTCGGGAGGTTGAGCTTCGTGGCCACGAAGACCCCGACCACGCGCTGGCGGCGGAGCTTGAGCTCGGCCATGGCGGCGGTCGCCCGGTCGAAGGCCCCGGCCTTGCCCGACATCCGGTCGTGGATGGAGCGCTCCACCGACAGGAGCGGCAGCTCGAAGACGCTGATCTTCCCGGGAGAGAGCCGCGCGATGGCCGCGTCGTCGAGCAACCCGCCGTTGGTGATGAGGTTCACCGTAACCCGGCGGGCGTTCAGGTAGTCGACCATCTCGTAGATGTCCGGCCGGAGCATGGGCTCGCCGCCGGTGAGCGAGACGAGCGACGCGCCGGTCTCGTCGAGGAGCTCCCCGAGCATGGCCAGCGTCTCGCCGGTCGGCAGCTCGCCCATCGGGTAATCGACCGGGTTCTTCCAGGCGTTGTAGCAGTGCGGGCAGTCGTGGTTGCAGCGCTGGGTGACTTCGAAGACGAAGGAGTCCTGGCGGGGCATGGCTAGCCTTTAACCACCAAGACACCAAGACACAAAGGAAACACAAAGTAATCCTTGGATTCGGTTTGGCGACCTCTTGGTGGCTTGGTGTCTTTGTGGTTAATCACGCTTGTCCTCGGGAGCGGGGCCCAGGAGGTTCTTCAGCTTCTCGACCTCGGCCTTGACCGCGTCGCGGATCTGCTCGGCCTTCGCGCGCTCCGTGGCTCCCATTAGATCGTAAGAGGCCGGTCGATCAAGGACCTCCAGATCCTTCCGAACGGAGGCGAGGATTCTCCGCAGTGCGGCGGGGTGGGCCACGCCACTGGCCAGGATCTTCTTGAGAGACTCCGCCCTGAGGCCAATGTCCCGCGCGCTCTCGCCAGCGGGAGGGACCGGCAGTCCGGAACTGGCGACGGTCGGCGTCGTCTCCCGGTCTGAGACGCGGGCGCGCCTCACGGCACCGGACAGCCTCACCAAGTCGAGTTCCAGGAGGCGGGCTTCGGGTTCGCTCAGGAGGCCGGCCCCGAGCAGGCGGGGCAGGTCCGCGTGCAGCAGCCTCTCGAGCGCATCGGCCAGCCGCTGCTGGGTCTGCGAGTCGAAGGCGGGCGCGCCGGGCTCGACGGCCAGCGCCGCGGCGGCATCATCCCACTGCCCCGTCAGCGCTTTCCATTCCGGGGCCTCCTCCAGGCTGACCGGCTCGCCCAGGCGGGCCCGGAGCCGCTCGACGATGGGCCTGGCCAGATCGCGAATGGCAGTCATCTCTTCGGCCGACATACCCGGACCGGAACACGGGTGCATGGAAATGCGGCCCAGATCCATCTCGGCCGCGGCCAGGGCCGTCCGTGCCACCCCGGGATCGAGCTTCGCCTCGGCGATCAGCTTCTCCAGAAGCGGCAACCTCTCGCGGAGGTTGCCGGCACAACCGACCTCCATGGGGATTGGCGCATAGCAGCACATCACATCCGGCTTGAATGGAGACCCGGGACGCGAGGCAGAGAACCAGGCGCCCCAAATCCCCAGCACCGCGAGCCCCGCGCCCAGCAGCCGGCGCTTCCAGCGCGGACCGCGCTGCTTCGCGGCGTGGACGTCGACGCCGATCAGGATCAGCCCGACCACGGCCACCAGGCCGCCCAGGGCCATCAGCAGTCCGGCTGCGCGATAGGGCATGGGCGACGTCCCTCCCCTTTCGTCCTCTTCCGCGCTCCGTTGTAGGGGCGGGTTTTAAACCCGCCCCTACGGAGCCGGGATTACACCTGGAGCGCCTCCAACTCAGCATCCGATCTGCGTTCATCTGCGTTCATCTGCGGCTACTTTCCGTCGCTCCGCACTCGTTCTCTGCCATCGGCGATGGCCCGGCGGGTCTTGTCGGCGGCCGCGGCCGGGAGGCGGCCGGAGCGCTCCAGGCGGTCGAGCATGGCCAGGCGCTCCTCGAGTTCCCGGGCGCTCTGCGGCTTCGGCTCGGGGATCATCTGGATGTCGTAGCACATCCTTACGGGTGGTCGGATCTGGAGGAGCAGGCCAGCCTTGATCCTGGCGACCTGCGCAGTGAGCTCAGCGCGCCGTCTTTCGGCCTCGCCCTGCGGCGTCGAGTCGCCAAGCCGGGCGCGGCGCTTCTCGTCGGAAAGCGCAACGAGGTCCGCCTCGATGGCCTCGAGCACCTTGACGATCGCCGCGGGGTGGACCTTGCCGCCCGCGACCAGCGCCTCGATGGCCGGCAGGCGCTCGGCGATGCTCTCGAAGCTCAGGCGCTGCACGGCGGGAACGGCGGCCATGTCGTAACAGTTGACGCCGATGGGCGGCTCGCGGCGGATGTCCTTGGCCGCCCGCTCGGCTTCGGAGTTGAGCAGTTCGGCCTCCTTCTCCGAGAGCAGCCCGGCTTTTGCGGCCAGTCGGCCGGCGGCCTCGCGGGCGGCGGCGAGCTTCGCGTCGATCTCCTTGCGCTGATCGTCTGTGCTCTGGCCGCTGCGGGCGAAGGGCATGATGAAGTCCCAGGCATCGACGATGACCTTCCAGTCGGGCGACGCTTCCAGGTTGGCGGCGGGCTCGGCCTCCGCCGGTTGCGGGGCGGGTTCCTGCGCCGGAGACGTCGGTGGCGTCGGCGGCGCGCCGTAGACCGGCTGAGGGATCTCCTCCCTCCCGCACCCGGCGCCGCCGAAGACCAGCGCCAGCACCGCACCGGCCAGCCACGCCAGCCAGCTCTTCGTCCTGCCGATCATCTCAGCCATGGTCGCTCCCAACATAGCCACAGATGAACACAGATAAACACAGATAACAACCGGTCGGGTTCAAGCCCGCCCTTTCGGTCAATCTGTGTTCATCTGTGTTCATCTGTGGCTGATTTCCATCGCCTGGGAACCCTGCCGGGCATCCGATCTGCGTTTATCTGCGTTCATCTGCGGCTGCTTCCTGTCGTCTGCCTTCTCTTTGACGCAGTTGGCCCGCCACAGTTCTGCGGCTTCTTACAGCGCGCTCACCCGGAAGCCCAGGCCGGAGAGCGCCTGCTTCTGCGCGTTGCTGCCGCCCTTGAGGACCACCGCGGTGTAGCCGAAAGCCCTCCGGGGCGGGTACTTGACGCGCAGGTCGTTGAAGAGCCTGCCGCGCTCGGCCTCGGGGTGGGCCATGGTGGCGCGGAACCTGGCGTCGTCGGCGGTGATGTCGTAGAGCGCGCCCACCGCCTCTGAACAGACGTCCTCGACCGAGCGGCCGGCGGCCTCGACGGCGACCCGCGGCACCTCCGGGGCGGGGAGCGAATCGGCCGGCTTCCAGGTCTCCGGCTCGCCCAGAAGCTTGCACACGGCCGCGTAGAGCATCTGGGTGCCGTTAACCTTGCCGTCGAAGCTGTGGCCGGCGATGTGCGGCGTGGCGATGTCCGCCCGGGCGACGAGTTTCGGGTCGACGACCGGCTCGCCTTCCCAGGTGTCGAGCACGGTGGCGGCGAGCTTCCTCGAGTCGATGGCCGCGGCGAGGGCGGCCGAGTCGTTCACCGGCCCGCGGGCCAGGTTGAAGAAGATGGCGCCGGGCTTCATCCGCGCGAAGAAGCGCTCGTCGGCCATGTGCCAGGTGGGGTCGGCCCCGCCCTTCTCGAGCGGCACGTGGACGGTGACGAGGTCGGCGCGCTCGAGCAACTCCTCGAGCGGCCGGTACTCGTCCGACTTAGTCTCGCGCGCGAGCGGCGGGTCGCACTTGACCACGTTCATGCCCAGGGCCTTGGCCCGGCGGACCACCCGGCGGCCGACGTTGCCCACGCCGACCACGCCGGCCGTCCGGCCGGCGAGCTCGACGCCCAGCCGGCGCGCGAGGAAGAGCACCGCCGCGCTCCAGTACTCGCCGACCGACTCGGCGTTCGATCCCGGGGCGCTCGCGAAGACGATGCCCCGGGAGGCGAGATAGGCCTGGTCCACGTGGTCGGTGCCGATGGTGGCCGTGCCCACGAACCGGGGATTGGCCCCGCCGAGCAGCTTCTCGTCGACCTTGACGGTCGAGCGCACCAGCAGGATCCCGGCGTCCTTCACGGCCTCGGCTGTCAGCGACCGGCCGTTGACCAGCCGCACCTCGCCGAAGCGCCCGAAGGCCTCGGCGGCGTAGGGGATGTTGTTGTCGGCGATGATGATCATGCGACGCATTCTAGCCGCGCGCCTCCCACCGTCAAACTCGCCGCTCGTCCGCCGTCATCTTCTTCAACGCAGAGGGCGCGGAGGTGCGCAGAGGTCGCGGAGGACAACGGCCATTGCTTGCTGCTGTTGTTACAACAGAAGAGCGACTGCTGTCCTCTGCGGCCTCCGCGTACCTCTGCGGCCTCTGCGTTGAAAACAGCCTAGATGAGCTTCTTGCGAGGTTGCACGCAGAGCGCACCGTCTTCGCCGCCGGACGCGCAGCAGCGCCTCGCGCCGCGCGCCCCCCCCACCGTCAAACTCGCCGCTCGTCCGCCGTCATCTTCTTCAACGCAGAGGGCGCGGAGGTGCGCAGAGGTCGCGGAGGACAACGGCCGGTGCTCGCTGCTGTTGTTACAACAGAAGATGCGTTGTTGTCCTCTGCGGCCTCCGCGTACCTCTGCGGCCTCTGCGTTGAAAACAGCCTAAGCGAGCTTCTTGCGAGGTTGAACGCGAAGCGCGCCGTCTTCGCCGGCGACGCATTCGGCCAGGAAGATGGCCAGCCCCGACTCGTCGAGCACCAGACACTTCTCGCCGGCGGACGGGGCCCGGCCTTCGGTCGGCGCGAAGCGCTCGAGGGGGAGCGCCTTGCCGCCCAGCACCTCGCGGCGGGTCTTGTCGTCGGGGACGGTCGCGGCCGGCGTTTCCGGGAAGACCCGGCGGACGGGGAGCACCGCCTCGGCCGCGCGGCCCCCGACGGCGAGCGCCTTGAGCCGGTCGAGGGAGACGGCGTCCGCCAGGCGGAGCGCCCCCACCCGGGTGCGGACCAGCGCCGAGAGATGCCCGCCGCAGCCCAGGGCCTCGCCCAGGTCGCGGGCCAGCGAGCGCAGGTAGGTGCCGCGCGAGACGCGCGCCGCGAGCACCGCCTCCGGCGGGGACCACTCGAGGAGCTCGAGCTCGTGGAAGGTCACCGGCCGCGGCTCGACCTCGACGGCCTCGCCGGCGCGGGCGAGCTCGTAGGCCGCCTTCCCGCCGATCTTCAGCGCCGAGTAGCGCGGCGGCAGCTGCATGACCGTGCCGCGGAAGGCCATGAGCGCGCGCTCCAAGTCCTCGCGCGACGCGGCGACCGGCCGGGCCTCACCCAGCGGCGCGCCCGCCGCGTCGTCGGTGTCGGTGGCCTGTCCCAGCCGCACGGTCGCGAGGTACTCCTTGTCGGCGTCGTGGAGCAGCTCGACCAGGCGCGTGGCGCCGCCCAGGGCCACGGGCAGCACGCCCGAGGCCAGGGGGTCGAGCGTCCCGGCGTGGCCGGCGGCCGCGCCGCGCCAGAGCCGGCCGACGGTGTCGGTCGCCCGGCGGCTGGGCATGCCCGAGGGCTTGTCCAGGTTGACGAAGCCCTGGACGGCGTGGATACTGGCGGCGGTCATGCGGGCGATTCTAGGACACCGGGGAGCCGAGTCAATGGGCGGCCGTCTCAAACCACCAAGACACCAAGCCACAAAGAGATCACCAAGACGGCTTGGGCTGCGTTACGCGGAGCTCGACGCTCTTTTGGCTAAGAATCTTCGCCGCGGACGCAATCCAGAATCCCCTTCTTCGGCCCCCTTTGTGTCTCTTTGTGGCTTGGTGTCTTTGTGGTTCGGGCCCCCCGTATTGCGGATGGATACTCGCCCATGCAGCGCGGCCTAGCCGCTTCCGACCCGGCGCTGATGCGCCGGCTGCTGGCCTCGGCCGGCGAGTTGCGCCTGGTGGTGCTCGGCACCAGCATGGCCCCCACCATCCGCCCCGGCGACACCGTGGTCATCCGGCCGCTGGCCGGCGCCCTGCGGGTGGGCGACGTGCTGGTCTACGCCCGAAGCGGACAGCTCTGGTGCCACCGGGTGCTGGTGCCCGGCCGCTCGACCATCACCAAGGGCGACAACCGCGGGCGGCCCGACGCGCCGGTGCCGGCCGCCGCGGTGATCGGCCGGGCCGTCGCGCTCCAACGCGGGGGCCGCATCGTGGAGCTGCACTCCCTGCCGTCGCGCCTGGCCGGGCTCGCCGTCAACCTCGCCGCGCCGGCCGCCGCTCTCGGCCGCCGGCTGGCCCGCGGGGTCGGCGTGGCCCGCGCCCCGGGCAACCCGGCCCGGCACCTGCTGGTCGCCGGCTTCGAGATCGAGGTGACCGGCCCGCGCAGCGCGCTCGAGGCCCTGCCGGCCAAGCGCGGCCGGCCGAGCATCCGCGCCGACTTCCGCATCTCGGTGGAACTGCGCCAGGGCGCGACCACCGGCGGCCGTTACGGGATGGTCGAGACCGGCCGGCGCGGGCGCTTCCGGCTGACCACCCCGGCGACCGTGGCCCACTTCGACCTGGGCACCAGGACCTGCCGGGCGGAAATGGTGGCCGGCGCCGAGCCCGCGGCCCTGGCCAGCATCCTCCGGGTCTGCGGCATCCTGCTGGTCTCCGGGCCCTGCGGCGGGCTGGCCCTGCACGCCTCGGCGGTGCGCTGGGGCGGGAAGGCCTACCTCTTCTCCGGGCCGGGCGGCTCGGGCAAGTCGACCGCCCGCGAGCTCGCCTGCCAGGCCGGCGCGACGTCGCTGGCCGACGACCTGGTGCTCCTGCGCCCCGACGCGCACCACGACCGCTGGAGCGCCTGGGGGCTGCCGCTCGAGAGCGCCCTCATCGAGCCGCCGCCGCAGGACCGCCGGGGCACGCCCGTGGCGGCGCTGCTCGTCCCCGCCCACGGCAGGTCGTTCGACCTCCACCCGCTCTCGCCGGCCGGCTGGACCGCGCTGGCCGGCACCTTCCCGCCGCCCACCGGCGCGCCGGACTTCGAGGACGTGCTCGACCGGCTCGCCGACCTGGCCGGGAGCCTGCCGCGCCACCGGATGCGCTTCCCCAACAAGCCCGGGGCGCTCGACGAGCTCTTCAAGCGGCTGGAGGCCGGCGGTTGAGCCGCGCCGGGTGCCTGGCGGTCTGCGCCGCGTGGCTCGACCGCCCCGGCGCCGCCGGACGGGCGCTCGCCGGATTCGAAGCCGCGGCCGGCGATCCCGACGCGTTCATCCGCGAGCTGCGCGGCCAGCGCCTGACCTCGGTGGCCCTGGAGGTCGGCGCGCGCCTGGCGGCGCCCGAGAGGGTCCTGGCTCCGCTCGGCGAGTTGGTCCGGGCCGAGGCGGCGCGATCGCTCGCGCTCGAGTCGTCCGCGGCGGAGCTCGCCGGGGCCGCGGCCGCCGGGGGCCTCGAGGCCATCGTCATCAAGGGCCCGGCGCTCGACCGGCGCTACGGCGAACGCGGCCGGCGCCCCTTCGGCGACATCGATCTGCTCGCCGACGCGAAAGACGCCGCCGCCTGGGCCCGCTGCCTCTCGGCGCTGGGCTACCGGCAGATGCTGCCCGTCGACCGCACCTGGCGGCGCGGCGGCACCGAGACCGTCGACCTGCACTTCAAATCGAGCGACCTGGTCGGGGCCATCGACGTCCCCGAGGAGCTCAGCCCCGTGCGGCTGGACTTCGCCGCCATGCGCGCGCGCTCCGGGCGGCTCGAGGGCCTGCCCTTCCCGGCGCTCTGCGTCGAGGACGAGCTGGTCGTCGCCGCCGGCCACGGGCTCGGGGTGCACGTCTTCGAGCGGCTCCTCTGGCTGCTCGACGTGGCCGTGCTCGCCGGGCTGGCCGCCGACGCCGCCCGCCTGGCCGGGATCGCCGGCGAGTCCGGCGCCGGCCGGCTCGTCTTCCACGCGCTCGACGCGGCCGCCAGGCTCGGGCTCATCGACGCGCGGGAGGACCTGCTCGGCCCGCTCCGGCCGAAGAGCGTCGGGCGCACCGAGCGGCGGCTCATGGACCGGCTGGTGCGCGAGGGGCTGCCCAACCAGGCGGAGTTCCTGCTGGCGCTGGTGCTCCCGGCGCCGCGCGGCTACCGGCGGACGCTCCTCGGCCGCGCGCTGCTGCCCAGGCGCCGGGCGCTCGGGACCGAGGGCACCGGCCGGGGAATCGCCGGCGGGGCGCTCCGGCACTTCGCGAAGGTTCTGCGGATCGGGGCGCTCGCGCTCCGGCCGTGAGGCGGTAGAATGGCAGCCGTGTTCATTACATTCGCCGGGTCGGGGAGGCGGTTCTTTGGGCGGGGGCACAGATTCAAGCCTTGCGGCCGCAGGCCGCAGGGATTGAATCCCAGTCGACGTTCCTGCATCCCTGGTCCGCGCTCGACGAGGGACCTCTTCCGGGGTGAAGAAACGCTGCGCATTTCTTCACCCCGGAGTGCCCCCGCCCAAAGAACCGCCTCCCCGACCCTCCATCCGCCTGAAGATCCAACGCATCCCGACAGCAGACATTCAGAGGGGGAACACCCATGACTGGAAGCAAGCGCGGCATCCTGGCAGCAGTCGTCCTGGCCGTCCTGGCCGCAGGCGGCTACGGCGTCTTCACGATGCTCTACGAAGTCGAGACGATCAGCGAGTACCGCGACCCGGAGATGCCCGCCGACGAGGTCTTCGCCGAAGACCCGATCCCGGCGACGCCGCCGGCCTTCGATCCGGCGCTGGTCGACTCGCGGCAGCTCGACGGCTGGGAGGTGAACTCCAGCGCCGCGGTGCTCCGGCTCGACTGTCCGCCCTTCCGGCCCAAGCAGGACAAGGTCCTCGAGCAGCTCTGGCCGCGCTACGACCTGGCCCTGCGCGCCGGCGGCCCGGACGTCCTGCCCTCGGTCAACATGATCGACGGCAAGGCCAAGCAGTTCGACGACGGGCTCTACGCCGCGGTGGACCTCGCCGCCTACAAGGGCGTCGAGAAACGGCTGGCGGGGTGCGTAGATCTGATTAACAGGCTTATGGCCAAATGCCCGAAGGGCTCGTCGGCCGCATCCTTCCTGGAGGCCGCCCGGCAACTGGCTGGCGGCTTGGAGACCGCGCCGGCTGCCCGCGAGCCCAAGCTGCCCGCGACCCCAACGCTCGCACAAGGTCTGCTGGACCGATTCTTTGCATGCGAGACCGACTCCAAGCCCATCGGCTTCTACACCTGGTCCAAGGAGCTCGAAACGCTCTGGCGCACCGAACGTTTCCTTGCGCAAAAATTCGATGGCGCCGACCGACTCATAGACGATTTCGGAGTCGCGGCCGACCTCGCCGCCGCGCTCAAGGCCGACCCGCAGCTCGCCGCCGACTACCGGAAGTTCGTCGGCCTCTTCCGGCGGCTCACGAACCCGCTGGCCTGCCTGACGCTCGACGAGCTGCCGGCGGGCCAACTCACCACGGCGACCATCGAGGCCGAGGCCAGGAAGCGCGGCGTGCGCCGCGCGGCCGTCTGCTTCCTGCCGCCATCGACCTGCCGGGAGAACGAACTGGCAGAACGCCTGCAGCTTCCGGCCACCGCCAACTTGATGCGCGAGTTCATGAAGCGCATCAAGAGCGGCGAGATCGACCTGAAGCCCGGGGCGGACTCCGGGTGGTACGACTACCAGGTCCACGCGCTCGAGACCCTGCTCGTCCCCCAGAAGGGCCAGGAGCGCGACAAGCTCGTCCTTACGGCCCGCTACAAGCAGCGCATGCAGGAGGCCTTCGCGGCGCTGCTCACCAAGCGGCGGGAGACGCACGCGAGGCAACTGCCTGGTGAGGCAGGCAGTTGCGTGGCTCCGCCCATGAAAGACGTCCGCCCCCGCCTCCGGGTCGAGCCGGCTCCGACCTACTACCTGCGCACCGCGCGGGCCTACGCCTTCGTGGGGAACCTGCTCGTCGCCGAGCTCGGCGAGAAGACCCTGAAGGAACTCTACGGCCTCCGCCTCAAGGAGCAGCTCGGCACGGTCGGGAGCGCCAAGCTCGTGGAACGCGACGAGCCGCTCGGGGTCGAGCTCGTCCGCATGCGGGAGCTCTACTACGGCCTCTACCTCGTCTCCTGCGAGGACATCGGCCTGAAGCCGGCGCTGCTCGACGGGGAGCTCGCCGACCCGGCCGCGGCCAAGCTCGCCGCCGAGAACTGGCTGGCCGGCTGCGCCCGCGACCCGGACCTGGCGGCCGACACCCGCGTGGCCGTGCCGGTGCTCTACGACGAAGCGCGCACCCAGATCTGGGCCACGCTGGGCGTGCGCCTCTCGCGCTTCAAGGCCGAGTACGTCCACGCCCCGTCGGTCCGCGAGCCGGGCGGCGAGTGGCAGCCGGCCCCCGCGACCGCCCCGGCCGAGTACCTCATCCCGGTCGACACCTTCGCCTCCTTCACCCTGCCCGGGGACAAGGTGATGGACCGCCAGGAGCTCCGCGATCTCCTCCAGAAGGCGGGCAGCCGGGACAGGTTCCTGGAGCTCGTCGGCAGACAATAAGGCTCCAACGCAGAGGGCGCAGAGGTCCGCAGAGGACGCAGAGAACGGCTTTTCCGGGTCTGTGCTTCAGAACTAGAACCAAGACACGAGGCTTCCTCTGCGTCCTTGGCGCTCCTCTGCGGCCTCTGCGTTATGGCGTTTGCGGACGAAGCTGGGCGTAGAGGGCATCCCGGACGCGCGTGAGGAAGCCCTGGCACTCCGCCGTGCGGTAGTCGCCGTAGGTCCAGTCGTTGGCGAGCCAACGGCCGCCGGTGAACCGGAGCGTCACCTCGGCGTACATGTCCGGGCCGACCGCGATGCGGTGGGCGTGGTCCTTGGTGGTGGCCAGCACCAGCTTGCCGAGCGTGACGTAGCCGGGGTCGAGGTTCACCGGCCGCCGCACCGGCCACTCCGGGCGGACGAGCTCGCGCTCGAGCTCGTTGGTCAGGTGCTTGATGCGGGCGATGTCGTCCTGGGCTATCGACCGCGCGAAGGAGACGAACCGGCGCTCGAGCCCTTCGCCCATCTCTTCGCGGTAGTAGTCGGTGAATCCGAAGACGAACGGACCGGCCTCGGCGTCGATCTCTCCGAAGAGCCCGACGAGCCGGCGCCGCGCCTCCTCCCAGGCTTCGGGGAAGGCGGTCAGAGCCCCGACTATCAGCCGGGCCGGCTCGGTCGCGCTGGACTGTCCCAAGGGAAACCGGCGCTCTCGCTCAGTTGAAGGCCACCGAGCAGGTGCCGAAGAGCATGCAGGAGGTGCCGTTGCCGCTGTGGCTGCTGTCGCAGGTGCTGGCCAGGACCTGCAGGGATTCCTCGGCGAGCACCCGGGGCGGCTCGGCCAGCCCCTTGGGCGGGTGCCCGGCCGCGCGCGCTGCGCGGCGGCTCGGGACGCTCGGCACCTCGCGCCAGCCGAACAGGCCCCGCGCGACCAGGTCGTCGGTGAAGGCCTCGATCTCCTCGGTGGCCTGGCCCCGGTCGATGCCGCGGGCGATGGCCAGCATCCCGGCCAGGTCGTCGAGCTCGAAAGAGCCGTCGGACAGCTCCCACAGGAAGGCGCCGGCCGGGTTCAGCGACCAGATGCGCCCCGCCCGCGAGGAGACCACCACCTCCTCGCCGCCGATCATGCGGCTGGCCAACCCCGGCATGTGCATCGCGTATCTCGCCATGAAAGCTTCCTCATTCGCGCCGCAGATATTATGCGCCCGGTCGCCGGCAAAATCAAGCCGCGCAACGACAAGGAAACCTCCACCACCAAGACACCAATAACAACCAGGCGTTGCCGCACGCGGCGATGGGCGCTCACGGACACTGGAGCCATCAGCCGCGGGCGATAGTCAGCCCGCCGTTCTTCGTGATCCCTTTGTGTCTTGGTGTCTTGGTGGTTAAAAGCCCCCGGCCCTTCGGCTCAGCGCTGGAAGGTCGGCAGGTACTGGTACGGGATGGCCAGCACCAGCGTGTAGCAGGCCGTGCCGAAGACCGGCCCGTAGGAGCTCTCCCAGCCGCCGTTGGCATTCTGCTGCTTGATGAGCTCGTCGCAGAGCTTGGGGTAGTGGTTCGACCAGTCAGGGTCGCCGGCCTGGTAGAGGGCCTGGCCCAGATAGAGCGTGGCGTAGTGGTCGAAGCCGCTGCCCAGGCCGATGCGCGAGTTGAGCTTGCCCGAGAGCATCTTGCGCATGTAGCCGATGGCCTTGGCGGCCTCCTTGGTATCGCGCATGCCGTACCCGCAGAAGACCATGACGCCCGCGGCGGACAGCGCCGGCCGCGAGCCGGGCATGCCCAGCATGTAGCAGATGCCGCCGTCGGGCTGCTGGCTCTTGCGCATGTAGCCGACGCCCTTGTCGATGGTCTTCTGGGGCACGTTGATGCCCGCCTGGCGCGCCGCCCAGATGGCCTGGACCTGGGTGATGGTGATCGAGCCCTCGTGCCCCTGGGCCACCGGCTGGTAGTACCAGCCGCCCTCCGGGCTCTGGCTGCGGGCGGTCAGGCGCACGCCCTCCTGGACGCTCTTGCGGAGCCGGCGGGAGAGCTCCCCGTCGGCGGTCATGCCGTAGGCCTCGGCCATGAAGTGCAGCGCGTAGCCATGGCCGTGCATGCTCCGCCCGCCGTCGTCGGCGTAGCACCCCTCGTGGTCCTGGAGCTTGAGCAGGAACTCGACCGCCTTGGTGACGACCTTGGCGTGCTTCCCGCGCCCGGGGGTGTGTCCGGCGGACAGGAAGGCCAGTCCCGCCATGCCGGTCATGGCTGCGCGGTGCTGGCCGCCGGGCCCCGAGAACGAGCCGTCCCGTCCCTGCTGGGTGGCCAGGAAGTCGAGGGCCTTGCTGACGGAGCGGACCGCCTGCGGAGATATCTCCAGATTGGCCAGTTCGCTCGCCCCCCGCGCGGGGCGGTCGTCCCCGGCCTTGGCCTCCCCGGCCGGCCCGGCCTCGGCGGCCCGAAGCGGGACGAACGACGCAAGAGAAAGCAGAACGGCTGTCAGGAAACCCGTAACGCGCATGACCGGCAATCCTCCGGAGTCTGGAGGAATTATAACTCCCGGCTCGCCGGAAGGTCAAAAGAAATTGAAAAAGGGAGACTGTAGCAAGCTGACCGGGAAGATGCCGCGAGGAAAAGGGGACATTCTGCTTTTCCGCTACGGAAAAGCAGAATGTCCCCTTTTCCCGGTAGCCCCAACAACAGTTCCCGGTCAGCTTGTTACAGTCTCGAATAAGGCCCATGGTCTATCAGTTCAACATCCACTTCCCGCAGGCCCCCGCAGGCATGGAACGCCCGGCCCCAATCGCAGCCATGCTGCGGCGACTGCAGAGCGGCTCGCCGGCCAGCGCTGCGTCCCGTTCCGATTCGACCGGCCGCGGGAAGACATCCGCCGGCGTGAGCCCCAGGATGCGCAGGATCGCCCATCCGGCCAGGGTCAGGAGCAGCATGGGCGCCGCGGTGATTGCGAGGGCGACAGTCACCAGCGCCCTCATGGCCTGGCGCCCCCGAGATCGCCATAGGCGCAGGGCTGGACCTTTTCGGCCGGTTCAGCCGTTCGAGCCCGTTCGGCCCCTCCGGCAGCCGCCCGCTTCCGGTCGCCGGGAGGCTCGATCCCGAAGTAGCGGGCCTCGCCATCGCTCATCGGCCGCAGCGACGCCGCAAGAGCTTCGACGACTCCCGCCTCATCCTCCGGGGCCACGAACATCGGGTAGAGCGTCCGGGACTTGGGCGGGCGCGCCTGGGCCGGGCCGTGCTCCAGGCGCACTCGCTCCTCGGGCACGGCCAGGTCGAGCCGCAGCAGCACGGCGGGAGCGCCGCCCACCTTCCGGTAGTTGCGCTCCGGACCGGCCGGGGCGAAGAGCAGGGTCTTCTCGTAGAAGCGCACGTGCCGGGGATTGACCGTGATCACGAAGTCGGTCGCCGCGCGCACCCGCCGGGAGGCCAGGTACACCAGGTTGAAGAGCTTCACCAGCACCTCGCTGCCGCCGGCCGCGTCGGCGTCCACTCCCAGCGAGACGATCTCCGAGAGCCTGCGGCCGGAGGCACGCAGGGCGTCGAGCTCGGCCTTGTAGAGTTCGTCGGCAGGAAGCCCGGCGGCCGAGTCGAAGACCACGGTCAGGGCGCCAACGGGCACTGAAGCGGTGGAAGGTGGAAGGTGGAGGGTGGAAGGTTGAGGAAAGTTGTTTGCGTTGTTTCCTTCAACCTTCAACCCTCCATCTTCAACCTTGCCATCCTGGCCTTCCATCTTCCATCTTCCTCCCTCCACCGCAGTCCGCTCCACCAAAAGCGTCACCGTCTCCGGCAGCGCGTCGAACGGCCCCACCCACATGCGCGAAACGTGGGGCCGGACGTACTC
This sequence comes from uncultured bacterium, assembly GCA_937935355.1. Taxonomy (GTDB): domain Bacteria; phylum Planctomycetota; class SZUA-567; order JAKLDR01; family JAKLDR01; genus JAKLDR01. The sequence continues at coordinate 37,038 of CALGYR010000092.1, read as the reverse complement.
CTTCTCGAGATAGAGCCGGTAGACCAGCCGGTAGGCCTGCTCGCGGCTCTCCAGGTCGTTGGCCACCCGGATGCGGTAGCGCCCGCCGGCGAAGGTCAGGCAATCCGGCAGGGACGGCAACCGATCCGACGGTCCTGGCACAAACTCGTGGTCAAGGCGTTGCAGAATCTGCGAGAGCCGATTGGTCATGGCAAGCCTCCAATGTTGGTAGCCACGAAAGCAACTCATGCGCCAACTCCGCATAAGATATAAGCTCCTATTTGTGAGCAGCTTAAGCGGAATAACGACCACACACACCAACTAACTTTGGCTTGCATCTACCCTGTCTGCTTTTATACTGCTCCCTATCTGCACCTTAGTTTGAGGAGGACGCGTGACGGAGGAAAGCGAGACCCAGCAGCGGCAGCAGCACCCGATAGTCCGCGCGTATCTGCGTGGCGATCCGCCGCTCGACCTTCCCTGGAAGCTGCTCGGCGCCACCCATCCGGCATACCGCGCAGTGCGCGAGTCCAAGTCGGCGCTCGAGGGCAAATCGTCGTGGGATAAGGCGATCGCCCTGCATCAGCAGGCCAACGAGAAACCGCCTGACGATCCCGATCTCGCCTTGTTGTTGCTGTGCGTGTGGAGCGAGGCCTCGTTCCACGCCGGGCGACACGAAGAGATGGGGTCCGTATTGGAGCGATGCGGGGCGATGATCAGGGCGGACACGCCCACCGGTCTTCGCGCGCTCTTGCTGATCCAGGAGGGCCTCCTCGCCAGCATCCGGGGCGACAGGGCCAGCAGGCTCCGGCTCCTGCGGGAAGCCGCGTCATCGCCGTCCCGGGAATCCCTGCACGGCCACAGAATGCTGGGCGTGTGGGGATACTTGCTGGCCCAACTCGGCCGCCTGGCGGAGTTCGAGAACGAACGCCGCCTCCTGGAGACCGGCGGCGACGATACGGATCGGGCTGAAGCCAGCCTGTTGAGCTTCGTCAACGCCGTCGAAGTCGTCGATCTGCCCAAGGCCGCAGAGAGCCTCGCGGAGATCGAGGCCTCCGGCATTCGCAAGTTCCAGCGACGCAGGCTGGAGATGTACCGCGAGCCGTTCCGTCTGCTTTCCCGACGATGGTCGGCCCCGCGACCCGCAGCGCCGACCGCCGAGGACGAGCGCGCTTTGCCGGACTGGGCGCTGGTCATCGATCTCCTCCACCGCCGCCTCTGCGGGGAGGCACTCGAATCGGCCCGCCGGCACGAGGCGAGACATCCCCGGCTCGGCGTGGTCGGCATGGGCTACGATTCCTTCGACCTGCTACGCGCCGAACTGGCCAACGGCAACGGCGAGGCCGCCCGGCGCATCCTGGAGATGCGCCGCCAGGTCGGCAACGTCCATTACCTGGAGGACTTCTTCCAGGCACGGGTGGAGTTGCTCGCCGGGCGGCGCGACGCGGCCGCCAGGCTCTTCGCCGCCGCCAGCGGGGCCTGCGACCGCTACGGCGCCTCCGGACGGCTGGCCCTGGAACTGCGGCTGGCCTGCGAAATCGCCCCCGCCGACCTGGTCTGGCTGGGCCGCGAGTCGGAGAAGATCGCGGCCCGGTCCGCTCCGGCGTTGCCGGCTGCGCCATCCGCCACCGCCCCGCGGGCCGCCGCAGTCCGGGGCATCGACCGGATCCTCGGCCCCAGCGCCGCCATGGCCGCGGTGCGAGAGAGGGCCCTGCGGCTGTCCGCTCTTGATGCGCCCGTGCTCATCACCGGCGAGACCGGCACCGGCAAGGAACTGGTCGCCCGGGCCATCCACGAGTCCGGCCCGCGCGCCGGAGGGCCGTTCGTGGCGGTCAACTGCGGAGCCATTTCCGACTCGCTGCTCGAGGCCGAGCTCTTCGGCCACGAGCGCGGGGCCTTCACCGGCGCCGAGCGCGCCCGCCGGGGCATCTTCGAGGAGGCCGGCCCGGGCACCGTCTTCCTCGACGAGGTCGGCGAGGTCTCGCCCCGGCTGCAGGTGGCGCTGCTCAGGGTGCTCGAGACCGGCGAGATCCGCCCGCTGGGCTCGGCCGGCGATCGCAAGATTTCCTGCCGGATACTGGCGGCCACCAACGCCAGCCTGGAGGACCTGGTCGGGGAGAAGCGCTTCCGACCGGACCTGCTCTACCGCCTGCGCCGGCTGGAGCTCGGCCTTCCGCCGCTCCGCGAGCGCCGCGAGGACATCGCCCCCCTGGCCGAGGCCTTCCTCTGCGAAGGCCGCGGCGACGGACTGCGGCCAGTCCTCGCCGGGGAACTGCGCCAGCGGCTCCTGGCCCGCGACTGGCCGGGCAACGTCCGCGAACTCCGCAACGCCATCGAACGGATGCGGCTGCTCAACTCCGAGAAGCTCCACTACGGGCTGGCCGAGTTCCAGGTGGTCGAGCCGTCGGCGAGGGCGCAGGATGGCGCCGAAGCCGGAGTCGTGGCCGCAGGCGCAAGCGGGAGAGAGGCGCAAAACGCCCCCGCCCGCCCGTCCCCGGGCCCGGCCGCGCCGGACGTGTCCGCCTACCTGCAGGCGGGCCGCACCCCGCTGCGGAGGCTCGAGAGGATGCGCGAGCTCTTCCGTGAGCACTCCCGGCTGACCCGCGCGGAACTGGCCGGGATCCTGGGCACCTCGGTCTTCACGGCGACCCGGGACTTGAAGGTGCTGATCCGCGAGGGACTGGTCGCCAGGCGCGAGCCCACGCCCTCGCCCCGGACTCACTACTTCGAACTGGCCGAGGGCTCCGACAAAGCGAGGGGACGGACCTGAGCCCGCCCCCTCGATACTTTCGGTTCCTCAGCGCCCAGGCGCCTACTTCTTCCCGGCGGCCTCCTTGAGCCAGCGTCCGACGAGGGCCACGTGCCTGCGCTCCTCGGCCACCAGCCGGGTGAAGACCGCGCGGACGTCGGCGCTGCGGGCCGAGTCGGCGCACAGCGAGTAGAAGAGCACCGTGTCCTTCTCGGCGCCGAGCGCGAAGCGCAGGGCGTCCGGGGCGGAGCTCATTCCCGCGGCCGCGCCGGCCGCGTCGCCCGGCTTGGGGAAGACCTTCTGGGCGATGACCGCGTGGATGTACTCGCCGACCCCCGGGTCGTCCCAGTACTCCTCGGTCGCGGCCCTGGCCCGGCCGATCTCGCCGGCCAGGTCTTCGAAGTCGGCCAGGTGCTTCTCCTCCTCGACGGCCATGTCCTCGAAGACCCTGGCCAGATCGGGGTTCCTTACGGCGGCGGCCGCGGCGCGGTAGAAGGTCAGGCCCTCCCGCTCCATGGCCACGGCGCACTTGGCGGCCTCCAGGTCGTTGAACGCGCCGGCCCCGCCGATGTCGGCTTTGTTGCCCATGTTCGTCGCTCCTTGCGGCCGCTCCGCCGCCCCAGCGGCTGCGCGCGGCCGGACTCTGCCGGAATCGCGGATCGCGTCCGCGGTCAGCCGATCAGGGCCTTGACCCGCTCGAGCAGCGCGGACTTGCGCTGGGCGCCGACCAGCTTGTCGACCACCTCGCCGTCCTTGAAGAAGGCGATGGTCGGCACGCTCATGATGCCCTGCTGGGCGGCGGCCTGCGGGCACTTGTCCACGTCGGCCTTGCCGGCTACCACGCCCGCGGGCGCCTCGGCCGCGAACTCCTTGAAGGTCGGGGCGAAGGCCTTGCATGGCCCGCACCAGGTGGCGTAGAAATCCACCACCGCCACGCCCTTGTGCTTCAGGACCTGCTGCTCGAAGTTGCTGTCGTTCAGTTCCACTTCACCGGCCATGAGCGGCCTCCTTTCGAATGCGCTCTCCGTGTCTCCGCAGACCCCGGCAGGGCGGTCGCTTCCGCGCGGCTGCCGCCGGCTACCATTCTAACCCATCCTCCCGGATATCAATTTCCCTCCGCGCCGGATGGGCGTCCGGGCCGCCCAGAGGAACCGGCGCTCGATGCGGTGCCCGGCGCGCGCGGCGGCGGCGGCCGAGTCGGCCCGCACCGAGCCGCCCGCGAAGGTCTCGTGGCCGCCGGCCGCCCCCTCGTCCCCGGCGGCGGCCCGGGCCAGGCGCCAGGCCTCGCTGCCGTGCCGGCTGGTGCGCACCGAGAAGACCTCCGCGCCCTGCCAGTAGCCGTGGGCCAGCGCGCAGCGCGTGCCCGCCAGGCGCGAGAGGAAGTCGGCGGCCTCGGCCGGGCCGTCGCGGCTCTCCAGCCGGCCCATGGCCGCGACCACCGCGCTGCCGTAGTTGCGCGCGTCGGCCAGCGCCCGGTGGAGCATGGCGTAGGCGTAACGCGGCAGCGGCGGCCACTCGATCCGGGCGAGCAGCCGCGGGTCGGTCAGGGGGAAGAGCCGGCAGTAGGCGGCCTCGTCGGCGGCCGTGGCCTCGCGGCGGAGCGACTGGGTGTCGGTCTTGATGCCGTAGAAGAGCGCGGTGGCCAGCATCCGGGACAGCGGCATGCGCGCGGCCCAGCAGAGCCCGGCGGCGATCGTGGAGGTCGCGGTGCAGGCCGAGCCCAGGCGCCCCCCGGCGCGGCCGGCCCGCGCGGCGCGCGGCGGGTGGTGGCTGTCGAGCACCGCGGCCACCGGCTCGTCGGCCTCCAGCGGGTTGTTGCCGGCGCCCGGCGAGGTGTCCACGGTGACTATGGCGGGATTGCCGGCGAAGTCGAGCGGCGTAATCTCGTGGGCCGGCACGCCCAGGAGCTCGACCATGGCTTGGTTCTCGGGCCGCTCGATGCCCCCGCCGTAGACCAACCGGGCACGGACCCCGAGCTTCCGCCCGAGCAGCTGGACCACGGCCCAGCCGGCGGCCAGGGCGTCGGGGTCGGGATAGTCGTGGGTGACGACCAGGGCGCGCCGGCGGCCGGCCATGGCCGCCCTCAGGCGCTGCCACGCGCGCCGGCCCGAGGCGGTCGATCCCGTGGTCCTGGCTCTGCTCAAAACCGGCCTCCGTCGTTCGCAGGAGAACTGCAAGCGCCGGGGCACTCTACCGCGCGGCGCGGAGTTTTTCAAGGAAGGCCGGCGAAGCGGTGAAGCCCTCGGCACGGGCCGCCTCGCGCCCCTGGCTGTCGAGGACGACGACGGTCGGATACCCCTGGACCTTGAACCGCTCCTCGGCCTTGCGCACCTCCGGATGGTCGTTGTCGGTGCAGTTGAGCCTGAGGCGCACGAAGGTATCGGCAGCGGCGACCACCGCCGGGTCGCTGAAGACCTTCTCCTCCATCTCGAGGCAGGAGATGCATCCGTCCGTGTAGAAGTCGATTAGCACCGGCCGGCCGGAGTCACGCGCGGCGGAGAGCACCTCGGACGAATAGGCCTGCCAGGCCAGTTCGGCCCCGGCGGGTGCGCGCAGCCCCTGGCTCACCGCGGACGGCAGGACCGCGCGGGCCAGTCCGGTCAGGGCCCCGGTGCGGATGGACGCTCCGAAGCTCAGATAGGCCGCGCCGACCAGAGCGATCCCGCCCAGTCCGGCAACCAGGCCGCGCCGGCGGCTGCCCTCGGCCAGCCAGCGGGCGCCGACCAGCAGGGCGATGCCCACGGCGGCGGCGACCGAGAGCCCCGCCCACCCGAAGAGCCCGGCCGGCAACAGGCCTCTGACGAAGTAGAGGCCCATCGCGGCCATGATCACGCCGAAGGCCACCTTGACGCGGTTCATCCACTCGCCGGGGCGGGCCAGGAACCCGGGGAAAAGCCCGGCCAGGATGAGCAGCGCGCTCATGCCCCAGGCGAAGGCGAAGAGGCTCAACGCCCCGGCCGCCAGGTTGCCGCGCTCGCCGATGATGGCCAGCAGGAAGAGGAGCGGCGCCGACACGCACGGCGAAGCCACCAGCCCCAGCACCGCGCCGGTGAGGAAGAGCACCGGCAGGCTCGCGCCGCTGCCGGCGCGCCCCACGCCGAGCCTCGCGGCCAGGCCGCCCGGCAACGCCAGGTCGAACGCCCCGAACATGCTCAGCGCCAGCGCCGCCATGACCAGCCCGATGCCGACCTGCACCGCCGGATTGCCCGACCAGCTTCCGAAGGCCCGGCCCGTGGAGGCGGCGGCGACGCCCAGCACCGAATAGGTCAGGGCGATGCCCATCACGTAGACGACGGTGTAGCCCAGAACCGCCGACTTGCGCCTGGGAACGCCGGGAGCTCCGCCCCCTGCTCCCCTTCCGGCTCCGCCGGCGGCCGCGCCGCCGATGAGCGCCACGGTGACCGGGATCATCGGGTAGACGCAGGGCGTGAAGCTGACCAGCAGCCCGAGGACGAAGGCCCCGACGAGCCCCAGGAGCCCGCCGCCGCGCACGGCCCGCTGGGCCCAGCCTTCCCCTCCGGCGTCAGTCTGAACTGCGATCTTGGCGGTCGTGGCCTGCGGCTGCGACTGCGGCTGCGACTGGGTTCGTTCCTGGGCGGGCGGCTGTGCCGGAGGTTGCGCCGGATTCTGCTGCGGCGGTTCCGGCGGGGGCTGGGGCCGATCCTGTGGCTGAGCGGATGCCGGGGCTGCGGGCGGCGCCTCCAGTTCGAGCTCCTTATGGGCCGGCGCCAGGCAGAACGTCTCGGTGCACCCCTGGAAACCGACCTTCAGCGTGAAGGCCGCCCTGTCGCCCTTGAAGTCCGCGGGGATGATCACCGGCACGGTGAAGCTCACCGGGTCGTAGTAGTACTCGACCTCCCCGCCGGAGAGCTCGTCCCTGGCCTTCTTCCCCGCGGGGAGCTCGAGCTTGCCGAGCGAGAGTCCGGCCGGCGGCGCGACGAGCTCCACCTTGACCTTGTCGCGGTAGAGGTGCACGCCCTGGCCCGGCGAGAGCTTGACCGCCACCTCGACGGTCGCCCCGGGCTTCAACTCCTTCGAGGTCACGGTCGCCTCGACCGTGGCGGCCTCGCCGGCTGTGGCGGGCCGCGCCCCCATCGGGAGCACGGCCGCCAGCAGCGCGAAACAACCCATCAGGATCCGGCGCATTGGGAACCTCGCGTGCTTCAGATCGGATCTCCTCCCGGCGCTACTTCTTCGCGGCCTTGGTGAAGTTCTCGGCTGCGAAGCCCCAGTTGGCCAGGCTAGTCAGGAAGGCCTCGACGTACTTCGGCCGGGCGTTGCGGTGGTCGATGTAGTAGGCGTGCTCCCAGACGTCGAGGGTCAGCAGCGCGGTCTGCCCGTGCTTCATGGGCAAATCGGCGTTCGAGGTCTGGGTGATCTTGAGCTTGCCGCCCTCGAGCACCAGCCAGGTCCAGCCCGAGCCGAAGAGCGTGGTGGCCGCCGTCGTGAAGTCCTCCTTGAACTTGGCGAAGGAGCCGAAGTCGCGCTTGATGGCGTCGGCCAGCGCCCCGGAGGGCTCGCCGCCGCCGCCCTTCTTGAGCGAGTTCCAGAAGAAGGTGTGGTTCCAGACCTGCGCGGCGTTGTTGAAGAGCCCGCCGGCCGGGGCCGAAAGGATGATCTCCTCCAGCGACTTGGAGGCCTCGGGCTTGCCCTCGGTCAGCTTGTTGAGGTTCGTCACGTAGGCCTGATGATGCTTGCCGTAGTGGAACTCGAAAGTCTCGGCGCTCATCAGCGGGGCCAGGGCGTCCTTGGCGAAGGGCATCTGGGGCAGCGTGAAGGCCATGAAGGGGCTCCTTTCTCAAATCCCGAACGACTACCAACCATCAGGAGTCTACCCGCCGGCGCCCGGGAGTTCCAGTGCCCGGACCGGACCGGCGCGGCATATCATCGTTAACCCGGCGGGGGGCGGACTATTCCCGGCAGGGGGCGGACGGCAGGGGGGCGGGGTGAGGGGTGAGGGGCGAGGGACGAGGGACGAGGGGCGAGGGACGAGGGGCGAGGGACGGGGGACGGGGGACGGGGCGAACCACCCTTTCGACTTCCATCGACCTTCCACATTCGACATTCGGCGTTCTGCGGTTCGCCGTCGGCCTGCAAGGCCAACCGCAGAATGCAGAATGTCCAATATCGAATCACGAAGGATGAAGCGAAGGCCCCCACGGTTACTCCGAATTCCTCGGCGCCTCCGGACGACTGCCTCCCGAAGGATCGGTCACCCGGCCGAGGAAAAGAATCGCCCCCGTCTTCCGATCGCGGATCAGGAAGACGAACGGATGGTCGGCGGTGAAGTATTCCGGCGGGACGCCATCGGCGGCGCAGGCTGCGACCCCGGTCGCCGCCGCCGCCTCGGTGCCCTTCTCGTTCACGTCGACGAAGGCCTTGTGGACGACCGCCGCGAGGAAGAGCTTCGCATCGGGAGAGGTCTCGCCGTCGATGCCCGAGAAGTCGGCCTTCCGGGCGTCGAAGGCCTCGGCCATGCCCAGCGACTTCAGGGCGCCGTCCAGGCGGCTCTCCGTCTCGAGCCTGAACCGGGGCAGACCGAGCACGACCTCGTGACTCTCGAGGTCCAGGCCCTTCAGCATCCTGACCGACAGGCGCATCTCCAGGTCCGCCAGCTCATGGCCCTTCTCGGGCAAGAGGACCAGCATGGCCAGCCGCCCGCCCATGTAGGGGAGTTCGACCGCCTTGTACCCCCGCGACGCGCCGAAGGCGAACCAATCGGTCTGTCTCATCATCGGGACCTGGACGGTCCGTCCTCCGTCAAGCTTGAAAGGCTGCGGCTCCGTCCGGCCCTCTTCGAAGACGTTTCTCCAGCCGCCCTTGAAGTAGACGGCGTCCGTCAGAACCATCCGGGTCGTCTTGTCCAGGGAGCCCGGCGCAAACAAACCCGTGATCCGGTCCCGGGTCTGCTCTCCGACCCACGCGTTGATGGCCCGGCAGGCACCATCGGCGTCCCCGGCAAAGTCCACCGTCTGCAGCCCTGCACCGTAGCCCGCCTTGTTGAGCGCCAGGAACTCGGGCAGAAACTTGTGGCCCTTCTGGCCCCAGAGCGCGTTGGCCACGCAGAGCTCGAACCCGCCGTCCTTGCCGGCGGAGTTCAGGTCGCCGACGAACCCGCCCATCGCCGCGGACAACCGGTCGGCGGAAAGATCCAGGTGCAGGACGCTTCTCATCTCCTTCGCGGTGCCCCCGCGCGCCCCGACGCTGGCCATGGCCAGCGTCGCGGAGGCGCTCAGCGGAGAGAAGAAGAGGTTTCCGCCCTTGCTCTGCGCCGCCAGCTCGCGATAGAGATCGAAGGCGCACCGGTTGACGCCCTCGACCAGCGCCTCCCGGTCGGCTGCCGAAGCCGCCGCCGCGGCACCGGCGGGAGTACCGGGAACGGGAGCTCCGGCGGCGGAAGCGCCCGGGCCGGACGATGCCGCCTCGTCCCGGCCGCAGCCGCAGGCGGCCAGAAGAAGAACCATTCCGCAGAGGACGTTCAGGATTCGCATGGGCACCGAGCCTCCATCAACTGACCTTGCGTCTTTTCGCTCGTCGTCTTCGAGTATTGGGATGTACTCTATACTACTACCCCGTAACATCTTGAAGTCCTCTTCATTTCCGTCAGGCCTGAAGGCGCCCGTCGAACATGACTCGCGCCGGGGAGTCCTGTCTCGTGGGGCCCCTGCGAAGCTGCGCTTCGCCCCACGAGCCGGGGACCCCGCCCCGACGCGGTCATCCCTCTCCCCGCTCTCCCGCAAGCCTGCGGGAGAGGGCCGCGCCTGCCGGCGCGAGTCCTGTTCAAGGCGAACCATCTCGCAGCCATCTGTCATTCGGCCCGCTCAGGTCGTCCGGCGTCGCTCTGCCGAAGAAGGTGCCCCGAGGCCTCGCAGCAGGCCGTGCCAGCCGGCCGTTGGGCTGGCGCGGCTGCTGCCAGGCCGACGATGGAGACCCTCGAGCGCGCTCCCGTCGTGCTCCCCGGACTGCCCGCAGACCGCTCTCTCGCCCCGCTCCCCGTCACCCTCGCCGTCGGCCTTCACAGCAGCGAGGCCGACGGCGAGGGTGACGGGGAGCGGGTGCGCCCTGCGCCCCTGAGCCTGAGCCCGAGGCCAAGCTGTTGTTTCTGCGGTTGCTGGTGTTGTTGTTGCTATTGCTTCGGTTCCGGCTGTGCCGGGATGTGGTCTACCCAGTGTAATCGCTCCACAGCGTGAACGGGTGCTGCGTCTTGGCCTGGTCATCAAGGTACGGCGCATAGGCGAACACCTCCAGCTTCGCCCTCGCCACCGCTTTGTCGGGAGGAACGGCTTCGCTTGTCTGGACGTCGTGATAGACGCCCTTGGAGAGCACGGCCAGGGCCGCCGCCGAGTGGCACTGGAGAATCAGCTCGGCAATGGTCCTGCCCATCGCTGTGCGCAAGTGCGCAGAGACATCGGTGAAGTCAGCCTCGAACCCGGAAATCTGAACGACCTGGGGCAGACCGAATAGGTACTCGCCCGGCAGGCGCATCAGCTTCACAGGGAGGAATCCACCACCCCACTCGGCCGGCGAGAAACCTGGACAAATCTCAACTTGGAGGCCCTGAGCCAGCAACTCAGCCTCAAGCCCCACCTTCATATTGGCGATGGGCTGACGGTATTCTACGACGAGTTCGAACGACATCGCCATTCCTCCATTCAGCCGGGTCGGATTCTGACTCCCCGTCTCCCCCGCGCAAGGGCACGGAGCGTGCCGGTATCGGACGACATCACCGATAGCTCACCCCGTAGAACCTCCCGCTCCCGCGGCAGACCTCGCAGGCCCGGGCCGAGCGGTTCCCGCCGGCGTCGACGACCTCCCGCTGGCCGGCGCTGCCGCAGCCGATGCAGTTCTCCTCGAAGGTCTTCTCGACCTTGAACATGCCGCTCTCCTCGGCGCACATGGCCTTGAGGACCTGGCCCTTGGCCGCGGCCGACTGCGCCTTCCACCACTCCTCGGGGTCGGGCCACTGCTGTCCCTGCCCCTGCTGCTGCTGGCCGCCGCGGTTCTGCCCTCCGCGGTTCGCGCCGCCGCGGGGGTTGCCGACCGTCGCGGCGCCCGCCGCCTGGCCGCCGGCGTTGGCGCCGTCACCGCCGCGGAGCCAGGAGCCCACGCCCCAGTGGACCTCCTGGAAGGCGGCCATGACCTCGGGCTCCTTGGTGCCGCCGGGGCCGATCACCACCGTGCCGCCCAGCCGCCCGTCCCAGATCTCCTGGACCTCCTTGTCGGTCAGGCCCAGCTCCTTGGAGAGGCCGGCCACCACGTCGGCGCCGATGCCGCCCTTGGCGTCGGTGACGTACTTCCTGCACTCGGCCAGAGTCCGTTCGCGCCAGGGGCCCTTCTCGACCATCTTCTGCTCCATCCGGGCGATGAGCCGGCGCTCGATGGAGAAGGTCCGCCCCTCGACGTCGAGGAGCACCTCGGCGGCGTCCTCGGAGCTCTTGAGCGCGCCCTCCATGGTGGCGCCGCTCGTGAGGTAGACCACCTTCACGGGCACCGCCGGGGTCTCGGAGACCTGCGAGCCGGCGATGCGCAGGATGTGGTGGTCGACGTGCTGGTACCAGCCGCCGATCACCGAGCGCCGGCGCGCCGCCGGGTCGGCCGGCCGCTCGATCTTCACCGGCGCGAGCCGGTCCCGGAGCGCCTCGACGTCGGCCTTCTTCGCGGCGGTCTTCTCGGCGTAGCCGGGGTCGAGGAGCACGGCCTTCTCGAAGTTGTCGCCGGCCTCCTGGGCCAGGTCGTTCTCCAGGCACCAGAGGCCCAGCCGGTAGTAGTCCTCGGCGGTCTTGGGAGAGGCGACGGCGAGCTTGCGCCGGTAGCGCTCCTGGGGGCTGTAGAGCTCGCCCTCGCGGAGCCTGATGGGCTTCGCCGCCTTGATGTCCTTCACGGCGATCGCCGCGAAGGGCATGCGCGCGAAGCGGAAGGCGCGCGTCTCCGGGGTGCTCCGGCCGGGGAGCTCCACGCCCCGGTAGACGGTGCCGTTCCGGAGCGTCACCTCGACTCCGTCGATCTCCTCGCCCCCGGCCCCGCCGGCCGCGGCCGGGTCGCCGGCGGCAACCAGCGCCTTGATGCGCTCGCGCTCTGAGGCGGGCAGTTGATCCCACTGCAGGGTGACGGTCGAGCCGGGTTCGGTCAGGAAGACGGTGACGCCCTTCTCGTCGTGCCGGACGACGCGACAGGGAAAGACCTGCCCGCCGACGGTCACGGCGGTGGCCGGCCCGGAGGGCGCGTCCGGCGCATCCGGCTCGCCGGCGCGCGCGGCGCCGGCCGCCAGGAAGAGCGCCAGGAGGACCGCCGAAGCCAGGGAGGTGCTGCCATTCACGGTACGGCTCCTTTCCATCCTGCCACGCCACCACGCGCCACGGGCGACGGACATCATACCATGGAACCGCCATATGGCCGGAAAGGTCAGACCGGGGGACACAACCACAAAGACACAAAGCCACGAAGATGACACCAAGAACAACTTAGGCGGCCATGCGCGGCGATGCGTGCTCACAGGCACACAAGTTGTCGCCGCGGACGGAGGTCAGGCCGTTGTGCTTCGTGTCACCTTTGTGTCCCGCCTTCGCCGCGGCTACGGCGGGCAAGCTTGGTGTCTTGGTGGTTACAGTGCCCCGGTGGTTACGGCGCCTTCCTCAACCGAGTTCGAGCTCCAGCCGGCCGGTGGCCGGCTCGACGCGGACGATGCGCACGTCGACCCGCTCGCCGGCGCGCCAGCGCCGCCCGGTGCGGAGCCCCACCAGCTCCTGCCGGTGGCGGAGGTAGTTGTAGCGGTCGTTCATGCTGGTCACGTGGACCAACCCGTCGACCAGGAACTCGTCGAGGCGCACGAACATGCCGAACTCGACGACGCTGGTGATCACCCCGCCGATCTCGCCCACCGCGCTCCGCTTGAGCAAGTCGAGCTGCCGGAAGCGGGTCAGCCGCCGCTCGGCCTCGTCGGCGCGGCGCTCCATGATCGAGGCGTGGGTCGCGGCCGATTCCATCCGCGAGCCCGAACGCCGGCGGTCGTCGACCGCCGCGCGGGAGCCCTTGCGCCGCCCGCCGGGACCATGCCCCGGGACCTCCGCCGAGGACGCCGGATAGAGGCCGGCCAGCTGCCGGTGGACGACGAGGTCCGGGTAGCGCCGGATGGGGCTCGTGAAGTGGCAGTAGGGCTCGAAGGCCAGCGCATAGTGCTCCCCCGGCATCCCGGAGTAGCGCGCCTGCTTGAGGCTGGTGAGCGTCGCGAAGCACACCGCCTGCTCGCAGGGCTTCCCGCGCACGCTCTCGATGACGTGCTGGAGCTTCCCGCGGGTGTAGGGCGGCTTCAAATTCAGCTTGTGGCTCTTCAGGTACTCGGCGAGCTCCCGGAGCTTCTCCTCGTCGGGCACCTCGTGAATGCGGTAGATGCCCGGGAGCTCCACGGCCACCAGGTGCTCGGCCACCGCGCGGTTGGCGGCAAGCATGAACTCCTCGACCAGCTGGTGCGAGAAGTCCTGGGAGCGCCGTTCGACCGCCACGGTCCGCCCCTCGGCGTCGACCCGCACCCGGATCTCGGGCAGGTCGAGGAAGATCGAGCCGGCCGCAAAGCGCCGCGCGCGCAGCGTCTGGCTGAAGTCGCGCATCCGCCGGAGCATCTCGAGCGCGGTCTCGGGCACCTCGTCGCCGGGCTCGGGCCCGCCATCGAGGAGCCGCCGGACCTGGGCGTAGTTGAGACGATGGGCCGAGCGGATGACGCTCCGCTGCAGCCGGTAGCCGCGGCGCTCGCCGGCCTCGGTGAAGTCGATCACCGCCGTCTGGGCGGCGCGAACCTCTCCCGGCCGCAGCGAGCAGAGGTTCGAGGAGATCCGCCGCGGAAGCATGGGCAGCACCCGCCCCGGGAGGTACACGGACGTGGAGCGCTCGCGGGCCTCGCCGTCGAGCGCCGAGCCCGGCCGCACGTACCAGGAGACGTCGGCGATGTGCACGTAAAGCCGCCAGCCCTCCGGAATCCTCTCGAGGAAGACGGCGTCGTCGTGGTCGGCGGCATCGGCCGGGTCGATGGTGAAGCAGCCCTGGGCGCGGTAGTCGACGCGGCGTTCGAGCTCCTCAGCCGGAAGCGCGTCGGGCAGCCCCTCGGCCTCGTCGAGCGCCTCCTGCGGGTGGCGCTCGCGCAGGCCCAGCTCGCGGATGACCGCGGCGGTCTCGGCCTCGAGCGTCCCGGCCGCGCCCAGGTCCTCCACGACCTCGGCGACCGCCGGGCGCGACTGGGTCGGATAGCGCGTTAGGCGCGCCGCCACCTTGTGGCCGACGGGCAGGTCGGCGTCGCGCAGCCCCTCGCCAGGAACGATCTCCACCGGATCGGCCGAGGGGCGCTCGCCGGGCAGCAGGTAGGGCCCGCCGGGGCCGGTCCGGAGGATGCCCACCACCTCCTCGGCACGGCGGTCGGTCACCTTGACGATCCGGCCGCTTCTGCGCGGTCCGCGGCCGCGGCGGGGGGCCACCAGCACCCGGTCGCCGTCCATGGCCCCGCCCAGGTGCGCGCCGCCGATGTAGAAGTCGCCTTCGCCGTCGTCGGGCCGGACGAAGCCGAAGGCACCCTTCGAGATGAAAGTGCCGGGCACGCCGTCGACTCGCTTCTCGTTCCGGGGCAGCGCGTAGCGCCGCCCGCGGGCCAGGTACACGGCGCCCTCGTACTCGAGCTCGCCGAGCTCGTGGCAGAAGTCGTCGTAGTCGCGGCCGGCCAGGCCCATGGCGCGGGCGAGCTCGCGCCGCCGGAGCGGCCGATAGGACGGCGAGCCCATGAATTCCAGGATGTCTTCGCGTTCGACGGTCATGGACATCATTATGGGCGCGGCGGGGTCGCCGCGCAACCGGCGGGGGCCATGAGCCACAGATGAACACGGATTCGGAGATCTGCGGACTAGATACAGACCCTTGGGGATCTGCATCTGTACTACTACCTCGCAACATCTCAAAATGTCTTCCAGAAGTTTTCGGGGCGGGGGCACGATTCAATCCCGGCGGCCGCAGGCCGGCGGGTTGAATCGGGCCTCTCTCGTCGATGAACGCGCAAGGTGGAGCGGAAGGAAATGACTCCCACGCCAAGAAACGCTGGCGCGTTTCTTCACCTAGGGTGCCCCCGCCCCGAAAACTTCTTCGGTTCAGGCTTCGCCTGGATGGGTTTATCCGTGTTCATCCGTGGCTCTACTGAATAAAACGCACGGGAGTGGCCGAACAGTCCCGGCCGCGGGTCAGCCTGCCGGGAAGAGCCCCCGCACGAACTCGGCGTCCCCGGCCCCCATGGACACTCCGCCGCAGGCCGTGTTGCACTTCACCTGCTGGGCGTTCCGGAACCCCGGGATGGCGCAGAGCACGTGGTCGTAGGCGAGCAGGAAGGACACCGCCGCGGCGGCCATCTCCTCCGTCGAGGAGCCGAAGCGGACCTTGAGCTTTTCGATCCGCCCCTCGACCTTGCGCAGCCCCCTGGCCGTGAAGGCCTCGCGCTGCTTGCGGACGTCGCCGTCCTCGAACTGGGGCGGCTTCTTCGCGGAGTACTTGCCGAGCAGGATGCCCTGCTCGAGCGGGCTGAAGCAGACCACCTGGAGCTTCATCCGCTTGATGAGCCTGACGGCCGGGGAATCCTCCAGGATGCGCCGGTCCATCATGCTGGCCCGCGACTGGATCAGGTCGGGCTTGACCCGCCGGAGCGTGCGCAGCAGCCCCTCCGGACCGCCGGACAGGCCGATCAGGCGGATCTTGCCCTCCTCGCGCAGCCGGTGAAGGGTCTCCACCGCGCCGTCGAGATAGCGGTCCTTCGGGCCGAAGTCGGTGTTGTGCAGATAATAGATGTCCAGGCAGTCCTTCTTCAGATTGATAAGCGAGTGCTCGCACTGCGTGCGGATGTGGTGCGGCATGTAGGCGTGTTCGGCTGTGCCCCGGAAGTAGCCGATCTTGGTGGCCACCACCACCTTCTTCCTGACCCCGCGGAGGGCCAGGGTCAGGAGCCGCTCGGCCCGGCCGTAGCCGTAGACGTCGGCGTTGTCGAAGTGGTTGACGCCGGCGTCGACCGCCGCGTGCACGGCCCTGGTCGCGTCCTTCTCGTCGACCTCGCGCCAGCCGATCATCCGGCCCTCGTTGTACTGCAGCCCGCCGAGCGTCCAGCAGCCCAGGCTCACCGTCGAGATCTTCACGTCCGTGCCGCTGATGGTGCGGTATTGCATCTGGCTTGGCCCTTTCTACCTTGCTCCCATGCTCGATCCGACGGATCGGTCGGATCGCGACTACTTGAGCAGCGCCCCCAACTCCCTCTTGTACCGCGCGGCGTTGGTGGCCCCGCCCTTGTCGAGCTTGAGCTCGGCCAGGCGTTTCTCGATCTTCTGCCCGCGGGTCGAGCCGTCCGGGTAGACCGAGAACTCCTTCCAGCCGGTGTTTTCGCCTTGCCCTTGCTTCATGCGCTCAACGACCCGGGCCAGGCCCGCGCCATCGTAGCCGGCGCGCGCGGCGCACTCGGCGCCGATCAGGTCGGACTCCTCCTCGGCCTTGGTGCCGTGGCGATTATTGACCACCTCGTCCTTGACGGCGTTCACCAGCGGGGCCATGGCCTCGTAGGCCTGCTGGACCTGCTCGGGGCCGGCCGAGGCCAGGGTCGAGGCGCCGCAGCTGACCGTGTTTTTCCACTTGAGCCGGTTGATGGAGTGCTGCTTCGCGACGTGGGTGACCTCGTGGGAGAGCACCCCGGCGAGTTCGCTCTCGTCGCGGCAGAGCTTGAGCAGGCCGCGGGTCACGAAGACGTAGCCACCCGGACAGGCGAAGGCGTTGGGCTCGTCGGTCTTGAGGATCATGACGCGGGGCATCAGCCCCGGGCGGGAGTTGCAGCTCGAGACCGTCTGGGCCACCAGGTTCACGTAGGTCACGGCCCGCCGTTCCTCGATCACGCCGCGGTCGCCGATCACGCAGGCGGCCACCGAGCCGCCGATCTCGGCCTCCTCCTCGCTGTTGAGCGGGCGGGCGGCGGCGACGGTCTTCCAGACTCCTCCGGCGACCTTGCCGTAGTCGATCTTCGAGTAGTCGCAGCCGCCGGCCAGGACGACGGCGAGCAGCCCGGCGAGCACGGCAACCATTGGAGGGCGAGGCTCCTGCCGAGCCACTCCGGAACTTGCGCGGCTCGCCGGGAGGCTCGCCCTCCAGGAACAGCCGCGCAGAAACACTCCCAAGGAGACGAGGGGCCTCATTTCCCCGCCTCCTTCTTGCCGGCGTAATCGCCCAGCAGTCCCTCGCGCTGGAAGGCGTCGAGGGCCTTGGGGTCGAACTGCATGGTGTCCATCTTCTCTTCGACGATGCGGCGGCCGGCCTCTGCGTTGTTGCGCCTGGTGTACTCTTTGCCGGCCGGACCCAGGCCCTCGGCGCCCATGGTGGCCCCGCCCTCGGGCTTGTCGGTGCCCACGGCGAAGACCTTCCAGAACTTGCCGGGCTCGGAGCTCGGCGGCTCCTTGGCCGAGACGTTCCGGCTGCGCACCCAGCCCTCGACGACCTTGCCGTCGGAGCCGGTGCGCCGGACCTTGTCCCAGTCGCCGGCGCGTTCGAGGAGCTCGAGCTTCTCGCGGTGCTTGAGATAGGCGACCACCTTGCCGTCGAAGTCGTCGGGCTTGTCGACGAGCCGCGCGCTCGTGACCGTCACGTAGACGCTCCCGGCCAGGGCCAGGGCCCCGACCAGGACCACTCCGACCGCGGCGAGCGCCAGCGCCCGCGGCATGCTCCTCAGTCTCATCTCGGCTCCTCCTCTTCCGAATCGCGATTGGCCGCGGCGGCCGCCTCGAACGGGTCCGGCTCCCGTTTGGGTAGCCTGCCGTCCGGAACCCCGGTCCGCTCCGCGACCAGTTCCAGTATCTCCACACCGGCGCTGCGCCCCTTGACCTGGACGCGGCCGAGCCCCCGGAACTCGAAGCGCCCGCCGGCGCGCTCGGCGAAGTCCCCGGTGACGCAGATGCGCACCTTGAAGTCCTTGGTCAGTCCCTCGACGCGGCTGGCCAGGTTCACGGTGTCGCCGATGGCCGTGTAGTCGAGCCGCTTCTCGGAGCCGACCGTGCCGACCACCGCCTCGCCGACGTGCAGGCCGACGCCGATGTCGAAGGCCGGGCGGCCGGTCGCGGCCAGCCGCGCCTTGATGCCCTCCTGGGCCCGGACCATGGCCAGGGCCGCGCGGGCGGCGCGCTCGGGGTGGTCGGGGCAGTCGGCTGGGGCGTTCCAGAAGGCCATGATGCCGTCGCCGATGTACTTCGAAAGCGTCCCGCCCTCGGCCAGGATGCAGTCGCTCATGGCCCCCAGATAGGCGTCGAGCACCTCGACGGCGGCCTCCGGCGAGAGCCGCTCGGATATCCCCGTGAACCCGCGGGCATCGCAGAACATCACCGTGATCTCGCGCTTGCGACCCATGCCGGGCCGGAGGCTATCCAGGTCGCCGCCGATCTCGCGCAGCACCTCCGGGGAGAGGAACCGGGCCATGCCCCGGCGCATCACCCGGGCCTGGCGGCCCTCGACGAGGTAGCCGGCCAGCAGCGACCCGGCCAGCACCAGTCCGAGCGCAGCCAGGGGCGCGACCAAGTCGATCCAGAGCCCGCCCCGGCCATAGAGCCAGAAGGCGGCCGCGACGTAGCCTCCGCCCAGCAGCAGCGTCGAGCCCGAACCGGCCAGCGCCGCGCGCCGGGCCCGGCCGACGGCGAAGGAGAACGCGGCCGCGAGCGCCAGAGCGGCGGCGGCCAGCGCCGTCCAGGGCCACCCGGCGCGGCTCACGGCGTCGCCCCGCATCAGGCTCTCGATGGCCGCGGCGTGGACGAAGACCCCCGGCTCGTAGCCGAAGGGCGTGTAGCGCAGGTCGTAGGAGCCCGGCGCGTTGGACGCGATCAGGACGATCTTGTCCCTGAAGCGCGCGGGATCAACCGGAACGGGCAACTCCGGATCGCCGGGCTTCCTCTCGGCATTGCGGCGCAGGGCGGTCTCGCTGTCGAAGAGCAGGTGCGCGGGCCACGCCCGGTAGCGGGGCGTCTGGCCTTCCCGGTGGGCCACGCCCGGACCGTACCAGCGGAGCAGGCGGGGCCCGTGCCCGGTCAGGCTCCGCCCGCAGATCGTCGAGTCCGAGCCATCCACGGCGCGCCGGCCGCTCGCGGCCACCGCCACCGCCGTGGACAGGGCGGGCCAGAGCCGGCCATGGTGCATGACAACCGGACTCACCTGTCGGGTGACGCTGTCCCGGTCGGTCTCGAGCTGGATGGAACCGACGCCGCGGCTCCCGGCCATGAGCTCGGCATAGGGCCAAGTGGCGCCGGAGAACGCGGTGGAAGGTGGATGGCTGAAGGCGGAGGGGCCGAGGGAAAACCTTTCGGCAAGCGGCCCGGGCGGCGGCGGGTAGGCCGCGCGGGCCCGCTCACCGTCGAGGGAGCTCGCGAAGAAGTTGCAGGCGCTGACCACGTTCCCGGCCCGGGCGCAGCACTCGGCGAAGGAGCGGTCCTCGTCGTCGAGCATGTCGCCGGCGCCGGCGGTCGAGAAGAGGATGTCGAAGGCGATCACCTTGGGATGCCCGCGCTCGAGGTACTCGATCATCCGCTTGTGGATGCTCCGCGGCCAGAGCCCGAAGCGGGGAAGCTGTTTTTCGGTGCAGAGCAGCTCGATGCTCAGCTGGTCGTAATCCACGACCTCGATGAGCGGCGACTCGCCGCCCTCGGCGGTCGCGCGGACCCGGGCATCGTGGGTCAGGACCTCGAGGTGCTCGGCCAGCCGGCCGCGGCCGGCGGCCAGCGCCGCTGCGGCCCCGAGCAGTCCGATGAGCGCCGCGCGCGCCCAACGGTGACGCTCGAGGAGCGCCGTCGCCCGCGTCCCGAAGCCGCGCCTGGCGGCCACGGAACCGGCGCCGTCGCCGACGGAGGCGGAGGCGGCCTGGGGCGGCCGGTAGAAGACGGTTCGGTCGGAGTCGGGCATCGGGCGGAAACGATAGCCGGCGGAGTGGCTTGGGGCAAGGGAGAAAACGGCACGAGATGGGGACGAGGGACGAGGGACGAGGGGCGAGGATGAGATGGGCTCCGAACTCACCTGCCCCCCGTACCACGCCCCACGCTCCCCGCCCCTGCCGTCACTCCTTCGGATTCACCACCCGCCCCATGAAGAGCACGCTCTTCGTCCGGTTGTCGCGGATCAGGAAGACGCATGGGTGATCGGCCTTGAAGGTGTCCGCCGCCGGCGACCGGACCACGTGGGTTCCGCGGAAAATGGCGTCAGAGAAGGTTGAGGAATTCCTCTTCCGTCAAGCCGGCGCGGCGCACCTGGCTGACAAGCAGGAACGGGGCCACCGTTCGATGGGCGGGAATGACCAGATTCAGCCGGCCCGGCTTTCCGAGGATGACGTGGCTGCCCTTCTGGCGCAGGACCTGCCACCCCTCCCGGCGAAAGGCGTTTACAGCCTTGTGCCAGGAGATGCCGGCCAGCCTCGTCACGACTGAGAACTCAGATCTCTACAGTTGTAGTGAGCGCGTACTTGGCCAAGTGCCGCGCTTTGCGAGGCGTGGTTTCCAGGTAGAGGGCGATGGCTTCCCTGACGTTCTTAAGGGCGTTCTCGATCGTCTTGCCCTGGCTCATACAGCCTGGCAGCTCGGGGACATCGGCCACATAGCCCTTGTAGTCGGCGTCGTAAATCAGATTGACCAGCAGCTTCATCTTCGGATCCTCCGTCACGCCCCATTATCTTAAACCACCGAATGGGCTTGTCAAAGCCGGGGTTCATCCGATCCTGCCTGGCCGCCACATGGCCGGGGGCCGGAGCTCATCGCCCCGGCCCCTGGCTTCCGCCTGCGGCCTACCGCCTATCGCCTACCGTCCACCGCCTACAGGCTGTCGTTCACTGCTGTTTCGGATTCGCCACCCGCCCCATGAAGAGCACGCTCCCCGAGCGGTTGTCGCGGATCAGGAAGACGAAGGGGTGATCGGCCCGGAAGACCGGCGGGGGAGGCTTGGCGCTCGCGGTAACCATCACAACCGCCGTGGCCGCGGCCGCCTCGGTCCCCTCCTCGTTCACGTCCACGAAGGCCTTGTGGACGACGGCGGAGATGTAGAGGTCGTGCACGGCGCCGTTCATGCCGGAGAAGTCCGCAGCTCGTGGGTCGAAGGCGTCCTTCATCCCCAGCCCGGCGAGCGCGTCCTTGAGCATGAACTCCGCCGTCACCTTGAACTTCGGCAGGTAGACCAGGACCTTCTCGGCCTCCGGCGCCCCGCGCAGGCCGGCGATCCACCCGGCCAGACGCGACGCGGTCATGGCCTTCTCGAGGTCGGCCAGCCCGTCCTTCTTCCCGGGCAGGAGCACGACCATGGAGAGTTCCTCGCCCTTGTAGGGCAGCTCGATGGCCTGGAAGTCGGGGGCCGGCTTCTTCTCGGCGTCCGGCTCGGGCCACTCGCCCCGCGCCGGCTCGACTTCATTGCTGCCGAAGCTTCCCGTCACCATCCGGAAGCCGTGGGACTGATACATCGTCGGCACCTTGATCGAATCGGCGGAGCCCACGAAAAAGTCCTGGTCGCCGGTCTGCTTCTTGTCGAACTGGCTGGCCCAGTCGCCCTTGAAGTAGATGGCGTTGGTGAGCACGAGCCGCGTCAGGTCGTTCAGGACGCCCGGCTTGAGCAGATCCTTGATCTTGTCGCGGGTCTGCTTCTCGACCCAGGCGTTGATCGTCTGCCGGGCGCCTTCGGTGTCACCCTTGAAGTCCACGTCGTTCAAGCCCGCGCCGTAGAGCTCCCGGTTGAGCTGGATGAAGGGGTCGAGGAACTTGTAGCCCTTCTGGCCCCAGAGCGCGTTGGCCACGGCGAGCTCGTAACCGCGCGTCTTGGAGTCGCCGGCGTTCATCCCGCCGGTGAGCGACGCGAACGCCGCGTGGAGCTTCTCGTCCTCCAGGGCGAAGCGCAGCGTCTTCTTCATCTCCGCGGCGGTGTTGCCCCGCGCCCCGGCATAGGTCATCGCCAGGGCCGAGGAGATGCTGTAGGGCGAGAGGAAGAGGTTCTTGCCGGCTTGCTTCTTGTCGGCGGCGAGCTTCGCGTAGAGATCGAGCGCGAAGGCGGCGTTGCCCTCGACCTGCCTCGCAACCTCGGCCGGCTCGGCCTTCACGGCGGGCAGAACGGCCGATGCGAACTGCACAACGGCCGGCGGCTGGCCTGTCACGGCAGCCGGCTGCGCAGGCCCGTTCTTCACGACGGGGGTGACTGCCGGGGCCGCCGGGACTTCGGTCGGCGGGCGGACCGAGACCACAGGCGGCGGGGCCGGCGGCACGGGTTGCACGGTCGGGATGCCGGGCGCGTCCTGCCCCAGCGCCCTCCAGGTCAGCGGGGCAACGACGGCCAGCAGCAGCAACCCAGCAGCGACACAGGCGACAACTTTCAACTTGGTCCGGAACATGGCTCCGAGCACTCCTTCCACCAGCGCCGCGACCGGCGGCGCCACGGCCGCCGTGTGCCCCACGGCGGACAGGGTGGAAGCGAGGAACTGCGCGGGCACCGCGGTGGCTCCACTGCCGGCCTCGGCCAGGAGCAGCGCCCCGAGCGCCGCAGCGCCCAACCGCTCGTCGCGGCTTCTGCCCAGCTTCTCTCGAAGCCGCTCCAGGCCCCGGCGGCAGTAGACCGCCACGGTGCCCTCGGGCATCCCGAGCGCGCGCGCCGCCTCCGACTGGCTGCGGCCCTCGAGGTAGCAGGCCACCAGCGCCCGGCGCTGCTTCGCCGGGAGTTCGCCGAGCGCCGCGTCTAGCTTCGGCCGAAGCTCGCCCCAGACAGCCGAGTCCGGACCGGTCTGGGCTTGTGGCTGACGCATGGCCGAGGCCTCCTGCTCGTGGCGGCGGCGGGCTTTCCGGGCGCGCAGGGCGTCGGCGGCTGCGCAGCGCGCGGCGTGGTGGAGCCACGCTCCCACGTCGGCCTCGCCGGGCAGCACCCCGGCCTTCCGGGCCAGGACGATGAAGGCCGCCTGGGCGGCGTCCTCGGCCTCGCCGGAGTCGCCCAGGACGCGCCGGCAGACGGCCAGCACCATGGCCGCGTGGCGCCGGAGGACCGCCTCGAAGGCCCCGCCATCCCCGGCCAGGTGCCGCTTCAGAAGCTCGCCGTCGCTCACTTGCGTCGCCGTGACCATCCCGCACTCCTCGCTTCCGCCATCATACCGGAGGCCGGTCTCCGGGGCTTACAGAAAAAGCGGGGCCGGGAACCTGTCTCCCGGCCCTATGGCCCTGAACATGAAAAGACCGTTCTTTTCAGGCGAACCCGTGGTCCCGGAGCTTCTCCTCGGTGAGCGACCCGCCGGCGGAGTCCTTGCCCAGGAGCCGCGCCGCGTAGCGGGCCAGCACGTCGGCCTCGAAGTTGACCTCGTCGCCGGCCTCGAGCTTCTCGATGGTGGTGGCCCCCAGGGTGTGGGGGATGAGCGCGACGCGGAAGGCCTCGTCGGACAAGAGTCGCGCGACGGTCAGGCTCACGCCGTCGAGGGCCACCGAGCCCTTCTCGGCGACGTAGCGAGCGCAGCCGGCCGGGATGGCGAAGTCGGCCTCGAGGCCGTCGCCCACCCGCCTGACGGCCAGCACTCGCGAGACCCCGTCGATGTGGCCGGTCACGAAGTGGCCGCCGAGCCGGCCGCCGGCGGGCAGCGCCCGCTCGAGGTTGACGCTCCGGCCCGCGCGCCAACCGCGAAGAGTGCTCCGCGAGACGGTCTCGGCCACCGCGTCGAAGCGCGCCATGGTGCCGGAGAGCTCCGAGACGGTCAGGCACGGTCCGGAGACGGCGATGCTGTCGCCGAGGCGCGTCCCCTCGGCGAGCACGCCGATGTCCACGGTCAGGCGCAGCCCGCCGCTCCGAGGCTCGAGGGCCGTCACCCGGCCGACCGACTCGATGATGCCGGTGAACATCTCTGTTCAGCCCTCGCCGCACTCGCCGGCCGGCAGACGCACCGGCTCGCCCCGCCGCGGCACGCGCGCGCCGCGCCAGAAGGCCCGTTCGGTCCGCCAGCGCCAGAGGAGCGCCCAGGCGACCGACGCGGCGAGCAGCCCGCCGCCGATCGAGAGCGTCCAGGCCCCGGCCTTCCCAAGGGCCAGGCCTAAGGCCGCCGCGGCCAGGCCGAGCAATCCGAGGAGTGCCAGCCACAGCTGCAGCCGGTAGGCCGCGGCCCGGAAGCCCCGCAGGGTGTCGAAGACCTCGTTGGGTTCGCTCACTCCCCCGCCCTCATCCCCGCGCGACAGCCGCGCGGACCGCAGGGAAGTATCCCCCGGCCACCGCAGGCTGCAAGTCCAGGACGCCGAAGAGAACACATGCACCGCAGAGCCGCTGAGACGCAGAGGTGAATCGCAGGATGCTGAAACACGGACGATGCAGCGAGCATGGGCGGCAACTGACTGCCTCCATTCCGCATCCTCTGCGTCTTTGAGCCTACGCGGTGAAAACGTCTTCCGGAAATGGTCCTGCCGACTCCGTGCGTCCTCTTGCGGCGTCGCGCCGCCGGTCGATAATCCGGCTGCGTCCGGGAGGCGTTCCCCGGCGCTCCGGAGGTCATTCCATGACGACGCAACATCGGCCGATTCCCATCCTCGCCCTCTGCGCGGCGGGCTGCTGCCTGGCCGCGGCCGTCGCCGCCGGCGCGGAACCTCATGGCGTCCCGGCCGGCCCGCGCGCCGCCCCCCTCTCCGCCGTGGTCGGCGCCGACGGGCGCATCCACCTCTCGCGCGGCGGCAAGGCGCTCTGCGACCTGGCCGCCGGGCTCTTCAACGCCAAATGGGCCGGGGCCGAGGCGGTGGCCGACTCCCAGGCGCAGGCCGCGGGCGACGGGCGCCGGATGCGGATCGCCATACCCGGCGGCGGGACGGTCCGGGTGGCCGCGACAGCCGCCGGCCGGGACGGGCGGCTCGAGGCCGGGTACGTCTTCACTCCCGAGGCCGACGCCGAGCTCAACACCTTGCACGTGGCCGCCGACTTTCCGGTGGCGGCGCTGGCCGGCGCGGCCTGGAAGGCCGACGGCCGGGCCGGCGTCTTCCCGCGCGAGTTCGGCGACGTGGTGCTCGCCAACGGTCCGGTCCGGACACTCGAGCTGGCCACGGCCGCGGGAGAGCGGCTGGAGTTCGCCTTCCCCGAGCCCACCATGGTCCTGCTTCAGGACAACCGCAAGTGGGGCAGGACCTTCTCGGTGCGGATCCACCGCACGGCGGGCAAGGGCCGGGCCTTCAAGGGCGGCGAGGCCGTGAAGATCGCCTTCACGCTTTCGGCGCCGGGAGGGATCGACGTGGAGCACGACGCGCCGGTTACCATCGAGGCGGGGAAGGACTGGATTCCGCTCGAGGCGGAGCTGGACATCGAGCCGGGTTCGGCGCTCGACTTCTCGAAGCTCGGGCTGCAGGACGCGCCGGCCGGGAAGCACGGCTGGCTCCGGGCCGGGGGCGACGGCACCTTCCGCTTCGAGAAGCTGCCCGACCGGCCGCAGCGCTTCTACGGCGTCAACCTGTGCTTCTCGGCGCTCTTTCTCCCGCGCGAGGAGGCCGACCGGCTGGCCGGGCGCCTGGCGCGGATCGGCTACAACGCCGTCCGCGTGCACCACTACGAGGGCGAGCTCACCGCGGGCCAGGCCGACCGGACGAAGCTCAACCCGGAGAAGGCCGAACAGCTCGACTACCTGCTCGCGGCGCTCATGAAGCGCGGCATCTACGTGACCACCGACATCTTCGTGTCGAGGCCGGTGGACGTCGCGCGCTTCGCGCCCGGTTTCGAGGGCGGCCGCAAGGACCGGATGAACGGCTACAAGGTGCTCGTGCCGGTCAACGAGGCGGCCTGGGAGGACTGGAAGGCCTTCGCGCGGAGCTTCCTGACCCACGTCAACCCGCACACCGGCCGCGCCTACAAGGACGAGCCGGGGCTGGCCTGGATCTCGCTCATCAACGAGGGCAACCTCGGAAACTTCGTCGGCCTCGTCAAGGAGCTGCCCGACTACCGCCGGGCCTGGAACGCCTGGCTGCTCGGCGAGTACCGGGACCGCGCCGGGCTCGCCGCCGCCTGGGGCGCGGTGCTCAAGGACGGCGAGGACCCGGCCGCCGGCACGGTGGGGATCGACGGCAGCGTCCACGATCAGGACGCCCGCGGCCGCGACCTGGTGCGCTTCCTCTCGAAGGTCGACGCCGACTTCGCCGCGCGGGCGACGAAGTTCCTGCGCGAGGAGCTCGGCTGCAGGGCGCTCGTCACCAACGTCAACGCCTGGACCAATCCGGTCACGCTCCAGGCGGCGCGCGCGGGGCTCGACTACGTCGACGACCACTTCTACGTCGACCATCCGCACTTCCTGGAGCAGCCCTGGCGGCTGCCCAGCCGCTGCCCGAACACCAGCCCGATCGCGGCCGGAGCGCCGGGCGGGCGGGGCGTGGCCTTCACGCGGGTCTTCGACAAGCCCTGGACGCTCTCGGAGTACAACTACTCGGCGCCCGGCCGCTACCGCGGGGTCGGCGGGATCCTCACCGGATCCATGGGCGCGGTCCAGGACTGGGGCGCCATCTGGCGCTTCGCCTACAGCCACAGCCGCGACAACGTCGCGAAGCCCGGCAGGCTCAACTACTTCGACATGGCCGCCGACCCGCTGGGCCAGGCCGCCGAGCGCGCCAGCCTCTGCCTCTTCCTGAGGGGTGACATGCGGCGCGCGCCTCACAGCGTGGCGATAGCCATGACTCCGGCCGACCTCGGCCGGCCGCCGGAGCGTGTGCCGATGCTCGCTCCAGGCTGGGCCTGGGCGGCCTGGGTCACGCGGGTGGGCACGCAGGTGGTGAAGGACCCGGCCGCGCCGCCGGCCGGCGACCTGGTCCTGCCGCTCGGTTGGGCGACGCCGGCCGGGGACTACACCGGGGCCAGCGTCGCGGCCGGCGCCGGCGACCCCTACCGTCTCGACGACGCGCGGCTCGTGGAGCTGCTCCGCGAGCGCGGCGTCCTCGCCGAGGGCAATCCCACCGATCCGGCCAGGAACGTCTTCCAGAGCGAGACCGGCGAACTGCTCATCGACGGGCCGCGCGACGCCATGACGCTCGACACTCCGCGCACCGCCGGCGGCTTCGCCCCGGCCGGCGCGCGCATCGCGACGAAGAGCGGGGTCGAGGTCGCGGTCGAGGGCGCCGATGCCACGGTGTGGGCGAGCTCGCTCGATGGCGCGCCCATCGCCTCGAGCCGGCGCCTTCTCGTCACCCACCTCACCGATCTGCAGAACTCGGGGATCCGCTACGCCGAGCGCGCGCGGCAGACGCTGCTCGACTGGGGGAAGCTCCCCCATCTGGTCCGCGCCGGCCGCGCCGAGGTGCGGCTGAAGCTCGCCGGGCCGGAGGCCTTCAAGGTCTGGGCGCTGGCCGCGGGCGGAAAGCGCCTGGCCGGGGTGCCGGCCCGCGTCGAGGGCGGGTCGCTCGTCTTCACCGCCGACGTGAGCTGCGGCGCCGGGCGCGGCGCGGTGCTCTGCTACGAAGTGGTCAGGGAGTGAATCCGGTCAGTTCAGTTCGCAGGCGTGCCAGCGCCGCGGACTGGGCCTGAAGCGCCGCGAGGCCGCCGGGGTCTCCGCGCGCGGCCGCGCGACCGCCGCCGGTTCGTCGCGCTCCACCGGCAACGGGCACCCGGGCGCCCACAGGCGGCCCGCGAGCAGGAAGAGCCCGTAGCCCGCCAGAGCGATGAGCACCTGGGGCAGGGCCAGCGCCGCCGAGGCGGCGTCCGCGATGCCCCTCATTGCAGCTCCGCCGAGTCGCGACTGGAGATGGCCGGCGCGAGGCGGTCGAGGTCGTAGGCCAGGTAGCAGTCGGCGAGGTGCATGCGCGCGGCCTGCGGGGCGTCCGAGAGCAGCGCGCGCTCGACCGCGAAGTAGCGCCGCAGGGCCGCCTCGTCGAGCGGCCGACGTCCGGCGCCGATCCGCCCGGCGAGCTCCGCCGATTCCTCCTCCGGCATGAAGCGCCGATAGATGGTCCGGGGGGCGCCGGGCTCTCTGGCGTCCGCGATGTAGCGGGCCATGTCCGCTAAGCTCAGGGTCAGGAAGACCGCCGGCGCGCCCCGGACCTTGTCGCAGCCGGCCTCGCCTCCGCGGCGCTCGAAGAGCATGACCCGGCGGTAGTAGTCCTCGTGGCGCGGGTTCACGGTGATCACGAGATCGGTGGCGCCGAGCACGCGCCGGGCGACCAGGCAGGTCAGCTCGCAGAGCTTGGCGACCACCGGCATGCCGGTCCGCTCGGAGACCCCGGCCTGGACCAGGCTCACCGCCTCGGCCAGACGCCGGCCCTCGGCGCGCATCCGGGCGGTCTCCTGCGGGAAGGTGGCGTCGGCGGGCAGGCCGATCCTGGAGTCGGGCACGATGGTAACGGCGCCGATGACTGAGGTGGAGGGTTGAGGCTTGAGGGTTGAGGGCGAAGGGTCCGGGACGACGGTGGAGGGTGGAAGGTGGAGGGTGGAAGCAGCTTGGCTTCCCCTGCCTTCCACCTTCAACCTTCCACCATCCACCTTGGCTCCCCCGCCTTCCACCGCCGTTCTCTCCACAAGCACCGTCACCGTCTCCGGCAGGGCGTCGTGCAGCGAGTACCAGAGCCCCTGCGGGTTGGGCGCCGCGTACTCCTTCTCCAGGTAGACGCGATAGGCCAGCGCCCACGCCCTGCGGCGATCCTCCGCGGAGGTGGCCACCCGCACCTGGAACTCGCCGCCGGGGCCGAAGCGATGGACCGACTCGGTGCCCAGGTCGTCATCGAGTCTCTTGACCAGGGCGCTCAGGCACTCGGTCAGGCGCGTCCTGGGAGCAGTCCTGAACTTGGTCATGATGATCTCCTGTCCGCGATAAAGCACGATGTGTGCCTTGTCTGGGGTCGTATATCATGCTGTAACGCCGTGGCTTGTGGGCTAAGTCCGATGTTTGGCACAGAGCTATTGACTGATAGTACGTCTATGCTTATCCTATAGTATCCTTGGCGGCGCTCGGAAGGGATGGCACAGAACATGGCTTCCAGACCGGTCATAAGCCCCGGAGGCAGGGCGCTGCATCCGGTTGTTCATGCGTACATGACGCGGGACTGCGACCTGGCCGAGATCCTGGAGGAGTTCCCCGAACCGCGGGGCCCGATCCTCGAGGCCATGCTGCTTCTGCGCCAGTGCCGCAGGGACATGGAAACGCGGCCTCAAGAGGATCATTGGTTCCGGGCCTTCAGGGCCGCAGAATCTATCAGCGCCGACGGCCAGGATCCGGACCTGTACGCGATGTTCCTGGCCAACTGGGCGGCTGCGTCGATGCTGGCCGGCAGAAACGCGGAGGTCGCAGCGATGCTCAAGCAGGCCCGGTCGGTCATCGGGCGCGAGACTCCGCCCGAAGTGGTCGTCCTGGTCATGGAGACCGAGGGCGTGCTGGCCGGCATGATGGGCGACAAGGCCCGGCGCGAGGAGATATCGCTGGCCTGCCTGGAGATGCTCGCTCCGGGCTCGCCCAGCTTCTCCAAGATGCTGATCAGCCATGCGTTCTTTCTGGGGCAGCTCGGCCGGGAGTCGGAAATCGATTCCCGGCTGGACGGCGTTACTCCCCGGCAGCGGCCCCAGGCGACCCTGGCCCGATTCTTCCAGGCGGTCGAGACGGGCAACGCGACGGAGGCCCTCCGACTGCACGCGGCGCTCCGCGTCAAAGAGCTGAGCGAAAGCGTCATGGGCAGGAACATCAGCAGTTACAAGGAAATGCTCGACCTGATGCTCGGCCGGTGGATGCGGCGCGCGCTGCCCGCCCCGGCCGAAGGCGAGGTCTCCGGTTGGCTTCTGATCGTAGACCATCTGCTCTTCGGCCGGCCCGAGCAGGCCCTGGAGCTGGCGCGCGCCGATGCCGCCGAATACCCGCACATCCCGGTGGCAGGCATCGGGCCCAACTCCTTCAACCTGCTCCGCGCCGAGCTGGCCAACGGCAACGCCCAGGCTGCGCGCCGGCTCATCGAGCGGCGGCACGCCGCCGGTAACCGCCGGTACCTCGACGACCTCTTCCTGGCGCGTATCGGGCTGCTCGACGGCAACGAGCCCGCCGCCGCCCGGCACTTCGCGGCGCTGCTCGACTCGTGCGACAGGTACCGCGCGCATGGGCGGATGGACCTCGAGCTGCGCATGGCCTGCGAGCTCTCCCCGGGGGAGCTGGCCAGGCTTGGGGCCATGGCCGGCGAGGTGCGCGCGCGGCGGAGCCGTTCTTCGGCGAGCCTGCCACCGGATGCCGTTGTCCGGGAAGCGTCGTCTGTCGGCGCGGGCCGATACCTGGGGCCGAGCCGCGCGGCTGCGGAGGTCCGCGATCAGGTGCTCCGCTTCGCGCCGCTGGACGCGCCGGTCCTCGTCACCGGCGAGACCGGCACGGGCAAGGAACTCGTGGCCCGGGCGCTCCACGAGGAGGGCCCGCGCCGGACCGAGCCCTTCCTGGCCGTCAACTGCGGGGCCATCACCGAGAGCCTGCTCGAGAGCGAGCTCTTCGGCCACGAGCGGGGGGCCTTCACCGGCGCCTCACGCGCTCGGCGCGGGCTCTTCGAGGAGGCCGGCCGGGGCACGCTGCTCCTCGACGAGATCGGCGAAATCCCTTCGCGGCTGCAGGCGGCGCTCCTGCGCGTGCTCGAGACCGGCGAGGTCCGGCCGGTGGGCTCGAGCCGCCCGCGGAAAGCCGCGTGCCGGGTGGTGGCCGCTACAAACGCCGACCTCGAGGCGCTCTCGGCGCGAGGGCTCTTCCGCGCCGACCTGCTCTTCCGCCTGCACCGGCTCGCGGTCCGCATCGCTCCGCTGCGCGAGCGCCGCGAGGACGTCCTGCCCCTGGCCGAGCACTTCCTCGCCGATGGCCGGCGTGACGGCCGCCGGGCGGTGCTCTCCGCGGAGCTCAGGGACGAGCTTCAGCGCCGCCCGTGGCCGGGCAACGTGCGCGAACTGCGCAACCTCGTCGAACGCATGCGGCTCCTGGGCTCCGACAAGCTGGCGTATGGGGTCGGTGACCTGGAGCCGGCCAGGGCTTCATCCGGCTCTTCGGCGGAGAGCGCCCAGGCCATGCCGGCCGGCGCCGGACCGGAACCGGAGGTTGCGGCCCGGGAGTCCGGTGCGCCGCGAGCTTCCGGCGAGGACAGGGCGCCGCTGCGCGACGATGCGGCCATCCGCCGGTACCTTGACGACCAGGGCACCTCGCTCCGGCGGCTCGAGCGCCTGCGCGAGCTCTTCCGTCGCTACCGGAGGCTCAACCGCAAAGAGGTCGCCCGGATCCTGGGCGTCTCGCCGGTGACCGCCACGCGCGACCTGCGGTCGCTCTGTCGCGAGGGCTTCATCGAGAAGGTGATGCCCAGCGCCTCGGCGCGGACCCACCACTTCGCGTTGCGCAGTGACGGTGGCCGGGGGGAGACGCAACGGACGGGCTGACCGACCCCGCCGCTCAGATTCTCAGCAGCACCGCTCCGGAGTTGAAGCCGGCGCCGGCGGCAACGAGCATGATCAGGTCGCCGGGCTGGGCCCGGCCCGAGGTCATGGCCTCGTTCAGGGCTATGGGGATGGAGGCCGCGGCGGTGTTGCCGTGGCGGTCGAGATTGACCTCGATGCGGTCCATCGGGTAGTCGAAGGTCCGGGCGATCTTGTCGATGATCCGGAAGTTGGCCTGGTGGGGGATGATCCGGGCCAGGTCGGAGGGCGCCAGTCCCTCGGCGTCGAGCACCTTGCGGATGCTGTTGCAGCAGCCCTCCACCGCCAGGCGGAAGACGGTCGGCCCGTCCATGTAGATGCGGTCTAGCTCGCCGGTGGCGCAGCCCATGTCCTTGCGGAAGGCGGTGCCGCCGCCCTTGCAGCCGAGGATATCGGTGTGCTCGCCCTGGGAGAAGAGCTGCACGCGCAGGATCCCCGCGCCGTCGCGGCTCCCGGTCGGGCCGAAGAGCGCCGCGCCCGCGCCGTCGCCGAAGAGCACGCAGGTGTTGCGGTCGGAGAAGTCCAGGATCGACGAGTAGATCTCCGAGCCGATGACCAGCGCGTGGCGGGCCATCCCCGCGCGCAGCTGGGCGTCGGCCCCGGCCAGCGCGAAGAGGAAGCCCGAGCATCCGGCGGCGACGTCGTAGCCGTAGGCATTGTTCAGGCCCAGGCGGCGGATCACGAAGTTGGCCGTGGCCGGCAGGCGCATGTCCGGCACGGTCGTGGCCACCACCACGAGGCCCACGTCGTCGGGCGAGAGGTGCGAGCGTTCCAGGGCCTCGAGCGCCGCGCGCGAGGCGTAGTCGCTGGTGCGCTCGCCGGGCTCCGCGAAGCGCCGCTCGCGGATGCCGGTGCGGGTGCGGATCCACTCGTCGGTGGTATCGATACGCCCCTCGAACCACGAGTTGGTCACCACCCGCTGGGGGATGGCCATGCCCGTGGAGAGCAGGCAGGGACCTGGTCTTGAGATGGTCATGTCCGGCGTCTCCGGTGGGGTTGGGGGCCCGACGCGACGTTCACTGCGGCGTCTTTCCGGCTTGTGGCCCGGCCGGCTCGATGTCGCAGTCCGGGTAGCGGCCGGCCAGGTAGGTCCTGGCGGCCTCCGGGGCCTCGGGGATCAGCGGCCGGGTGTCGACGAAGAAGCGGCGCAGGGTTATCTCGGTGAGCGCCCGGCGGCACCGCCGGAGCCAGTCGAGCAGCGCCGGCTCGGTGCCGGGGTCCACGAAGAAGCGGTGGAGGCTGCGCTCGCCGGAACCGTACTTCCGCCGGAAGCGCTCCTCGGCGTCGGTCAGGTCCAGGGCCAGGAGCACGCCCGGCGAGCCGCCCGGGCCCCCTGCGGGACGCTCGCCGCCGATGGTCCGGAAGAGCAGCCGGCGCTCGAAGAGCGTGCGGTGCTGGGGGCTCACCCGGATGACCAGGTCGGTGGCGCCGTCGAGCCTCCTGGCCAGCAGCCAGGCCAGCTTGAAGAGGTGGTTCAGGGTCTCGGCCCCGCGGTGGTTCTCGGAGTCGACGCTGGCCAGGTTGGCGATCTCGCAGAGCCGCCGGCCAGGGGCGCGCAACTCGGCGAGCTCCGCGGCAAAGGCGGCGTCGGCGGGCAGGTCGCAGGGCGAGTCGGGGACGACGGTCAGGGCCGCCACCGCCTGCCCTGCGCGCTCGGCCAGGAAGGTGGCCGTCTCCGGCAGCGCGTCGTGCAGGCCGTACCAGAGGTGCTGTTTGTCGATCTGGGCGTAGCCCCTGGCCAGGTACACGCCGTAGACCAGCGCCCAGGCGCGGGCCAGCTGCACGCCGGCCGTCGCCGCCCATATCTGGCAATCCCCCGACGCGCCGAACTGCCGCGGCGGGGGCGCCTCGGGAATCTGGGTGAAGGCGGCCGAGGACGTCTTCTCTCCGCGATGTTTCAGGAATCCCTTCAAGGCCTTCTTCCCCGGGGCCTCCGGCAGCGGCGGCAGGAATATAACCCTGTTCCAGCGGTTTTGCCAGGGTCAAAACCGACGGAAGTCGCATTCGGGCGCGTGATGCGTCAGTCGGGAGGCTTTTCCGAGGAGGATGCGCAACAGCCAACAACCAACAGCGACCAGAATTGTCTGCAACCAGAGACAGGAGATGACCATTGCGGGGCCGGGGTCTCTCATTCGCCAGTCATGGTTGCCGCACAACGTGCGGCCGTTGTTATCTGTTCAACTCAGCGGTATTGGTTGTTGGCTGTTGGTTGTTGGCTGTTGGTTGTTGGCTGTTGGTTGTTGGTTGTTGGCTGTTGGCTGTTGGTTGTTGGCTGTTGGTTGTTGGTTGTTGGCTGTTGGTTGTTGGTTGTTGGTTGTTCGTCTCCCCGGCGCGAAAGCCGTCACGTCCCGTCGCAGATCAACAGCCGACAGCCGATGTCCGCAACCCGGCTCAGGAAACAGCCACCGCGGCCCCGACCTCGGACGCGATAGGAGCCGTCGCCTCCGACGCGGCCACGGAGGCCAGCCGGGCGCTGATGCGGCGGGCCTTGGTCCGCGGCCAGACGGCGGCGACCTTCTCTATGTCGCCGCGCATCAGGATCCCGGGGGCGCCTTTCACCGAGCGGCTGGGCCGCGGGCCGGCGATCTTCTCGAGGCCGCACATCCGCCGGTAGAAGCTCTCGTGCCGGGGGTTGAAGGTGTAGAGCGTGACGTGGTGGGGTCGGGCCAGGACCTCCTCCACGATCGCCGCGACCAGGGCCATGCTCGTGCCCAGTTCGTTGCGGAGGTTCTCCCGGGTGGCGATCCGCCAGGAGGCCGACAGGCGCAGGCCGCCGGCCGCGCATTCGCGGCGGATCTCGTCGACGACGTCCTTGAAGTCCTCGTCGACGTGCAGGCCGGCGGGATTGTCCTCGGTGAGGCTGACCGTGCCGACGATGGAACCGTCGTCGTCCTCGGCCACCCACACGGCGGTCTCGGGGATGCCATCGAGATGGTAGTGCCGGAGCATCCCGTCCGGCCGTGGCGCGGCGTAGCCCATGCGCACGTACTGGTCGTGGGTCAGCCGCCAGACCTCCTGCAGGTCGGCTGGCGTGGTCGCCTTGCGAATCAGCATGGTGTGCTCCTTCAGTTCAGGCCCGCTGGAATCTTCCTGCCCGCACGTTCCGCGAGCCGGCTCTCGAGCCGGCGACGGCCGGCAGCGGCTGGCCGTGCGCTTTCGAGCTCTCCGCGTGCTTCGGCGCGCCCCACGTCGCGCTCGCCGGGCAGGCCCAGGCGAACGAGCAGGCTCCGCACCGCGCAATGATCGGTAATGGCCGAGAGGATGAGGTTTCCGGAGGTGAGGGCTGCGCCTATCAGCCAGACTGGGTGGTGCAGCCAGCCGAGGAGCAGGCTGATGAGGACCGCTCCGCCTGCAAGCGCCCGGCCCAGTCGTTCGTGAGTCATCGACCGCTTGGGCATCGGGCGGGACGCACTGGAGCGCTTTCCGGCAAGCTTCGCCATCCCGTCCACAAGAAGCCTCCCTTCTGTGTTCGTCAGCATAAGCCACAGTCGTGCCCAATGGCTGTGTTCTATCAAGATGCCATATTGCGTATCTTGCGAAATAGAAACTTGACACTCTGCCTGGTTGCATCTATCTATTGAGCGCAAAAACGCGCATCCTTGCGCCCAATGGAGATCGAGATGTCGACTTCCTCCGATGCTGTCCAGGATTTCTTGGATGCGTACTGGCAGGCCAGATTCGATGATTGTCTGGCACTGTCTGCGAGCATGGACGGGGACTCGCCTGACCAGCGCCACTGCCGGGCCATCGTTGCGCTCTGGCGCGCCCAGCGCGACGAGACCAGGGACGAAAACGTACTCGATATGTTCAGGACGGCGCAGCAGGAGCCGCCTGAGAACCGGTGGCTGAACGTCGCGCTGCTCGCCGCCGCGGCGCGGTGCCTGGTGTTTCTGAACAGGATGAGCGAGGCCCAGCGCTGCGCGCGGCTGCTCAGGCAGACGCTCCCCGACGATGCGCCGCCGGCGGTGCGGGGCTGGGTCATGGTCGCGGAGTCGCACGTGTTCGACCGGCTCGGGCAGGTGCGGTCCGCCCACGAACTCTCCGTCCGGGCCTGCAAACTGGAGCTGCCTCCCGGCGGCAACGCCTGGCATGTCTTCAGGCTGGGGCTGGCGCACACGGCCATGAACAGCGGGGAGCTGGCGCTGGCCGGGCGGACCGTGGACGAGCTCGAGTCGCGACCCTGCGCCGACCGGGTCCTGCGCAATATGATCGGACACCGGCGCGTGCGGTTCCTGACCCTGTGCGGGCGGTCGCGCGAGGGGCTGGCGCTACTTGCCGCGCTTCCGCCGCCGGTCTCGGACAACGGACGGTTTCGAGCGCTCTCCTATCGCGTGCGCCTGCTCCTCGCCGCCGGGCGCTGCGCGGACGCCGGGGCGGCCATCGAGGGCGCCGCCGGGCGGGTCGGCCAGGCACTGTGCGAGTTCCTGCGCGCCAAGGTCTGCCTGCACCAAAGGGATTGGGAGGGAGTGCGCGATCACACCCGCCGGGCGCTGTCAGTGGGGACTGCCTCGCAGGTATTCCTGGTCGACAACGCCAGGCAACTGGCTGCCGCCGAACTGGCCTCCGGCAATGCGCGCGCCGCCAGGGGCCTGCTCCGGCTCGCCGAGCACGACTCGTCCTCTCCCGGCGACGCCATCAGCTGGGCCGCCCTCTGCCTGCTGGAGGGGCGACCGGCGGATGCCGCCAGACACTTCCGCGGGCTGCTCGATCGCAAGGACCCGGTGCTGCTCCGCGAGTCGCTGCGGGCCGCTCCCGGGCTCTCCGGCCTGCAGATCGCCACGCTCTGGACGCTGGCCGAGGAGCTCGAGCCGGGACCGGACGCGCCGCGCGGCGAGGCCCCGGCGCCCTCCACGCTGGTGGGCGAGTCGCCGGTCATGCGCGAGGTGCGCGATCTCGTCGGGCAGTACGCGCGGCTCGACGAGACCGTGCTGGTCGCCGGCGAGACCGGCACGGGCAAGGAACTCGTCGCCCGGATGCTCCATGACCGTGGCCCGCGCGCCGGGGAGCCCTTCATCGCCGTAAACTGCGCGGCCATCTCGGACACGCTCATCGAGTCGGAGCTCTTCGGCCACGTCAAGGGCGCCTTCACCGGGGCTGCACAGGACAGCGAGGGGATCTTCGCCGCCGCGGGGAAGGGCACCGTCTTCCTCGACGAGATATCGTCGATGTCCCCGCGGTTGCAGGCCGCGATGCTGCGGGTCCTGGAGAACGGCGAGGTCCGGCCGGTGGGCGCCACCCGGGTGCGCAAGGTGTTCTGCCGGATCGTCGCGGCCAGCAACCAGCCGCTCGAGTCGATGATGGCCGGCGGCGAGTTCCGCGCCGACCTGTACTACCGGCTCGCCCGGCTGCAGATAAAGCTGCCGCCGCTGCGCGAGCGCAAAGCCGACATCCCGCTGCTGGTCCGGAGCTTCCTGCAGCGTTCCTTCGAGTACGGCGAGGTGGCCGTGGGCGATGACCTTCTTCTGGAGCTGTCGGGCCACTCCTGGCCGGGCAATGTCCGCGAGCTGCGCAACGAGGTCGAGCGGATCGTGCTGCTCTCCGGCGGCGGGCCGGTGCTGCATGCGGGACTCTTCTCGCGCAGCGGACCGGGCGCACCGCCGTCCCGATCGGCCGACAATTCCGGTCCGGAGATCCCGGTCGCGAAGGAGGGAGCAGGCCGCCTCCGCGGCCGTCTTGGGCGGCTCCGGGAGCTCTTCCGGCAGCACCCGAAGCTCACCCGGGCCGAGGTGGTCCGCCTGCTGGGATGCTCGCCGAACAGCGCCACCGGATATCTCAAGGCCCTCGAGGCGGAGGGCCTGATCCGCCGGGTGTGCACCTCGGCCTCGCTGCGGACCTCCTACTTCGTGCCCTGCGACGAGGGCATTTCTCCTTAGCTCGACTTCTGCCCTTTTTGGGCCGCTACGCGGCCGGGGCCAGAGAGG
>CALGYR010000091.1 GCA_937935355.1 uncultured bacterium | reverse complement strand
GCCGCTACTCCCGTTCCGCCGCTGCTTGACCTCGCAGTAGCGTGGATGCACCCTCCATTCTTCCAGTTCCGCAAAAGTCCTTGACTGCCCTGCGACCCCGGCTATAATCTCCTTCGGACGCGGGGTGGAGCAGCCTGGTAGCTCGTCGGGCTCATAACCCGGAGGTCGGGGGTTCAAATCCCCCCCCCGCTACCATACTAACAATCTCGTTTTCTTGTCCTAGGACGAGGCGAGATACGAGGGCTCGGGATGGCAGGAAGCCTACCCGAGCCCGGTTGTTTTCGGGGTCGTACTCAATCCGGCCGATGTAGGCCCGAAGGATGGCCTTCACCTCGGCCACGCTGCCTTCTTCCAGGACATCCCGCAGCCGGTCCAGTTGGCCCAGGATCTCCGTGGAGGCAGCGTGGACGTCGGCGTCAGCGGCGTTGCGGGCCTTCATGGCGGCCAGATCGCCCTTGATGACTTCTTCTTCCTTGGCCAGCTGTTTGAGCTTGTCGACGGCCATAGCGATATCGAGGCCGTTGTCGATGGCCGCCTCCCAGTTCCGGCGCTTGTCGGCCAGCTCCGCAAGCCGGGATCGAAGTTCCCCGGAGCGGTCCTCCCCGGCCGGGGCATGCTCGGCTATCAAGGCTTCGACCTGTTTGCGGATGTTGCCGATGCGCCCCATGGTTTGGAGGCGGCCTCTGAGGGCTTCCAGGACCGGCCCTTCGATGACCTCCTTGGGCACCAGATACCTTTTGCAGGCCGCGTGGCCCTTGGTGACGAACCCGCCGCAGGTGTAGTAGAAGTAGGTGAGGCGGCCCTTCTTCTTGCTGCTCAGCTTCTTGATGCCGTGAAGGCTATGGCCGCATGCGCACTTGATGAGGCCCGTGAGGTAGTAGGGGGATTTCACCGAGTGCCCGCGCTTGAACGGGGTGTTGCGTTCGAGGCGTTTCTCCTGGGCTTCATCAAAGAGCTTCTTCGGAATCAATCCCTCGAAGCCGTGCTGCTCGTCTGCCACTATCCAGTCTTCGGGGGCGTTCTTCCGGAGCGTTCGGCCGTCGGTCGGCTCGTGCGGCGTCGGGGCCCCCTTCTTGATGGCATGGTATTTCGAGAAATTGCGGACGTTCCAGATGTTGGCCCCGTGGTAGACCGGGTTCACCAGGATGCTCCGAATGGTGCCCATCGTCCAGAGCCCGCCGCGCGGGCCAGGGATGCGTTCGGCGTTAAGGTTCTCGACGATGGTCCGGATGCCCTGCTCGCCCTGGACATACGCGGCGAATATCTTCCGCACGACGGCCACGCGGTCCGGAGCGCCCGGGACCAGCGTGGAACGGGCAGTCTGTTCCTTCTCCGGCTTCACACCGTTGCTGTAGACCTGGACGTCGCCGTTGGGCAGCATCTTGTGGTAGGTCCCGCCCCCCAAGCATCGGATGCGGTAAAGCTCCTTGCCCGAGCTGTCGACCACCATGCGGTCGAAGCCGTAGGGGGTGGGCCGGCCGGCGTCAAAGCCGGCCTTCGTGAGCGGCACAAGGCCGCGGATGGTGTCGGACGAGAGGTTGACGAGGTACTGGCCAGCCTCGGCATACTCAATGGTGCTGGCGATGAAGTCCAGGAGCTTGTTGCCGGTCTTCTGCATGCCCTGGACGAAGTGGACACGTTTGCCGGTCTTCTCTATCTCCCGCTCGATGCTGAGGCCATCGAGAGGATCGGTCGAGCGGGCGAGCCGATTGCGCTTCCAGAAGTAGACGTCGGTTATGTCCCGGCGCGTGTGGCAGATGGCCAGGAGCTTCTGGAGGCCGGGCCGGGCCAAGATGCTGCCAGAGATGCCCTCGTCCTCGCACCAGGCCTCGCCCTCCATGAGTTTCACGCCATCGCGGTTGGCGGCGGCGCGGATGGCTTCCTTCTGTTCGTCGATAGAGCGTTCCTGACGGTCCGTCGAAACCCGGACGCAGCCGACGCCCAATCGCAACCCCGTGTCCATCATGGCCCTCCGTGCGCCACAGGCGCTTCCTCACCTGACACTGAGCCATGATCCGGCGAGGAAGTCAAGACATTTTCGGCGGCCTGTTTCTTGCGCCATAGCCGCACCAGTAGGTTCGCCAGTAACCGGTCAGCGAGTATCATGTCTCCGCCTGTGGCGTCGGCGGGCATCTCATATTCCTCGATGACGGTGCTGCCAACGACGACCTTGGACACGGCGACTCCTTTCGGAGCGCGCCGCCTTCAACGGCCTGCGCCTGGCGCTCGGTTGGCTGACCGACGGAGTAACGCTCTGTTATATTTCTACCCGGCGGGACTGCGAGACGGCGGATGGCAGTCGGGCGGAATGATGCCCGCCAGCGCCCAAACGGGCGCGTTTGGCACCGGATTTTCAGTATTGACTACGACATGTCCGAGGCTAAAATATGCGGTTGCCAAACGGGGGGATAAGGAGTCTTTTGCCGGTAGAGACATCCTCACCTGAAGGGTAAGCGATACCTTCACCCCTTGTCGTTAGAGGGAACTAAGGTCCGCGTCCGAGCGAGAGCTGCGGGACGGCGGGCCTTTCTTTTTTGGGCGTGCGGAAAGGAGTAGAGGCATGGCGACATTCAATCTTCGTCGGTTCTCGTCCCAGGAGGCGCTACGGACCATTGCACCCAACCACATGATCGAGTTCCTGACCCGGCACAAGGCCTTCTTCGTGCAGCGCGGCCTCGCACTGCCGGCGCCCGCGGCGGCCGAGACCTTGGACTACGAGCGTCTGGTAGCCATCCTGATGTCGCCCGAGGACGACACCCCTCCGGAGCTGGCCGAGGCGCTCTACCTCATCCACGAGATGTCCACCAAGGAGGGCATGGACTCGATCTTGGAGGGCGTCAAGGCCGGCGACGTCAAGATCGACGACTCCACCGAACTCACGCCCGCGGACGTTGCCGTGCAGGTGTGGCTGAGCGCACCGGAGTACCTGGAGCGCAAGCACGCGGAGCAGTCCGTGGAGCACACGCGGTCCTTCGAGTACTTCCAGTCCAATGTCGCGACTCCACCGCGGATCAAGCGCCCGACGGCCGCGGTCCAGCGGGCGCTGGAGAAGAGCCTTGACGATTGGTTCGAGGAGAAGAAGCGTGGGCGCGGCGCCAAGGTGATCACCTTCCCGAAGGGTGACGAGGTGTGGTTCCTGGTCCGACACGGCGACCTGCTCAAGCGCGAGGGGAAGTACGAGCACGGAGAATCGAGCACCTTCGTCTACCGGCCGGAGAAGTACGATGTGCTGGTCTACAACCAGCAACTGGGTGAGCTGCGCATCCATGCCGACACCAAGGGCGAGAAGTCTCTGTATCGGGCCAAGTTCGGCCTGCACCTGTTCGGGCGCGAGGATTTCTTCCCCGGGCAGGCCAAGTACACTCTGAAGCCGCTGATTGCACTTGGGAAGGACTCCTTGACCTGCGGCGACATCGAGGGGATCGATGATGTGCGGCTGGTCGAACTGCAGATAGCCCGCGGCGGTCCGCATCAGGAGATCGAGATTCGCAAGGCCACCGACCTCTTCGCTGTCCTTGAGGCCCGCGGCAGGTCGATCCATGAGAAGGCGCGGCTGACCAAGGCCAAGTTCCGGGTCAAGTTCACGGCATCCAAGACTCCGCGGACCGTCACGGTCAAGCCTCCGAACGTGGTCCTCTACGGACGCGACAGCGATTCGGCCCTGGTCGAGGCATGGCTGACGGCGCGCGGGTTCATTGGGAGCGTGGAGCAAGCAGATGGTGAGCACAAAGAAGTTGCTGCGGCTGTGGCCAACGCTTGAGGCGCTGCCGGGGCTCTCGGCGGTAGCGGACGAGTGGCGCGAGCGGCTCGGCCCGGAGTACGACGCGGCCAAGGGGCTCCTGCAACCGACCAGTGACTTGGCGTCGGGTTATCCGTGTGTCGGGCAGGGAGGATGTGGCGGTGCGTGCCGCGTGGTGGAGCACGGCCCCGGCGACATCGTCGCCGTCTGCGAGGACTGCGGTACAGTCAGGAAGATCGCCAAGGCGGATCGGGTCGTCTGGCGCTTGGACGTCGATGCGCTGCTGAAGTCCCTGGCGGGCGCGATGGGGTTGGAGGCCAATCCAACAAGGATGCCGGACCATCAGACGTACCGGGTGGGAGCCTTCGTTTCTGCCGCCGGGAAGAATGTCCCCGTCTATCTGACGATCCAGTGTGAACCAGAGCGGTTCATGTCGGTTTCGGCGCGGCTGGTCGCTTCGGCAAGCGGTCC
Organism: uncultured bacterium; assembly: GCA_937935355.1. Lineage (GTDB taxonomy): Bacteria > Planctomycetota > SZUA-567 > JAKLDR01 > JAKLDR01 > JAKLDR01. Next base: position 64,270 of record CALGYR010000091.1, on the reverse strand, counting down.
GATTGCGTTGCTGGCGCCTACCCGCGAGCATTTCGGGAGCGCCCCGGAGGACCCCCTCTACGGGGGCAAGGTAACCTTTGTGGCGCTGGAGGAGACCATAGGCGCAGACGATTCCGGCCGGCTCGCTCCGCTTCAGGATGTCGCGGCCATCTTCCGGGAGTCCATCGCCGGCGCAGACGACCTTACCCATGTGTTTCGGAAATCCGGCGAGGCGTGGGAAATCGCCTTTGAGGGAGACAGGTTCCACTTGCCGGACTCGAAGGGCCTGGCCTATGTCGCTTTCCTGCTCTCGCAGCCGCATAAGACGTTCTTTGTGGCCGAGATGGTCGAGGCGAGCTCAGGGGAAAAGGTTGCGATGGGCTCGACTGGAGAACTCCAAACTCCTGAGGCCACGCGAAAGCTCAGATCGGAGGCCGCCGACCTGCGTGAAGAGCTCGCCGAGGCCAAGAAGAACCGCGATATCGGCCGGCAGGCGGCAATCGCGGAGGAGCTGTCCAAGGTCGAGGCGACATTGGCAAGCGCGGCGGGGCGCGGAGGTAAGCTTCGCAAGAACACCGACGCAGACCGCCTTCGAAAGGCAGTGTCCAAGGCCATCAAGGGCGCCTACAAGGCAATCAAGAAGCACGACATGGAATTGTGGCGGCATCTCAGCAACAGCGTGAAGATGGGGAGCACCTTCTCCTACGCCCCGCAGCAGCATATAGCCTGGTCTACCGCATAGTCCTGCGTTTGCTACCCCGAAAGTAGCACTGCTACCCCGGAAGTAGCGCCTCCCCGGTGAGGCGCGAGTCCGGCTTTCGGGGTCTGCAGCCGAGGCATCCGGATGGATGCCAACGCGACCCCCTGTGAAGAGCTTGCCGGGCCGGCCTCTCGGAATTCCTTGCGCCCTCTGGGCGCGGAAAGCGAGGCTCGGCATGGTCCATACCGCGACGACACTGGCATCACTCTCCCCCGCAAGACAGCTGTTGGTCAGGCTCATGCAGGAGATCGGCTTCGGCTTCGTCGAACGCCTGACCGTTCGGCAGGGCGAACCGGTCATGGAGCCGAAGCCGCACGTTGTCCTGCAGGCCAAGTTCGGCAGCGGCTACGGCTGCTTCAGGCCCGAGTCTGGCATATCGGACTTCGTGCTCAAGGCGGAAGTACGGCAGCTACTGGCCAGGATCGAGGAAATGGGCGACGGGACGGTCCTTTCCCTCGAAGTCCGGCATGGCTTGCCTTTCGTGATGACCTTTGAGGAGGGTGTTGCCTGACCGGCGGGCTCGGCCCCCGCAATCCCGTCAACAAGCGAGTTTTTCGGAACCAGACGATTGACCGACCACAGGGTGGAGGCAGTCGTGGGTGCCGCCGAAACGGCGAACTCACGATGCCTTCACCAGTCCCGGTCGCTGCCTCGGTCGGTGCCCACGACGCCTCCCCGGTCGCGAGGAGGCACAGATGGAGCCCGACAGAGAGCTTGAGAAGATCCACAAGTACGCCATGAGGGTCATTGCCCATAAGGTCAGGCGTCTCATCGAAGACGAGGAGTTCCTCGAATCGGATGCCGAGGATCTGGAGCAGGAGATCATGCTCGATGTCCTCGACCGGCTTCCCCGATACGACGCCGAGAAGGGCATGAAGCCCAAGACCTTCGTATCGATGCTCATCAAGAGGAAGATCTGCAACCTGATCCGGCATCGCGATCAGGAAATGCGCAATCCCAGCCGCGAGGAGTGCTCGCTCAACGAGTGCATTCCCAACGGTGACTCGGCCCTGATCCCGCGCTCCGAAACGATAGCGGCGCCGGCTACCAAGGGTCAGCCTGGCGCGGACGGAAGCGCCTGTCTGCTGGGCGACGACATCAACGCGGTGGTTTCGCAGCTTCCCGAAGAACTGCGCCGCATATGCGAGCTTCTGCCCAAATTCACGCCGGCAGAAGTGGCCCGCCAGTTGGGCCTGCCTCGTTCAACGCTGAACGACCGTTTGAAGAAGCTCCGCGCCATCTTCGAAGCGGCCGGCCTGCGCGACTGCGCGGGCGCCCCTCCGCTAACTCGGTCTTCGGCCGGGTAGAAATCCAATAGGCACCTTGCGAACGGAGAGAAGGATGATCGCCATGATGTCTGACCCGATGGAGATGTTGATCCGCGAATCGTTCGAGGAGTATCGAGAGAAGGCCAGAACCCACCTCACGAGCCACGCCTTGGGCGACTTCCGCCGGTGTCCGTTGCTGTACTGGAAGAAGAAGCAGGGGCTGATCCCGGACGAGGACCGGCCGGCGTACTTGGTGGGCCGGGCCACGCACGCGCTGATCCTGGAGGGCCAGGACAAGTTCGCCGCGGAATACGCCGTCGGCGGCCCCATCAACCAGAAGACCGGGAGGCCCTACGGGGCAAACACGCTGACCTGGGCGGAGTGGGCCAAAGCCCAGCGCAAGCCCGTCCTGACCGGCGAGCAGTTTGAGCTGATCGGCAGGATGGCCGAGGGCGTCAAGGCGCACCAGGTCGCCTGCGAGCTGCTCCACGAGGGCGTGGCCGAGGGCGTAGTCCGCGGCAAGTACTGCGGGCTTCCCGCCCAGGCGAGGCTCGACTGGCTGAACATCTCCCGCGGGATCGTCGACCTCAAGACCGCCGACAACTTGGACTACTTCACGGCCGACGCGCGGCGCTACGGCTACGTCCACCAGGTCGCCTTCTACGCGGCGGTCCTCCACGTGATCGCCGGCGAGAAGCTCCCGGCCTGGCTCATCGCCATCGAGAAGCAGGAGCCGTTCCGCTGCGGCGTGTGGCGGGTGGACGACGGCATCCTGGCGCACGCCCGCAAGGAGAACGAGGCGGCCATCGAGCGCCTGAAGCGCTACGCGGCGGCCAACGAATGGCCGACCGGCTACGAGTCGCCGCTGGTCATCGATTCCATCTGATCACCGAAGGGCAGGCGGGATGGCGTAGCCGGACCTGGGGCCAACCGGCTCAGACTCCCCGAGCCCGCCTGCCCGCCTTTGAGGAAGGAGAGCGAAACGTGGGACTGATGCAGCAAATCCAAACCGGGAGGCAGGTGTTGCCGCCGCGCCTGCTGGTCTACGGAACGGAAGGGATCGGGAAGAGCACCCTGGCGGCCGGCGCTCCCAAGCCCATCTTCCTGCAGACCGAGGACGGGCTCTCGGAGATCGCCTGCGACCGCTTCCCGCTGGCCAAGACGGTGGACGACGTCCTGGCCGCGCTGGCCGAGCTTGATGCCGAGAAGCACGGCTACGGCACCGCGGTCGTGGACAGCCTCGACTGGCTGGAGCGGCTGATCTGGGACGCGGTCTGCCGGCAGTACGGCGTGGACTCCATCGAGAAGGCCGACGGCGGCTATCAGCGCGGCTACATGCACGCGATGGCCTACTGGCGCAAGGTGGTGGACGGGCTGGACCTGCTCCGCAACAAGCGCGGAATGCTGGTCATCGCCCTGGCCCACGCCAAGGTGGAGAAGTTCGAGGACCCGGAGTCGGCGCCTTACGACCGCTACAGCCCGCGGCTGCACAAGCACGCCAGTGCGCTCTTGACCGAGTGGTCCGACGCGGTGCTTTTCGCGACTCGCAAGATTCGGACGGAGACCCAGGACGCCGGGTTCGGCCGCGCCCGCACCATCGCGGTGGGCATCGGCAAGGACGGCGGCGAGCGCATCCTCCGCACGGTGGGCGGTCCGTCGTGCGTGGCCAAGAACCGTTACGGGCTGCCCGCGGAGCTGCCGCTGTCCTGGCCGGCGTTGCTCGCGGCGCTCGTGGGCAAGGACATGGAGCAGAAGGGAGCAGAGTCCAATGGCTAACCTCGCAGGATTCAACGCCAACAACGTCGAGCCGATGGCCGAGTTCGAGCCGATCCCGGCCGCCAAGTACCTCGCGGTCATCACCAAGTCGGAGGAGCGGCCCACCAAGAACGGGCAGGGCAAGTTCCTGGAGCTGACCTTCCAGGTGGTCGACGGCGAGTTCAAGGGGCGGCTGGTGTGGGCGCGCCTGAACCTCGAGCACCCCAACCAGCTGACCGTGAAGATCGCCCGGTCGGAGCTCTCAGCGGTCTGCCGGGCGGTAGGCATCCTGACGCCGGCCGACAGCTGCGAGCTGCACAACGTCCCCATCCTGATCTCCGTGGCCATGAAGAAGGGCAGCGACGGCGTGATCCGCAACGTCATCAAGGGCTACGCCAGGCGCGAGACGGCCGCCGACCGCCCGGCGCAGGCCGCGAACTCCACGCCTCCCTGGCGCAGGTAGACCGGCCATGTTGATCGACCTCGATGAATCAGTCACCTCCCGCGATCTCATAGCGCGGTGCGAGGCGTGCGGCACGGAGTGTCACGAGGAGACTGCCGAGTGCGATCTCTGCGGTGCGCAGTGCTGCCAGAGCTGCATCGAGGAGCAGTACGGCTATCAGGTCTGCCGTAACTGCCGGGACTGAAGCCATGATCTGCGTGGGTATCGATCCGGGGCTCGATGGCGGCCTGGCCGCCATCGGCCCCGAGGGGCTGGAGCTGGCGGTCATGCCGACCGTGGCGGTCGGCAAGCGCCGGCAGATCGACGAGCAGGCGGTGGTGAGCTGGCTGCTTCGGCATCGGTTGGCGCACGTCTTCATCGAACACGTCGGCGCCCGGCCCGGCCAGGGCGTCGTCTCCATGTTCACTTTCGGCACCGGATGGGGACTCGTCCGCGGGATCTGCGCGGGATTGGCGCTGCCCTATGAACTGGTCCGGCCGCAGGAGTGGCAGAAGACGATGCTGGCCGGCCAGCCCAGGGGCTCGGAGTACCTGGGCGCGAGCCGCCTGTGGCCGAGCGCCGACTGGCGCGCATCGGAGCACTCCTCGAAGCCCCATGACGGTCTCGTCGACGCCGCACTGATCGCGGAGCACGGCCGGAGGCGCTTCGCATGACCGCCGAACTCGAAGCCCGTTTCAGGGTCTGGGCCTTTCACATCTACTACACGCGCTCATTTCGGAACGTGGTCGATCCGTTCAGGCGCTTCGGCAAGGCGCTGGAGGCCTCGTCGCGACCCATTCTCCGTCCGGAGCTGGTCGAGGAGTGGGACCGAAAATACGGCGGCAAGCCGCTGACGAAGCTGCTGGAGGACGCCGGGAGTTCGAGCCCACTGCAGACGACGCTCTTCAGAACGCCAGGCCGGTGGACCGCATGATCCAACTCCGGCCCTACCAACGAGAGGCAGTAGATGCGGTCTACCGCTACCTCCGCGAGCATGACGACAACTCCTGCATCGTGATCCCGACGGCCGGCGGCAAGACGCCGTGCCTCGCCACGATCTGCAAGGATGCTGTCGGTCAATGGAACGGCCGCGTGCTGGTCCTTGCGCATGTGAAAGAGCTTCTCGAGCAGGCTGCGGACAAGCTGCATCAGGTCGCGCCCGAGCTCTGGCACCAGATCGGCATCTACTCGGCCGGGTTGGGCTGTCGTGACAAAGACAAGGCCATCGTCGTGGCCGGCATCCAGAGCGTCTACCGGCGCGCGGCCGAACTCGGGCACTTCGACATCGCTATAGTCGACGAGGCCCATCTGATCCCGCCGGAGGGCGACGGGATGTACAGGACGCTCTTGGCCGGGCTGAAGGAGGTGAACCCGCGGCTCCGCGTCATCGGCCTTACCGCCACGCCCTTCCGCATGTCCTCGGGACCCATCTGCGGCCCGGAGAACATCCTGAACGCCGTGTGCTACGAGGTCGGCGTCAAGGAACTCATCCTCCAAGGCTACTTGTGCCCGCTGGTGAGCAAGGCCGGCAAGGAGAAGGCCGACATCGACGGCCTCCACGTCCGGGCCGGCGAGTACATCGCCGCCGAGGTCGAGGCGTTGATGGACGAGGCCAGGCTCGTGGAGTCGGCCTGCAAAGAGATCGTCGAGTACACCGGCGACCGCAAGGCCTGCCTGATCTTCACGAGCGGCGTTGAGCACGCCAAGCATGTGGCCGCGACGCTCGAACGCATGGGCCAGCGCTGCGGTGCAGTCTTCGGCGAAACATCTGACCAGGATCGCGACCGGTTGCTCGCCGAGTTCCGTAGCGGCGGCCTCAAGTACCTGGCCAACGTCAACGTCCTCACGACCGGCTTTGACGCGCCCAACATCGACTGCATCGCCTTGCTCCGGCCGACGCTCTCGCCGGGGCTTTATTATCAAATGGTCGGGAGGGGCTTCCGCCTCTGCGAAGGCAAGAAGAACTGCCTGGTCCTCGACTTCGGCGGCAACATCCTGCGCCATGGGCCGGTTGACGCGATCCGCATCCATGACCCGAAGGTGGGCTCGGGCGGCGAGCCGCCGGCCAAGGAGTGCCCGGAGTGCCGGTCGGTCATCCACGCCGGCTACGCCAAGTGCCCCGACTGCGGTCATGAGTTCCCGCCGCGGGAGGTCAAGCACGACGCCAGCGCGGGCTCGGAAGGCATCCTCTCGGGCCAAGTCACCCTCTCCACCTACCCGGTCGAGGATGTCACCTATACCGTCCACGTGAAGCGCGACGCGCCGGAGGGCGCTCCGCGGTCCATGCGGGTCGAGTACCAGCTCGGCTGGAACAAGTACCAGTCGGAGTGGATCTGCTTCGAGCACAGCGGCTACGCGCGCCACAAGGCCGAAGAGTGGTGGAAGCGGCGCTCGAAGCTGCCAGTGCCCGACTCGGCCGAGGACGCCGTCTACCTGGCCCAATCCGGCGCGCTGGCCGAGACCAGGTCCATCACCGTGCGGTCCGTCGCCGGCGAGAAGTATGACCAGGTCGTCGGTCACGAACTGGGCGACGTGCCCGAGTGCCCCGAGCCCGGCTGGAACGATGGCGAACCCGTCGAGGAGGCGTATGCGGCGGCCGACGACGAGGTGCCCTTCTGATGGCCGACCGCAACCGCTACCTCTCCGCGGCCATCCACTACGCGGAGCTGGGTTACCCCGTCTTCCCCTGCGTGCCGGGGACGAAGAAGCCGCTCACCGAGCACGGCTTCAAGGACGCCACGACCGACCCGGCCCAGATCGAGGCGTGGTGGACGCAGTGGCCTGACGCCAACGTCGGCATCGCCACGGCCGACCTGGCGGTCATCGACATCGACGGCGCGAGCAACGCCTGGCTGGCTGACGATCCGGAGAAGGCCGAGTCGCTCGCCTGCGGGCCCATGTCGCTGACGCCCCGTGGCGGGCGGCACCATGTCTTCCGGCAACCGGCCGGCCGATCCTGGGGCTCCAGCTCCGGCAAGCTCGCGCCCAAGGTGGACGTTCGGGCGAACGGCGGATACATCGTGGCCCCGCCCTCCGTGACGGAGGACGGCGCCTACGCCTGGGCCGAGACGTTCGAGCTGGATGTACCGCCGGACCGGCTGCCCGAGCCTCCGGCATGGCTGGCGGCGCTCTTGGACGACCTCGAACGCCCGCAGCCGGTCGCCTCCACCGCCGGCAACCCCATCCCATCGGGCCAGCGCAACGTGGCCGTCGCGCGTCTCGCCGGCGCAATGCGTCGCGTGGGCATGACCGAGGCCGAACTCCTGGCGGCCATCGAGCGCGTCAACGCCGACCGCTGCCAGCCGCCGCTGCCGGCGAGCGAGATCCGCCACATCGCGACCAGCGTCGCGCGCTATCCGCCCGACCAGATCTCCGTGGCGCTGGCCGAGGACCACTTCGGCCAGGACTTCGCGCGCAGTCCGGCAGCCGCCTACCTGGCCGTGGCCCAGCTTCTGGAGGACTACAAGACAATGTGCAAGCCCATCATCCACGGCCTTCTGCGCGAGGGCGAGATCATGAACGTGATCGCCGCCCCCAAGACGGGCAAGTCGTGGCTCGTTCTCGACCTGGCCCTGTCGGTCGTCTCCGGCCGAGCGTGGCTCGACTTCCCGACCGAGAAGGGCCGCGTCCTCCTCCTCGACAACGAGCTCCACCCTCAAACGCTCGCCAACCGCATCCCGCGTGTGGCCGAGGCGATGGGGCTGTCGCCCGGGCCGTGGGGCCATGACTTCTGCGTGAAGACCCTGCGCGGCCAGCTCCAGGACCTCTTCAAGATGGAGGACTACTTCAAGGCGCTGCCGCCCGGGCACTTCAAGCTGATCATCCTGGACGCCTTCTATCGCTTCATGCCGCGGGACATGGACGAGAACGACAACGGCACGATGGCCAACCTCTACAACCTCCTGGACCGCTGGGCCGCGCGCCTGGAGGCAGCCTTCGTCCTCATCCACCACACCACCAAGGGCCTGCAGTCGGAGAAGGGCGTGACCGACGTGGGCGCCGGCGCAGGCAGCCAGTCGCGCGCGGCCGACTGCCACTTCATCCTCCGGCCGCACGAGCAGGACGGCTGCCTGTCGGTCGACGCCGTGGCGCGCTCCTGGCCGTCGCCGCCGTCCTTCGTCCTGCGCCAGCAGTTCCCGCTGTGGGTGCCGGACCACACGCTCGATCCCAAGAGCCTCAAGAAGCCCAACAGGAAGCAGCCGAAGCCGAGCCCGGAGGGCGCACCAGACGAGCCGCTGCCGGACTGGACGCCGGAGCAGTTCGTCGAAGCCTTCCTGGCCCCCGAGCCCAGGTCCAGGCCGGCGATCCTGCTGGCCGCCAACGAGCACGACCTCAGCGACTACCGCGCCGGGAAGTTCCTGGAGCGCGCCGAGGCTAAAGGCCTCGTCCATCGCTGGGCGCTCGACCACAACCGCATCGGCTATGCAACCGAGCCGCAGCCCGAGCTGGACCTTCAGGGCGACGCCGAGGACGAGCCTTCCAAGCGCGAGGCCGTGGCCGGGCTGCTGGCCCAATCCCCCGACCTGAGCAATCGCGAAGCGGCCGACCAGTGCGGCGTTTCTCTGCGCTACGTGCAGCGGATTCGACGCGAACTGACCGCGAACAAGGAGGCGAACAATGAGGGGTAGTTCGCGAACAAACAGGGGCGAACTGAGGGGGTTGTTCGCGGCGAACTGTTCGCGTCCAGTTCGCGGGTCTGTTCGCCTGCTAACCGCCGCTGCCGCAATGGCTTACATGCCGAGGCGAACAGAATGCGGGTCTCCAAGTCCGAAATCCCCCCATACCCCCCTATACGCGCGGGGCCTGAAGGCCCGCGCGCGAGGGGTTCGAGTAGTTTTTCATTTCGCTTGGACACCCGTTCGCTGTTCGCGTTCGCCGGCGCTACGGAACCGAAGCGCATGTTCCCGGCACGGTTCCTCCCTGGCCGCGGGCCGCCGAGACGGGCGGCGGAACGGTCGCGCTATTGACCACAGTTTGTTTCCCCGGTCCGGTTTCCGCCGCCCTGGGCGCACCCTGGCCGCCCGGCCGGGCCAGGCGGCGATCCGGCCGAAATCTCGCCCGTGGGCCGCCTGTGCGCGCCCCGCGGCCAACCCTTGGGCCAGAACCTGGAGGTGACGCCATGAAACGGGATACCGCGGGCCGCATACGCACAAAGTGCACTGAGATCGCCGGCATGCTGGTCGCCAAGAACCGGGCCTACGGCAACTCGGCGCTGGAGCCGCTGAACATCTTCGGCCGGGGCGACGCCGAGGCCAACATCGCAGCGCGGCTGGACGACAAGCTCGCCCGCGTGAAGAACGCGCCGGGCGCGTTCGGCGAGAACGAGGTCGTGGACCTGATCGGCTACCTGGTGCTCCTGCTCATCGCGCGCGAGGACCGGGCGGCCCGGCAGCGGAAGGAGGCGCGGCGGTGAAGATCGAGATGCGCAAGACAGACGAGGTCAAGCCCTACGAGCAGAACCCGCGCGATAACGATGCGGCGGTGGAGGCCGTGGCCCGGAGCATCCGGGAGTTCGGCTTCCGGCAGCCCATCGTGGTTGACGAGGCGGGCGTGATCATCGTCGGGCACACGCGCTGGAAGGCGGCGAAGGTGCTGAGCCTGGCCGAGGTCCCGGTCCACGTGGCTGAGGGGCTGAGCCCGGAGAAGGCCAAGGCCTACCGTATCGCCGACAACAAGATCGCCGAGCTGGCCGAGTGGGACCTGGACCTCCTGCCCATCGAGCTTTCCGAGCTGCGGGGCATGGACGTGGATCTGGGCATGCTCGGTTTCGCGCCGGAGGACCTGGAGAAGCTGCTCGGCGCCGGCATCCACGGCAACGAGGGGCTGACCGATCCGGACGCGATCCCCGAGCCGCCGGACGAGCCGGTGACCCGGCCGGGCGATCTGTGGGTGCTCGGCGACCACCGGCTGCTCTGCGGCGACTCGAGCAAGGCCGAGGACGTGGACCGGCTGCTCGGCGGAACGGTCATCGACCTGGTCAACATGGACCCGCCGTACAACGTGAAGGTCGAGCCCCGCAGCAACAACGCCATCGCCGCGGGGCTGAGTTCCTTCGTGGCCTACGGCAACACCGACCCGGGCCGGGACGTCCACAGGAACCCGAACACAGCGCATCCGACGCATGCGAAACTGCGGGCGAAGGACCGGCCGCTGGAGAACGACTTCATCTCCGACGAGGACTTCCAGCGGATGCTCCTGGCCTGGTTCGGCAACGCGGCGCGGGTGCTCAAGCCCGGCGGGTCATACTACATCTGGGGCGGCTACGCCAACATCGGTAACTACCCGGGGCCGCTGGCGAAGTCCGAGCTCTACTTCAGCCAGTGCATCGTCTGGGACAAGCAGCACCCGGTGCTGACCCGCAAGGACTTCATGGGTGCGCATGAGATCTGCTTCTATGGTTGGCGGGAGGGCGCTGGCCACAACTTCTACGGGCCCAACAATGTGCCCGACATCTGGGCGGTGAAGAAGGTCAACCCGCAATCGATGGTGCACCTGACCGAGAAGCCGGTGGAGCTTGCCGCGCGGGCGATGCAGTACTCGTCGCTGCCCGGGCAGAACGTGCTCGACCTCTTCGGCGGCTCGGGCTCCACGCTCATCGCCGCAGAGAAGACCGGCCGGAAGGCGTTCCTGGTGGAGATCGACGCCCTCTATTGCGATGTCATCGTGAAGCGTTGGGAGGAGTTCACCGGGAAGAAGGCCGAGCGGATTGCCATGACTGAGACCACCCCAGCCGTGGCGGCCGGGGTGGCTCCGGGGGAGGTGGGCTAGTGCTACTTCGCGGTGAACTTGCCCCGCTCGACCATCTTGAACCGGGCGGCGTCGCCCTTCTGGCGAATCTCCCGGAACATGGCCGAGTAGATGGTGGCCGCAGGCGTCTTGCCGTCGGTCTTCCAGAGCCCCTTGGCCAGCATCGCCTCGACGATGGCCTTGGCGTTCATGGGCTCCTTGGCCTCGGCCAGCACCTTGGCCGCCGCATCGAGACCGGACATCCGGCCGTCGCCGGCCGGCTTCGCCGTGGCCGGCGCAGCCGCCGCCTCCGGCTTCGCTGCCTTGGACTTCTTGGCGTGGCCCTTGGTCTTGGCGTTCTTCTTGCTGCTCGACATGTCTCGTCTCCTTCCTTTCCCGTCCGCGGCGACAGGCCGCGGTTCAATCCGTGTGATTTCCTAGATCGGCGTGAAGCCGGCCAGGAAGAACTCGCCGCGCGTCTTGGGCTCGCCCAGGGTCGCGGCGAAGGCGCGCGCATCGGCCGGCGAGAGGAACGGCCGGGCGATGGCGTAGCCGCCAAAGGCGCTCTGGTCGTCGTCGCACACCAGGCAGGCGCCCTGGCGGTCCAGCACCAGGACCCAGCCCATGCCGTTGGCGAAGGCGCCGTCGGCGATGAGGGGTTCGGCGTCCGGCCAGCGCTCGGCGCCGCCGAAAGCGTCGAAGTCGTGACGGGTGAATTCGCGCAGTTCCATCGGTTACTCCTCGAAGACCAGCGAGGCCATGCAGATGGTGCAGAGGTCCATCGCCACGCCGTCGCCCCAGGTGACGCGCCAGAGGTTGGCCGGCTGGCCGAGCCGGCCGCAAATGTGGCCGTCCCGGTGCATCTGACAGATGCCCTTGGTCTGGAGCGGCTGGGCCGTTACGCCGGCCATCGGTTCGCCTTTGGCACGCTCGGCGGCGTCGCGGCGGCCGAGGACCGTCTTGACCTTCTCACAGGCGGCCACGCATTGAGCGCGGTAGCGGTTGCCGCCGGGCAGCTGGTTGGCCGCGCCGTAGGCGGCCAGGAGCAGCTCGTCGGCGACCTCGGCGAGGTCGCTCCGGTCGTCGTTCACCGGCACCGTCATGGTCAGGTGGCCCTTCTTGCAGAGGTAGGCGAACCGGATGCCGGTCTCGGCCATCCGGTCGGCGTCGGCTTTGGAGACCTCGACGCGCCGGCCCTGGAGCAGGATGGTCACGCGGCCGGGTGCGGAGGCCGCCTTGGCGGCGGCCTCCGTCGCGGCCTGGCGTTCAATGGTGTGTTTCTTCATGGTCGACCTCCTTTACTGCTTGACCGGGGTGGCGTCGGTGAATCCGCACTCCGCGAGGAGCGCGCAGAACCGGGCCGGGTCCATCCGGTCGGCGGCGTCTTTGGGCATCTTGGCCAGCCGGCCGAGCAGCCGCTTGAATTCCGGCCGGCCGAGGGTTGCGAAGCTGTCGGAGAAGGCTTCGAGCCGGGCGACGCCGTCCTCGTTGCCGACCAGCCAATGCCAGCTCATGCACATCTCGCCGGAGCAGCCGCCGTCGGCGAAGTAGAGCCCGAAGGTCACCTGGTCGACGATGCCGTCCTTCCGCAGGTGCGGAAGGTTGGCGTCGGCGTACCAGGCCCGCTTCAGGTGGATGAAGCGGGGCAGGGCCTGGTCGTTCTTGGCGGTCTTCATGGTCGCGTCCTTTCCGTTCCGTCAGCCGAGGTCGAAGAGCCGGTTGTAGAGGCGGCAGGGCACCTGGCCGCGCACGATGGTGTCGAGCCGCTGGACCCGCGCCCGGGCGATGGCGTAGTCGCCGTTCTTGACCGCCTCGGCGACCTTGCGCAGGTCGGCGGCGTCCTTGGCGTGGACCCGGGCCATCTCGGCGTCGCCTTCGGCGGCCCATTCCTCGCCCTGGCGTTCCCACCGGGCGATGGCCTGGGCCAGGCGTTCCAGGTCGCGGCGTTCGTTCTTCTTCGCGGTCTTGGCGTCCATCGTTCTCCTCCTCCGTTCTTTCCAGGCGCCCAATGCGCTCTTGGTATCGTCACACACATCATTGCCATGACCATGCGCAAACATCAAGGGAATTCGCCAGTAATCGGAGAGAATCCGCATGTCCGCATCCGGCCATAATGCGCCGCTTACGGCCGCCCATTTGGCGGTTTCGGACCTCCTGGCGGTCCTTCGGAAGGCCGGGGTGCGGAACGTTTCGGAGGAGGCGCTACGGGCCTATATCGCGGCCGGCGCGCCCACCAACGCCGACGGGACGGTCAACCTCGTCCACTTCGCCGCCTGGCTGGTGAAGGAGCTATCCAAACGTGGCGATTGACCCGCGGAATCTGAAGCCGGCCGACCTGGCGCGGCTGCTGAACTCGACGCCAGTCGGCACGGTGCTCGACGAGCGCCAGCTCTACCGGCATCGGATGCGCGCCGGGTTCCGGATCGGCGACGGCCGCCGGGTGGACCTCTTCCGCTACGTGGCCTGGCTGATCGAGGAACTGGCAAAGCCCAAGGTCGAGAAGGTCCGGGACTACGAGGCGGTCAAGGAGGCTGCCGCGGCTCGGAATCGGGCGCTATCCGAGGCCGGCCGGGACATCGGCGAGCTGCCGGCCGTGGTCGACTTGGAGCGCAGGGAGAAGGCCGGCGGTGACTTCCGGTTCTTCTGCGAGGCGTATTTCCCGCAGACCTTCCACCTGCCCTGGTCGCCCGACCACCTGAAGGTGATCGCCAAGGTGGAGCAGGCCGTGCTTCACGGGGGCCTCTTCGCCCTGGCCATGCCGCGCGGGTCGGGGAAGACGTCCATCGCCGAGTGCGCCTGCCTCTGGGCGGTGCTCTACGGGCACCGGGACTTCGTCTGCCTGATCGGCGCCTCCGAGGTCCACGGCCTGGAGATGCTGGAAAGCATCAAGATGGAACTCGACGGGAACGACTTCCTGGAGGCCGACTTCCCCGAGGTCGCCTACCCGATCAGGTGCCTCGACGGGATCGCCAACCGCTGCTCGGGCCAACTCTACAAAGGCGAACGGACGCACATCGGCTGGACGGCGAACGAGGTGGTCCTGCCGACCATACCAGACTCGAATGCGTCGGGTGCCATCATCAAGGTCGCAGGGATCACCGGCCGTATCCGGGGCATGAAGTACAAGCGCGCCGATGGCCGCACGGTCCGGCCGACGCTGGTGGTGCTCGACGACCCCCAGACCGACGAGTCGGCGCGGTCACTCTCTCAGTGCAACACGCGGGAGCGCATCTTGGCGGGTGCGGTCCTCGGCCTGGCCGGCCCGGGCAAGAAGATCGCCGGCATCATGCCCTGCACGGTGATCCGCCCGGGCGACATGGCCGACAACATCCTCGACCGAGAAAAGCACCCGGAGTGGAACGGCGAGCGGACGAAGATGGTCTATTCGTTCCCGGCCAACGAGAAGTTATGGGCCAGGTACGCGGAGGTCCGTGCCGAAAGCCTACGGGTCCACGGCGACCTGCGCGAGGCGACGGCGTTCTACGAGGCCAACCAGGCCGCCCTCGACGAGGGCGCGGTGGTCGCCTGGCCGGAGCGGTTCAACTACGACGAGACCAGCGCCGTCCAGCACGCCATGAACCTCAAGCTCCAGGATGAGGCCGCCTTCTTCGCGGAGTACCAGAACGAGCCGTTGCCGGAAAAGGCCGCCGAGGACGAGGGGCTGCTCACCGCCGACCAGATCGCCCAAAAGACGAACGGTATGAAGCGCGCCGAGGTGCCCATCGGCGCCAGCCGTCTGACCGCCTTCGTGGACGTCCAGGGCAAGCTGCTCTTCTTCGCGGTGGTGGCCTGGGAGGACGACTTCACAGGCTACGTCCTCGAATACGGAGCCTATCCGGACCAGCGTCGGCCGTACTTCACGCTCCGGGACGCCCAGCGGACGCTGCAGTGGGCGGCGAAGGGCGCCGGGCTAGAGGGCGCGATCTACGCCGGCCTGGAGACCCTGGCCGGGGAACTGCTCGGCCGGGAGTGGAAACGGGATGACGGGGCCCATCTGAAGATCGAGCGGTGCCTAGTGGATGCCAACTGGGGCACGTCCACCGACGTGGTCTACCAATTCTGCCGGCAGAGCACACACGCGGCGGTGCTGCTGCCCAGCCACGGACGGTTCGTGGGGGCCTCGTCGATCCCGTTCAGCGAGTACCGCCGGAAGCGCGGCGACCGCGTCGGTCTCAACTGGCGCATCCCCAACGTCCAGGGCCGGCGGGCGGTGCGGCACGTGGTTTTCGACTCCAACTACTGGAAGACCTTCATCCACGCCCGGCTGGCCGTGCCGATGGGCGACAAGGGCTGCCTGTCGATCTACGGCCGAGACCCTGAAGTGCACCGGTTGATGGCCGAGCACCTGACGGCGGAGTACCGGGTCAAGACCGAGGGCCGCGGGCGGGTCGTGGATGAATGGAAGATGCGGCCCGAGGCCGTAGAGAACCACTGGCTCGACTGTCTGGTGGGCTGCGCCGTGGCCGCGTCGGTCCAGGGATCGGTACTGCCAGGCACCGATGTTCGGGAGACCGTCCGGCGCGAGCGGGTGAAGCTGTCAACCCTGCAGCGAGGCAGACGATGACTGGCGAGCCGGGCATGACCGAGAAGCCTGAGGAGAAACGGGGGCTGGAGTGTCCGCGCTGCGGATGTAGGCATTTCCATGTTCTTTACACACGGCCGGTGGCTGGTGGGCGGATTCGTCGGAGGCGCGAGTGTAGATATTGTGGACGACGGATTACGACACATGAGGTCGATATTACCATCGCCTAGCGCTCAATCTGTACGGTTACTTGCCGTCTGCACGCGAGCTCTCGATTCTAGAAATAGCCGAACTTGCACAAAAGGCAGCACTTCGGACTTCCGCATCCTTATCATCAGCATTCTGGGCAACTACCCTTAGATCAGGGATGGCTGTCTTGGCAGCAAATCCGATCTCACCCAGAGCGCGCGCCACATTCTGCTGCATCACCGGGTTACCAACTCTCAGCTTTTTGGTCAGCGCCGGCACAGCCTTCTTGGCATCAGCGCCCATGAGCGACAGTACTTGGGCCGCGCGGACACTGGCATCTCCAGTGTCCAGTGCGCGGATGAGCGCATCAACCGATGGCTCTGCCTCTTTCGTGATGGACCACAGAGCATAGGCCGCGTTGACCCGAACAGAGACATTCTTGTCCACCATTAATCCCTTTAGAACCGTGGTCGCCTTGCGTTCTGATTCTGTGCCTATGGCCTTCAGCGTCCCGGCGATTGTTGCGCATACTGTAGCATCTTCATCACTGAGCCGCTCAAGCAATAGATCAACTGCTTCTTTCGCCCGCGGTCCCATTCGGCCAACGCTTGCAGCTGCACAGGTGCGAATGCAGGGATCGTGATCTTGCAGGCCATCCGTGAGTACGCCGAGGACATCTTTGGATTCTGGTGAGATCCCCGCCAGCGCCCAGAGTGCAGCT
Source organism: uncultured bacterium (assembly GCA_937935355.1). Lineage (GTDB taxonomy): Bacteria > Planctomycetota > SZUA-567 > JAKLDR01 > JAKLDR01 > JAKLDR01. The sequence goes on along the minus strand of CALGYR010000091.1, from coordinate 47,908 downwards.
TCCCGCGCGTGGTCACCTTGGTTCTTGGCGATCTTCAGCAGTGCAGGAATGGCCGCCCTTGCTGCTGGACCGATACTCCCTAATGTGCGTGCCGATTCGTAACGCACATAGCGATCAGCATCAGCAAGCGCATCTGTGAGCGCTGGCACCGCCGTAGCATTCTCTGGGTCGCAATAGTACAGGACCCTGGCTGCTGTCAGGCGCACCCCGGCGTCCTTGTCCTGTAGCGCCTTGGTCAGCAAACCGACGGCCTCTCTTGGACGCGGCCTGATTCTTGCCATCGCGCCATATGCAGATGCGCGGACTGTAGCATCCGGATCGTTTGTTGCCTTGATGAGAGCCGGTACAGCTTCGCCCCAAGAGGCATCGATGCTGGTAATCGCTTTGTCCCTCACTTGGGGATCAGCATGTTCGATGGCTTCGATAATAGCGCGTGCTCCCGCCTTGCCCATGAGCTTCAAGTGGGTAATGGCTAGGAGGCGCTTCTGTTGGTTCTCGTCGGTCAGTTGCTTTTTCAGCTCGGTCAGCCGTATAGCAGTATCCGCCGCAAGCACCGTTGTATCTTCCAAGGAGCCTGCATCGCCACCGCGTGCAGTCCCCGCGATGCATATGATCATGATCGGGACGAGAATTGCCGACACACGCATTTGCGATCTCCACAGCGTTCTACACGCATAGAACGCGACCTCGGACCTGAGGTTCACCATAACTTGGAAGATCACCTGTGCGTCTACTAGGGTGACTTGACGTAGATGTCAGTCCGAGGCTTTAGGAGGCCGACACGCTGATCTTTGCAGCACGGCTTGATGCCAAGGCACCGGCACCAGTAATAGGTGACCTCCAGCGTCCACACGGAGTCTTTCAGGGGGTTCCTATAGGAATACTTAGTCCCGGCCTCCGAGTGACCGCCTTGTACCAGGATCTTGCTCCTGTCCACTTTGACGCCGTTTTCCAGCAAGTCCATGACTTCGAATGCCTTGAACACCATCCTGAATTCGCAATAGTCCGCGTTTGCGGGTATGTTGACCGCTGACTTCTGCTTGTGCGCTCCGCCGGGTTTGGGTAATGCGTGCCAGTCTGTAGTTGGGACATGCTCGCGATAAATGGGCTTGCCACCAGGCGGTGTAATGCCTATTCTCTGGTCTTCTTCGATCACAAAGAACTCCTCAAACTTGCGCGCTCCTCCGGGAAAACGATATCTGGCTCCTGCCTTGTCGAAGTAAAGAAAGTCAAACTCTACTTCCTGCCAGACCACTGAAGCGCCTCTGCCGGAAGGCGTGAATTGGTACTCCCTGAAGATGTACCAGTTCTTGTTGGTGCCCGCGTTGTCGTCCGTCTCGTCCTTGGCGCCAAGCTTTGCAACCGACAGATTCGACCCGAACGTTGCGGGCGGAGCCGCAACAGCTGCCAAGCCGGGCAGCACTCCGCCTATTGGCACCGGCTGGCAACCATGAGGATCAACGAAATTTACGGGGTTGTTGTTGCAGAAGGTGTATCCTCCTGAGCCGTGAGCCAGAACTGATCGCTTGACATCATCTGCCGTGGGCATGGGCCCCTCCTTCTTTTTGTTCAGCCCCTACCGACAAGGGCTAGAGCTGGGTGCGAACATGTCAACGCCTCAAGGTTGTATCCCCCCAAGCAAGTACAATTGTCCTTGCCATTCCCCCTGCTGGTTTACGCTTGCCACAAAGCTCCGTCTCTCACTTGGGGAGCTAAAAACAACTACGAAACTGCTGCTGTCCTCTGCCCAATAGATCGTGGCACTCGAATTAGGCGGCTCAGTCATAGCAATGAGAACCTTATGCCCGACAAGAAGTCTGCAATCTCTGGCGTTGGGCGAGAAATGTGCAGGTCTTTGGACATATGCGGCCGTGTTCCCGTCTGGGCTCAAAGCAAACTCTGATCCAGTATAGCCGGAGATTGCCCCGTCCCTGACGGAAACGACAAAGTATCTGCTTGTCGTTGGGTTGATGTGGCCTTCCGCTACGAGAGAGTTCTCTCCAGACCATTGCGCCCTCACCATCGAGGTTGCCGAATCAAAGAGTTGCCCTTCAAAGTGCATGCGCTTGATAATGATGCCATCCGCCGAACATACCCAGACATCCAGAGACTGGCTGAGAGTGTCGCCCAGTACAGATGGATAGGTGAGAAAGGCGCGCCGCCCAACCCCCTTGGCTTCCACGAAATGACCATCTTCAGCGATTGTGCGGACCGAGAATGGCCCCCACATCTTAACAAGCTTCCCGTCATGGGCCGTCAGAGAAGATTGCATCCTGACGATGAGATATGTGCCCCCCAGCAATGCCAAGAGAACTATCACCAAGAGGAACCGCCTTGCGCGTTGCATTTGTGTCACCTGGCCGGAGCGGCCTCTGCGCACACCCCAAGATGTCGAGTTCCCCAAGCTACAGCATCCCTTCGACGCACAACCATGAAGAGATCAATATGGCGTCCGTGAATTCTGCCTCCAGTATCATCAGCCCGTCGCCAGCCAACCGTCTCAATCCAAACCCATGATCCCAGAGGTATCACCGCAGGATCCACAGCGATGGATACACCATTCTCGACGCGTCGCCCCGCTCCACCTACGATAGCATCTACGTAGCGGAAGCGCGTGTTCTCTGGGGTGCTGGGAGCTCCGTGCGACCAGTCTATTTGGATAAAGCGGCCCCCATTATCCACGCCACTTCCTTGCATGATGATGTCGCGCAGGAACGCGCGACTGTATTGGTGGTTCAATCCCCTTGCGGTCACACTTGGCGTTGCAGCATGGTCACCTTCATTGGCAATATTGTAAGCTGTAACCATGAATGTGCCAAGCGACCTCCCCACCTGCCTTCCGGTCTGTTGCGGCGCAGGCGCGGGCCGTGGGCGAGGTGCAGGCGGAGTGGGCTGTTGCTCCGGACACCGCCCACGCGGTGGAGAAGTCAGTGTGCCCGCATATTGCCCGGTCGTCGGACAATACCATCTTCCTCTTTCGGGTTCGAAATACCAACCATCATGAGGTCCAGGAAGAAGCGGATTGGTTCCCGGAATAGGCTGTCTTCCGTCGGGGTCCACACGACTCACGGGGTTATTGCCACAGCAATTGTACCCGCCCGTACCTCTGCCAAGAACCTGCCTCTTCACATCGTCTGCCGTAGGCATGCGTATCTCCTCCCCTTCACCGTGTCGCTTGCGTTGGTTCCTTATGCTCTAGCCGCCTCTCCGCACTGTAGAGAAGCCGTTTCGCCACCTGACTTGTTGGCTCCAACCGCAACGCGTTCTTGAACGCGTTGACGGCATTCTTAATATCGCCGGTCTCGAGGAAAGACCTCCCGAGGTACTCGTGGATTCGGGCATTTCCCCACAGCGCAGGGCGTTCATTGAGAAGGAACGTCAGTTTGGCGATGGCGTATTCGTGATCACCAGCCTCGAGCGCGGTAACTGCGAAATCCTCATAGCCACGACTGAACTCCGCTGATTTCTCCAGCGCTACCAGAAAACACTGCTTGGCAATATCGAGTTTGCCTTTCTGCTTGCTGATTCGCCCCAAGAGGTGATAGGCCGCTGGATGTCGGTGCTCGTACTGCAAAACGGCTACGGCTTTGGCCTCCGCATCTTCGAGAAGGCCTTGCCGGAATTTCTCTGCAGCCTCACAGCATAGCTTCTCGGCCTCGGCTCCCTTGATAAAGCCCTGCGCGAATCGGTTCTGAGCAGCCTCAGCAACAGCTACCCTGCGGCGAACGTCATCATTCAGGAATGGACGAATGTAGGCGTAAGGGTTGGCTTGCTCCCTTGCTCTCACCTCTTCTGGTATGCAGAGCACTTGCGGGTCGTATCTCACTGCCGCCTTACTGCCGGCAGTGTCGGGGCCATCCGTCAGTTCCAACTCGAAGGTGTCGATAAGGAGTTCGAGCACCGTCTTGACGCTCTTTACCACTTGGTCTCGCTTCTCGTAGCCGTGCCCTCGGATGGCATCCCGCACCTGTCGGGCAAGCCGACGTATCCCGGGATGCCAGCTGTCGTAATAGTCGCACACCGCGGCAAGGCAGCGGTTCTCTTCCGCGGTCAACGGGCAGAACTCTTGAAAGATGGCTGTGGATGCTAATTGAGCTGCCCGGTGAACTATATCCAGCCGGGAAGGATGGGTGCCCCTGTCCAAAGCGCGGCAGTCCTCGACATGGCAATGCAGTTGGAGAAGAAGAAGTGGCCGCGTATCGAATCCGCGGGTATGGGCTCGTTTGTTGGCAGCCACATCACTGATCAGATTGGCTGTTCTGGTCAGGAACTGTTTAAGAGGAGGAGGCATCCAACCATTGGTGAAGCCGAGGTCTGCAATGCTCCAAGACTCGGCCTCGCCACCAGCCACACAGATGTGCCCCAGTTCATGGGCCACGATCAGTTCCGGATTCTGGCTGAGGCGGAGATAAACGACCTTGTAGAATGGGTAGTCGTGCACGCAGGCTAGACAGTCAGCATACTCTGGACTACTGGCCAAATCGGGATGGCTATCCAGGTTGCAGAACAGCAACTCTTTGGGGCGAATGAGTTGCTCTGTTTCCTCGACAAACGCTCGTAGTCGAGGAGACACGTCATGGAGCTGGCCGACACCTATGCAGAAGGGGCCAAACTTGAAGTTGTTTCTGCAAACGACTACGTGCACAGTTCTAGCCCTACCTGTTGGCTACCATGAGAGGCCGCTCCGCGCGGAGCAGGACCTTGGTCAGTCGGTTCCAGCAGGACTGAAAATTGCCGAGGACGTGTTTAATCGTCTCAGGGTTGCATCCGGTGCTGAACAGTCGCTGGCGGATTTCAACCGTCATGCGTTTGCCCTTGTCCGTCATCTTCCAGGAAATGCCGTGATTGAAGCAAGCCTCCTGGAGTATCCCGGAAACCTCTTCAGTGTTAGCAGACTTTGTCGTCGCGTTCACGGTGAAATCAATGGTGGGCCGTGTCGGCGCATCAGATCCTTCGCAAATGAGGGATAGTTCTGCCGACTTACCTGCAGCCCATCCGAGGCCGAAGCGGAGAAACCAGTCACCTTGGTCATCCGGCCCCTCCTCGGTCAGCAGGACGACCGTCCGACTCTTAAGTGTATCGATAATGAGTTGCCGCTCTTCGTGCAGCAATTCGGCGGGCACCTCATTGCCGGCATCGTACTGAAAGTACGTGAGGGTGTGTCCGGCGCCAAGGTGCTCTCGCATTCGGCGGAGTATGCGCAGATGAACCTCGCGAGGACCGCCCTGGCCGCGCTCCCACCGCTCGAGTGTGGGCTCCGAGATGAAGAGCTTGGGTGCAAATTCGCGCCTGCTCAGACCTATGCTTTCCCGAAAGGCGCGCAACTCTCGAGGGGACATGAGAATGGCTCCTTTCAATGCGAGGAATATCTTATCATATGATGCCCCTTCGTCAAGGCCAATTTCCGAAGAAACGTTCTCGGGGAACGACGGCGGGCTCATGCGCCTGAAAATGTGCCCGGCCGTGAGCCCGGGCTCATTTTCGTGAGCCCGATGAGCGCCGAGCGATGAACGCCACCCCGTTCAGACTTTGTCCAGACCGTTCTTTGTCCCCTATTTCTCCCACTTGCCGCAGTACTTGCGCCCGTAATCCTCGATAAACGCCTTGTAGCCTTCGGGGTCTTTGCGCTGGAAGTACAGCAGGTCGGCTATCTTCTTGGATGCTTCGATCATGAGCGCTTTCATTTCCGGATCGGTGATGCGGCTGTACTTGTCGGATGCGGTCAACTCGGACGGCTCGCCGGCGTGCAGCTTCTCGAGTAGCCCGTTTCGGAAGGCGAAGGCGGTAATCGCGTTCGCTTCGTCGCGCAGCGTGAATGGATCGTTAGCGCTCATTAGCGGCTCCTTCGTCTTCCGGACCTGCCACACATAGTAGCGGAAACAACTCGCCGATCAAAGTCCGCACTGGAAGTTCTGCCGGTAGAACTTGGCGGCAGTTCCTATTGTCCCCCTCCGCTAACTCCCGATTCGGCCGGGTAGAAATCCAATAGGGGCATGTGCCGATGTTCGGCGCATCTTCTTGGGCCTGAGAGCACGGGAAAGCCGAGTGATGGCCAGAGATCTCGCCAACACCATCCGCCGGAACGCAAAGGGCCCTCGCCGGGCCAAGGGCGACTCGGGCGAGATGGAGCAGCACTCGCTGCGCGAGCAGATCGAGGCCGACCGGTACTTGGCCTCGAAGGACGCGGCCCGGAAGGGCCTGGGCGTGCGGCGCACCAAGATGGTCCCGCCGGGGGCTTGCTGATGGTCGCCACGGCCGCGGACCGGAAGTCGGTGGTGCTCTCGCGCCTGCGGGCGGTGCCGGTGCGGCGCGTGCGCGGCCGTTTCGATTCCGCCGTCACCACCGACGACAACCGCCGCCACTGGGCGAACGCCGACGCGCTTTCGGCCGACTCGGCGGCGAGCCCCGAGGTGCGGCGGATTCTGCGGATGCGCTGCCGCTACGAGGTCGCGAACAACAGCTATGCGCGCGGGATCGTGCTGACGCTGGCCAACGACACGGTGGGGACGGGCCCGCGGCTGCAGATGCTCACGGAGAACGACGCCGCCAACCGCGAGGTGGAGCGGGAGTTCGACCGCTGGGCGCGGACTGTGGGGCTTGCCGAGAAGCTCCGGACCATGCGGATGGCGCGGTGCCAGGACGGCGAGTCTTTCGCGATCCTGGCCAACAACCCCGCCCTGGACCATCCGGTGAAGCTCGACCTGCGTCTGGTGGAGGCCGACCAGGTGACTAGCCCGTTCTTCGGGCTCCTGGACGACGGCGAGGTCGACGGCATCCAGCTGGACGACTTCGGGAACCCGGTCGCCTACCGGGTGATGGCCGAGCATCCGGGGGCGCTCTCGCGCCGGCTCCGGGTGGAGTACCTCGCGATCCCGGCGTCGCACATGATCCACGTCTTCCGGCAGGACCGCCCCGGGCAGCACCGCGGGTTGCCCGAGATCATGCCGGCTTTGCCGCTCTTCGCGCAGCTGCGGCGTTTCACGCTCGCGGTGATCGCGGCGGCCGAGGCGGCTGCCGACTTCGCGGGGGTGCTATACACCGACGCGCCGGCCAACGGCGAGGCCGACGCGGTCGAGCCGATGGACAGCATCGAGCTCGAGCGCAACATGCTGCTGACCATGCCCGGCGGCTGGAAGATGGCTCAGGTCGAGCCGATGCAGCCGGCGACGACCTATGCGGAGTTCAAGAAGGAGATCCTGAACGAGATCGCGCGGTGCCTGAACATCCCGTTCAACGTCGCCGCGGGGAACTCCTCGGGCTACAACTACGCCTCCGGCCGTCTCGACCACCAGACCTACTTCAAGTCGATCCGCGTGGACCAGGCCTTCACGGCCTCGTGCGTGCTCGACCGCATCCTGGCTGCCTGGCTGTGGGAGTATGCCCTGGCGGTGGGCGCGGTGGACTACGTCCCGGCGCAGGGACTGGAGCGGATTCTGCCCGACCACCAGTGGTTCTGGGACGGCCACGAGCACGTGGACCCGGCGAAGGAGGCCTCGGCGCAGGAGACGCGCCTCAAGAACTACACGACTACGCTGGCGCACGAGTACGCGCGGCAGGGGAAGGACTGGGAGGCCGAGCTCCGGCAGCGCTCTCGGGAGAAGGCGCTGATGAAGGAGCTGGGCCTGAGCGAGGCCGCGGCGTTGCCGGCCGGGAGGGGGAGCGATGCCCTACCCGGGTGAGCACGCCGCGCGGATCGAGAGTCCGGACAAGTACGTCCGGTTCCGCCGGGAGAACGACAAGTTCGGTCCTGGGATCGACGCGGTGTGGGGCATCACCCGCGGCGGCACGGTGGAGCTGCAGGCGATCCGGTTCGACGCGGAGAAGTTCACGGCGGCCGAGGCGAAGGCGTGGCTCAAGGAGCACGGGCCCGAGCCCATCCTCTTCGAGCCCGCGGTCGACCGGGCCGAGGGCGCCGCGGACGAGTTCGTGATGGTGGAGGCGGCCGGCGAAGGCGAGGCCGGTCGGCTCCGCGTGATGGGCGTGGCCTATTCGGGCGGCAAGATGCGGTTGCCCGGCTGGCGGCACCCGGTGGTGGTGAACCTGGCCGGGATGGCCATCCCCGAGAGCGTGCCGCTCTTGACCAACCACGACAACCGCACCGGCAGCCGGGTGGGGATGGTTCGGGCGCGGATCGAGGAGCGGGCGCTCGTGGTCGAGGGAGAGATCCTCTCCTCGAGCGGCCAGGCGCAGGGGATCGTGGAGCAGGCCCGGGCCGGCGCGGACTGGCAGCTATCCATCGGGGCCGAGGTCATCGATTCGGAGCTCGTGCGGGGCCGCTGTTCGATCAACGGCCGGATACACGAGGGGCCTTTCTACCACGTGAAGAAGTCGGTTTTGCGGGAGGTGTCGGTCGTCGCCGTGGGCGCGGACGCCTCCACGCGGCTCAAGCTCGCGGCGAAGTTCAACCTGTACGGAGGGAATGCGATGGAGTTCGAGAAGTGGCTGAAGGAGCACGGGATCGAGGCCGAGGGCCTGGGCGAGGAGAAGCTGGCTTTGCTCAAGGCGGCCTTCGAGAAGGGCGAGGAGCCCCCGGACCTGGGCGAGAAGGAGGCGCCGGCGCCCAAGCCCCCGGAGAAGACGGCCAAGGCCGGCGACGGCGCGGCCGAGGGGCCGGCCGGGGCGCGGACCGTCACCGCGGCGGCGCCTTCCGCCGTGGAGGCGGCCGAGGGCGCGGTGGCTGCCGAGCGCGAGCGCGTGGCGGCGATCCAGGAGGTCTGCGCCGGGGAGTTCCCGAAGATCGAGCGGGAGGCGATCCGCTCCGGCTGGAACGTCGAGGAGACGAGCCAGAAGGTGCTGAAGGCGATGCGCGAGGGCCGGCCGCAGGCCGACGTGCGCATCTCGGCGGGCCGGGAGCGCGCGCGGAGCTGCAGCACGGCGATGCTGGAGGCGGCCTGCTCGCTGGCCGCGGGGCTCTCGGCGCCCGAGGACCACTACGACGAGGCGGTCCTGGACGAGGCCGGCCGGCGGTTCCGCGGCGGGATCGGGCTGCAGGAGCTCTTCCTCGAGGCGGCCTGGGCCAACGGCTACCCGGAGCGGACGTTCCGGGACAGCCGCGAGGTGCTGCGCTACGCCTTCGGGCGGGACGTGCAGGCCGGGTTCTCGGCGGTGGACCTGGGCGGGATTCTCTCCAACGTGGCCAACAAGTTCCTGCTGGAGGGTTTCTTCTCGGTCGAGCGCACCTGGCGGAACATCTGCGCGGTGCGGAACGTCCCGGACTTCAAGACGGTGACCAGCTACCGGCTGGTGGGGCGCGACCAGTACGAGCAGGTCGCCCCTGGCGGTGAGCTCAAGCACGGCACCCTTGGCAACGAGAGCTTCACCAACAAGGCCGACACCTACGGGCTGCTGCTCTCCATCGACCGCCGGGACATCATCAACGACGACCTGGGGGCGATCACGCTGGTGCCGCGGAAGCTCGGCCGCGGGTCGGGGCTCAAGATCAACGACGTCTTCTGGAAGGCGTTCATGGACAACGCCGCCTTCTTCGTGGCGGCCAACAAGAACTACCTGGTCGGCGCCGACACCCTGCTCGGGATCGACGGGCTGACCAAGGCCGAGACGGCGTTCATGGAGCAGGTGGACTCCGACGGCAAGCCCATCGGGGTGATGCCGGCCGTGCTGCTGGTGCCGCCGGCGCTCTCGGCCATCGCGACGCAGCTGAACAAGAGCCTGGAGCTGCGGGACACCTCGGCGGGGGTGAAGTACCCGGTCTCGAACCCACACCAGGGCAAGTTCCGCTCGGAGGTCAGCCGCTACCTCTCGAACCCGCAGTACGCGGGGAACTCGGCGAAGGCGTGGTACTTGCTCTCCGACGCGAACGACCTGCCGGTGATCGAGGTCGCGTTTCTGAACGGCCAGGAGTCGCCGGTGATCGAGACGGCCGAGGCCGACTTCAACGTGCTCGGGGTGCGGATGCGCGGCTACCACGACTTCGGCGTGGCGCTGCAGGACCCGCGCGGCGGGCTCAAGAGCAAGGGCGAGGCGTAAGCGGGAGAGGAGATGCCTTCCCGCCGCCAAGGGCGAGTCCCACCAAGGTGCAGAAACCGGCGGCGGGAAGGCAGCGCGAGTGTAGCGGCCGGATTCCCGGCGGGCAAGAGCAACGGAGGGTGAAAACGTGATGGCCGAGTACGTGCAGATGGGAGATGCGGTGGACTTCGTCCCGGCGGCCGACGTGGCGGCCGGCGACGTGGTCGTCCTGGGCGACATGGTGGGCGTGGCCAAGCGCGCGATCCAGGCCGGGGTGCTGGGGGCGCTGTCGCTGGTCGGGGTCTACGACTTCGCCAAGGGCGCGGGGGCGATCCCGAAGGGCAGCCGGCTCTACTGGGACGAGACGGCCAAGGTCGCCACGACCTCGGACGGCGGCGGGGCCAACAAGTACCTGGGCAAGAGCGTGAAGGACGCGGCCGACGCCGACGGCGTTGTGCGGGCCAGGCTCAGCCAGTAGCGGGTGCGGCCGTGGCGGATCTCCTTCGGCGCGGACTGGAGTGGCTGGAGCGCGAGCGCGTGAAGCACGCGACGCGGCCGGTCGACTACGTCCGCGCCGGGGAGTCCGTCCGGGTCCGGGCCACGGTGGGGAAGACGGTCTTCGAGCTCGCGGGCGAGTACGGCGTGGCCGAGCGGACGGAGACGCGGGACTTCCTGGTCCTGGCCCGCGAGCTGGTTCTCGGCGGTGTGCAGACCACGCCGAAGCGTGGCGACCAAGTGCGCGAGCGCCAGGGCGACAAAGTCTTCGTCTACGAGGTGATGGCCCCGGGCAAGGAGCCGGAGTGGCGGTACTCCGACCTCTACCGCCACACGCTTCGGATTCACACCAAGCAGGTCGGCGTGGAGGACGCGCCGTGATCGCGGACATGGCGATGAAGGCGGGGATGGGCGGCTTGCTGGCCGTCTCCGTGCCGGTGGGCGGCGACGGCACGATGTGGTGCCAGTGGGGCCTGGCGGGCCTGGTGATCAGCTACGTCCTCTGGCGCGACTGGCTGCGCGAGAAGCGGATGAGCGAGGCGATAGAGCGGGACCACAAGTGGGTCCGGGAGACCCTCTTGGAGGCCCTGGAGAAGAACACGCGCGCCCTGGAGCAGATGGCGGCCGGGGCGGCGCGCGGGAAGGAGAACCGATGAGTTGCGAGCACCCTTGCGGAGCATGCCGGGCGGCCGTGCTGGTCGCGGCGCTGGCCCTGGCGCTGACGCTGTTGCCCATCTTCGTGAAGCTGGCCTGGTGAGGCCGTCATGACCGCGGCGCTCGTGCGCGTGGCCGATGCGGTGGTCGCCGAGATCAACGCGGCGGCGCTCTCCATGCCGGTTACGGCGGCGCGGGCTTACCAGCCGGTCTTCGACCTGGCCGAGATGAAGGACCTGCACGTGACGGTGGTGCCGAAGGGAGTCGAGCAGGAGCTCGGCTCGCGGAGCGGCACGCCGCGCGAGGTCAAGGTCGACGTGGCGGTCCAGAAGAAGCTCGTGGCTGCCGATGCCGCGGAGATCGACCCGCTGGTGGAGCTGGTCGAGGAGATCGCGGGGATCTTCAAGCTGAAGCGGCTGGCCGGGTGCAACCAGGCGGTGTGGGCCAAGACCGAGAACGTGCCGGTCTACTCGCAGGAGCACATGTCCGAGCTGCGGCAGTTCACCAGCGTCCTCACTTTCACCTTCCAGCTTTTGGAGTAGCGCCATGTGGAACCTGGACATCGGCCGGATGCCGCCGCTCCTCATCGAGGAGAAGGAGGCGACGGTGCCGACGGCCGGCAGCGTCACGATCCACGGATCGACGGTGCCGCTCGACGAGAACTGGCTCTTGATCGCGGTCTCCGTCTACGTGCCCAACAACGCCCCCTGCCACGCGGTGCTGCAGATGGAGCCGGTCGTGGGCGAGGGGCGCGGCTGGGTGGACCTAGCCATGACCAAGAACCTGGCCAACGGCTCCGACCCGGACCTGGTCAACGCGCTCCTGGGGCGGAACGTGCTGATCCCCGGCGGCGGGCGGCTGGTGGCCTTCATCAAGAACGGCAACGGCCAGCAGGCCGGGACGGGGATTCTCTCGGCGCACTACCTGCGCTTCCCGCGCGGGATGATGCCGCAGGGGCTCTGAGATGGTCGGCGCGCGGGCGCGGGTGCGGATGAACGGCCGGAAGGTGCGGGATGCCGCGCGGAAGGGTTCGGTGCAGAGCCTGGGCAAGGCCGGGGCGTATCTGCGCGGGATAGCCCGGAAGAGCATCAAGGTCTCGGCGGAACCGGCCCCGCCTGGGCACCAGCCGCACAGCCGCAAGGGCCGGCTCAAGAACGCGATCCTCTTCGCGGTGGAGAAGGGGCGGCAGGGGGTGGTGATCGGCCCGGCGGCGACGGCGGTGGGGCGGATCGGGCATACCCACGAGTTCGGCGGCACGGAGCCGCCCAAGAAGCGCAAGGCTCGGAAGGCCAACTGGAAGCTGGAGGTCGGCGGCCACGGGCCCATCGCGGTCGAGGGCGGCCGGGCCGTGGTGGTGAAGCTGAAGACGGCTCGGCAGGTGGATCGGGCGAAGGACGAGGCGCGGAAGCTCCCGCCCAAGGAGCGGCCGGTCGAGAGCAAGAAGCCCCGGAAGTACCCGCGGCGCGCGTTCATGGGGCCGGCGCTCGACATCGGCCGGCCGGCATTGCCCCGGATGTGGCGAGACTCGGTGAGAAGCTAGGAGGAGACGGTCATGGGTCAGAAGCTGGGGATGGAAGGCAAGCTCTACTTCAACGCCGGCGACTACGCGACGCCGGATTGGAAGGAGCTCAAGAACGCCAAGGACGTGACGCTCAACCTCGAGAAGGGCGAGGCCGACGTCACCACGCGCGGCAACGCCGGCTGGCGGGCGACGGTGGGCACCTTGAAGGAGGGTTCCATCGAGTTCGAGATGGTCTGGGACACCGAGGACGAGGGGTTCGCGGCGCTCCAGAACGCCTGGTTCGGCGACACGCCCATCGAGATGGCGGTGATGGACGGGCCCATCGCGACCTCCGGCAGCCAGGGGCTGCGGGCCACGATGTCGGTGATCAGCTTCAGCCGGAAGGAGCCGCTCGAGGAGGCCATGAGCGTGTCGGTGTCGGTGAAGCCGACCTACGCGGAGCACGCGCCTGAGTGGATGAAGGTCACCTGAGGAGGGGCTGGCGATGCGGACCTTCAAGGACAACGCCGGCCGGACATGGTCGGTGCAGATCAACGTCGATGCACTCAAGCGGGTGAAGTCGCTCCTGGGCGTGAACTTGCTGGAGGTCATCGAGGGCAAGCTGGTCGAGCGGTTGGCCGGCGACCCGGTCTTCCTCTGCGACGTGCTCTTTGCGGCGGTGAAGCCGGAGGCCGACGCGCAGAAGGTTTCCGACGAGGACTTCGGCCGGGCGATGGGCGGCGACGCATTGGACGGCGCGACCGCGGCCTTCCTGGGAGAGCTGGTCGATTTTTTCCCCCAGGGCCGCCGGAAGGTGCTCCGGAAGGCGATGGACAAGTACGGCGCCTTCGAGGCGAAGGCGCTGGAGGTCGCCGAGAAGCGGCTCTCGAGTCCGGAGCTGGACGCCAAGTTCGAGTCGGCGCTGGCCGAGCTTGGGACCTTATCTGGCGGCTTGCCGGGATCGTCGGAGTAGAGCCGGGGCCGTTCACGCTGCGCGAGCTGGCGCAGATGGCCGAGGGCAAGAGCCGGGAAGCCTGGAACCGGACGGCCTCGGTGATGGCCTTGCTGGCCAACGTGAACCGCGACCCGAAGAAGCACCGGGCCTACGGGGCGTCGGACTTCAATCCCTACGGGGATGAAGAGCGGCCGGCGCCCAAGACCAAGGACCTGTCCATCCTGAAGGCGGTCTTCGTGGATGGCAAGGCGGGACGGAAGGAGGCGTGACGTGAAGAGCTGGAAGACGACCGTGATGGGCATCTGCGCGATCCTCGTGGCCGTGGCCGGGGCGGTGAAGCTGGCCATCGACGGCGACCCGGCAACGAACCCGGACTGGACGGCGGTCTGCGCGGCCGTGGCGGCCGGGATCGGCCTGATCACCGCGCGCGACAACAAGGTCACGTCCGAGGACGTGGGCGCGAAGTGAGCGGACTGGCAGTCGCACTGGGGCGCTTCCTCGGCGCCCTCTTGGCCGAGTGCGCCCCGGTGCTCGTGGAGATCCTCGCCCATGCGATACGAGAAGGCCTTTCGGACAGCGTGGAGGATGGCGCTCGCCGCGACGATCTGCGCGAGCGTCTTCTGCGTCGGGTGCGGGACGCGAGCGGTGCTCGTGCCGCCGGGGGAACCGGTGCGCCTCCGGGAGACGGTCAGGCAGGTGAAGGTTTGGGTGGCTGACGGCCAGGGGAAGGAGATCCCGGCGGTGGTGGACTTGCCTGAGGGATGGTACTGCTTGCCGGACCAGAACTGAGGGTTACCCGCGGTGGAGAACGAAGCAAGATTGATCAGTCTCGATCCAGTACTTGGTCATGCATCGTCGGCAGGGAACCGGCTTGTCGGGCGAAGCGCCCCTAGCGATGTTCTTCGGCGCGTTCGATGTCGCAAGCACGGGAAAGCCACAGCAGGGGCAGGCGAAGGCGATGTTATTGCCATAGACATCGCTGGGAATCTCAATCCCGTGCTCCGTCCTCAGTTCCACAAGGCGCCTCCCTTCATTCTTCGAGCGATTCTAGCGGTGAGTTGATGGGGCGCAAGGAGTAGCAGATGGCCTACGCGGGCGGCATCCGGGCCGGTGCGGCGTTCATCGAGCTCTACGCCAGGGACATGCTCCTGGCGCGGGGCCTGAAGCGCGCCCAGGCGCGGCTGACCGCCTTCGGCGCTTCGGTCCGGGCCGCCGGGCTCAAGATGGTGGGCCTGTCGGCCGCCTTCGCCACGCCGTTCGTCGCCGGTGTGAAGGTCTATGCGGACTTCGAGCAGCAGATGGCCAACGTCTCGACGATGCTCGAGCAGCCCGAGAAGTTCATGGACAAGTTCCGGCAGGGCATTCGGGACATGGCCATCGAGTTCGGCGAGAGCACGGACACGCTGGCCGGCGGGCTCTACGACATCCTGTCGGCGTCGGTCGCTCCCGAGAAGGCGCTCCAGGTGCTGGCGGTCGCGGCCAAGGCCGCCAAGGCAGGACTCTCGGACACGAAGACGGCCGCGGACGCCATCACCACGGTCCTCAACTCCTACGGCCTGTCGGCCGACTACGCCGCCACGGTCTCGGACCTGCTCTTCAAAGTGGTCATGCGGGGCAAGACGACCTTCGCGCAGCTGGCGCCGTCCATCGGCAACGTCGCCACTATAGCGGCGACGGCCGGGGTGTCGCTGGAGGAGGTAGGCGCGGCGCTGGCCACGATGACCCGGAGCGGCGTGCAGACCGAGAACGCCGTCACGGCCTTGAACGCGATCATCTCCTCGTTCCTCAAGCCGACGGCCGAGGCCGAGGAGTACGCCAAGGAACTCGGCTTCGAGATGTCCTCGACGACGCTGAAGACCGAGGGCCTGGCCGGGGTCTTCAAGCGCATCTCGCAGCTGCCGCCGGACGCGATTTCGAAGCTCTTCCCCAACGTCCGGGCCTTGAAGGGCGTGCTGCCGGCCTTGAAGAACATGGAAGGCTTCACGCAGGACATGGCGGTGATGGCCGACCGCGCCGGGGCGACGGAGGTCGCCTACGGCAAGATGACCAAGACGATGGCCCATTCGTTCGCACAGCTGAAGCAGTCGGCGCTGGTGTCGCTCTCGATCATCGGGGAAGCGCTGGCCGAGCCGCTGGAGAAGCTGGCCGGCACCCTGAAGCGCTGGGGCGGGATGATCCGGGACTTCCTGGCCGGCCACAAGGAGCTGGTGGTTGCTGCGGCCAAGGTGGTGGGGATCGTCGCCCTGGTGGGCGCGGCGCTCATCACCCTGGGCGTGGCGGCCTCGGCACTGGGCTACATCTTCGGCGGGATCGGGACCATCCTTAGCCTGGTCGGGACGCTCCTAAGCTTCATCGGCTCGGTCCTCGGCGCGCTCCTGACGCCCATCGGCCTGGTGGTCGCGGCGCTGGCCGGCCTGGGGGCCTACTTCCTGTGGGCCTCGGGGGCCGGGGGCAAGGCGCTGGCCTGGCTTTCCGAGCGGTTCGACGACCTCAAGGGCTTCGCCCTGGAGTCGATACAGGGGATCAAGGACGCGCTGGCGGCCGGGGACATTGCGCTCGCCGCCAAGGTCCTGTGGCTGTCTTTGAAGGTCGCCTGGCAGACCGGGATCAACTGGCTCAAGGGCTACTGGATCGCCTTCAAGTACTGGTTCCTGAACACCGCGGGGGAAGCCTTCGACGGACTGACCATCGTCGTGGCCGAGGCGTGGTACGGCATCCGGAAGATCTGGGCGACGTCGATCAACTTCCTGCTCAACCTCTGGACGAACCTGTCCACGGCCATCATCAAGGTCTGGAACCAGGCCACGGGGTGGATCGCCAAGCAGATGGCCAAGGTGGTGGGCGCGTTCGACGAATCCTTCGACGTGGAGGCGGTCTCCAAGAACATCGACGAGGAGACCAAGCGGCTGAACGTCGAGGCCGACCTCCGGAGCGCGAGCACCCAGGACGCGCGCGACAAGGAACTGGCCGCCATCGAGGAGGAGCGCAAGGCGGTCATCGGCATGATCCTGGACGAGTCGGTCGCCAAGGACAAGGAGCGACAGGAGAGCCACGACAAGGAGTTGGCCGAGTCCGAGGAGGCGCTGCGGAAGGCCCGGGAGGAGTGGAAGGCCTCGCTGGCCGAAGCCAAGGCCAAGCGCGAGGCGGCCGAGCAGAAGCAGCCCGAGGCGCCGGAAGCGCCTGCCGCTCCGGAAATCCCCAAGATCAAGGAGGCCCTGCAGGCGGCGCTGCCGGCCATCGAGAAGGCCGTCAAGATCGAGGCGGTGGGCACGTTCAGCGCCGAGGCGGCCTGGGGCCTGGGCGTGGGCCCGTCGGCGGCCGAGGATCGCACGGCCAAGGCGACCGAGGAGACGGCCAAGAACACCAAGAAGATCGCCGACCGGATGCTCGAGAACGAGATGGTCTTCGAGTGACGCCATGCCTGCAGTGATCGAGGAACTCTTCCAGGGCCGTAGCGAGACGCTCGCCGAGAAGTCCTCGGCCGAGATTCCGTATGCGGTCCGCGGGGCCTCCGACGAGTCGCAGGTCAAGGCGATGGCGCTGGCCGGCACGCCGTCCTGGTACGCCGGTATGCCCCGGAAGTCCATAGAGGTGGTCGAACGAGTCAACGCGACCACCTGGAAGGTCTCGGTCCGCTACGAGACGCTGGACGTCCAGTCCGGCAACGAGCCGGTGATTTCATTCGACACCGGCGGCGGCAGCCAGCACATCACGCAGAGCATCCAGACGCGGGCGAAGTACGGCCCGGCGGCCTCGGACAAGCTGGAGGGCGCCATCGGGTTCGACGGCGAGAACGTCGCCGGCGTGGACATCACCGTCCCCGTCTACAGCTTCTCCGAGACGCACTACCTGCCGGCGGTCGCGGTGACCGCGACCTACCGGGGGAACCTCTTCAGGCTGACGGGCACGGTGAACGCGGACTGGTTCCGGGGCTTCCAGCCGGGCGAGTGCCTGTTCCTGGGCGCCTCGGGGTCGAGGAAGGGCGCGGAGGACTGGGAGATCAGCTACAAGTTCGCGGCGCAGCCCAACCGGACGGACATTATGGTCGGGACCATCGGCCCCATCACCAAGCAGGGATGGGACTACATGTGGGTGCAGTACGCCGACGACGTCGACAACCAGAAGAAGCTGCTGATCAAGAAGCCGGTCGCGGTCTACGTGGAGAAGGTCTACCAGGCGGGGTTCTTCGCCGCCCTGGGGATCGGGAGCTGACCCGTGGCCGGGGACGTCCTCAAGAAGGCGGTCAAAGGCGAGAGCCTGCGGATACCCGCGGCGGCCTACAACGCCTTCGTGGACGCGGCCAACGACTACCGCGGCCGGGCGCTGGGCCAGAGCGCCGAGTTCGGCGGCCGGGAGGCCAAGAGCGGGATCGTCCCGGTGCGGAACCTTTCGGGCGCCGACCAGGACCGGTTCGCCGTCCTGGCCCTGGGCGCCCCGATCATCTCGCCGCAGGACAACGAGCTCGAGTTCCAGAGCAAGGTCGCGCTGGACGGGCACTCTCCCGAAGACGGCGACCACGAGATGAAGTACGCGGTCCTCCAGGAGCCGCTGCGGAAGGACGGCCTCGGCCGGGGGATGATCTTCGGAGTGACGCCCGTGCATCTCTACGTCGAGGACGAGGCCGACGGGTACGCCGGCTTCGAGGTCGGAGACACCGGGAGCCTCAAGACGGCGCAGACCGGCTCGGCGCGCATCCTCTGGAAGGAGCCGGGCACCGGCCTCAAGTGGGGCGTGGTCCATTTCCCGGTGGACGACGGCTTCCGGCTCAAGGTGACGAACGGCTCCGGAGAGACCATCCCCGAGGGCGGCGCGATGGCCCTGACCGGGGCCGATCCGGAGGCGCCGTTCGTCTTCACGGTCTCGAAGCCGAGCCGGGACAGCCAGATGAACGTGATCCCGCTCCTTGGGCCGCCGCTGGCGCCCGGCAAGTCCCGCCGGATGCGATTCGCGCCGCTGATGCGCTTCCTGGCCGAGGGCTACGAGCTCGCGGCCGGCGACATGGTGGGTGCCGTCTCCGGCTCCTGGTCGCTCGGGAAGACCAAGTTCGGCTTCATGGTCCTGGCGGTGCAGGGCTCGCCGGCCGGCCAGTTCGCCTACGTCTTCTTCAACGGCCTGGTGCCGGTCTTGAAGGCCGTCTACGACGCCTCCGGCGGCCAGGTGGAGGTCCAGGCGGCGACGAGCGGCGGGGCCGGCCAGGGCGACCAGTTCAGCCTGGCGGTCATCCCGGGCACCGACGACGAGGAAGGGCCATGAGCATCAAGGCCGGCAACCTGCTCATGCCCGTGATGGGCGCCGACGGCCAAGTGGCCGCCTACCGGATGGTCCGGCCGGAGAAGGCCGAGGACCTGGTCGTGCCGCTCCTGGGCGCCGACGCCGTGCCGGTGGGGCTGAAAGCGGTCTCCATGACGAAGCAGGACGACGTGGGCTTCGGGGGCCTGGCGGCCGACGGCGTGGTCGTGGCCTTGAAGACCAAGAAGAAGGACGAGGACCAGTACTACCCCTTCATCACCAAGGTCTGCAGCGGTCCGGGCAACGGAATGATCGGCGAGTGGCGGTGGATCGACGAGAACGACCACGAGCAGGGCCTCGAGATCTGGTATCAGACCATCGGCGAGTACTACATCGGCTTCTGCCCCTATCGCGAGGACCGCATGTTCGGCCCCATCATCTGCCCCTACGGCTCCTACAACTGCACGGACGCTATGTGGTACGTCCAGTGGCAGAAGGTCTGAGGCCATGCTGAACGCAAGCTTCCGGATCACCCCGCGCGACGACCGCAGCTGCGATCTCTCCTGGACCGCGCCGTCGGCCGAGTCGGTCTCCTGGGTCTTCATCGACGGCGCGCACGTCCTGGGGCCCTTCTGCCCGGGCGCGGCCGAGCGGATGGTCAAGGTGCCGCTGGCCGCAGGCAGCATGGCCGCCGTCGAGGTCCACGATTTCCCCGACGACTCGGTCCGGCCGGAGCCGATCCACGTCGCGCCCAACACCCGGCCGAACCTGGCCTGGAACGCCGTGCCGGACGCGGCGCGCTACCGCATCTATCACCGCCGATTCGGCGAAACGGCCGAGGAGATCGTCTACGACCGGCCGGCGCTGCAGGGCCTGGAGCGCTGCGAGATCGCCTGCCCGATGGAGCTCGACGGCAAGGGCGGCGTCTGGCACTTCTTCCGCGTAGAGGCCGTGGACGAGTACGGCAACGAGTCCGCTCGCCAGGCCTGGGTCTACTTCGTGACCGATCTGCCCGGCGTCCCGGCGCACCTGTCGGTGGCCGACGGCGCTACGCCGGGAACCTACACGTTCGCATTGGAGGTGTGATCATGGCTACCCCGACTGCCGACAAGCTTCGCGTTCACTTCCCCTCGAAGAACCTGGCCGCCGATGGCGACGCTCTGCCGACCTACACGGCCGACGCGGGGGGCGCACTAAATGCCATCGTGGACGCTGCGCTCACCCAGGCCGACGGCTACTGGGCCGGGGCGGTCGGGTGGTTCCTGGGGAACACGCCGACCGTGGCCTTGCAGGGGCAGTTCTTCCACGTGAAGAGCTTCGATGCGGCGACCGACAAGCTCACGCTCTCGCGGGAATTGCCGGCGGTGCCGGCGGCCGGCGACACCTTCCGGCTGGTCCTGGGCGGCAACTGGCGCAGCTCGCACGAGACCTTCGGGATGCTGATGGGCGGGGTGCTGCCGGAGCTGAAGACCGTCTCCGGCGTCAACATCACCGGCCTCACCATCAAGAAGGCCTCGGCGCTCCTAGGCGAGGGCACGCTCACCGTCCAGTACACCCGGAGCCTGCAGATCCTCCGGATCAAGATGGGCACGCAGGCGCTGGGCGTGGGGCTGGACGTCTCGGCCAGCGTCACTGACGGCATCGTCTTCGCCGCCGACGGCCAGGCCTTCATCCAGGTGGATGTGAATGCGGCGAGCCTGCCGACCTCGGACAAGGCCGATACCTGGACGCTGGCCTACCCGGAGCGGACGCTGACGCCGGACTACGAAGGTTACGAGACCAAGAACGACGTGGGCGGGAAGACCCGTTACCGTCTGGAGTGCGTCCGGAACGCCGACGCGGTCGACTCGATGGTGGACCTCACCGTCTATGCGGGGAAGCCCTCCGGGGCGGCGACGACCATCTCCACGGGGAGCCTGGGCACCGGGGCCGGCTCCTTCGACGTGGCTGCCGCCGCGGACTGGCCCACCAAGGGCTTCTGGATCAGGAACAAGACGGTCAACGCCGGCGTCGGCGACTGCCGCTACGTCAACTACCGCTCCGGGAACACGCTCTACTGCCTGGGCGTGGACTGGGCGACCCTGGCCTTTGGCACCGGCACCAGCGAGATCAAGCAGGGCGACGTGCTCGTCGGGGCGACCTCCGGCGCGACCGCGGTGGTGGACCAGGTCGTGCTGGCGAGCGGCTCCTGGGCCGGAGGGGACGCGGCTGGGACGCTGCTCCTCCGCAAGGTGGTCGGGGCATTCCAGAACGCCGAGTACCTCCGGGTCTCCAGCGTCAACATGGCCCGGGCAGCCGGGGCGTCTGCGCTGGGCCTGCGGGGCTACGCGGCGGTCGCCTGGGCGGCGGGGAACGCCATCGAGCCCCTGCCCGATGTGGACCTGGGCATGAACAAGCCCGCCGCCAACCAGTACGAGAACCCGGCCGCGGAGACCGTCCAGCCGGCCAACGTCGCCTTCCGCGCCGCCTGGGACAAGACAACCGCGCTCGACCTCGGCAACCTCGCCCCGGGCAAGCTCCAGGGCGTCTGGCGGCGCGAGTGGATCATGGACGGGCATCAGGGCCGCGCCGGGATCGTCGCCGACACCAGGTACTCCTGGAGCTGAGCATGCCGGGATTGGAGAACGGCTCCTCCATCCAGAACGCCTTCAGCTGGGACCATACCCAGTACCCGGGCGGGACGCGGGTGTTCGGGAAGCTCACGGCCTACGGCGGCGGGGGCAACTACCAGGACTATTGGGCGCTCTACCTCCTGGCCGGTAAGACCTACGTCTTCCAGACGCGGCTGCCGACCGCGTTCGATCCGTACATCTATCTCTACGACTCCAGCGGCAGCTATCTCCTCTACGACAACAACTCCGGCGACGACGGCGGCGGCATGGCCAAGATCACCTATACGCCCACCAAGGAGGGCTGGTACTACATCGTGATCTACCTCTATTCTGGCTCCTATGGCTCCTACATCCTGGAATCCGTCCCGGCCCCGCAGTCCTTCAGGGTGTTCGCCGGCTCGACGGCGCGTTTCGGCGCGAGGATCGCGCTCGATGCCGCCGTGGCCGCCCGCTTCGAGGCCATCCGGGAGAAGAACGCCGCGGGCTTCGGAGACAGGTTCTCCGTCTACGCCCCGGCGCAGACCGGCAACGCGGCCCGAGTCTCGGCCCGCCAGGCCAGGGAACACGCCCGCGCCAGCCGGTTCGAGGCCGTCAAGGTCGCGACCGTGGTGGTCTCGACTGGCCGGTATAGCGCCCGCCAGGCGCGCGAGGGGCGCCACGGGGCGCGTTTCTCGGCGCGGTCCGGCCAGGGGCTCGTCCTGCCCGGGCGCTTCCACGCGCGGCAACTGACGGACGCCCTCGTGCAGGCCAGGTTCGGCGCGCTCGGCCGGGTTGAAGGCATCGTCCCGGCGTGCAACAACGCCCATGTGCCCCCGGGCTGGGCGCTCTACGCCAGGAACGCGGACACTGGCGAGGTCGTCCGGCTCGGCTTCATCCCGGCCGACGCGGAGCCGAAGCGGCTCGCCGACGTGCCCCTGGCCGACGGTGTGTGGGAGATCGATGTCCGGCCGGCCGAGTGGTACTGGGAGGAGTGCCGGGGCCGGAGTGTGCTCACGCTTATCGCCGGCGAGATTGGCGGCGGCGGGGAGCCGCTCCAGGGACTGCCTGCCATCCAGAACCTGCGCCGGGAGATCGTCTCCTTCCAGAGCGTCATCAAGTGGAACGTGGTCGCCGAGTATGAGCCGGGGGCGTTCCAGTTCGGCCTGTGGTTCGGGCCGACTTCGCCGGTCGACACCTCCGGCCCGCCCGACCAGACCGTGGCCTACGCCGCGGGGCAGGGCGAGTACCAGACCATCCGGGCCCAGAGCGCGCCGGAGTACGTCGCAGTGGCGGCGTTCACTGACGGCGAGATCGGCTCGGTCGCGGAGATCGAACTGCCGTGGGATGCTGTCGCGCCGGAGAGCCCGGCGAATCAGCATGCTTGCCGGGGCCGGGGCATAGCATAGCCATCACCGCTTCTCGGGCTTCCAGTTACGTTCGAACCGCCTCGTGAGCGACGTAACCTCGCCACCCCCACAAAGAGAGAAGCCGTTCGACTTTCTGGTCGAACGGCCTTTCTTTCATGATGGTCGGGGCGAGCCGAGTTCAATGGATTTTACCGGGCGGCGGCTCGCCGTGGGGATCTACGAAACTGAGTGTGAGTACTGGGGCTAAACCGGAGATGAAATCTTACAGTAGTGGCGCAAGCCCTTCGGCTCAGCCGTCTTGAACCGCCACCGCAATCTCCCCCTTCACGGATTCCACCAACTTGGCCAAACCAGCCGCAACACGTTCCGACCTGAAGTCATTGAGGAGTCCCTTCCCGAAGATTGCATGCACGTATTCCTTCTCACCCACCATGAAGAGTATGTGCACATCTTCGTTGGCACCAATCAGCATGCAGATTCGGGATCTGTCCACAGTGGTTCCCAGCCTCTTGGTCCCAAAGCCACTGGCCACAAAGAACAGATCGTTGGTCTTGTCGGCGGCAAACAAACGATAATGTCGTCGAACGTGTACATCTCCGGTGCCATCCGGGCCTGCCGATTGCCTCACATAGTATGCTGCCCGGACCTCTTCCATGTCTCGGGGCTTGACGGAAAAGGTTGCCTTGTTTGACTTGGCCACCTCCTTCTCCGGAGAGAACTGGTCCTTATAACGGACTACCAGTTCGCAACTAATGGCAGGCAGTTTCATGTTGTTGATGTCGGCGCACTCGTAGCCGACAAATTCAACGTCACTCTGGATTGTTCCCTCGATGACTATGCTCTTACCAGGAGCAAGTGACGTTTCTTCGCGCTGGTCAGGAACATGAGCACCTGGATTTCTCGAACACCACTGCTTGCCATTCCACAAGAACAGCATCAAATGCCCGACTTGGTCCTTGTAGCTCGGACTATCCAGCAGGATTGCCTTGTCTCCCACGTTCTTGAACGCAACCTTGTAGTTGATTCGCTCTCCAGGCACGTATTCGTTCTGCTCCAGAGAAAGTGTCAACTCCAGTCCGCGCGAATCCCCGTCTTTCCCCAGCTTGTGTAAGACCCATGCGTCAGCATCCGAAGGAGACGGTTTTGTCGCCGGATCGGTGGATGGTTCGCCAGCCATTACCGGCGTGGCAAGGAAGGCATTCAAGCACAGGAAGCATACGACCAGTGTCGTCATGATCAATCGTATCAACCCTGATGATCTCACGGTCCACCGCCTTTCATCGCAACCAACGCAACTACGGAAGATCAC
Source organism: uncultured bacterium (assembly GCA_937935355.1). Lineage (GTDB taxonomy): Bacteria > Planctomycetota > SZUA-567 > JAKLDR01 > JAKLDR01 > JAKLDR01. The sequence goes on along the minus strand of CALGYR010000091.1, from coordinate 23,841 downwards.
TCTTCACGGCGTAATGACTCTTCCAGTCCATCCGGAGTATGCCAGCATCGAAGTCCTCCGACAGCTTGTGCGGCACCTTGACGTTGCCTTGAGCATCGGTATCGTAGCCTTGGGAGAAGACGCGCGTAGAACTCAGTCCTTGTCCACACATCAGCCATTTCTTAAACTTCTCGTCCGTTCCAAGATAGTGCGTACAGCCACCTGCGTGCCCAAGCTCGTGGCCGAAAGTACGAGACAGGACAAGGTCGGCATCGACGCCTTGCAGGTCATGCCTCGATAGAGCGACGAACCCGCCGTCAAAAGCTTCCCTGCATTGCCCATACACAACCGCGGGCGTTTCTGCATAAGTGAGCACGTCAACAAAGCACATGTGGATGAATAAGCGGTAGTCGTCTTCGCCCTGGCGCGCCCTATCACGACACGCACCCTTCCATGCCTTCGCAGCATCCTCAGTGGCGAGCAGGTTGTGGGGAGTCCTGTTGTTATAGACGTCATCAATGACGTAGTACACATCAATGCCTGCTGTGTCGCGATATATCTTGGCCACTTCATCGAGAATCTTCGCGACACGTGCGCGGGCAGCAACCTCCGTGGCGCCAAACTTGTTGGCCAATTCCTGGGGCAGGCTCATAACGTCCACCTCGAGGAGCACCTCTTTTCTGCAAGGACTTAGCCTACGATGCGCTCCTGCAGCGCCAATACCAATGAAGCCCCGGTATTCCTGCATGGTGGTGTAGGAATCGCCAGAACCGTGCTTCTCGAAGTCCCGCATGGCTGTCTGCATGTCAAACGGCACGGGTACACCGGTGAACATCCATGCTCCATGCGGCCCCAAGTCGGTGCCGCCGTCCTTGTCGTTGGCATCCGGGTCTGCGGGCTCATCGTCATCATCGCCACGCACATCCCTGTCCTTGTCAATGTCCAGAGTGAATTGTTGGCCCTGGGTGTTCGTATAGGTGACTTTGGTGCCGTTGCCATAGAGTTGTTCCCACTTGCCTCCGGCCCAAACACCCTGGGCGGTCTTCTTCCCCACCTCGGCTTCTTCCCACGCATCGGCAATGCCATCATAGTCGTTGTCTCTGGGGAGGATGAAAACGACGGGCTTGTCGTCGGGTATGGTGAACGTCCCGGCCTTCCCGCCCTTCGTAAAGGCGATGGTGCCAGTTATGTGCAGCACACAACTGGCGGCGTAGTCCTTGCAGAACAGCGAGACATCGAAGACGCTATTGACCCAGGCGGTCTTGCCCACCGTGACGGAGGGTTGGTCGTTTGCGCTGGCAAAGGAGAAATCATCTTCGTTGTTGGCGGTGTTGGTGAAGGATGCGTTCATCGCGTAGCCGGGGTGCTTGCTGACGGCCGCCTTCAATACTTTGCCTGCGCCGTCCTTGATATCCTTCATCTCAAACTTGATGGCCGCATTGGTCACGGCATCGACCTTGAAAGGTATCCGCAGCTTCAGCTCCTGGGGGACAAGGGCACCTGCTTGGTTCACGGTAATCGCCGGCGACCTGTCGGATGCCTTCGTGCCGGGCATGAACTTGTCCAGGTCGTCGTCGTTCTCCGGCTTGTTCTTGGTGAAGTCTATCGCCCCGTTCGTCGGGTCGTCCAGAAAGAGGTTGACCGTCCCGGCATCTGCCTTGTTTCTACCTTCGGCGTACGTGCCTGTGAGCTGAATCGGGTCGATGAATATGTAGTCGGGGTAGGTGTCCTTGGCAAAATCAGAAAGCGGTGCCCCATCTGCCGCACGATATGCAACTATGGGCTTGGTTTCATAATAGCCGACTTTCTTGTGGAGCGTTGTTGACACCTGGTCCGTCTGCTGCCCAGCGAACCCGAAGCCGGTGACCGTACAGGGGACTGTGGCATCCGTGAGGCTGGCGTCGTACACCGTGAAGTAGAACGAATTCAGCCACATGAGGTACTCGAGGAAATCGGCCACCTCGGCGAGATACTGGTCGTCGGGGAACACGTCGGAAAGGAACCGATAGGTGGCGGCGTCCTCGATCAGCGCCACGTCGACAGGGTAGAGCATGTCGGTGTGCTGGAAGTCCACGTCCTGGAACTCGGCCAGGATGATCGTGTAGTTCACCCTATCGAACACCGCACTTCCCGACTCGCTGAGTTCGCATGCAACGAATGCGTCCCGGGCCGCGGCGCTAATCACCAGCGGCTTTACGTACAGCGTCTTGTTCAACAGGGCTGCGACAAACGACGCACGGTCCTCCGTGACCGCAAGGTCATAGGTCAGCTTGGCCAGCTCGGTCGTGCAACCCTCATCGACGAAGAGCTTGAGGTTCTCGCTCTTGGTCACCGTCACCGTGCCTGAGGTCAGCAACTCGACGCCGGGACCAAACCGGAAGGCCAACGGCGAGGCGGCCCCGTCCTTGGCGATGAAGACGCCGGGGTTCTCCTCCTTATAATAGGGCACTCCCGGAGAGATGAGGTTGACGCCAATCTGCCTGAAATCGAACTCGTAGAGCGTCCAGTAGGCGCCGACACCCGCCTGGCTCATGTGGAACCGCACGCGGCAGTCCATGATCGGGTAGAGGTCGAAGGGCTTCACCTCGAAGACGTTGTGGGCAAACGGACCTTTGTAGACCTCCACCCACCCCTCACTCTTCTGAATCTCGACCTGGATCATGTCTATGAAGTTGTCCGGCTTGGCCGCCTTGAAGCGGAGGCCGTTGTAGAGCCCCGGCTTGGGGTGCAGGTAGAGGTAGGGGCTCCAGAGTTCGGCGTCGTGGACCATATGGTAGCAGCGCGCCGCGCTGGCGTCCCAGTCGTCGTAGGCGGCTTCCGGAGTCTCCCAGCTATAGGTCACCCCGTCATAGGTGTGGTAGTCGGAGGCGTTGCCGGCCGGGCGCACCCATAGGGCGCCGTCCTCGGACTCCTCCTGGCAGGCCACGAAGAACTTGTCCTGGCCGGCGATGGTGCCGGCCGAGTTCTGCACCTGGATGCGGAAGTGGTACTGCTCGCCGGTCTCAAGCCCGGAGACGTAGGCGGTGATGTTGCTGCCCGTGCCCAGGTTCTCCACCCAGGGCGTGAAACTGCCGTAGGCCGCAGTCTGGCCGTACTCGAACCGGGCCTTACAGGCGCCGCCACCATCCGACTGTACCTGGCCCTGGAAGACCGCCGAGGTGCTGTTCACGGAGGTGGGGTCAAGAGTCAGCCCAGCGGGCGGCTGGACCGGCGGGACCTGCCTGAAGAGCTGGCACTCGTATAACCAGAAGTAGTAACCTGAGCGGGTATAGTGGAACTTGAACTCCACCGCGGTCACGGTCCCGGGCGTGATGGCCACGGTCTTGTAGGCCGCGTTGGGATACCCATCCGAGGCGGTTTCCGCGACCGGCTGCCCGTTCTTCAGCGCGTAGAACGTGAACTCGCTCGTGGTCGGGTTCGCGCCGCCGTAGTAGACCTTGACGACGACATAGTCAACGGCCCCGGTCCAACGGTCGGCGTTGAACCGGAACTGGTCGGCGTAGACGCCGTCGCCGAAGGTCATCCTGAGAACCGCACCATCCCCGGCGCGGTTGGACTGGTCGACTCCGTACAGCGCCGGGTCGCCGTCCGATGCCTTCTCCTTGGAGGTCCACTTGCCCTCCGTGTCGGTGAAGCCGGAGGCCACCTGCCAGTCCGCCCTCGCCTCCTGCCCGGCGAACAGGGCGCAAAGAACCGCCAATCCGGTCAGCCATCCAAACATCCTGATCATTTCTCTGTCCTCCCGGCAACGCTCTCGTCAAGAGATGGACTCACGGGGCCGCCCTGGACATAATCAGGACGGCAGAAAGGCTCACGCACACAGGCAGAAAACAGCGACCTGGTTGGCATGGATGGTCGCCTCGCACGTTCCCATGAATCCGGCGCGTGCTGCGCCGGATAACTCAACGCGCGCAATTGTAAGTCCCGCCTCACGCAAGGCAAGACGTTTTCGCCCGCTTTCGGCTCTCGTCTTGTTTGGCAGGTGAGCAGCCCCAAATGGCCAGGATGACCTCCCGGATGGCCGAATGAGCCTACCACTTGGAACACGCGTCCCATCGTCAGGACACGATGTTCGGCCCCATCGTTTGCCCCTATGGCGAGCGGTACTGCCACGACGCCACATGGTTCGTCAGGTGGAAGTAGGCGCCCGGATAGGTGCCTCCGAGGCGCGCTTTCGAACCGCGAAAGATCGCCGACGGCACCACTGCACAAGGTTTTTTGCACAACTGCGGTGCAACTTCGCACCAACGTAGTGCAGTTCGAGCGCGCCGGTTTCCACAACAGGAATATCCGGGCACGCGCCGCACGTCTTTCGGAGCGTTTTCTCTCGGTTTCCTCCGGGATTTCGTTTGACGACGGCCAGCCGGGAAGTACAATCCGCCTACTCAACACCTTGGGATGTGCAGAGCGGTGGCTCGGGGGGATGCCGATGGGAGCCCAGGCTCGCAAACCAAAGGCGACGAATAGAATCGTGGCCGCCGCAACTCGCGGGACATCTTGTTGGAGGAGGTGCCGGATGAGCCGTGTTCAACGGACAGTGGTGATCGTTGCTGCTCTTTTCGTTGGGATGCCTTTGTTGTTCGGAGGCTCGGTCGCCCAGGCGGCGGACCGCTACTGGGTAGCGGCGAGCGCCGGGAACTGGAGCAGCACCGCCAACTGGTCGGCTACTTCAGGCGGAGCCGGCGGGGCCACGGTCCCGGAGAGCGGCGACAAGGCATTCTTCGATGGGGGCGGTGTCGGCAACTGCACCCTCGACACCAACGTCACAGTGGACCGCATCGAGGTTGCTTCCTCATATAGTGGGGTCGTCGTCCAGGCCGCCAGCGTCACCACGATGACCGGCTCCCTGCTCTTGGACGGCACGTTCCGCCTGGGGGCCAACGGCAAGCTGCTCCTGACCGACTCCGGCGAGCCGCTGTCCGGGGCGGGCACCCTCGACACCACCACCAACACGCCGAACACGGTCGAGTACAAGGGCGGCGACGATGTGGCCCTGGCCGCAGGCGCGCCGGTCGCCTCCTACCACAACCTGACCCTCACTCCTCCTGGCGGCCTCAGCCGCTCGGCGGTCTTCGTCTGCAACTCCGACGAGCAGTACGCGGACATGGTCGCCATCGACCAGGCCGCGGGTTACCTCTATATAGGGAGCAAGAACTCCCCGGCCAAGATCGCCAAGGTCCGGCTCTCGGATTACACCCGCGTGGGTTCGCTCACCTTGGCCTCGGGGGAGAACGACGTCGGCCCCGCGGTCGTGATGGACTCCGCGAACGGCTTCATGTATCTGGGCACCCGTACTTCGCCGGCGCGGGTCGTCAAGATCCGGCTCTCGGACTTCACCAGGGTAGGCGCCATCACCCTCAACACCGGCGAGAACAACCTCTGGGCGGCGACGCTTGACGCGGCCAATGGCTACGCTTATTTCGGCTCCCGCACCTCCCCGGGCATCGTCGTCAAGGTGCGCCTGTCCGACTTCGCCCGCGAGTCAGCGCTGACCCTGGCCTCCGGCGAAAACGAAGTTCTCGGTGCCTGCACGGACTCCGCGGCCGGTTACGCCTACTTCGGCCTCCAGACCTACCCCGGCAAGGTGGTCAAGGTCCGGCTGTCCGACTTCACCAAGGTCGGCACGCTGACCTTCAACACGGGCGAGGACCGCATCCGCAACGCGGTCATCGACGCCGCCAACGGATTCGCCTACTTCGGAACCCGGACATCGCCGGGCAAGGTGGTCCGCGTCAAGCTCTCGGACTTCACCCGCGACGCGGCGCTGGCCATGAACACCGGCGAGAACGAACTCTACTCGGCGGTCATGGATGCGGCCGGCGGCTATGCCTACTTCGGCACCTACACCAATCCCGGCAGCGTCATCAAGGTTAAGCTCTCGGACTTCACGCGCACCGACTCGGTGACCTTCGGCTACAATGAGAAATACCTGGACACGGCCTGCATCGACCCGGCCTCCGGCTTCGCCTATTTCGCCACGGACAACTGGACTGGCAAGGTCGTCAAGGTCAACCTGAGCTACGTTTCGGCCAAGTGGACCCATGCCGCGGCGCTCGACGTCAACGGCAACCTGGCCATCGGCGCGGGCACCCTGGCCTGTGCCGGCCAGAACATCGCCGTGGCCGGCAACTGGTCGAACGCCGGAACGCTCCAGCCTGGCCTGAACACCGTCATCCTCGACGGCGGGAACCAGACCGTCAGCGGCAACAACACCTTCCGCAACCTGACCAAGACCGTCGCCAGCGCGGCCACGCTCACCTTCGAGAGCGGCAAGATTCAGCAGGTCGCCGGGGTTCTGAATCTTCAAGGCGCGGCGGGGAACCTCCTCAGTCTGCGCGCCAGCACGACCGGCCAGCCCTGGCGGCTGATTTCCGGCGACTACCAGACCGCCCGCTACGCGGACATCAAGGACGCCAACGCCTCAGAGGGCCGGCCGCTGGTCGCCCTCTACTCGACCGACTCCGGCAACAACCAGAACGTCATCTTCACTTCCCCGGCGCAGGTGGCCATCACGACTCCGGCCGAGAGTATCACCAGCCCGGCGTGGGTGGAGGGCACGAACAGCGGCGACGTGAACAGCGTCAGCGTGGTCGTAAACGGCGGGACGGCATTCGCGGCCACGCGGTGGACGCCGGTCAAGTGGTTTGCCGACAATGCGTCCTCCGGCGGGGCGTCCCTCGGCGTAACCCTCTCCTCGACCGCGGCGACGAGCGTCCAGGTAACCGCCCAGAATGCTTTCAGCGAGTCCAACGTTGCCACCCAGAACATCACCTGGGCGTCGACCGACCTCACCGGCAAATCCTGGAGCACGGACACCGTCCGCATTCGCAAGGGCGACAGTTTGCTGCTGACCGCGACAGGATCGGGCACTGCTCTTCTGATCGATGGCGATGGCGACGGCACGCTTGAGTTGTCCGGTGCTCCCGGCGACAAGTTTGCCAAAGCCTACAACACCGCCGGTAGCTTCACCGTGACGGCAAAGATTGACGGCAGCGAGGTCGGGTCCATGACAGTTGTGGTGGTGTCCGTCAACTTGCAGGGGCCCATCGCCTGCCAGGTGAACTACACCCGGCCGAAGGAAGTTTTGGTCAGCCCGGCCGCCGAGGCCGTCAACGTCACGTTCCAGCCGGCGGATACCTTCTGGCTCGACGCCTCCGTTGCCAGCTACACCGCCAACGGCGCGAACCTCAATCTGAAGCCCAAGCTGCGCGGAACGCCGGTGCTCACCGCGAGGATCGGAGGAGCCAATGGACCGGCCTTGGCGGGGCAAGGGATAGATGAGTTTACGCTAGATGTCCCGGCACGTTGGTCAGCTATCGTTGACATGGATAGCAACACCGGTACATCAAAACTGACGATCCGCCCCTTTGTCGAAGGCGTGACTGTGCGATTCGAGATGTTCGCTTCCACATCTACTTTCACGGGTGGGGTTACATCCTTCGAGATTGCATCAGATGACTTTGTTCAAGTTCTTGACAGCGAAACCGGGGAGACCGTTGGCGAATACGATTATGGACTTGAAATCCCAGAGAACGAAGATTCCTACTGCCTCAACATCTTGGTCAAACAGCACGGTTCAGGATGGGTAGAGATCGCGCGCGAAGGAAACGTGAATGGCAACAAGTCCCTCGCGCGAGTCTTCTATAAACTCCTCTGTTTGAATGCGCAAGGTAAACTTGAGGTGCATACGGCGGCGAAGAAGGATAGCAAACACACCATTAGCATCCACCCAGCAGGAGTAGGGCCCGACTTCCCAGGCTTCTTGGTTAAAGGGCAGAAGAATCAGTTCCTGCGTGATGCGGTAGTCTGCAAAGCCAATACGACCAAGGAAAACCCTCTTGTTCAGAAGTTCGACGTTCAGGCAGGTGAAAAAGCCGGGCGGTTCGACATCCGCGTAGATGCTCATCTGTTCCCCGAAAGGCTAATAGTTGCCTCGGAGGCAGAAGCTCAGGCTACATCAATCAGTGCCGCCCCGATTCCTAACAAGGCTGAGTTTGTTGTGGGCGAAGAGATAGGAGCGCAGGGGAATGCTACGATAGAAATATTGAATTGCACTGGCCGGGCACTGACATCCGACATGGTAGTCCAGTTGATCTCGAACGTGCCCTCACCCAGGACCTTCGCGGAAACCAGTCATCCCGCAATTCCACCTGGGAGTTCAACACAAACCCGTGCCCCCTTCCTGGGATTGGCCCCCATACCTCCTCTTTCGGCAGGAACGTACACTATCGAGATGCATGCCAAGCTCACGATCTGGGACGGGTCGCGAAAGGTGTTTGAGCGGACGTGGACCGGTCTATCGCTTGTCAAGGTCAAGGACAATTGAAGGTGTTGAGCATGTCTCGGACCGCGAAGAGCATTATTCTGAGCCTTTGCGCGTTGAGCGCCGCGCACGGGGGGGTAATTGCAGCGGAGGAAGACAGCACTGCAAAGGCAGCCGTTCTGCTCTCCAAAGTCACGGACGAGACATCACCCGATGAATGTGGCAAGATCGCGCGTCAGATAGCAGCGATGGGGCCTGGCAGCGCTCCCAAACTGATCGAGACGTTCGGGGTTGGTAATCCGTGGAATGTTCAAAAGGTGGCAGCCGACGCACTGGTCCAAATGGGGCCTCTGATCGTGGAACCGTGCTTGAGAGCACTTCGTGATGATCCTCCTCCCTGCTCAAGAGCACAGATGCTGGCAGAGGTCATCGAGAAGGTGCGAGGCGCTGCGGCGGTGAAAGGGTTGGCGGCAATAGCGGAGGGCACCGAGGTCAAGGGCCCGGACTTCGCCATCCGACACAAGAGGCGTCTTGCCGTAGCTGCCCTAGGAAAGATCGGCGGCGAAGATGAGGTCCCCATACTTGAAAAGCTCGTGAATGACGGTTCTGTCTGCCATGATGTTGTAAGGGCTCTCGGGAGTGTTGGCGGGAAGCGCGCTGAGGCGATAGTGGCGAAGATGTTGGACGACGAAGAAGACAAGCTTTCTAGGATGGATACCGCCATCGAAGCCTTGAGGGATATGAAAGCAGCGCAAGCGGCGCCTCGGGTTGCGCGCTGTCTTTCCAGCACCAGAGACGAGGTGGTGGTTGCAGCGCTCCGTTTTCTGGGAGAGATGGGCTACGCGCCGGCCATATCGAACATAGCCACGCACATCGAAAGCAAGAAGATCGACGTTGCCAGAGCAGCTGCTCAGGCGGTGGCTGAGGATTCGCTGCTCAAGAACGCTAGGCAGGCTGCGGACTGGGCGCAGGTCGAGCGGCAACTCTATGGCAAGTTGAGCAAGGTGCTGAGCTCGGCCAAGGACCAGGATCTGCGACGCGATGTGGCACGGGCCATCTTTATGCTTGGGTTTGCAGATGATACCGTGACCGTCGCCGTTCGTGATGAAAAGGACACGGCCGTGCAAAGCAGCCTAATACAGTTGTTGGGGAAGAAAGGAGATCGCCAATTTGTTCCCCTTCTGCTCGGCATAGTCGGGGAGGAGAAGAGTACGCCGGGCGTGCGTCGGTTGGCCGCTGGGGCATTGGCAGATATTGGCTCTGAAAATGCCCTCGCTCCACTCATCGGTCTTCTGGATAGCAACCCGACAGAAGTCTCTTGGGCAGTGGCCAAGGCGATTGAGCGCATTTCTGGCAAGTCATTCGAGGTGCCTGAAGATGCAACGCCAGTATCTCGGATTGGCGAACACATTTCGGCCGACGACAAGCACAAGAAGGAGTTCAGCGAATGGCTTACGAAGCTGGCAGAGGCCAAGAAAAGAATACGCTCGTGGTGGGATAAGAGAGGCGAGACCTAGACTCGTGAGGAATCGTGCGGCTCTTGGGTTAGCTCTTGCAGTCCTCCTGGCGGCGGCCGCACTGACATGGTTGTTCATGCTAAAAGGGTGCCCGCAGGGCACTAAGCCAAGAGATGGCGAAAGCCCGTCTGTTTCGAGTCCGATTTTGCCAACCAAGACGGACGGGCAGCAAAGCAATTCAGGAATTGGGCCTCAACCCTTGCCGCCGCAAGCGGCAACTTCTGGTGTTGCGGCATTCGTGGATCGTCGAAAGTCCGTTAGCGAACGGATGGTGCCCGATCTCGCGCAGCGCCTACCTCGGGTGCAACACCAAGAAGATCTGGACGCTGTGCGTTACGTATTGCGGGATCCTCAAGACGATGACGCTGTGCGTAACGAGGCCGCTAATCTCCTGCGGCGTTCGGACGATGCAGGTCTGACGGATGACCTCATCAACGTTCTAAAGAACCCCGCGGAGGGGCCGCGCTTCCGATCCTTCTGCATCCAGCATCTATGGCAGCAACTGGAGAAGGCCGGCGCTGACGAGCGCGAGAAGATCGTCACCGTACTGCATCAATCGCTGTCAGACCGCCACGTTGAGGTGCGCCGCGAGGCCCTATTGGCTCTGGTGCGCATGTGCGACCAGAAGGGCCAGGAGACCGCCGCCGCGTGGTTGACGGCTCCCGGGCCAGAAGCGGACGCAGTGCGCGACCTTGCTATTCGTTGCGTCCAGGAGTTGGACTTGCGGGAATACATGCCCGAGATTCGCAAGCACATCCGCGCCTCAAACGAGGTCGTTCGCATCGCAGCCATCGTGGCTTTGAGCCAGTGGGGCGACGAGGAGAGTCGGCCAGCCTTCGAGGAAGCCGCCAAGTTATCCTCTGTGCGCCTCCAGCGCGCCGGCAAGGCGGCCCTGGAGCGCTTGGACAAGGCCAGGGGCCAGAAGGCGCAGGCCCCAACTGCGCCGTAAGGGCATCAGGATGCGTCGAGCGTTGCGGTTGTCGGGTGTACTTTTCGGCTCGGTGCTCTCTGCCGTGGCCTTCGCCGGGGAAGCGGCCCCGGACCCGACGGTAGCCCTGATCGACAAAGCCGACATCGCCTTCGCCGGCCGCGTCAAGGGCACGGCTATCGAGGAGGTCAAGTTCAGCGCCGAAGAGGCGACGGCCGTCAACGCCGACGGCAACATCCGCCGCTTGTCTCCGGAACCGGAGGCCAAGCTGCAGGTCCAGGCCAACAAGACCTACTACGTGTTGGTCTGCCAGGTGGTTGTGGACGATCTCATCAAGGGCGACGTGCTCCGTGGCTCGGTCTTGAAGACCTGGGTGGCTGTGGCCGAGGGGAAGGACCTCCTGGAGAAGTTCGCCATTGGCTGGACGGAAACGCCCGCCCAAGGCAAGTCCAAGTGGGAGGCCGAGGTCGCCGGCGGGCGAGTCTTCGCGCTCAGTGCCAACCCTGACGGGCTCAGCTTCCTGCCGGTGCTCATGGACTTCCCCGCCGATTCGGCCGAGGCCGCCGCGCAGAAGCGCCGGGCGGCGCTGGGCGCCATCTGCAAAGCCTTCCGTGGCAAGCCGGGCTTCTCTCTGCCCGAAACGCTCACCGACGGGGACATCCTCGCCCGGCTGCATGCGACGAAGGTCGAGAAGCTCGATGGCGGCAAGTACCGGCTGACCTACGATTTCGCCAAGGCCGACGAACTCAAGGACTGGTACGCCATCAACCCGTTGGGCGAGTGGGCAATCGAGGACGGCTGGCTGGTCCAGAAGTGCAACGAGAGCAACAACGAAGACTACATGGCCCTGGTGCTGGCCACCTGCGCGGGCTTCGCCGGTGATGTGGACGTGACCGTGAAACTGATCCCCGTGGACAACGACTGCCTGAGCGTTCACATTGCCCACTACTGCCGGCAGCAGACCTACACGTTCCTGATGAACTCGGACTACGGCAAGAACTGGGAAGCGCGGCGGGTGATCGGCCGCCGGGCCAAGGGCGATCAGATGTGGAGCTTCCAGGGCGATTACGACCCCCGCAAGCTCTACACCATCAACATGGGCCGGAAGGGTAAGGCCATCTACGTCAAGATGGACGGCAAGCTCCTGTTCACTGCGGACGACGAGGTGCTGACCGCCGGCTCCGTGGCCCTGGGTTGCAAGGGGCAGGAAGGCATCCGATACGACTCGGTGGTGATCGAGGGCCGGTTCGACGGCCGCTGGAGCCAGGCCGAACCGGCGGTGCCCGTCGCCAAGCACCCGGAGGTCAAGGCACCTGACGACCCCGCGCGCAAACCGAAGCCGCCTCTGCAGCCCAAGGAACCGACTCCGGAGGTCTTTTGAGCGCCTGTCAGCACCGCCGATTGCACCACTGCACAGGGGTCTTTTGTGCAACCTCGCACCAGCTTGGTGCGCTTCGGGCGCGTTCGTTTCCCCAACGGGAACATCCGGCCACGTCCAATGCGCTCTTCGAAGCGGTTTGAGAGCGATTTTCCTTGACAACTTCCTCTCCGCGGCCATGATAGCGCCCATGTCGGGACGCGCATCCGGGACGGAAAACCCAGGTCGTGGCGTTGGGGGGAAGAGTCCATGCGTGGTCGCGGTATCGCTGTCGCCGTTCTTGTCCTCCTTCTGATCGTCCTCGCTGGAATCCTCACTTACCGCGTCGCCGTGCGCGACGGAAATGCGGGGGGCACCAAGCCATCGGCGGCCAATGGCCAGGCATCGAAGACCATTTCCCCAGGCGGAGCCGTTTCCTCTTCATATAGTGAGGAAGAGCCGAAGCCCGCTGAGAAAACCATTCCTGCCTCGGACACGAGGTCAGGCGAGCTGTTCGACGACATGGCTACGGCGCTTTCCGGCGCGGACTCCAAAGAGGAGAAGGATCGGGCGCTTGAAAAGGCGCGGCAACCGGAGTCGGTAAAGGCCCTGGCACACGTTGCGCTAGACCCCGCCACGGACATCGAGATCAGAATCAGAGCCGCGGAGATCATAGGCGAGTGCGGCGCGGCCGACCAGACGCCTGTGAGCTGCCTCGTGTCCCTGCTTGAAAACGGGGATGCGCGGCTCCGACAGCCCGGCATCAAAGGGCTGACTGCGCTCGCGGGTGAGAACTTCGGGTTCGACGCCGCGAAAGAGCCGGAGGGCCAGAAGGAAGCCATCGAGAAGTGGAAGGCGTGGGCCAGGGCCCGCGCCGCCGCAAAGCGATAGAGGAAGGAACGGAAGGCTGGAGGGCAGCACGATGATGCGCCGAGTGTGGATGGTCGGAGTGGTCGCGGTTCTGGCGTTGGCCTGGGGGCTGGACGCGCGGGCGGCAACCTGCACGTTCGAGGGCACGGTGAACGACCAGTGGTCGCTGGCCGACAACTGGGCGAGCAGCCAGAAGCCCGTGGCCAATGACGACGTGATCGTGGCTGCCACCTGCCGGGTGAACGAAGCGCCTCCCCGGCTGTCCAGCATGCTGGTCAGCAGCTCCACGGTCACGCTGCCCCCGGGGACCGCGCTCCTGGTCACCAACGGGATCACGATGGCCGGCGGGACGCTCAGGGGCGAGCCCGGCACTCCGCTTCCATCGGTGCGGGACAATGACGCTGGCCAACCCAAGACCGCGGTCAATGTCATCAAGATCACCGGCCACGGCGTCCGGCTTGAGCGCCTGGATGTAGCCGGCGGCACCTCCGACACCATCTACGCCGAGGGCACCAGCAGCAATCGTTACACCGGCATAGTCATTGAGGACGTCTTCGTCCACGACACCGGCGACGAGGGCATCCAGCTCAAGTACGCCGACGGGCCGAAGTACCTCCGCTGCAAGGCCACGGACACCGGCGGCGACGCCTTCAACATGGACAACACCGTCAACGGCCTCATCGAGAACTGCGAGGCATGGGGCGCGCTGGGCCGGCACACGCTGGGCCACGGCGGCATCTACTTCCAGGACTGCATCAGCACGACCGCGCGGGGGAATTTCTTCCACGACATCAACATGCTGCCGGAGCACGCCGCCAACCGCTGCGACGCCGGCATCCAGTTGTACAAGTGCTCGGGCACGATGACGCTCTACAACAACGTCATCGTCAATAACTTCTTCTACGGCTGCGAGTACAATGCCTATCGCGGCAGCGGCATCGTCATCTACGCGCTTCAGAACAACGACTCCACGACCCTGGTGAAAGTCCAACACAACACGATCTGGAACAACCAGGGCAAGAACAGCGCGGGGCAGACGCGCGGGCACGGCATCCACTGGAACCAGAAGTACTACACTGGCGGCAATGTCAAGCTCATCGACAACATCCTCGGCTACCCGGTGGGCGCGAGCGGCAGCTACGGCAAGAGCATCTTCATCGAGAAGGCCACCGGATTGACGCTGGCCGGCCAGATTGGCTGGAGCCTGCTGCCCAACACTGTCCAGTCCGTGCCGGAAATCCCGGTGGACGCGACCTCCATCACAGACCGGCAGCCGACCTATGTCGGCACGGACATGACGCTGCGGAAGTCGTGGCAACTTCAAGAGGAGTCGGCCGGCGTAGATGTCGCCTCCGATAGCCTCGACATGGGAGCGATCTTCCCGAGAATCCAGTTCGTCATCCCCGACACGACCTACAATAACGGAGCTAATCCCAATGCGCCGCCCGTCCCCACCAAGTTCGTTGGGGTCAGTGACCCTCGGCCGACCGTCACGCTGGAGGAGGTGAAGCCTTCGGATGTGGTCATCAACGGCGAGACCGCCACGGTCACGCTCAAGGGGCACGTCAAGGACCCCATTGCGGACAATGCGCCAGCAGGGGCCGGAGCCGACATAACATCCGTTGACGTGTTTGTTGACGGAGGAGAGTATCCTGTCACGAGCAAGACCGTCATTAGGACACAGGACGGCTCCGCGGCCTTCTGGCGACAACATCCGTACAAGGGAACCTTTGATCCCATCAGCGTCAATGTCCCCTTGACTGAAGGAACGCACTCCATCCGCGTGAAGACCTCGGCGAACGCTGCTGGCAACACCGGTTACGCCGAAGTAGCGCTGACGCTTGAGAAACGTGAGATACCGGGCAGCACTCCGGGCGGCGGGAGCACTCTGACCGCCAATATCTACATGCCTAACAATCCGAGCCCGTGGGTTGCGGACACCATCAAGTTCTACTACGGAGAACGCGGTCCGCAGGATGGCGATTCGGTCCTTACCGAGAAGACAGCCGAGGCGCGCTTTGCGCTTGCCTGGGGCACAGCGGGCGCTGGCAATGGTCAATTCAGCGCACCCGCCGATGTGGCCGTGGACGCCTCGGGTAACGTCTATGTCCTTGACTCCGGCAACAGCCGCGTTCAGAAGTTTGACAAGTCCGGGACATTTCTGCTTGCTTGGGGTGCGGCTGGCACGGAAGATGGCCAGTTCAATCAACCCAAGGGCATCGGGGTTGATTCTAGTGGCAATGTCTACGTTGCCGACACTGGCAACAATCGCGTCCAGAAATTCACATCGGCTGGCGTCTTCGCTTTGAAATTCGGCGCCCAGGGATCAGGGGATGGCCAGTTCAGTTCCCCCACCGATGCGGCCGTAGACGGCACCGGCAACATTTATGTGGTTGACCAATGCAACCACAGAATCCAGAAGTGTGCTTCGGACGGCTCGTTCCTGGCCAAGTGGGGCAGTCAGGGCGCGGGGGATGGACAACTGGATGCGCCAACGAGCATCGCGGCGGCTAGTGACGGAAAGCTTTATGTCACCGACACGAACAATGACAGGATAGTAAAGTACGACACCTCGGGAACGGTCTTGATGAAATGGGCCAGCGCGGGTACAGAAGAAGGGAAACTCTATCGCCCTCTCGGCATCGCCGTAGACAATGGCACTACTGTGTATGTATGCGATGGAGGCAACCACCGTATTCAACGCTTTGATCCAGCAACCGGAGCTTTTGAACTGGCATGGGGCATCAAGGGCACAGAGGAAGGTCTTTTCGACTTCGAGCAAGCCGGTGGTCTCGCGGTGGGGACACGAGGCCGCGTCTACATCGCCGATGCCGGCAACAATCGCGTTCAGAAGCTCATTGTTTCCGAAGCCACGCTTACCTTCAAGTCCGCCTGGGGCGCTGCTGGTGGTGGCAATGGCCAATTCAACCAACCGGCGGATGTGGCCGCCGATTCCTCCGGCAACGTCTACGTTTTGGATAGCGGCAACAATAGGGTGCAGAAGTTTGATGCCGCCGGGGCTTTCCTCCTCGCATGGGGTAGCGAAGGCGCTGGTGATGGTCAGTTCAGCCAGCCGAAAGGCATGGGCATGGACTCCAGCGGCAACATCCACGTTGCCGATACCGGTAACAACCGCATCCAGAAGTTCACCCCGGCCGGCACCTTCGTCTCGAAGTTCGGAAGCCAGGGAGCTGGGGATGGTCAATTTGACGCACCAGCAGATGTGGCCATTGACGCCAGCGGGAACATCTATGTGGTTGACCAGAACAATAACCGCATTCAGAAGTTTTCTGCGGACGGCTCATTTGCAGCCAAGTGGGGAAGCCAGGGGGCTGGGGATGGGCAGTTCAATTCGCCCGGCAGCTTGGCTCTGGACGGTGCGGGCAATGTGTTCGTGGCCGATTCGGGCAACCACAGAATCCAGAAGTTCAGCGCGGCCGGCACATTCCTCCTAAAATGGGGTACTCAAGGGACGGACTCCTGCGAATTCTCTGCGCCGGGAGGAATCGCCGTCGATGGCACCAATCGCATCTATGTTTGTGACGCTGGTAACAATCGCCTCCAGCGCTTCGATCCCAATGGTACATTCCAGATGGTATGGGGCGTTGCGGGCACGGGGAGTGGGCAATTCAGCTTCGCCGGTGGAGGGGGCATATCGACGGAGGCCTCGGGTCATGTGCTCGTGGTTGAGCGCGGGGGCAACCGTGTGCAGAAGTTGCTGGCATCCGAAGCCACACTCGTTTTCCGTGGCCTCGTTGGTGGAGTGAGGACAAGCGTCAGCATTGACAAGAGTACGTTCCAGGGGTTGACTCCTCAAGTTGACTCCTTCACCGCCTTGGTTCTTTTCGACTTCTACAGCAATGTTGAACTGCCTATCAGCAGCTCCTATTCTGAAACGGCCTCCGAAAGCCAGACATTCAGGGCCGTGTGGAGCGTAGTGGGCGGCGGCACGGGTGGGGACGGCACCCCAGAGCCCCAAGGCAGATGGATAGCGTCCGATGCCAGGAAGGGGGATGCCAGTGGCGGCAGCTATATGCCGCTTTCCCTCCGAGTCAAGGGGCTGCCTGCCGCGGATGGCTATCTGCTGTTCCTTGACGAGACCAAGTTCGATCTTGAAGCGCTTCCTGACGGCTGGATGTATCCACTTTCTGACTCTGAGGTCATCATTGGAGTTTTGGAAGAGAACGGCCAGTTCTCTAAAGTCTACTATAATAGGAAGACATCTGCTGTTGAGAAGACGGCAATCCCGGCCAAGCCAACGGCCAAGGTCACCCGGGCCGAAGCAGAGCAGGATGTGCTTACGGAGAAGAAGGGCAGTCTCGTCAAGACCGGATTGACCAAGATAGTCGGCATGAGAGCCAATGTGCTGAACGATTACGGCCAGGAAAACGATCCACGCAAAGACGGGCGGCTTTTCACGGACACCGAGGATGATGGCACGATCAACGCCTCACTCGACAAACAACGAATCAAGATAACGGTGAAGGTGGACTTGAAGGATGCTGAGGGATTCACCGAGGCAGAGTTGAACGACCGAGTACGGGTTAGGTGGGAAGTATACGATCCCGATGACCCCGCAAGCCACCCCGACATTGACGGCAAGAAGGTGGGAGACAAGCTGGAGCACGATCCAAACGGCGGCGATAATACTGGTACAAGATACGAAAGCGCCCCTGCGGGAGCGGGCGGGCAGAAGCATTGGTTCGACCGTGCCGACCACGACCTTGACGGCGATCCGCTGAATTACGAGGCGGACAAGACGAAGCTGCTGCCCAAGATTGGAGAGGCCAAAACGAAGATTACCAAAGTAGGAGAAGAATATGTCTCGTCTATCCACTTCTATTACTCCGATGACGGAGGCGACAACTTCAGAATTAGAGCGGTTATGGTTGCCAAGACGGACAAGGGAGACTGGGGCGACGTTGCCGACGATGGCTCTGGTATGCTTACCGTTTGGAGAAAGTACACAGTAATCACGAATGCTGCCGTTTACTCGGGAGACGCAAGCGAGCTGGCCCCAATTCCATCACCGGATACGTTCCGCGCCGCTTATGGTGATATAACGAAGCCAGACCTCAACCCCTATATTGATATGAAGATTGAGGAGCACGCAGGTATTTGCCGCGTCGGCAGTGTAAGGCAACCCGAGGGTGGATGGAACGTCCAAAAGGGAGATACCCTTAAACTAAAAGTTGATGACGGTGTGGAGAAGACCGTTACATTCAACAACATTACGGCGGGAGCTGCTACCGCAGCGGAGTTGAAGACGGAAATCGATGCAGCGGGCATTCAAGGTTTGACCACCCGGCTAGAGGACGGCGGGAAACGCGTGATCCTGGAGGCCGCAAAAGGCATAGAGATAACCAGCAACTGGGAGCAGAGAGATTACGGCGATTGGGTCGTGGGGCTTTGGGGCGACAATGTCGCAGGAAATCGCCGATGGAGTAGCTACCGGATGCCGGACTTGGAAGCGGATCTCCCTGTCAGTGAAGTTGCCACGTACTGGACGGGGTACCCATCCGCCCACCCCAATCACACCGTGCATCTCATGGGGTGGGCGCGATCTAGCCACCCTGGTAAGTTGGGCGGCACGATTGCGCCTCACGCGTACGTGTCCGTGAAACGAATCCTCGAGTTGGGCGGCAAGGAAACTGCCATTACACACACTGCAATTCATGAAGTGGGGCACACGATCTACACCGTGGGAACAGATGCTGCTGGGCATGATACGGAGCTTAACGGGGACAGTTATCATAAGGACGCATCCAAAGGTTACGAAAAGAACGTTGCCGCAGGTAGCGTGGAGTCGGAAGACGGTTTCAAGGGTAGCGTGGGGACTTTTTCGCCTCGCCATGTCGCCAAGTTGAGAACCAAGGTGCTTCGTGCGTGGCCCGCTGATGGACAGGGGCTGTGCGGCGAGTGAAGGGAGGGGGCAATGTTGCATGAAAAGAATGCCGCGCGACAGGCAACCAGCATGAGGTCTTCGTTCCTTCGACTGGTGTGTATCGTAGCCATTGTTGGGAGTAGTGCCATAGAATGCTGTGGAGGGGAAAAGGTATCTTCTCTGGATGTGCGCCTTGAGCCCGAAAGGGGCTCCTACTTTTCGGGTGAGCGCATCGTATTGAAGCTACACATCACTAACAAAGGAACCGATGTCGTCGATGTGTCTCCTCCAATGTTCCGGGAGTGGTTGGCCAATGCGGCTGTCCGTGTGGAGATCGGCGGAAAACCGATTGGAATCCGCCCCGGGTTCTATGTGGCAAGGGAATTGGTCAGAACGACCCTGTCGCTAGGGGGAGGCGAGTCCTACGTTGAGGTGTTGCCGTTGAGCACCTATTACGACATTGGTAAACATAATGAGCCAACGGAATGCCGCGTGAACCTGGAGTGGACGTCAGCAACGCCACAATCGCGCGTTGCGGACTGCACCTTCAAAATTATTCCATGTGGAGATTCGCAGGAAATCACGCGGGTGAATAGCGAGGCTCCGCTTCACCGATGGTCTCCAACCGATGTCGAGCCATCCGGCGCGAACACTTTTTGCCATACTATCATGGGGATCCCATATGGACCACCAGAGAAACGGCGCTGGCTGCTGGCGTACTCGGACAACAACCCACTTACTGGTGGTTGGATTCGCCTAGCTGACCAACCGGAGCGAGAAGAACTCGAGAACATCAGACTGTTCATCCTGAAAATGCCGGCGCGCAATTCCGCATACGCTACTGATGCTCATTTCCGAATGGTAAAACGCGACGTTGTGTCGATTGAGCCACAAACCGCAAGGAAGACCAACATTGGCTCGCAGGTGGAATCCTGCACGGTGCCGATTACCTCATGTATTGCCATTGTCTGTCTGTGGAAGGATAAGCAAGGAGAACACCTATATGCCAGAGGGAAATACCTGAGTTTGCCTGAACTGGCCAAATTTAGGCCTGACAGGCTTTCTGCCGTCCAGCTGTGTGGGTTGCGGCCATTTACGTTTGACGACCTGATTGGTCCTCATGTAGTCGGCGATGAATATCCGGTTACCTCCCTCATTAGAGCAATCGAGCCGAGACCGTTGGCGGAGAATGTGCCAGGCGCAGAGGCATTGATCAAGAGAATGTCAGCCTTCTATGCCGGGATGAAGAGTCTTTCCGCACAAGTGGCGCTCGACATCCGCATAGAAGCCAAGGAGGGCAAAGAGGGCGTTGAACTGAAACATGCCTACTCCCTGGTCATCCAGCGTCCGAGCCTTGTAGCTTTGAGGCCGACGGCCAAAGCGGAAGGCACCGTGCTGCTTGTTTCTGACGGCAAGCAGTTTTGGGCTGGCATTGATGGCGAAGGCTCCAACAACAAGGGCGAGGCTCCTGCGGATGCGGCCGAGTTGTTCACTGCGGAGAACCTCAACCCCTTCGTGCCCGTCGCCGTGTTGCCGGTGGTCTCCAAAGACCCGGCCAAGCACCTTGCCAATGGACTCAAGTCGGGCGAGCTTGTCGGCGAAGAGGACGTTGGCGGCACCAAGTGCCAGCACCTGAAGCTCGTCTACGAGAAGCACGCCGTCGACCTCTGGATTGAGTCGGGCGAGAAGCCGCTGATTCGTAAGCTCGCCGCGGACGTGAGCCAGGTGATGGCAGCTCAGGAACCGGACGTCAAGAAAGCCACCGTAACCTGCGTCTACTCCAAGTGTGTGCCGGACGCCAAGCTCGCGGAAGGAGCCTTCGCCCTGCCAGCTAAGAAAAAGGCTGCGGAGTAGCCAGCCAGCCTTCTGGTAGATGCGGGGCGGGCCGGCTGATCGGCCCGCCTCGTTCGTCACTTGGTGAACAGGAGCTTTCCCCATGCAAGACGACGGTGCTGGAGTTCGTTACGCAGTCAACCTGACCTCCTGCCACTCGAGCGAGGCCGGATTCTCAGTATCGAAACGAGCCCCCGCTACCAACTTCAGGCAAGTAATTGCCTGCGCCAGCGAGTGCGGCAGTTACGTCCCAGGATACTGAGAGGCGCCCGTCCCTGAAAAGGCGGGCGCTTTTCATTAGGCGGCCCAGAGCCGTCCGGAATTCCTCGGTCACCTTGGCCTTGCGGGCCCGGATCTTCGCGAACAACTCAGCCTTGTTCTGGATGATGGCGCGCGCCCGCTCCAGAATCTCCTTCGGGTTGCGCACCTTCCTGACGGATTGCAGCATGGTCAACTGCTCGACTATTAGCCCTCCCGTGTTATCCTATAACCTTATACCCCGGGAAGACTGCCGCATGACGCTGCCCACGTGGTGGGTGATTACGCATGGGCGGTTCCGCCGTTCGGCTCGGTCACCGAGCGCACTCTGACCCCGTACGCCCCGAGGTTGCCAATTACCCCCGCCAGCGTGGAGGCGTGCCGCCCGAGCCTGTCCATGCTGTAGCAGACGACCAGCGAGAACTCTCGATGCTGGCACCGCTCCAGGAGCTCATTGAATGCTTCTCCGTTGCAGACCTGCACCCCGGAAATGCCCGCATCCTTAAAGGCCACTGCCCTCTCGCTGTGAGGGTCCTTGTTGTCTTGAAGCCACGCCCGGCAGACTTCTTCCTGCCTCTTGATCGAGGCTGCGCTGTCCTGGCTATTAGAGGCCGTCCGGCAGTAGATCGCTATCGTCATTGCACATCCCCCATTGTTATTCCGTTGTGTCCGTCCTCCTCGCTCAGCAGCACGTCCACGACGAGCCTGGCCAGAGCGCGGATCACCGCGTGTTTCTGCTCCGATGAGAACTCTGGGGCATTCACTTGCTCGAGGCGCACCTCCCGTCGAGGTCGGCCCCGACTGCGTTTTTTAGCACCCGCCGCGCCAACGACCGCCCGCGGCGCCTTGCGCGCGCCGGGACGGTGTTGGGGCGGGAGCGGGGTCACGATAGGCTCTCTTGGTTAATAGTGGCAGTCCACTACTGTCAGTAAAGCGTCACCCGGAAGTGATTCGATCAGCGCTTCCACTTCGGCCTGCTCGTCGGGCGTTGGCCGCCGATCGCAGAAGTTGTACAACTTGTCGCTCGTCAGGATTGCGCAGAAGAAGCTCATTGAGCTCGCGTGCGCTATGTAGTCCTCCTTTCGTTCGTTGGGTAGTATGCTGGGGCACAAGAGGGAGCGCTGCCCTGGGGCTATGGCCATGGCTCTCTGCCAGCTGGCCTCTGCCATTTCCCGAAGGTGCTGTCGCATGTGATCCCAGTCGATATCCTCCTTGAGAGCAGAATCGACGTGGTCTGGCGGGCATGTCTTCTTTGTGTGATCGTTTGCCCATCCAGTACGCCCAGGCTTCAGCCTAAAGAAGCCGCACCAACGCCCGCCGATGGAGCGCCAATCGAAGAGGGGCTCCTTTGGACAGATCCCCTCCTCCTGATCCATGCCCGACGTGTCTCGGTGCGCTTCAAGCAATTCATCCGGGTCGGGGCCGATGACTAAGACGGCGTAGTGCATTGTGTGCTTCTCCTACTATTGGTTCCGTGGGTGGTTGGGAAAACAAGGTTGTCTACTAGGTTCGCCGGGAGAGCCTTGGCGAACTCGCGACCTGCTGAGCACAACTCCCACGCTCGTTGTGTCAAAGTGGGCCGGCCAAGAGGGCTGAGAATGTCGAGCAGTCGGTCGTCGACCAGTTCAGCTTCCTCACGTAGCTCGAAGAGCAATGTCTCTGTCTCAGCAATCCATTCTTCAAAGATGGAATCGAACTCGAAGTTCTCTTCGATATCCTCCTCTGAGTGCAAGATGTCTGCGAGTAGCTCAATGGTTGCAGGCCCTGTGCGATCCAGGATCAGGACCAGCTTCTTGTGGGCATCCGTGAATGTCATCTCTATCCTTTCAAGCAGGTGGTTGTGCTTAGGTGGCAAGCCCGCTCGGGCCGCCATTGACGGCCAGGTCCTGAGGAGGTCCGCGAGCTTGCGGAAAGTGCGGAATCTCGTTGGCCACAGCGGTGGCGGCGGGCTTGCTGAGGGTCACGTTGTGACCTCCGCAGCCACATCACCATCGGCTAGAGCCCCAAACGGGAACTCTATGTCTCGGTCATGCTGTGATTGGAACACTTGGGACTGTTGGGACGTTTTTCCTACGGCAGAGGCGTCCAAGTGGAGCACTTCGTGGCGGCTGCCCTCCAGGGTCTTCCGGATGGTCAGTCTGCGCCGGGTGGAGTCCCTGGAGGCCAGGATGTGGCGCTCGTCCAAGCGCTTCCACAAGGTGGTAGAGCTGAGGCCGAGCGACTCCCGCTCGCCGGCCATCACTTCGGCGGCGCGATAGGTGGCCTCCGGTTGAAGATAGAGATTGGTCCCCTCCACCCAACCTATCCGGGCACCTTGCGGCACCCACTCCCCCTGGTCGAGGTAGTTGTCTCCCATGCTGCGCTTGCGCCACCCCCAGGCCTGCTGGTTTTCCGGAGCATTTCCATCCGGACCGGCCACGTGGGCCTTTCCGGAGGCGAGGGCCGCAGAGACCAGCGAGATGAACTTGAGCACGGGATCCGCATCATGCTGGTGGGCAGCCTGAGCTTCGGCAACTCCGAGCAGGGCCGTATGGCATCGCCGGGTGAATGCGTAGGCTTCATCCTGATTCAGGGCGCCAACGTTCTGGGCAAAGGCGGCCACCTCCTCTGCGGTGGCCAGAAGATCCCCGATGATCGACGGGGTCCGCCGATGTGCTCCTTGGACCTCCGCTCGCAGTTGGAGTGCTCGTTCACGATGTCGGGCAAGGGCAGTGTCGTGGTTGGCGGCAAGGTATTGGACATATCCAGAGAAGGCGGCGGCGAGGGCACCCTGAGCGGCCAGTTGCTGGGCTTGAGAAAGGAGATCCCATCGGAGATCCTTTGGACCCATCTCCAATACCAGGATGCGCGCTCGGATTGAATGACCGGCCGGAGTATCCTCTCCGGTTGATATGATAAGGGCGTGGCTACTTTTCATGAGACAGTTCTCCAGGCCAGGTGACCATGGAGGCG